>NZ_JSBN01000076.1 GCF_000797515.1 Sphingomonas sp. Ant H11
GTTTCCGCTGCGTCCGCCAATGACAGCGCCGGCGCGGCGACGCGGCGGGCGAGCTTGATCGCGGGGTGCGGGCTGGCAGTATTGATGGCGCTTGGGCTGGGTCTGGTCGCGCGCGTGCCGATGCCGGTCCTGGCGGCGGTGGTGGTTTCGGCTTTGCTCCATGCGCTTGACCCGTCGCCCTTGCGGCGGCTGTGGCGGATCGACCGCGACCAATATGTGGCGAGCGAGCGGCGCTGGGCGTGCTGGTGCTCGGCGTCCTGTACGGGATGTTGCTGGCGGTGCTGCTCTCGGTGCTGGCGATCATTCACCGGCTGGCGTCGCCTGAAGTGGTCGAACTTGGGCGGCTGGGCGAAGGTCGCGACTTTGTCGATCGGTCGCGCCACCCGGAGGCATTGGTGCAACCGGATGTGGTGGTGCTGCGGCCGGGCGAGCCCTTGTTCTTCGCCAATGCCGAACGGATCATGGCGCTGGTCGAACGGCGCGCAGTGGCGCAGGATGCGCATACGGTGATCCTCAGCCTGGAGGAAAGCAGCGATTTGGATAGCACGGCGGTGGACGTTCTAGGCGAAGCGTCGATCCGGCTGGGCGCGGCCGGGCGTGCCTTGGTGCTGGCACGGCTGAAGGATCCGGTGCGCGATTTGCTCAATGAGAGCGGCACCGCGCAGATCGCACTGGCCGGGCGCAGCGCGCGCAGTGTCGCCGATGCGGTCGATGCGGCAACACGCCCATTTTCAAAGGAGATGACGGTATGAGAACCAGCCGCGAGCCCATGCTTCTTCCCGTACCCCTCGATGCGCTGAGGCCGACGCAGATGACGGTCGGCCTGCGCGAGGTCGAGCGCAAGCGCGCCGAATGGCGCGGACAGCGCGACGATGCCGGCAAGTATCTTGGGCGGCACATGATCCCGGTGGTGCTCGGCCCCAAGGGCAAATCCTATGTGATCGACCATCATCACCTTGCCCGCGCGCTGGTCGAGGAGGGGCAGGAGGAAGTGCTGACCACCGTGGTCGCCGATCTGCGACCGCTCAGCCAGGATGCCTTCTGGGTGTTCCTCGACAATCGCGGCTGGCTGCACCCGTTCGACGAACAGGGGCAGCGTCGGGGCTATGCCGATATTCCGAAACGCATTCGCGACCTTGCCGACGATCCGTTCCGCTCGCTCGCGGGGGCGGTGCGCCAGGCGGGCGGCTATGCCAAGGAAACCACGCCGTTCAGCGAGTTTATCTGGGCCGACTATCTGCGGCGTTTGATCAAGCAAACGACGGTCGCGAAGAATTTCGACAAGGCGCTCGACAAGGCATTGGGCTATGCGCGGTCGCATGAGGCGCGGTTCATGCCGGGCTGGTGTGGTGTCGACCCGGACCTTGCGCATCACGTATGAACCGCGCGGTTTCCGGCTAGCATCGGCGGGTAGGGGCGATTACGGGGCGTGGCGATGTTGCGCCGCCGAATCCGAAGCCGGGCGGTTGGCGGGGCATTCTTAACAAGCAGATCGTCCGCTTCTGGTACTGGATAGGTGTGCGCACCCCGTTTGGGCGTACCGGCGCTGGCGCGTACATTCGGAGTCGCCGATGCGCATCTACCTCCTGGCTCTTCTGGCTGGCATTGCAGCACCGGCGATGGCGCAAACCACGCCAGCCGCCGTTTCGGGCAACGACCCCTCGACTTCGTCGCAGTCCGACGTTTTCGCCATCCACGGCCAGTTCACCCTCACCGCGCAAGGTACGCCGGGCTTCACCTCGCCTTATGCCGGGCCAAACAGCCTGACCCCGCACCAGATCAAGGAAACGACCGACGCGACGCTCTATGCCGGGGTGCGCCCGTGGCAGGGCGGCGAGGTGTGGATCAACCCGGAAATGGACCAGGGCTTTGGCCTGTCCAACACGCTGGGCGTCGCGGGTTTCCCCAGTGCGGAGGCGTATAAGGTCGGCAAGAGCAATCCCTATTTCCGGCTGCAGCGGCTGTTCTTCCGCCAGACGATCAATCTGGGCGGCGCGCGCGACGATGCGACGGCGACGCTCAACCAGTTCGCCGCGCGGCGAACCGCCGACCGGGTGGTGCTGACGCTCGGCAAGTTCGGTGTCGGCGATGTGTTCGACACCAATCGCTATGCGCACGATCCGCGCGCGATTTCCTCAACTGGACGCTCGTCGATGCGGGCAGCTTCGATTATGCCGCCGACGCCTGGGGGTATAGCACCGGCGCGGCGGTGGAATGGTATCGGGGGCCGTGGACGGTGCGGGCCGGGCTGTTCAACCTCTCCAAAATCCCCAATGGCGAGATGCTGGAGCGCGATTTCAGCCAGTTTCAACTCGATGGCGAAATCGAGCATCGCCACACGATCGGGGACCGCGACGGCGCTGTCCGCGTCACCGTGTTCCGCAATCATGGGCGGTTCGGTCGCTTCGACGATGCGCTGGCGCTTGCTGTAAAGACGGGCACGGCTCCCGACACCGCGCTGGTGCGCGATTGGCGGACGCGGATCGGCGCGTCGGTCAATCTGGAGCAGGCGGTGACGGCATCGGTCGGGGTGTTTGCGCGCGCGGGGATCGCGGACGGGCAGATCGAGCCCTATGATTTCACCGATGTCGATCGCACCGCCTCTGCTGGCGTTTCGATCAAGGGCGCGTCGTGGGGGCGCGGCGGCGACACGGTCGGGATCGCCGCCGTCGTCAACGGCATCTCCGCTGTGCATCAGCGCTATCTCGATGCGGGTGGCGTGGGGGTGCTGGTCGGTGACGGCAAACTGCCGCATCCGGGCGCGGAAGCGATTGGCGAAGTCTATTATGCGTGGGTGCCGATCGAGCCGGTTTCGATCACCGCTGATTATCAGTTGATCGGCAACCCCGGCTACAACCGCGATCGCGGGCCGATCAGCGCCTTTGCGATCCGGCTGCACGGGCAGTTTTGAGGTTGGGCAAGGCGGTCCGGCCGGGCCGCCCTTTTCTTTTGCGGCGTCGCGGCTAAAGCCAGACGCTATGAGCGAGCTTCCAAAAACCTTCGACCCCGCCGAAATCGAACAGCGCTGGTATGCGCATTGGGAAAGCACGGGCCAGTTCCGCCCGGATCGTCCCGGTGCCGAGCCGTGGACCATCGTCAACCCGCCGCCCAACGTGACGGGTTCGCTCCACATCGGCCATGCGCTCGACAATACGCTGCAGGACATCCTTGCGCGCCACGCCCGCTTGCAGGGCAAGGATGCCTTGTGGGTGGTCGGCACCGACCATGCCGGCATCGCCACGCAAATGGTGGTCGAGCGGCAACTGAATGAGCGGCAGGACAAGCGCACCAATTACACGCGCGAGCAATTCGTCGAAAAAGTGTGGACGTGGAAGGAAGAGAGCGGCGGGGAAATCACCCAGCAGCTCCGCCGCCTCGGCTGCTCGATGGACTGGGCAAACGAGCGCTTCACCATGGACGAGGGCTTTTCCAAAGCCGTCCTCAAGGTGTTCGTCGATCTGCACAAGGAAGGGCTGATTTACCGCGACAAGCGGCTGGTGAACTGGGACCCCGGCCTCGGCACCGCGATCAGCGACCTCGAGGTCGAGACGCGCGAGATCAAGGGCAGCTTCTGGCATCTGCGCTATCCGCTGGCGGATGGTTCGGGTTTCATCGAAGTCGCGACCACGCGGCCCGAAACGATGCTCGCCGATATGGCGGTCGCGGTGAACGCAGCGGACGAACGCTACACCCATCTCGTCGGCAAGCATGTGAAGCTGCCGATCACCGGCCGCCTGATCCCGATCATCACCGACGATCATGCCGACCCTGAGCTTGGCTCGGGCGCGGTGAAGATCACACCGGGGCATGATTTCAACGATTTCGAAGTGGGAAAACGCGCCGGCATCGCGGCGGGCGCAATGCTCAACATGCTCGATGCCAAGGCGCAAGTCGTGCAGGTCGCCGATCCCACCGGGTTGATCCCCGACGCGTTCCTGGGCCTGACCACGGCCGAGGCGCGCAAGGCGGTGGTCGCGCAGTTGAAGGCCGACGGCTTCCTGATCCCGCACATCGACAAGGACGGCACCGAACACGACGCCGAACCGCGCACGATCCAGACGCCTTACGGTGATCGTTCGGGCGTGGTGATCGAGCCTTGGCTGACCGACCAATGGTATGTCGACGCCGCGACGCTGGCGAAACCCGCGATCGAGGCGGTGCGCTCGGGCGCGATCCAGATCGTGCCCAAGACCTGGGAAAAGACCTATTTCAACTGGATGGAGAACATCCAGCCGTGGTGCGTCTCGCGCCAGCTATGGTGGGGGCACCGGATTCCGGCGTGGTTCGCCGAGGACGGTTCGAGCTACGTCGCCATGACCGAGGCCGAAGCGCAAGCCCAGGCCGGCGAAGGCGTCGCGCTGACGCAAGACCCCGACGTCCTCGACACCTGGTTCTCCTCGGCGCTCTGGCCGTTCGCAACGATGGGGTGGCCGGATGAGGGCACCACTCCCCCCGTTCGCTTCGAGCGAAGTCGAGAAGCCTGCGCTGGCGGTGACCGGTGTCTCGACTTCGCTCGACACGAACGGTGAGGGAGCGAGCAACGGTTTCCTAAACCGCCCCCCGCAACTCCACGGCCGTTACCCGAACGACGTGCTCATCTCGGGCTTCGACATCCTGTTCTTCTGGGATGCGCGGATGATGATGCAGGGCATCCACTTTATGGGCGATGTGCCGTTCAAGAAGCTCTATTTGCACGGCCTCGTCCGCGCGGCGGACGGGCAGAAGATGTCCAAGTCCAAGGGCAATGTCGTCAACCCGCTCGGGCTGATCGACAAATATGGCGCCGACGCTTTGCGCTTCTTCATGGCGGCGATGGAAAGCCAGGGCCGCGACATCAAGATGGATGAGAAGCGCGTCGAGGGCTATCGCAACTTCGCGACCAAGCTGTGGAACGCCTGCCGCTTCGCGCAAGCCAACGGCATCGGCGCGAGCAAGACGCTCGATGCGCCGGAGGCGACACTCGCGGTCAACAAATGGATCATCGCCGAGACGATCTCGACGGTCCAGGCGGTCGATCTCGCGCTCGCCGATCTGCGCTTCGATGGCGCGGCGAACGCGGTCTATCAGTTCGTGTGGAGCCGCTTCTGCGACTGGTATCTGGAGCTGATCAAGCCGGTGCTCGGGCAGATGGACGCCCCCGCGACCGGTGCGGAGGCCGATGAGACCCGTGCCGTCGCCGGTTGGGTGATCGACCAGATCCTCGTGCTGCTGCACCCGTTCATGCCGTTCATCACCGAGGAACTGTGGCACGCCATGGGCCCGCGCGAGAATGATCTGATCGTCGCCAAATGGCCGATGGCGGATGCACGCTCGATCGATCCTGCCGCCAGCCAGGAAATCGACTGGGTGATCCGCCTGATCGGCGAAGTCCGCGCCGCGCGGACGGAACTGGGCGTGTCGCCGGGCACGCGCATGCCGGTGCATATCCGTGATGCCAGCGCCGAAACGCTCGCACGGATCGAGCGCCAGGCGGGCGTCATCGCACGCCTTGCGCGCATCGACGTCACGCCGGGGGATGGCCCGGCCGGCGGGGCGGTGCAGGTGGTGGTCGATGAGGCGACCTTCGTCCTGCCGCTCGAAGGCGTGATCGACCTCGATGCCGAGCGCGCGCGCCTGACCAAGGGCATTGAGGCTGCCGCGAAGGAGCGCGACGCACTCGCAGGGCGGCTGGGCAATCCCAGCTTTGTCGAGCGCGCCAAGCCCGAAGCGGTCGAAAAGGCCCGCGCGACCATGCCGAAAAGGCCGCCGAGGCCGAGCGGCTGAGCGCGGCACTGGCGCGGCTGGGTTAAAATTCCCCTCCC
>NZ_JSBN01000077.1 GCF_000797515.1 Sphingomonas sp. Ant H11
GTTACGGTTGATCGGCGGGCCGCACCCACCCCCAGCCCCTCCCTTCCAGGGAGGGGAGGAGGAGCGCGCGTTGGGCTGCTCGCTCGGCCCGAAGATGGCCGGGAACGCCACGCTGCTAAGCCTTGACGAGGGCGGCGTTTGACGGCCTTGTCGGTCGCGCGATTCTCGCGCGACCGGGGGGGTTTAGCAGATGACATTCAAGGCTGTGGCCAGCGCGTGCGCGCTCGGCCTGGGACTGGTGCTGGCCACGGCAGCGGATGCGCAGAAGGACAGCGCGCCGCAAAAGCTGTCGCCCGAGGCGATCGCCTTCGAGAAGGGCCTGCACAAGCAAAGCGGCGATGTTGCCATTCCCGCCGCGCATGCCGTGCTGCATCTGGGCGAGCGCTATTATTTCGTGCCCGCCGACGAGGCCAAGACGATCCTGACCAAGGTGTGGGGCAACCCGCCATCCTCGGGCGACGGGGTGCTGGGCATCGTGTTCGAGAAGGGCCGCACGATATACGACAATGTCTGGGGCGCGATCGTCACCTATGAAGACACGGGCTATGTCCCCGACAAGGACGCCAAGACCGAGGATTATGACAAGGTCGTCGAGAGCATTCGCGCGGGCGAGGCCGATGCCAATGTCGAACGCAAGAAAGGCGGCTATCCGACGATTCACCTTGTCGGCTGGGCGCAGCAGCCGTCTTACGATCCGGCGGCGCATTCGCTGATCTGGGCGCGCGACATCAAGTTTTCGGATTCACCGGTCGATGCGCTCAACTACGACGTGCGGCTGCTCGGGCGGAAGGGTGTGCTGAGCCTCAACATGCTGTCCGACATGAAGCATTTGCCCGACGTGCGCGCGGCGGCGACCGATTTCGGCAAGGCGGCGGCGTTTGCGCCTGGGTCGAGCTATGCCGATTACGACAAGTCGGTCGACAAGACCGCCGAATTTGGTCTGGCCGGGCTGGTCGCGGCGGGCGCGGGCGTGGTCGTGGCCAAGAAGCTGGGCCTGCTCGCGATCGTGTTCGGTTTCTGGAAAGTGATCCTGGGCGGGCTTGCGGTCGCGGGCGCGGCGATTTCGCGCTTCTTCGGGAAGATCTTCGGGCGCAAGCGCGATACGCTGGAGGGCGACGAGGGGTCGCTATAGCGGTTCAGCCGGTGCCGACGTCGCCATCGACGGCGGAATCGCTTGGCGCGGCTCCGGTGCCCGTGCGACCGTTTACCGCCTTCGAGGCCGACTTGGCCGGGGCTGGTGCTGCATCGTCCGTCGGATAGGGCAGCACCATCCGTCCGTCGGGCGCGGCGGTGAAGCTGGTCTGGGTCGGGTAGGCAAGCTGGATGCCGGCGTCGTTCAGGCAACGGACGATCGCGAGGCCAACCGCGTGGCGCGCGTCATAGAATTCCTGGAAGGCGGCGGTGGGGGAATCGAACTCGACGTCGAAATCATAGCTTTGCGCGCCGAAGGTGACGAAACCGGCGCGCACGAACTTCATGCCGCCTGCCTCGACCACGTCCTTGATCATCGATGGCAGCGCCTCCATCGTCTCGACCGGGGTCCATTGCACCAGCGAGCGTGAACACCACGCGACGGTATTCCCGCTGGGTGTTGTTGATGATTTCCTTTTCGAGCAATTGCTTGTTGGCGACGATGCGTTCCTCGCCGGTGACGCCGCGAATGCGCGTCGATTTCAGGCCGATCGCCTCCACCGTGCCCGCCGATTTGTCATAGCTGATCGCGTCGC
Organism: Sphingomonas sp. Ant H11; assembly: GCF_000797515.1. GTDB lineage: Bacteria > Pseudomonadota > Alphaproteobacteria > Sphingomonadales > Sphingomonadaceae > Sphingomonas. The sequence continues at coordinate 1,728 of NZ_JSBN01000077.1, forward strand.
CGCGCCGGAAGGGGCGATCGAGCAGGATGGCGAGCGCCGCGAACAGATCGGCGAAGATGCCCTGCGCCGCCAGGCCAACGGCGATGCCGCCGACGCCAAGGCCCGCGATCAGGCCAGTGACGTTGACGCCGAGATTGTCGAGCACGACGATCGCCGCGATCGCGAATACCGCAAAGCTGACCAGCAAGCGGATAATGTTCATCGCGCTGCCGATGGCTTCACCCGCATAATGGTCGCCACCGGTGCGGTGCTCGATCGTGCCGAGGATGATTTCGCGCGCCCAGATCGCCATCTGGAACACCGCGACGATCACCCACAGGACGTTGATGAGCGAAAGCACCTCGCGCGGCGTCCCCGCGAAAGTGTCGGCGGTGACGATCTTGGCGGCCGCCATCACCATGAAGAAATTGCCGGTCTGCAACGTCGCGCGTGCTGCGACGCCGAACCAGCCGCGCGGGCCGGAATCGCGCATGCAATATTTCCGCGCGAGCCGCCGCACGAAATGCAGCGCCATCACGATCACGCTCGCCACCGCCAGCACGATCAGGATCTGCAGCCAGTGCGTGTGGACCCAGTGATAGAGGATGCCGATGAAGCCGCGGGCTTGATCGTCCAGGTCGCCCACCCGAATGGGCGGCAGGATGGCGGTGGTGTTGTTCGTGGTCATCGGAACCTTCAGGCGGCTTGGGCGGTCGCCGGTTGCGTGGCGCTTTCGAGCAGGCCGATCAAGCCGCGTTCGACGCGCGAGAGATATTGTGTGCGGCGCGGCAGGCGCAGGCCAGCGCGAAACGCCGTCTGCCCGTCCTTGGCGAGCGCAGCAAAGCTGGGTGGACATAGGATTTGCGCGCGATCGCGGGCGTGTTGCCAAGGGTCTCGCTCACCGGCAGCAGCATCGTCTTCAGGCTGATATCGGCGCGCGCCTCGGCCAATGCCTCGAACGCCAGCACGCTCGCCGACCAGGTGCGGAAATGCTTTGCGGTGAAATCCTGCCCCATGGCGGCGCGGATATAGGCGTTGACGTCGGATGAGGTGACGGGATGGGTTTGCCCCGCTTCATCCACCCAGCGGAACAGATGTTGCCCCGGCAAATCCTGGCATTTGCGCACGAAGCGCGTGAGCGAACCGTCGGTGATCGTCAGCACGCGCAATTTGCCCGACTTCGCCTTGAACTGCAGTTTCAGCGCGCGGCCTTTCAGCGCGGCATGGCGTTTGCGCAGCGTGGTCGCGCCGAAGCTCTTATTGGCTTTCACATAGCCTTCATTGCCGATGCGGACCTTGCCGAGATCGAGCAACCGCACCACCGCCGCGACGGCGGTATCCTTGCCGATGCCGCGCTTGGCGAGGTCGGCGGCGACGCGCGCGCGGAGCTTCGGCAGGGCGCGACCGAAGGGGGCGCACAGATTATATTTCGCAGCCTCCTGCGTTTCGCGGAAGGCCGTGTGATAGCGATATTGCTTGCGACCCTTTTCATCCCAGCCGACCGCCTGGATGTGGCCGCCGGGGGGTGGGGCAGAACCAGGCATCGCGATAAGCGGGGGGCAGCCCGATCGCATTCAGCCGGTCGATTTCGGCGCGATCGGTGATGCGTTTTCCGCTCGGGTCGAAATAACCCCAGCCATGGCGCAATTTCTTGCGCGAAATGCCGGGTTCGCTGTCGTCGCAATAGGTGATTTGGCAAAGCGTTTCGGCGGTCATCGCCTATTTCAATGCACGGATCGTCGCATCGTTCCGGAACGGGGAGGTGCGCTCGCGGGTTGAGCGGCGCGAACCCCCGATGCGGAGATTCCCCATGACCGACCTTTCCGATACGCACGTCCTGATTCTGGCGACCGATGGTTTCGAGCAGGACGAATTGTTCAAGCCGCGCCAGGCGCTGCTTGATGCCGGCGTCAAGGTGACGCTCGCTTCGATCAAGACCGATCCGATCCAGGGCATGCAGCATGATGTGAAGGGCGACACGATCGTGCCCGACATGCTGCTGGAGGACGTCGATACCGAGGATTACACCGCGTTGCTGCTGCCCGGCGGCGTCGCCAACCCCGATACGCTGCGGATGAATGATCGTGCGATCGAAATCATCGAGGAATTTGCCGATGACGAGAAACTGATCGCGGCGATCTGCCACGCGCCGTGGCTGCTGATCGAGGCCGATGTCGTGGACGGCGTGCGCATGACGAGCTGGCCGTCGGTACGCACCGATCTCGCCAATGCCGGTGCCGATGTGGTGGATGAGGCGGTGGTCCGCGACGGGCCGTTCATCACCAGCCGCAACCCTGATGACATCCCGGCCTTCAACGCGGCCATTCTTGAAGCGCTTCAGGAAGCGCTGGAAGAGGCCTGAACGCGTGCGCCCCTCCGCTGCCAGCGGGTGGGGAGGCGGTTCATCCAATCTTGTGCGGGGCGCTCCACCAGATGGTGGAGCGCCACCGAACTGCCGAGAACCAGCGTGAGATACAGCGCGATCAGCACCGGCGGGATGGCACGGGCATCTTCGACGAAGGCCAGCTTGAACACCCCGAACAGCAGGAAGTGGCCGAGATAGGTCGCGTAGCTGATCTCCCCCAGAGCGTGCAGCGCCGGGGTTTCGAGCGGGTTGCCGCGCCGGTCGGCGGTCAGCGCCAGCGCGAGCAGGAAAGCGGCGAACGCGCCGGGCACGGTCAGTGTTTCGGGCGCACCCAAAGCCGCCGCAGCGACTCCGGCCACGCCGAGCATCGTCGCCAGCGCGGCGGGCAGGGCGGGGGCGTCGCGCCACCGCAGCCACAGCGCGCAGATCGCAGAGCCGACAGCGAACTCGATCAGGCAGCGGCGCAATCCGAAGGTCCAGATATCGGTGCCGAGCGTCGGCGCGCCCGCCATCGCGCCGTGCAGCAGCATCAGCAGCGCCGCGATCGTGGCGAGCACCGCCCAGCTCGGCACGCGGTGCCAGTCGAGGCTGAATGCCAGCAGCGGAAACAACAGATACGCCGCCCATTCGGTGCTGATCGACCAGCTCGGGTCGTTCCACGCCAGATGATCGGTAAAGCCCCAATTTTTGCAGCAGCAGGATATGCAGCGGCAGATCGGCAAAGGGTTGATGCACGGCATCGTGCTTGCCGAGGGCCAGCAACAGTAGCGCCAGCGCGACTGCGCAGCCGAGCATGAACAGGTGCAGCGGCCAGATCCGCGCGAGCCGTCGCCACAGGAAACCCGGCACCGCGCCGATCCCGCCGCGCCGCAAGCGCTCGCTCCAGCTCAGCCAGATGACGAAGCCCGAGAGCAGGAAGAAGAAATCGACCGCGAGATAGCCCTTGGCGAGCACCGCGACCACGCTGTGCGGCAGCCCCGCCACCGACAGGCGGATGTGATAGAGCACTACCAGCCACGCGGCGATGCCGCGCATGCCGGTCAGCGCGCGCAGTTCATGCCGCGCGGTCATGCCACCACCGCCTCCGGCCGAGGTTTGCGGATCGGCCGCCACGCCGCCGCGCGGCGTTTGCGCGCGAGATAGGTGTCGAGCCCGATCTGCGCGCCGATCAGCATGTAGACGAAGGGCTGGAACGCGATCGCGATGAACGCTGCCCCGAGCAGATAGACGATATGCGCCGATTGCAAGGCGCCAGCGAGCGGGGTGACCCAGGCGTACTCGGCCTGCTTGCGGTAGCGATGCCGCAGCACCTCCATGCGGATGATGCCGGTCAGATTGATCAGCACCCAGATGGCGAGCCCCGGAAAGCCCTGTTCGCCGAGCATTTCGAAATAGGCGCTGTGGAAGGCACGCGCCTGATCGACGGTCAGCTTACGGTCGACGGTGGCGTTGCTGGCGTCGCCTTCGACCTTTTCGGTGTCGTAGCGAATCTTGTTCTGGCGGTACATTTCGAAGCCGCCGCCGAGCGGATGCTCCTTGGCATACTCCCACGTCCAGCCCCACACGGCGAGCCGGGTCGAGGCGGATTCATCGCCCTTATAGGTTTTGATGGTGCTCATGCGGTTGGTGAAGGAGGAGGGCAGGAACGGCACCGCCAGCACGCCCATTGCGCCCAACAACCCGAGATAGAGCAATTTGCGCTTGGCATCGCGCAGCATCAGCAAGGCGACCAGACCGATGCACAAAAGGCCGGTGCGCGTCGAAGTGCCGACCGGGATCAACAGGCACGAAAACACCAGCGCGTAACAAAAGCCCTTCACCTTCCAGTCGGGCGGGAAGATCGTGCCGTGGCGGGTGAACCACAGGATCAGCGGGATGATCGCCACCGCGACGGTCGAGATGGTCGAGCCTTCGTACAGCCCCGAATTGTTGGAGACCATCAGGTTGAGCGTGCCGTAACCACCCCCGCCGCTGGCGATGGTCTTGGCCCCGCCGACGATGATGATCGAGGAGGCCGACGCCACCATCACCAGCAACAGCGCCTCGATCCGCAACTTAGTGCGCAGCGTGAAGGGCAGGAAGGCGGCGAAGGCGAGCGCCTTCCACACCCATCCCCATTTATCGAGCGCCTCGACCGGGAAATCGGCATTGAGCGTGGTGGCATAGCAATAGGCCAGCAGCAGCACGATCAGCACCTGGCGCGGCGCGATGCGCGTTTCGGCTTTGTCATCGGCGAGCATCCAGCCGCCGACCGACAACACCACCGCGATCAACGAGATCGGCACCGCGTTGAGCAGATAATAGGTCAGCCGCTGCGGGCTGACGATGTCGATATAGACATAGGCCAGCACGAAAATGAACGGACGGCGAAAGCCTGCCGCGAAGAACGCGCCGAGAAAGGCGACGAAGAACAGGTCACGCACGCGGGCGACCCTTCCTGGGCGGCGGCGCGTCTTCGCGGTCGAGATCGGGGCGGCGCAGCAATCGCCACACCGCCAGCGCGATCAAGCCGTGGCTGATCGCGAGCGCGAGATTGTCGATCATGAGGCGGCCTGACTTTCCACGGGAGCGGTGTAGGGCGTGCGGGTTGAGGCTCCGTTAAGCAGTGCCACGCTATGGACCGCGCATGCGCATCCTCCACATCCTGGACCACGGCCTGCCGTTGCAAAGCGGCTACACCTTTCGCACGCGGGCGATCCTGAAGAGCCAGATGCGGCACGGCTGGCACGTGGCCGCCGTCACCGGCCCACGCAACGGCGCGCGCGACGCGGCGGCGGAAACCGTCGATGGCATCGATTTTTTCCGCACCCCGCCCGTTCCCGAGACGATCAGCCCATTTGGCGAGATGCGCGAAATCCGCGCCTTTGCCCGCCGCATCGATGAGGTGGTCGCGGAATTTAAACCCGACATCCTCCACGCGCATTCGCCGGTGCTGGATGCGGTCGCCGCGCTGCGGGTGGCACGCACGCGCAATCTGCCTCTCGTGTATGAGATTCGCGCTTTTTGGGAGGATGCTGCGGTTGGCAATGGCACCGGGCGCGAAGGATCGCTGCGCTACCGCGCGACGCGTGCGCTCGAAACCTGGGCGGTGCGGCGCGCCGACGCGGTCGCGGTGATTTGCGAGGGGCTGCGCGGCGATCTGGTCGCGCGCGGCATCGATCCGGCCAAGCTGCTGGTGTCGCCCAATGGCGTCGACATGGCGGTGTTCGGTGATCCGTTGGCCTATGATTCGGCGTTGGCCGAGTCGCTCGGGTTGCGCGATGCCGAAGTGATCGGCTTCATCGGCAGCTTCTATGATTATGAGGGCCTTGATGATCTGATCGCGGCGATGCCGACGCTGGTTGCGGCGCGGCCCAAGGCGCATCTGGTGCTCGTCGGCGGCGGCCCGATGGAGGACGCCTTGCGCGCGCAGGCGGCAACCTCGCCGGCGGCAGCGCAGATCCATTTCATCGGGCGGGTGCCGCATACCGAGGTCGATCGCTATTACAGTCTGATCGACGTGCTGGCCTATCCGCGCAAACGGATGCGGCTGACCGATCTGGTCACGCCGCTCAAACCGCTGGAGGCGATGGCGCAGCGTCGGTTGGTCGCCGCGTCGGACGTTGGCGGGCACCGTGAGCTGATTCGCCACAACGATACCGGCACGCTGTTCCCGCCCGACGACCCGGTGGCGATGGCGAACGCACTGGCGGCGCTGCTCGCGGATCGCGACGGTTGGGAAGGGCGGCGCGCGCGCGGCCGCGCCTTTGTCGAGGCGGAGCGCAACTGGGCCGTTAATGTTGCGCGTTATGGCCCTGTTTACCAGAAACTTACCGGTGCGGTGGCATCGTCTGCGTCATGGCCGTGTTCTCCCGTTCCCAACCTCTGATTCTCCCCGTCGCGCAGCGGTGGCTGGTGTTATCGGGGTGATGACCGCCGCGATGTTCGCGCTGGTGCCGACCGATCTGCTCGAATCGATGGTCGTGGATAGCGGGATCGCCTCGGTCCTGTCCGCAGCCGAGCCGCCGCTTGGGCTTACCGCGCGGTTGGTGTTGGTGCTGCTGTGCGGCGGCGGCATCGGCCTGATAGCATGGTTCGCCCTGTTCCTCGTTTTCGGCGCGCGCACTATGGTGATCCAGCGCTCGCGCGGGGACCGGAGCAGCGCGCCGGTGTTGCGCCGCGCCGATGCCCACCCAGATGCGCCGGCCCGCCGCCCGCTGTTCGCCAATACCGATCTCGGCACGCCGTTTCTCGATGTGCGCGCGCCCGCCGTCCCTATCACGGCACCGGCGGCGGTGGAGCCTCCGGTCGAACGACCATTGCCGGTTGATCTCGAAGAACCACTGGCCGCTTATGGTCGGGTCGCGGTGCCTGAAACCCCGCTTAGCGGGTCCTCGACCCCGACGCGGGAGGAGTCGGTTACCATCCTTCCCGCCGAACGCCTGCAGACCTTCGATCCCGGCGAGCGCTTCGAAACCTTTCCGCTGACGCCGATGGTGCGATCGACCCCGCAGCCCGTGGTGGAAACGCCGGTGCCGCCGGTCGCGCCCGCACGGGCCGATCCATCCGATACGATTCACGCCTTGCTCGACCGGCTGGAGCGGGTGGTGGGACAACGCCCGCCCGTCGCTGCGCCGCCGCCGCAGGAGACGTTGGAGGACACGTTGGCCGTGCTGCGCCGGATGGCGACGGGCGCGCGCTGAGCGGTTATCCCCGGCTTTAATCGCGCCTGCCCCTTGAGTGGCGGCGGCTGGGGTGGGACAAGGGGGCATGGCCACCGCATTCGTATCCCCGACCGAACCCGAAACCGTAACCCTGCCGCAAAATGTCGAGGCCGAAGCCGCGATGCTCGGCGCGATGATGATCGACAACCGCCTGGCGGACGATCTGATCGACCGGCTCCAGCCCGAGCATTTCTTCGAGCCGCTGCATGGCCGCATCTTTTCCGCGATTCGCACGCTGCGCGGCAATGACATGCTGGCGAGCCCGGTCACGCTGCGCCCGATGTTCGAACAGGATGTCGGGATGCGTGAGCTGGGCGGCCCGGCCTATCTCGCGCAATTGACCGGGTCGGGTGCCGGACTGCTCGGCGCGCGCGAATTCGCCAAGCAGATCTACGATCTGGCGATGCTGCGCACGCTGGTGACGGTCGGGCGTAGCCTCGTCGAACGGGCGATGGACACGTCGGAAGAGGTCAACCCGCGCGCGCAGATCGAGGCGGCCGAGGAAGAACTGTACAAGGTCGCAGCCGATGGCGGCAGCGACAATCAGATCAAGACCTTCGTCCAGGCCTCCACCATCACGATCAAGATGGCCGAAGTCGCGCTCAATTCGGGCGGGCATATTTCGGGCATCACCACCGGGCTTGAGAGCCTCAACGCCAAGATCGGTGGTATGCACCGCTCCGACTTGATGATCCTCGCCGGGCGTCCGGGCATGGGCAAGACCTCGCTGGCCACCAACATCGCCTATAACGCCGCACAGCGCTGGATGCGCGACATGGCCGACGGGATCGACCCCGAACGCTCGCTGGGGGCCAAGGTCGCCTTTTTCAGCTTGGAAATGTCCGCTGATCAGCTTGCCGGGCGTATTCTGGCGGAGCAATCGGGCATCAATTCCGAAGTGCTGCGCTCGGGCAAGATCAAGCGCGAGGAATTTCACAAGCTTGCGGCGGCGGCGGCAAGCCTGGAAACGCTGCCCTTGTTCATTGACGACAGCGCCGGGCTTTCGATCGGCGCGCTGCACACCCGCGCGCGGCGCTTGCAGCGCAAGCTCAACAACCAGCTTGGCTTTATCGTGGTCGATTACTTGCAGCTGCTCTCGGGCACCGCCAAGAGTTCGGGCGACGGGCGCGTGCAGGAGATTTCCGAAATCAGCCGTGGCCTGAAGAACATTGCCAAGGATTTGAACGTGCCGGTGATGGCGCTGTCACAGCTCAGCCGCGCGGTCGAGCAGCGCGAGGACAAGCGCCCGATGCTGTCGGATCTGCGCGAATCGGGCTCGATCGAGCAGGACGCCGACATGGTGATGTTCGTGTTCCGCGAGGATTATTATCTCAACATGACCCAGCCCGAAATTCCGACGGCTGGCAGCCCGGCCGACGTGCAGGACAAGCACGCCAAATGGTCGGAGCATCTGTCGCGCGTCGATGGGCTTGCCGAGCTGATCGTCGCCAAGCAGCGCCACGGCTCGACCGGCAAGGTGACGCTGCGATTCGAGCCCAACATCACCAAATTCTCCGATTATGGCGGCTACGCCCCGGATTATTGAACGGACCGCGAGGTCGATTTCCGATATAGTATCGACTTCCCCGGCGAAGGCAGGGGCCCAGTTGCCGGCGTTGCGGTGGCGGGCGCTGTGCGCGTTACATCCACCATCACGACTGGGCCCCGGCCTTCGCCGGGTGGCGTGATTGATCCAAGTCTGCAGCCCGACCGCAGCACGCTACGTGCGATCAGGCCGCCATCCTAAAATCCGCAGCGGTCCCAGCCTCCAGCGCCAATTCCAGCGTTGCGCATGGTGCTTCGGCTCCGCGTGCGACGCTGTGAAGCAGCTTCTCGCCGGTCCGGCGGAAACCCAGCTTGGCAAGCACGTTGCCCGATGCGGGATTGTCGAGGAAGTGGCTCGCGCGCAGACGCTTGAGCCCCATTGCATAGCGCGCAATGCCGAGCATCGCGTGACCAGCCTCGGTCGCATAGCCGCGACCGCGTGCGTTTGGGGTCAACCAATAGCCAATCTCATGGTCGCCGTCGCGGAAGATTACCGAGATTCCGCCGACCAGTTCGGGATAGGCACCGTCGTGGGCAAGGATAACGCAGTTTACCTCATCCGCGTCGGGCTGGCGCGAAAGCCATGCTTCGGCATCGGCCTGCGTATAGGGCCAAGGCAGCCGCGAGAGCATGCAGGCGACATCGTAATGCGCGATCGCCTGCGTGAGCGCGGGGGCGTCTTCCGGCCAGCCGGGCCGTAGCGTCAGTCTCGGAGTCCGAGCGAACATTTTGTACTCTCCTCGTCGCCGTCGCTTGCCCGTCTCTCGTGACGATCAAGCGACAATGGGTGGGGAGGGAGCATGAAAAAAGGGAGACCGGGGCGACCCGTCTCCCTTTTTCGGTAGTCTGAACTACCCGGATCGCCCTGGTGGGCAACCCGGATGGTCACCCGATGTTATTCAGCCGCAAGCGCCAGCATTTCTACCGAGCAGAATTGGCGACCGAGCTTGCCTTTATGGAAGGTCACGCGACCTTCGGTGAGTGCGAACAGGGTGTGATCCTTGCCGATGCCGACATTGGTGCCCGGGTAAAACTTGGTGCCGCGCTGACGCACGAGAATGTTGCCCGGAATGACGGCTTCGCCACCGAACTTCTTCACGCCAAGCAGCGACGACCGGCCGAATCACGACCGTTGCGCGAGGAACCGCCTGCTTTCTTATGTGCCATCTCGAATTACTCCTTACGCCTGAGCGGCCGGTGCGGCGGATTCGCCACCGATCGCGGTGATGCGCAGAATCGTGTGCTGCTGACGATGGCCGTTCTTGCGGCGATAGTTGTGGCGACGACGCTTCTTGAAGACGATGACCTTGTCGGCCTTCGCCTGCGCGATGATCTCTGCCGAGACCGTGAGGCCTTCGACCGACTTCAGCTCCGAGCCTTCGCCCGCCAGCAGGATATCGCCGAGCGTAATCGACGCCCCGGCCTCGCCCTCGAGCTTCTCGACGACGATCTTGTCTCCGGCGGCAACACGATACTGTTTGCCGCCCGTGCGCACGATTGCGAACATGGGCCTCATCACTTTCAAAAATACCTGTGCCCCACGCACGGCGAGCCGAGCGCGGGAAAGAAGCGCCGACTATGCGACGGAGCGCGCGCTGTCAACCGTCCAGGTGCGCCGTGCAGGCGGGAAATGCCCTGCAAAAATGTTGCTCAAACGCAATAGTCGGGCCGAAACCGACCTAATTCGTTCGGCGCTACCCGCGTTGCATGAACTTTATGTTGCATTGCGAAAAAGACTATGGCGTCATCCGATTCGGAACAGACGAGGCGAGCTCGATTCCGGCAATAAAATGTCGCGAATAAGTGCTTAGCAGCGCGGTGTTTCCAGGAATGTAGATGTCGGGCGTAAGTGTGCGCGCTCGGCCAAGAAGGTCGTGTCAAAATATCTGCAGGGTTATTTCAATGCCGTGCTGTGCGGCAGGAGGAGCTGTGTCCGTTATTATCCGACGGCGCAAAAGAGGTGTGTATTCGAGATAAAACAACAAGATGGGGGCGGATGGACTGAAGGTCACCTGTTTTTTGGGGGATCTCACAGCCATGAACACACATTCGATTTCGCTCTTCGCGCTGGCCGTCGCCAGCGTGGCCGGGCCGCCTGCCTTTGCAGACACCGCGCCCGATGCCAGCGTCACGGCGGTCGCCGCGCTGGGGGCCCCGGCACCCGCCGACCCGGCACCGGAGGCCGTTGCGCCCGAACAAACCGATATCATCGTGACGGGTACGCGGCGTATCGGCACCACCGCAGCCGAGAGTGCGACGCCGATCAAGGTTTTGGGCTCGGACGAATTGTCGCGAGTCGGGCAACCGAACCTCAATCAGGTGCTGACGCAATTGGTGCCGTCCTTTACGGCGCAGGCGTTTGGCGGCGACACCGCCAATTTGACACTGTCGGCGCGGTTGCGCGGGCTCAGCCCCAACCACACGCTGGTGCTGATCAACGGCAAACGCCGCCATGGCACCGCCAACCTTGCGGTGCTTGGTGGCCCTTACCAAGGCGCAGCTACGGCCGATCTCGATCTGATTTCACCAAGCGCGATCGCGCGGATCGAAGTGCTTGAAGACGGTGCCGCTGCGCAATACGGATCGGACGCGATTGCGGGCGTCATCAACATTATCCTCAAAGACGATGCCGAGGGCGGATCGGGCTACGCCACGGCGGGCAAGAATTACGATGTCGGCGGCACAACCTATGCGGGCACCGCCCATCTGGCGACCAGGATCGGCGAGGACGGCTTCATCAACGTCACGCTGTTCCACCGCTTCCACGATTTTACGCAAGTCGGTGGCCTGGATCGTCGTGTCACCGATGCGAACGGGGCGTTGCTGACCACGACCACCAGCCTGCGCTCTCGGCCGCACAGCAAGCCCTTTATAAAAACATTCCGGGCTTCCCGTACGTCAATCGGATCAACGGCGATGCCAAGTCGTGGCTGACCAATGTCCAATATAACGCGGCCTACGATTTCGGCGACGTTACCGCCTACAGCTTCGGCACCTTCAGCAAGCGGATCGCCAGCGCGTATGAGAATTTGCGCGTGCCCGATCGCGTCATCGCCTCGCCCGTGCTTGGCGTGGCGGGCAGCCTGACCACGGCGGGCGAACTGATCCCGTTCCCGCTCGGTTTCAACCCGCGTGAAGGCATACGCGAGGACGATTACGCCTTTACCGGCGGCGTGAAGGGTGCGGTCGGCGCGGTGAAGTTCGACCTCAGCACGACGTACGGCAAGGACAAGAACCTCATCTACACGCTCGACTCGGCGAACCGCTCGCTGTTCATCGACACCCATTTCACGCCGCGCGATTTCTATGACGGATCGTTCACGTCGTCCGAATTCACCGCCAATGCCGATTTCTCGACCGAATTCGATCTGGGCATGGCGGTGCCGCTGAACGTCGCGTTCGGCGGCGAGTACCGCAAGAACCAATATTCGATCGGTTCGGGCGATCCGGGCTCGATCTACAAGGAGGGCGGGCAGTCCTATCCGGGCTTCCGTCCGTCCGACGCGGGCACGCATAGCCGCGAGAACGAATCGCTGTATCTGGATGTCGCCGCATCCCCGGTCGCGGCGCTGAAGCTCGATGGCGCGGTGCGCTATGAGCATTATTCGGATTTCGGCAGCCAGGTGATCTTCAAGGGAACGGGGCGGTACGATTTCTCGCACGCCTTTGCCCTGCGCGGCACCGTTTCGACCGGCTTCCGCGCGCGACCCTGGCCGAATCCTATTATTCGGCCACCAACGTCTCGCCGACCTCTGCGTTCGTGCAGCTGCCGGCCAATTCGGCAGCGGCCAAGCTGATCGGCTTCCAGAATCTGAAGCCCGAGAAATCGACCAACTTCAGCGCGGGCGGCGTATTTCGTGCGGGCAAGCTGACGGTCACGCTCGATGCCTATCAAGTGAAGATTCGCGACCGTATTCTTGGCACCGGATCGATCTTCGGCAGCGGCGGGGCGACCAACTTTGCGATCGTGACGCAAGCGATCGTCGCCAATGGCAACGTGCTCGATCCGACGGTGACGCAGACCGGCATCAACATCTTCACCAACGGGGCGAGCACGCGCACCCGCGGGATCGAACTGACGGCAAACGTGCCCTCGGACTTCGGAAGCTGGGGCACGGTCAGCTGGAGCCTGTCGGGCAATTATAACGAGACCAAGATCACCAAGCTCGGTGTGGCTCCGGCGTCGCTTGGCGGTATCCCGCTGTTCGATGCCAGCGCGCGCGCCAACCTCGAAACGGCCTCGCCCAAGTTCAAGGCGATCGCCTCGGCGTTCTGGTCGCTTGGTGCGGTCTCGGCAACGGCGCGTGGTACGCTGTATGGCGAGACATCGACCTATGCCAGCCCCGATGGCGGCACCTATTATCTGCAGAAGGTGCCGACCGCGTTCATCGCCGATCTGGAGGCGACCTATAAGCTGCCGGGGGGCATCGACCTGACCGCGGGGGCGAACAACCTGTTCAACAAGCGTCCGCCGACGGTGGCGCTGGTGCCGGGCACGACCAATACGACCCTGGTCACGGGCGGTAACGTCATCGATGCACCGCTCAGCGCCCCCTACGGCATCAACGGCGGTTATTATTACGCGAAGGTCTCGTTCAAGTTCTGAGCGAACATTCCATTCGAACAAACGGAAAGGGGGCCTGTGCGGCCCCCTTTCTATGTCATCACGCGGTGGCCGCGATCAGTGGCGATGTTCGCGCCGCAGCGGGTATTTGCCGTCCTCATAATCGCCGAACAGCCCCGAAATGGCCGGGTGGTCGACCGGCTCGTCGCTGTCATCGGGCACCAGATTCTGCTGGCTGACATAAGCGACGTAGCTCGACTCCATGTTCTCGGCGAGCAGATGATAGAAAGGCTGGTCCTTGCGCGGGCGCAGCTTCTCCGGGATCGCGTCATACCATTCGTCGCTATTGGCGAAGATCGGATCGATATCGAACACCACGCCACGAAAATCGAACATGCGGTGGCGCACAACGTCGCCGATGGCGAAGCGGGCGTGCGCAATGGGAGGGAGAGTGATCGCGCTGTCGAACGGCAGGGCCGAGATGGTGGTACGGGGCATGACTGTAATTTAGGCGCTCTTGCGCAAGGCACAAGCGATTGCTGTGCTTTTGCTGGTGCGCAAACGCTTGCCTCCGCCCGATCACTGCGTTAGAGGCCCCCGCTCACCGACCGGTGCCGCTTTTTGGATTTCCCATCAGACGGCATCTTATGACCTCGCGGAGAGGTGGCAGAGTGGTCGAATGTACCGCACTCGAAATGCGGCGTGGGTGCAAGCTCACCGTGGGTTCGAATCCCACCCTCTCCGCCATTTCCTTCCTGACTGACTCCCGCTAAAGGGCCCGCATGGCATCGTATAAGGAACCCTCGTTCAAGGATCGCGCAGCGCTCTCGGCTGACGCGAAACAGCGCGCGCTTGAGAAGCTGAAGGCCAAGCCGCCCGTCGATCCGGCTGTCGTCGCCGCGCGCGCCGCCGCGCGCGAAGCGAAGGAAGCCGCCGAGGCGAAGAAGCGCGAAGAGAAGAAGGCTGCGATCGAACAGGCGCGGCTCGAAAAGATCGCCAAGGCCGAAGCTGCCGAACGCGCGATCGAAGAGGCCAAACAGGCCGCAATCCAGGCCGAAATCGACAAGAAAGCGGCGCGAGACGCCCGCTACGCGGCCCGCAAGAGCCGCAAGTAAGGCGCTTTCGGCGCGTTTTCTTTGGGGGGCGGCGCAACGGACCGATCCGCCCAATTACGGGCCGACCTACCCCCAGCCCCTCCCTTGCAGGGAGGGGAGGAACCGCGACGCCTTCCGCCTCCCCTCCCTGGAAGGGGCTGGGGGTGGGTTGCTCTACAATGGGCAACCGCGTGTCTCGCGGACTCCCCCCTCACTCCCGGTCTACCAATGGCGCTATTGCGGCAGCCCGCGCGCCAGTTCCTCCAGCCACACCCGCGCCGTGCCGTCCGAGGGCGCACGCCAGTCGCCGCGGGGGCTCAGCGCGCCGCCGCTCGAAACCTTCGGCCCATTGGGGATCGCCGAGCGCTTGAACTGGCTCGTCGCGAAGAAGCGCACCAGAAACTTCTCCAGCCAGAGCGCAATCGTCGGCAAATCATAAGCGACTCGCGCCGATAGCGGCACGTCGCGCGGCCAGCGGCCCGCGCTTGCATCGCGCCACGCATGCAGCGCGAGGAAGGCGATCTTGGACGGCGCCATGCCGTGACGCACGACATAATGCAGGAAGAAATCGTTCAGCGCGTACGGGCCGATTCGCGCCTCGGTGCTCTGGATCGCGCCATCGGCACCCGCCGGCACCAGTTCGGGCGAGATTTCGGTCGCGAGAATTGCCTCGAGGATCTTGTCGGTCTCTGGATCATATTGGCGGTCGCGGATGCACCAGCGAATCAGGAACTGGATCAGCGTCTTGGGCACACCGGCATTGACCGCATAATGGCTCATCTGGTCGCCGACACCATACGTGCACCAGCCGAGCGCCAGCTCTGACAGGTCGCCGGTGCCGACCACCAGCCCGCCGCGCTGATTGGCGAGGCGGAACAGATAATCGGTGCGCAGCCCCGCCTGCACATTCTCGAACGTCACGTCATAAATGGGCTGCCCGTCGGCAAAGGGGTGCCCCATATCGGCGAGCATCTGGCGCGCAGCGGGACGGATGTCGATCTCGTCGCCATCGACGCCAAGTGCGCGCATCAGCGCCCAGGCGTTGCCCTTGGTATGCTCGCTGGTGGCAAAGCCCGGCATGGTGAAGGCGAGGATGCGGTCGCGCGGCAGGCCCAGCCGGTCCATCGCCTTGGCCGCGACGATCAGCGCATGCGTCGAATCTAGCCCGCCCGACACGCCGATGACGAGGCGTTCGGCATGCGCCGCCTGAAAGCGCTTGAGCAGCCCCTCGACCTGGATGTTGAACGCCTCATAGCAATCGGCGTCGAGCTTTTCCGGCGTGTTGGGCACGAACGGAAAGCGGCGTGTGTCGCGCAGCAGGCCGATGTCGCCAAAATCGGGCTTGTGCTCGAAACTGACCCGGCGGAAGCGCTTTTCGGGGTCGTCGGCCAGCCGCGCGGCATCGTTGAAGGTGCCGACGCGCATCCGCTCCTGCTCGATTCGCTCGGCATCGACATCGGCAAGCAACAGGCCCGGCGCGCGGCCGAAGCGGCTCGATTCGGCGAGCGCTTCGCCCAGTTCATGCACCATCGCCTGGCCGTCCCACGCGAGATCGGTGGTGCTTTCCCCCGGCCCGGCGGCGGAAAAGACATAAGCGCACACCGCGCGCGCCGATTGCGCGGCGCACAGCAATGCGCGCTCACGCGCCTTGCCGACGACGATGTTGGAGGCGGACAGGTTGCAGCAGATCAACGCGCCAGCCAGCGCGCCCATCGTCGAAGGCGGGGTGGGGGCCCAAAAATCCTCGCAAATCTCGGCATGGAAGACGAAATGCTCGAGGTCGCTCGCCGCGAACAGCAGATCGGTGCCGAACGGCGCGGTCTGCCCTGCGACGGTGATGTGGCACGGCGCGGTGATCCCGGCACCCGAGGCAAACCAGCGCTTTTCATAATATTCGCGGTAATTGGGCAGGAACACCTTGGGCACCACGCCCAGAATGCGCCCGCGTGCGATCACCACCGCGCAATTGTACAGCCGCCCGTTGCGCGGCAGCGCTGCGCCGACCACCAGCACCGGGCGCAGCTTGGCGGTCGCCGCCACCACCGCCGCCAGCGCCGCCTCGGTCGCGTGATGCTGCGCGGTCTGCAAATGCAGATCGTCGATTGCGTAGGAAGTGAGGCTGAGCTCTGGGAAGACCAGCAAGTCCGCGCCTGTTTGTGGCCGTCCTTGGCCAGTGCGATCGTCGCCTCGGCATTGGCGATCGTGTCGCCAACGCTCGCGGTCGGAGTACACGCCCCGACGCGGATCAGCCCGTGGGTGTGGATCGAGTGGAACGGGTGCACCTTCGCCATCCTGCGACGTAGCGACGTTTGCGCGGCATTGCCACCATGCTAGGGCATGGCCCTGCAACGGAGGCGGGGATGCGGATCGGCCAGCTCAAAATCAAGGCGCAGATCTATTGCGGCGATGAGTTGGCGATGGGGCCGGGCAAGGCCGACCTTCTCGAAGCGATCGACCGTGAGGGATCGATCTCGGGGGGTGGCCGCGCGATGGGGATGAGCTATCGCCGTTCCTGGCTGCTGGTCGACAGCATGAATCGCTGCTGGACCGAGAAATTGGTCGAGACGGTGGCGGGCGGTGGACAGTCGCGCGGGGCCACCCTCACCAAAATGGGCCGCGCGGTGTTAACCGCCTATCGCACGCTCGAGGCGAATCTCGCAGCCAGCGCCGATACTGCGCCGATGGCCGACCTCGACGCGATGCTGCGCGCCGAGCCGCTGCCGCCGGTCAGGGAAGCGCCGTAACCAGCACCGGCGTCGCGGCTTCCTTGCTGCCCGAGATTTGCAGCACGTAGCGACCCGGACGAAGCTTGAAGTCGACGATCTTGCGGATGCCGCTGCACGCCGGCCCATGCTCGTGCGCGACCGAGGTGAGCGAGGTCCGCGCCCGCACCAAGTCGATCCACGCGCCCGTGCCGAGCGCGACGCGGTAGGTTCCTGCGCGCCGCACCGTAACACCGAGCAACCCGCCCATGCTGCCGGGTGCGGGTGGCTTGCCCGGCGCGAGCCGGTAACGAACGGTGTCGGTCGGGGCGAGCATCACCTCCACGCGCTTGCCGATCGTTACTTTGGTATGCGCCAGCGTGGGCGCGTCGGTGGCGGCGGCGAGGCTGAGGCCGGTCTGCCACGCGACGAGGCTGGCGGGCAGCGGCGCGGCCGGGGGTCGGGCAGGGAACCGGCGCATCGGGCGCTGCGGCGATCAACAGGGGGAGGGCCAGCAGCAGGGTCATCGGTTGCATGATCGGATCACCTTCACTGGACTATATCCTACGCTATACGGCGGCGCACTGGCTTGGGCAATTGACGCCGCGCAAAGATCAACTGACGACGCGGCGATATTCTCCGATTTGCCAGACCAGCAAGGCGGGCACGGCAATGACGACGTCGCGCGCGCGCTTGAGCAGCGACAGCGCCAGCGCGGTCGCGGGTGGCAGGCCGACCAGCGGGCCGATCAGCACATAGGCCGCCTCCTGCACCCCGATGGCGCCGGGAATGGCGAAGGCGACGCTGCGCAGCGTGAAGATCAGCGCCTCGATCATCAGCACTGCCCATAACGGCACGTGGCTGCCCATGAACCACAAGGCGATCCAGGCACCGGCGGCACTCGCCAGCCAGGCGGCGAGGTTGAACAGGAACGCCGCGATGACGCGGCGCGGCTCGCGGTAAATCGCGTCGAGCTGCTCGCGCACCGCCGCCATCGCCGCGACCGAGCCCGGCAGCAAACGCGCGCCGAGCGTCCCGGCGAGCTTCAGCATCGGTCGCTGTGCGAACACGAAGAGCAGCATCAGCGTGACCATCGCGCCGACACCCCCCAGCGCCAGCGGAACGAGGCCCTGCTGGACGGCAGCATGCGTCAGCACCAGCAGCAACACCCCCACCCCGAACAGCGTGAAGATCAGTTGCGCGGCCATCTCGGTCGTCAAATCGGCGATCATCGAGGCGTAGATCACCGGCTGCGGCACGCCGAATGCGGCCAGCGTTCGTGCGCCCACGACCAGGCCACCGAGTTGCGAAAAGGGCAGAATATCGGTCGCGGCTTCGCGGGTGGTGCGTGCCCACACGAACAGCCACAAGCGGTCAGCGGATTCACTTGGCGCGACGGCGACCCATGCCATGCCGAGCAAGGCGAGCACGCCGCCCGACCATAGCACGAAGCTTGCCATGCCGATCCAGCCGATCGACGCCATCGCCTCGGCGACTTGCACAAGCCCGACCGTGCCGACTGCGCCTGCAGCGACGATAAGCCCGACGACGGTTGCAACGAGCAGCCCGATCCGGGCGGAGCGGTTCATGATTTCGCCACTGCGATCGGCGTTCGGCTAAGGAACCGCAGCGGATTTGGGCATGCGATGGCGCGAAGGCGCAAAGAGCGCGCGCTCATCGCAAGGCGATCGCCTTCGCTCACGTTGGATCTGGGGCGCTGCGCGCTTGCGGGTCCGACCATCTTCGCGCCTTCGCGCCTTCGCGTGAATCGATCAAGCCCCGATCCATCGCGAAGGCGCACGATCAGCGCGCGGCCAGCGCCTTCTTGCCCATCAGGCGCAATACCAGACGGATCGCGCCCGGAACGAATTTCGGACGGATTAGCCGCTGGTCATAGACGGACAGCCGCCGGTCGTTTTCGGACAGGCAAATCGCGGCGAGTTCGGGAAATTCGATTTCCACGCCCAGTTCCTTGGAGCCGTTGAGCGTAAAGTTGTTTTCCTGCGCCTTGGTGTTGTTCTCGCCCATGCCCTTGGCCATGTCGATCCGTTCCCAGATGAGGAACAGCCACACCGTCCACACCTTCAGCTCGAAATAGGGGCGTCGCCACCACGGCATATTGCGCCGCCACCACGCCACCCAATTGACGAAGAACAGGATGTGCCGTCCTTCCTCGCGCATCACGGGTTCGAACGTGTCGACCAGTTCGGGCGGGAAGAAACCCGAATCCTTGGCGATCTTGAACAGGCCAAAGCCGAAGAAACTGTCGATGCACTCGGAAAAACCGGTGCGCATGAACGCGAATTCTGGGTCGCGCGGGCGTTTATACTCTTCCTCGGGCTGGAGCTCGATGCCGTAAAAGGTGACCATGTCGGCCAGCACGATCTTGTGGCGGCTTTCCTCGAAAGCGTTCATGTCGATCGCGTCGCGCAGCAGCGGATCGCTGATCTGCTCGCCATAGGTTTTGACGTTCATGCCCGCGCGGCCTTCGGTCGCGACGGCGATGTCCCAGATCGGCAGCGACACGATCCGGTTGCGGGTCTCGTCGTCCAGCACCGGCCAGTCGATCAACGCAGGGCGATAGGGATCGTGCGTGTCGAGCATCGTGCGGCAGAACAGGATTTTGTGGGCGGTGCTGCCAAGCGGGACGGGCGTACCGGGCGCGGGGGATGCGGGGGCAAGCGATTTGGAGATGAAATTCATGGGGCCTTTCTCCCGCTAGAGATCGGCGAAGCGCGCCAATCTGATATCGTTACGCGTAACGATCGAACGGGCTTGCGGATCCAGCAACGCGGCCAATTCCGCTTCATATTGATAGCTTGGCGCGGCCAAGGGGTAGTTCCGGTGGCCGGATGCAGATAGATCTCGTTCACGCCCTCTGGCAGGTTCTCCAATATGCCGCGCAACCGCGCCGCGTGCATCGCGCCCGACCAGGCGAGGCCAAAGGTGCGGTCGGGCACCTTCATCCCGGCAGCACGGCCCGAGCGCTGGATATGGCGCGCGAATGGCTTGGCGATGTCGAGCCCAGTCACTGGCTCGAAGGCTGCCAGCGATGCGCGCTCCTCGATCGGCGCGCGCAGCGCCTTCATCCCGTGGCGCAGCCCGACCTTCAGCAGCGTCGCCCCGATCACCGGGTGCAGATGCATGTGCTTGTGCGAATTGACATGGTCGAGCGGCAGTCCGGTGTCCTCGAACAGCGCGAACTGCGCCTCGATCTCGGCCTCCAACTGGCGGCGCACCGATGCCCTGGCCAGCAGCGCCAACGCGACCGGGAGCGATTCGATGCGGAACTGCCCGCGCTCGTCGACCAGATCCGGGATTTGCGACGGTGGAAGCGCGGGCGGGGTTTCGGCCAGCGCGACGTGCAGCCCGACGCCAAGCGTCGGCGTCGCGTGCGCGCGCTCCACCGCATCGGCGGCGGCATCGCCGGTCACCATCAGGCTGGTGACGGTCAGCACGCCCTCGCGGTGCGCTTGTTCGACCGCGCGATTGACCTCGACCGACACGCCGAAATCATCGGCGGTGATGATCGCGGTCTTCACCGCCGGGGAAACCCGTAAAATTCGGGGTCGGCCAACACCGCGTCCGCAACATTGCCGGGGCTGGCGACGGCGACTCGGCGCAGCAGCGCGATCATCGCGTCGCGGTCGCCGGCCCGCACGGCCGCATCCCAGGCTTCTTCGCGACCGGTCGCGGCGATCCGCTCATTCACGGTCATTCCGGCAAGCGTGGTCATGGCCGTGCCTTATGCAGCTTCCTTGCGGCGACGCAGGAAGTCGAAGAACTCGACGCCTTCGCGCAGGCGGCGCTTCATCATGTCCCAGTCGGTCAGCATCTCGCGGACGATTTCCCAGATCTTCGACGGGCGGAAATAGAAGCGCTTGTAGAACTCCTCCACCTTCTCGAAAATCACCGCCGAGGAGAGATGTGGATAGCTGAGTTGCGCGATCTGGTTGCCGCCATCGGTCAGCAGATCGTGCGAGCTGTCGAACCAGCCATTTTCGGTCGCCTGCTTGTACAGGAAGGTGCCCGGATACGGTGCCGCCAACGACACCTGGATCGTGTGCGGGTTGATTTCCTTGGCGTAGTTGATCGTCTCCTCGATCGTCTCCAGCGTCTCGCCGGGCAGGCCGAGGATGAAGGTGCCGTGGATGGTCAGGCCGAGCGCGTGCGCATCCTTGGTGAACTGCCGCGCGACATCGGTGCGCAGCCCCTTCTTGATGTTGTGCAAAATCTGCTGATTGCCACTTTCATAGCCGACGAGCAGCACGCGACAGCCGCCTTCCTTCATCGCCTTTAGCACCGGCTGCGGCACGTTCGCCTTGGCGTTGCAGCCCCAGGTGACGCGGAAACCCGGCGTGCCGAAGCCGAGCTTGCGCAGCTCACCCGACAGCTCGACGACGAAATCGTGCGCATCGGCGAGCGTATCGTCGTCGAAGAAGATCTCGTTCACCTCGGGCATTTCCGCGAGGATATATTTCACTTCCTCGATCACTTTGGGAACGCTGCGGTGGCGATAGCGGTGCCCGCTGATCGTTTGCGGCCAAAGGCAGAAGGTGCAGCGGCTCTTGCAGCCGCGCCCGGTGTAGAAGCTGACGTACGGGTGGCGCTGATAGCCGCCATAATATTTCGACGTGTCGAGATCGCGCTTGTAGATGGGCGAGACCATGGGGAGAACGTCCATGTCCTCGATCTGCGCGCGGTCCTTGTTGCGCACGATCGTGCCGTCGGCGCGCGCCACGTGATGCCGTCGATTTCGGCAAAGGGGCGGCCCTCGGCCAGTTCGACGCAAGTGAAATCATATTCCTCGCGGCAGACGAGGTCGATCGCCTCGCACGCCTCCAGGCTGGCCTTGTCCTCGATCATCACCTTGGCACCGACAAAGGCGACGATGATCTTCGGGTTGCGCTCCTTGATCAGCCGCGCGGTGCGGATGTCCTGGTTGAAGCTCGGCGTCGAGGTGTGGAGAATGACCAGATCGCGGTCGTCGAACTCGTGCGCGATATCGTCCCACGACTGATCATGCGCGGGCGCGTCGATCAGCTTCGATCCCT
Source organism: Sphingomonas sp. Ant H11 (assembly GCF_000797515.1). Lineage (GTDB taxonomy): Bacteria > Pseudomonadota > Alphaproteobacteria > Sphingomonadales > Sphingomonadaceae > Sphingomonas. The sequence continues at coordinate 23,734 of NZ_JSBN01000077.1, forward strand.
CGATCATCGCCGCCGGCTGGGCGATCCACGTCGGATACCAGAAGGATTTGACCTCGCGCTTCATCTGGTAGCGCGCCCCGGCACCGCCGTCATACCCATCGAAAGAGGGTGCCTGGAGGAAAAGGGTCCGCATCATGCTCGTTGCTCCGTGGAGGCCGAAACAATGCGGCCGTCCGTCTTCATTTTAAGTGTTGCACCGCGCCAATCAACCGACCGCACGAAGAAGCTCGCGATATACACCGCAAAGGCAAGGACATCGTGCAGCAGCGCCATCCACAGCGGTGCGATCTGCCCCCCTACTGCCGCATCGACGTTGCGCACAACCACCAACCGCGCAATTACTGCTGCAAGTGCGAGCGAAAGCCCGAACTGTGGCGCATAAAGCGCAGCCAGCAAGGCAGTGGGGAAGGGCAAGCCGATCACGATGCCGACATAGGGACCGAAAGCGACGTCGCGCACCGTTGCTCCCCAGCGCAGTTCATGTCGCCACAGTTGCGTCAGGCTGGTTTCGTCGCAGGCGTGCGTGACCAGAATCGGCGGCACCGCCACACGCAGGCCCAGCGCCCGCACGCCCTCGCCGATGGCATAATCGTCGGCCAGCACGTCGGCGAAGCGTTCGAAGCCGCCGATCCGGTCGAGCGTCTCGCGCGTGAGCGCGATGGTCGATCCCATGCACGGCGCGGCCAGACGATTCGACACCCCGAAGGCGACCCCCAGCATGAATTGATACGTCACGCCGGCGGCGACCATGCGCGACCAGAAACCGGCATCGCCGCGCCCCGAATAAATGCAGGTCACCGCGCCCACCGCAGGATCGTCGAGCGTGGCGAGCAGTTGCGCGATATAGTCGGGCGCGACCGCGATGTCGCTGTCGCTCAGAATCACGATGGGATGGCGCGCGGCGCGGTCCATGTTGATGAGGTTGGACAGCTTGCCGCTGGCACCGTGCATCGTCGCGTCAATGACCAGATCGATATCGGCGTGCGGATAGGCGGCTTTCAGCGCCTCGACCACAGCGATCGCCGGATCGTCTGCGCGCTGCACACCGCACACCAATTGCAGCGGTCCGGCATGGTCCTGGGTCAGGAAGGTGGCGAGATTGTCCAGCAGGCGGGGTTCGGCCCCGTAGAGCGGCTTGAGCAGGGTGACGGCTTCGGTGCGGGCAGGGGCCGATCTGGCGGCGGCGAAAAAGCGCCGGAATACGAACGCTGCGGCCAGCGAATAGACGATGCCGAACATCGCCAGCACGATCGCCAGCCAGCCTAGCGCCGTACCGATATTCTGCAGAATGTGGGTCACGATGCCTCCCTCGTAACGCCGCGCGGGTGACCGGTATAGGCACACCGATATGAAAAAGCTGTCATGTTTGCGCCGGATCGGCCCTTTCTGCGTGTGCGGTGGCCCGTGGTATTTGCTCTTGCGCGCCTTCGCACTAAAGCCACCGCCACTGGAGGCTGCTTGACCGATCGACCCATCATACTTGTTACCGGCGTCTCCGGATTTGTCGGCTCGGCCGTCGCGCGGCGGCTGGCGGCGGA
>NZ_JSBN01000078.1 GCF_000797515.1 Sphingomonas sp. Ant H11
GGGCGGATCGTGGCGGACGCCACGCCGCAAGCCTTGCTCGCCGGGCAAGGCGGCGCGGTGGCGGATGCTTGGTGGCGGTACCGCGTGAACAGGCGCGGCGGTTGCGCGCGCTGGAGGAGGGGGCATGAGCCCGTTCCTCGAGGCGATGACGCGCGTGCCGCCGCTGCTCGCCGCGCATCTGTTGCTGGCGGCGGCGGCATTGGCGCTGGGGCTGGCGATCAGCCTGCCGCTGGCGATCTGGTCGGCGCGGCGGCCGGGTGTTGCGCGGGTCGCGCTGGCCTTTGCGAGTTTGGTGCAGACGATCCCGAGCCTGGCACTGCTCGCGCTCTTCTATCCGCTGTTGCTGTTCGTGTCGGGGCTGGTCGGGGGCGGGATACCGGCCTTGGGCTTCCTGCCTTCGCTGCTGGCGCTGACGCTCTATGCGCTGCTGCCGATCCTGCGCAACGGCGTGACCGGGCTCGCCGGGATCGACCCCGCCGTGATCGAGGCGGCGGACGGCATCGGCATGACGGCGTGGCAGAAGCTGCGGCTGGTCGAGGCCCCGTTGGTGGCACCCGTGCTGATGGCGGGCGTGCGCACGGCTGCCGTGTGGACGATCGGTGCGGCGACGCTATCGACCACGGTCGGCCAGCCGAGCCTGGGCGATCTGATCTTCGCCGGGTTGCAGACGCAGAATTGGGCGTTGGTACTGGCCGGGTGCGTCAGCGCGGCGGGGCTGGCGCTGGCGGTGGATGCGCTGCTCGGTCTGATCGAGCGCGGTATTGCGACCCGCAGGCGCGGGCGGGTTTACGGCGCGGGCGCGGTGCTGCTGCTCGGCGTGCTGGCCGCGCTTGCGCCGCTGGCGGTGCCGCGTTCGCCGACGATCGTGATCGGTGCCAAGAACTTCTCCGAGCAATATATTCTCGCACGCGTGATCGGGCATCGGCTTGAGCAAGCGGGTTACCGTGTCGAATATCGCGAGGGGCTGGGCTCGGCGGTGATTTATGGCGCGCTCAGTTCGGGCCCGATCGACGTCTATGTCGATTATGCGGGGACGCTCTGGACCAATGCGATGCGGCGCAGCGACACGCCCGCGCGGCCCGCGATGGTGGCGGCGATCGGTGCGTGGAGCGCGCAGACGTCGGGCGTGCGGCTGCTCGGGGCCTTGGGGTTCGAAAATGCCTATGCCTTTGCGATGCGCGGCGAAGCGGCGCGGGCTAAGGGGATCGTCTCGCTCGACGATCTGGCGCGCGCGGCGCCGGGGCTGACGCTCGGGTCCGACCTCGAATTTCTGGAGCGGCCCGAATGGGCGGCGGTGCAGCGCGCTTATCCAATCCGCTTTGCCGCCACGCACGCCTACAGCCCGACCTTCATGTACCGCGCGCTGGAGAGCGGTCAGGTCGATGTCATCTCGGCCTTTTCCTCGGACGGGCGGATCGCGGCGGAGCATTTGACCGTGCTCACCGACCCGCGCCGCGCGATTCCGGGCTATGACGCGATTCTGCTGCTGGCACCCAAGCGGGCGAAGGACGCTAGGCTGGTGGCGGCGCTCAAGCCGCTGGTCGGGCGCATCCCGGTCGCTTCGATGCGCGAGGCGAATTATCTGGTCGACCGCGACCGGGGCAAAGTGTCGCCCGAGGATGCGGCGCGCTGGCTGGAGCGTCGGCTGGGGTTGTAGTGAGCGGCGCTCCCCTCCCTGGAAGGAAGGGGCGGGGTGGGTCGGCCCGTTGGTCGCGCTGTCGCCCAGCACGGAGAGCAACCCACCCCCAGCCCCTCCCTTCGCGGGAGGGGAGAAGGGTTTTCAGCGCTTGAACAGCGTCTCGGCAGTGGGTTCGGCGGGCTTCGCGGTTTCGCCATGCTCAGCCGCTTCGGCGTCGCGCGAAAGCTGGTCGCGTTGCGCGCGCAGTTCGGTGATCAGCGCCTCGCGGTCGCCTTCCAGCCGGGTGTCGACCGGGGCTTCGAGCCCAGCAGCCTTCGCCGCCTTGGACACGGCCGCGTCTAGCTCGCGTTGGGTGGTTAGACCCAGGGTCACCGGGTCTTTCGGCGTGATGTTGGCGATGTTCCAGTGGCTGCGGTCGCGGATCGCGGCAATGGTGGTGCGCGTCGTGCCGATCAGGTTGCTGATCGCGCCGTCGCTGATTTCGGGGTGATTGCGGATCACCCAGGCAATGCCGTCGGGCTTGTCCGACCGCTTCGACACCGGCGTGTAGCGCGGCCCCTTGGTGCGGCGGACCTGCTCTGGTCCTTTGAGGATCTGCAGGCGATAATCGGGGTTCGCTTGCCCCTTGTCGATTTCGGCCTGGGTCAGTTCGTGCGCGCGGATCGGGTCGCGACCGGTCAGCTTGGTCGCGGCGGTGTCATCGGCGATGGCCTGGATTTCCAGGATATGCAGGCCGCAAAATTCGGCGATTTGCTCAAAGCTGAGCGATGTATTGTCGACGAGCCAGGACGCGGTCGCGTGCGGCATGAGCGGCTGGGCCACGGAAAACTCCTTAAAAACGGAAAGGGCCGCCCCTTTCGGAGCGGCCGCTTATTCTGACTATCAGTGTAGAGCGGTTGTGAAGGGAGGGCAAGCGTGTCGCTTTCCTCCTTAAGCAGCAATCGCCTCGGGATGATCGACCGGCACCAAGGCCCCGAGAAACTGCCGGGCGCTCGCTTCCCAGGTGAAGGTCTGGCCATAGGCCGCGCAGGCAGTGCGATCGAGCGTCAGCGCGGCGGCGATCGCGGTATCGAGATTCTCGTCCATGACGCCGACCGCAGGGTTGAGCACATCGACCGGCCCCGTCACCGGGAAAGCTGCGACGGGCGTACCGCATGCCAGCGCCTCGATCATCACCAACCCGAACGTGTCGGTGCGGCTGGGGAAGACGAACACGTCCGCCGACGCGTAAGCGGCGGCCAGATCGCCGCCGAACAACGGCCCCAGGAAATGCGCGTCGGGGAAGCGTGCGGTCAGCGCCGCACGCGCCGGGCCGTCGCCCACCACCACCTTGGTGCCGGGATGGCTCGAGGTCAAAAACGCCTCGATATTCTTCTCGATCGCGACGCGACCGACATAAAGCTGGATCGGGCCCTTACCTGCATCCTTCAGCGCCTTGATCGCCGGCAGCGGCGCGAGGTGCGGCCCGAAGATCGACAGATCGACGCCACGCCCCCAATGCCGGATTTTGGTGAGGTCGTGCGACTTCAGCGTCGCCGCGATCGACGGTGTCGAGGCGAGGATCGATTGGGCCGGCCAATGGAACCAGCGAATATAGCGCCACACCCATTCCGGGTTCACGCCGGTGCGCGCCGAAACATAATCGGGGAATTGCGTGTGATAGGCGGTGGTGAAGGGAAAGCCGCGCGTCAGGCACCAGCGCCGCGCCGCCAGGCAGACGGGCCCCTCGGTCGCCAGATGGATTGCATTGGGTGCAAAGTCGGCCAGCATCTTGCCGACCGTGGCGGTGCTGGCAAAGGCCAGACGGATCTCAGGATAGGTCGGGCAGGGCAGCGAATAAAACAGGTCGGGCGAGACGATCAGGACTTCATGCCCCTGGCGCTCCAATTCTCGGCGCACGGCCTGCAGCGTGCGCACGACTCCATTGACCTGGGGGCTCCACGCATCAGTGGCGATCGCGATGCGCACGCCGGTCAGGCCGCCATCATCTCGATCTTCGCCACGGGCCGGGCCTTTGCCCGCGCGGCGATTTCGTCGGCCCAGTGGAGCAACTCCATCCGGCCGTCGAAATGTTCGACCAGGGCGGTGCAACCCTCCACCCAGTCGCCATCGTTATAATATTCGACCCCGTTGATATCGCGGAATTCGGCGGTGTGAATGTGGCCGCAAACCACGCCATCAACGCCGCGCGAACCGGCGGCCTGCGCGACGATCTCTTCGAAGTTGGAGATGAACTGCACCGCGTTCTTCACCTTGGCCTTGGCGTGCTTGGACAGCGACCAATACGGCAAGTTGAAGAAGCGACGATACGCATTCACCCAGCGGTTGAGAGCCATCATGAATTCATACGCCACATCGCCGACATGCGCCAGCCAGCGATGCGCCAGCGTGATTGCGTCGAATTCGTCGCCATGCAGCACCAACAACCGGCGACCGTCGGCGGTTTCATGGATCGCCTTGCGCCGGATCGCGACGCCACCGAAATCGAGCCCGGTGAACTGGCGCATCACCTCGTCATGGTTGCCGGGGATGTAGATCACTTCGGTGCCGCGCTTGGCGCGCTTCAGCAGCCGCCACACCACATCGTTATGCGCGGCGGGCCAGTAGAAGCGCTTCTTCAGCCGCCAACCATCGATGATGTCGCCGACCAGATACATTCGCTCGCTGTCGACATGGTCGAGAAAGTCGATCAGCATATCGGCGTTGCAGCCGCGCGTGCCGAGGTGAATGTCCGAAATCCAGATCGTGCGATAACGGCGGCGTTCGCTCGTTGCGCGCTCGGGGATGGCGGGATGCGAGTTGGCGAAGTCCGCAAAATCGGCAATCGTCCCGCCCGAAAGACCGTCCATGGCAATCTTGGTCACAGCGTCCATAGCGTCGAAACCTTCGCGAAACCTTTGGCTGATCTCCAGCTATGGCGACGGAATGTTACAATCGGAATCGTGGACCTTCACGCAACTGTCACATGGGCGCGTGTCCAGGTTGTTCTGCGACGCGAGCCAGCCATGCCGTGACCGCCGGATAGCGGCTTAGGACGAAGCCCCCGTCCTCGGCGACATGCGTGTAAGCGTAGAGCGCAATGTCGGCGACGGTGAAGCGCCCGGCCGCCAGGAACGGCGTTTGCGCAAGGTGGGCGTCCATCAGCGCCAGCGCGGCTTCGCCCGCCGCCTGTTTGCCGGGGATGAGCGTGCGCTGGAAATCGGTCAGCCGGTCTTCGCCGATGAAGGCGCGCCAGAAGCGCAGCGTCGCGACATTGGGCTCGTGATTATATTGTTCCCAAAACATCCAGTGCAGCATGTCGGCGCGATCGAAGCGGTCGTGCGGGATCAGCGGCGATCCATCGGCCAGATACAGGCAGGCGGCACCGCTTTCGGGCAGATAATCGTCGCCGATCTGCAGCACCGGAATGCGGCCATTGGGGTTCACGCCGTCGAGAAAGGCGGCGGTGCGCGTTTCGCCCTTTTGAATGTCGTAACTGCGCCGTTCGAGCGGAATGCCGACATGCGCCGCCGTCAGGCGGATTTTGTAGCAATTCCCCGAAACGGGATCTTCGTGGAGGATCAGATTGGCCATTGTCCGCGCGCCCCTTTGGATCGTTTTCAACGGTCTTTAGGAGGTTCGATCTGATCGGGCCAGTTCGCTTCTTATGCGGAAGGAGGGGGATCGCTCTCCGCCTTCACCTCGGCAATCAAATCCTTGCGGCTGAGCTTGCCGATCATCGTCTTGGGCATGGTCAGGCGGATCACGACGGCATCGACTCGCTCATGGCGGCCAAGCTGCGGATTGAGCCAGTCGCGCAGCGCCTCCGGCGTAACATCGGCCCCCTCGTTCAGGGTGACATAGGCGCGCGGCTGCTCGCCACGATACGGATCGGGCAGGCCGATCACCATCGCTTCCTTCACCGCCGGATGATGGTGCAGCACCGCCTCGATCTGGCTGGGGAAGACCTTGAAACCCGACACCGCGATCATGTCCTTCAGGCGATCGACGATCCGCACGAACCCGTCCGCGTCGATCGTGCCGACATCGCCGGTGCGCAGCCAGCGGCCTTCCTCGGTCGTCAGGAATACCTCGGCATCGGCATCCGGCCGGTGCCAATAGCCCTGCATGATTTGCGGGCCCATCGCGACGATTTCGCCAGGCTCGCCGGCGGGTGGATCCTGCGTCGGATCGGCCTTGTCGACCAGCCGCAGCCGCGTGCCGGGAATGGGCTGGCCGATCGTTCCGGTCTTGCCTTCGCCCTCATACGGGTTGGCCGACAGCACGCCCGAGCTTTCCGACAGCCCATAGCCTTCGACCACGGCGGCCCCGGTGACCTTTTCGAACTTGGCCTTCAATTCGGCGGCGAGCGGCGCGCCGCCGGAAATGCAGATGCGCAGCGACGAGAAATCGGTGCTCGTGATCTTGGGATGGTCGAGCAGCGCCTGATACATGGTCGGCACGCCGGGCAGGGCGGTCGCCTTGGTGCGGCCGATGGCGGCCAACACAGCCCCTGCCTCGAAGCGTGGCAGCATCACGATGCAGCCGCCATTCAGCACAGTGCGGTTGAGCACGCAGGTGTTGGCGAAGACGTGGAACAGCGGCAGCACGCCGAGGATGCGGTCGGGCGGGCCGGGGTGCGGGTCGATCCCCATCACTTGCCGGGCATTGGCCGACAGGTTCTGGTGCGTCAGCGCGGCACCCTTGGGCACGCCAGTGGTGCCGCCGGTATATTGGATCAGCGCGACGTCGCGTTCGGGGTCGATCGTCGCAGGGGTGTACCGTCCGTCATTGGCGATGAGATGCGAAAAGGCGATGACGCGCGGGTCGTGTGGGCGCGGCGTGACTTCGGCGCGCTTGAACAGGCGATAGAGGATCGATTTTGCACTTGGCAGCGCCCCGGCGATCGATCCGACGATCAAGCGCTCCAGGCCGCTTCCGTCGAGCACCTTGAGCGCGGTTGGCAGCAGCGCGCTGGCCGAGAGCGTGAACAGCACGCGCGTTCCCGAATCCGCGACCTGATGCTCCAACTCGGCCACCGTATAGAGCGGCGAAAAATTGACGACGGTCGCGCCGATCTTGAGAATGCCATAATAGGCCGCGAGGTAATGCGGCACGTTGGGCAGGAACAGGCCGATCCGGTCGCCCGGACCATAGCCCAAGGCTTGCAGGCCGGCCGCAACGCGGTTCGCTCCGTCCAGCGTCTCGGCATAACTGAAGTGCCGACTCAGGAAATCGATCAACGGAGCCTTGCCTGCCGCATGCGCGGAGCGCTCGAACAATTCCACCATCGACAGCGCAGGAAAGGCGCTCTCCCAAGGGGTTGGATGACGGTAGGATTGGCGCCAGACGGCTTCAGCGGAGATCATTGACAGGGGTGTAAGCAGCCTTCCCGCGCGCCGCAAGCGTCAGGAGATATGAGCTCCCGTCCAGGTGACGAGTACCGATATGGCAACCAGCCCGAGGTCCAGCGCCGCCTTTACCTGATGTGGCGCACGATCCGTAGCGTCATGCGTCAAAATCTGAATGTCGGCGCTCGGGTGGCGCATGACCGCGATCAGCGCGAGGGCTGCGACGATTCCGATCGTGATGCGGCGATTGCGCATGGCCAGCCCCTTTGCATCCCGATTCTATCGGTAATTCCGATTCGGAGCAAGAAAGTCCGCCAATCGTGTCAGGCTGCCCAGCGATCGGGCAAATGGCGACCGCGTACGCGGTCTCGTCCTGCCGACTTTGCTTCGAACAACGCACGATCGGCACACGCGTACAGCGCCTTCCAGTCGACTTCGCGCAACAGCGGGCCCGTGCAAGTGCCAATGCTCGCCGTCACGGTCACATCGTACGGCATGCGCCCGGCGCGCAGTTTCTCCAGGATGGCGCGCGGTTCGATCAGAATATCGGCGGGGGCAACGATTGCAAATTCCTCACCGCCGATTCGCGCGACCAGCGCCTCCGGTGGGACCGACTCGCGGAGCGTACGGGCGAAGACCCGCAATACCTCATCCCCCCCGTCATGGCCGATCGTTTCGTTGACGCGCTTGAAATGATCGAGGTCGGCGATCAGCAAGGTCTGCTCGCCGGACCGTCCGATAACTTCGGTCAGAAAGGCACGGCGGTTGAGCAATCCCGTCAGTGAATCGGTGTCGGCGAGCAGCAGTGCGGCGATCTCGCGTTCGCGCGCCACATCACGTTCGCGGCTCAGCATGCGGATGCGATAGGCAACCGCAATGCTCGACAGAAGCGCCTCGATCGTCATGGAAGCCAGCGTCGAATTATCAAGCCAGAAGCTCCAGCCGATCAGGCCCAGCGAACTGAACGCCCGCAGGCATGCCAGCGTGATCGGCGCACCCCAGGCCAGAACGAACATTCCAAGATAGTCGCTGCGCAAGCGCCATGCGCGCCACAGAATTGGTCCTGCAACCCCCATTTGCGCTAGAAAAGCATAGGTGTAGGCGCGGTCGGTGAGATAGGGTGCGACCGGAGCGAACACAGCGAAGGCAAGCGTCGCAACCGTCATTATGCCGGAAGCGACCGTCGCCAACCGGCCGAGATATCCGCCGAACACGCGCGGCTCGAAAAAAGGCCCGGGCAAACGCGAACGCGGCGACCGCGGCAATGCCGAGCGTAAGATAATTTATCCGTATCCGGTCGTTATTGGCGAGATCAGGCCAGGCCCAGGCCAGGGCACCCGAGGACGAGAGCGCATAGAGCAGCAGCGCCGTCACCATCGCGCAGTAAGCGAGCTGGAACCGATAGCGAAGCGCCACCCATAGCGCCAGATTATAGGTGAGCAACGCGATGCAGAGACCGGCAAAGCCCCCGTAGAGCCCCGCCATCTTCAAATTCGCGCCGACGCTTTGTTGCGGATTCACGATCCGCGCGCCGCGCAAGATTCCGCGCATGTTGCCAGTCCCCTCGATATGCCAAAGCACGCGCAACAGCGGCGCGTTGCGCTCGGGCAAGGACTGTTCGATAATCGCCCCGAGCTGGAGGTGGCGCGCGGCCCCGTGTTGGTCGAGCGACGCGGAGACGACCGTTCCATCGGCATACAGTGCATAGAAAGTAATGCGTTTTTGCCAAAGGCTGGCGACCTGGATCGCAAGCGGGCCGGTGCGGTGGACCGGCGAGGAAATCGCCCAATAGTCGCCACCGGGCAAAACGCTTTGCGGAGAAACGCAATCAAACGCGGTCTTGCCGGCGAAAAGCCGGAGCGGGGTCATGCCCGTTTGCGCACGGGTGACGCAGATCGGCAGCGTGTCGCCCGGTCGCTCAGCATGCGCCGCCGATGCAAAGAGCGTCAACATCACTGCAAGGAGACTGGATAAAAGCACGCGGCACATGCTTGCTCCCTACGCCCAGGAACCCAAACAGAGCGTAAAGGACAAAAATTGTTGCGAAGGGCGATTTCGCCGCGCCGCACAGGGATCGCCAAGAGCCAGAACCGAAGGCGGCGGCGCTCCGCCCCGCATGGGATCCGCAGTATGATTGAAAAAAGCGGGTCGGCACTCCTGCCGACCCGCCGGCTTTGGTCACTTGGCCGTCGTGGTATCCTTGTCGATCTTGGCGGCCGCCTTTTTCTTGGGCTTCTTGGGCGGGGCGGCCGTAATCTCGAACGACAGCGCGCCGTCCTTCATTTTCACCGTCACCTCGCCGCCATGGACCAGCTTGCCGAACAGCAATTCCTCGGCGAGCGGCTGCTTGATCTTTTCCTGGATCAGGCGGCCCATCGGGCGCGCGCCGTAGAGCTTGTCATAGCCTTTGGCGGTGAGCCACGTCTTGGCCTCGTCGTCGAGGTTGATGTGGACGTTGCGGTCGGCCAGTTGCAGCTCGAGCTGGAGGATGAACTTGTCCACCACGCGGGCCACGACTTCGGTCGGCAGATAGCCGAACGGCACGATTGCATCGAGACGGTTGCGGAACTCGGGCGTGAACATCTTCTGTACCGCCTGCTCATCCTCGCCCTCGCGGGTGAGGTTGCCGAAGCCCAATGTCTCGCGCGCCATGTCGCTAGCACCCGCATTGGTCGTCATGATCAGGATGACGTTGCGGAAATCGACCGTCTTGCCGTGCTGGTCGGTCAGGCGCCCATTGTCCATCACCTGCAGCAGGATGTTGAACAGATCGGGATGCGCCTTCTCGATCTCGTCGAGCAGCAGCACCGAATGCGGCTGCTGGTCGATCGCATCGGTGAGCAGACCGCCCTGGTCGAAGCCGACATAGCCCGGAGGGGCACCGATCAGTCGGCTGACCGAGTGGCGTTCCATATATTCGGACATGTCGAAACGCTGAAGCGGGATGCCCATGATCTGCGCAAGCTGCTTGGCGACTTCGGTCTTGCCGACGCCGGTCGGGCCGGTGAACAGATAGTTGCCGATCGGCTTTTCGGGGTCGCGCAGGCCAGCCCGGCTCAGCTTGATCGCCGAGGCGAGTTTTTCGATCGCCGCATTCTGCCCGAACACCACGCGCTTCAGATCGGTTTCGAGCGATTCGAGCGCCTTGGTATCGTCGGTCGAGACCGATTTCGGTGGGATGCGCGCCATCGTCGCGATCACCGCCTCGATTTCACGTGAGGTGATCGTTTTCTTGCGCTTGGCGAGCGGCACCAGCATCTGCATCGCACCGACTTCGTCGATCACGTCGATCGCCTTGTCGGGCAGCTTGCGGTCGTTGATGTAGCGCGCGGACAGTTCCACCGCCGACTTGATCGCGTCGGGGGTGTATTTGACCTTGTGATGCTCCTCGAACGCCGAACGCAGCCCGGTCAGGATCTTGACCGTGTCCTCGATCGTCGGCTCGTTGACGTCGATCTTCTGGAAGCGCCGCAGCAGCGCGCGGTCCTTCTCGAAATGGTTGCGGAACTCCTTATAGGTGGTCGAACCGATGCAGCGGATCGTCCCGCCCGACAGTGCGGGCTTGAGCAGGTTCGACGCATCCATCGCGCCGCCGCTGGTGGCGCCGGCACCGATCACGGTGTGGATCTCGTCGATGAACAGGATCGCGTCGGGCAGCTTTTCGAGCTCGTTGACGACGGCCTTCAGCCGCTCCTCGAAATCACCGCGATAGCGCGTGCCGGCGAGCAGCGCGCCCATGTCGAGCGAATAGATGACCGCTGGCAACAGCACCTCGGGCACTTCGCCCTCGACGATCTTGCGCGCCAGGCCCTCGGCGATGGCAGTCTTGCCGACGCCGGGATCGCCCACATAAAGCGGGTTGTTCTTGGAACGGCGGCACAGGATCTGCACGGTGCGATCGACTTCGGGCCCGCGCCCGATCAGCGGATCGACCTTGCCCTTCTTGGCCTTCTCGTTGAGATCGACGCAGAATTGCTTGAGCGCGCTTTCGCTCTTGCCCTTCTCGCCCTGCTTCGGCGGTTTTTCCTCATCGACGCCCTTTGGTGTGGTGGCTTCCGGTGCAGGCGTGCCCTTGCCGACGCCGTGGCTGATGAAGCTGACGGCATCGAGGCGGCTCATATCCTGCTGCTGCAGGAAATAGACGGCGTAGCTTTCGCGCTCGCTGAACAAGGCGACCAGCACGTTGGCTCCGGTCACTTCATCGCGGCCTGAGGACTGCACGTGCAGGATCGCGCGCTGGACGACGCGCTGAAAGCCCGAGGTGGGCGAGGGGTCGGTCGCGGCTTCGACCTTCAGCGCCTCAAGCTCGGTATCGAGATAGTGTTTTACGGTTGCGGTCAGCTCGGCGGTGTCGACCCCGCACGATTGCATCACCTTGGAGGCATGTTCATCGTCGATCAGGGCAAGCAGCAAGTGCTCGAGCGTGGCATATTCGTGCCGGCGCGACGACGCGGCCTCTAAGGCCTTGTGCAGCGTGGTTTCCAGCGCGGAGGCGAAGGATGGCATCTGTATTTACTCCATGCGGGCCACGAAAGACGGGCGGCCCTTTCCTGCTATGTCGGAAGGCAGGACGCCCGCATCAAGCACTTGAAACACGTCGCGGCATTTCCTCGGCCCCGCGACGAAACCCCTCATGACTTGAATAGGTCGTTCGCGCTTGCCCGATGGTTAACCGCGCATTGTATTTTTGCTCGGGTGCGCGCCACTTCCGCCTCCAGCGCGACGATGCGCGCTTCCAGTTCCTTGACCGACAGCGGGTCAAGGTCCTGTACGATCAGCGCGGCGAGCGGATCGCCCGCGCGTTTCGGGAGAATCTCGTCGAGGTCCATAGGCAGGATCGTTGACCCGGCGGCGCGCCATGTCAATAAGGCGCGCAAAGCAAAACAGGGCGCACGACCGATGGACGGTATTCCGACAACGATGCGAGCGATCGACCCGGACGTGCCGGGCGGGCCCGAGGTGCTGCGCGTGGTGCAGCGCCCGGTGCCGATGCCGCGTGTTGATGAAGTGTTGATCCGCGTCGTCGCGGCGGGCGTGAACCGGCCCGACGTGCTGCAGCGCAAGGGCGGATATGCGCCACCGCCGGGCGCGCCGTCGATCCCGGGGCTGGAAGTGTCGGGCACGATCGTCGCGCAAGGGGCCGAGGTCGCGATCGACATGACCGGTCAGCCAGTGTGTGCGCTGCTGGCAGGGGGCGGCTATGCCGAATATGTCGCGGTCGCAGCGGGGCAGGTGTTGCCCGTGCCCAACGCGCTGTCGATGGTCGAGGCGGCGGCCTTGCCCGAGACATTGTTCACCGTGTGGACCAATTTGTTCGAACGCGCTTATGCGACCGAGGGGGACACCGTGCTGGTGCATGGCGGCACCAGCGGCATCGGCACGATGGCGATCGCCTTGGGCGCGATCTTCGGGCTGGAGGTGATCGTCACCGCTGGCTCGGACGATAAATGCGCGGCGGCAGTCGCGCTCGGCGCGGCGCATGCGATCAATTACAAGACCGAGGATTTCGTCGAGCGCGTCGCCGAGATTACCGGTGGCAAGGGCTGCGCGGCGGTGCTCGACATGGTCGGCGGCGATTATGTGCCGCGCAACTTGAAATGCCTGGCCGAGGATGGTCGCCATGTCTCGATCGCGGTGCAGGGCGGATTGATGGCGACGATTCCCATCTTCGACATCATGCGGAGGCGGCTGACTTTGACCGGATCGACGCTGCGCCCGCGCGATACGGCGTTCAAGAGTCTGGTTGCCGACGAACTGCACAGCACGGTGTGGCCGCATGTGGAGGCGGGGCGACTGAAGCCGGTGATGGACCGCACCTTCCCGCTCGCGGAAGCCCCCGCCGCGCATGCGCGGATGGAGGCGGGCGAGCATGTCGGGAAGATCGTACTGACGCTGGATTGATCCGGGAAGAGGGGAGGTCGACACTGCTTTCCTCCCCTCCCTTCCCAGGGAGGGGAGGAAACGGCGGGGCTCAGCCGATCACCGTCTTCAAATTCATGAACTCGTGCAACCCATAGGGCCCCAATTCACGCCCGTGGCCCGAGCGCTTGATGCCGCCGAACGGTGCTCCCGGCGTGGAAGCCAGCATTGCGTTGACTGCGATCATCCCGGCCTCGATATCCCGTTCGAAGCGCGCGCGCTCGGCAGGATCGTTGGTCCAGACCGAGGAGCCGAGGCCGAATGGCACAGCATTGGCGAGGGCAATGGCAGCGTCGATGTCATCGGCCTTGAACAGCATTGCCACCGGCCCGAACACCTCCTCCCGCGCGACGGCATGGTCGGCGGGCACGTCGACGAGGATCCCCGCCGACAGATAGGCCCCCTTGCCGGGCAAGGGCTCTCCGCCGAACAGCAACTTGGCACCGGCCTCGCGGAACATCTGCAATTGGTCCAGCACAGTCTGAAGCTGTGCGTCGCTCGACAAGGGGCCCATGTCGGTCGCGGCGTCCATCGGATCGCCCGCGACAACCGCCTTCATCCCGGCCGAGAATTTTTCGAGAAAAGCATCATACACGTCGGCGTGAACGATCATGCGCTTGGCGCAGATGCACGACTGGCCGGTATTTTGGATGCGCGCGGCCACTGCGGTCTTGGCGGCGAGATCGAGATCGGCGGAGGGCATGACGATGAACGGGTCCGAGCCACCCAGTTCGAGCACGACCTTCTTGAGCGCCCGGCCCGCCGCCTCAGCGACCTTCATGCCCGCGCCCTCGCTGCCGGTAAGCGTGACCGCGACGATGCGGTCGTCGGCGATGATGGCAGCGACCTTGTCCGACTTGATCGGCAAATTCTGGAACAGGCCGACAGGGGCTCCGGCGGCGATCACCATCTCCTCGATCGCAGCGGCGACGCCCTGCACGTTGGAGGCGTGTTTCAGCAGGCCGACATTGCCCGCCATGATCGTCGGCGCGAGAAAGCGGACGACTTGCCAATAGGGGAAATTCCACGGCATCACCGCCAGCACCGGACCCATCGGGTGCCAGGTCGCGGTCCCTCCCTGGACCGGACTCGGCACCAGCATCGCCGGGCCCTCCTGCGCATAATGGCGGAATCCCGCAGCGCATTTCTCGACCTCGGCGATTGCCGATTTCAGCGTCTTGCCCATTTCGCGCGTCGCGATCTCGGCGAGGCGACGGGTGTTGGCATCGAACTGCTCGGCGATTCGCTCGAGCAGGGCGGTGCGCGTGGCGTAATCGGTGACGCGCCACTCCTGGAAAGCATCCTGTGCCCGCGTCAATTTGGTTTCGATCTCATCGCCGGTCAGCTCGCGGTAAGACGGGCCGGGCGTTCCGGTTGCCGGATCGATGCTGGTGAACATGCGGGAAGTTCCTTATTGCGAATTGCACGACAAACGCATTGCGGCCCTAGCGTATCCTTGACCCCAAACACTCGCCTGCCGCATAGCTGACAAATGGATATAGCGATCGAAGAGCTGTCGTTCGAAGCGGCGTTAAAGGAATTGGAGGGGATCGTGGCGAGGCTCGAGAGTGGCGATGCGCCGCTCGACCAGGCAATTGCGCTCTATGAGCGCGGGGACAAATTGCGCCGTCGCTGTGACGAGCGGCTTAATGCGGCCCAGGCGCGGATCGAGGCGATCCGCACCGACAGCGAGGGGCGTGCCATCGGCACGCAGCCCTTTGCCGCGGGTTGAGGGCATGACCGCTTCGTCCCTGACGCTTGCCGCAGCTTTGTCCGAAGTCGGTGCCGATATCGATCGCCGGCTCGACCAGTTTCTGGCGATCCCCGAGGATCCGCGGGCCAACCTGTATCGGGCGATGCGCCATGCCGCGATTGGCGGGGGCAAGCGCCTGCGCCCGCTGCTGGTGTTCGCGACCGGGCGCTTGTTCAATCTCGACCGGGATGCGGTCGGCCGGTCGGGTGCGGCGATCGAGTGCATCCATGTCTATTCCCTGATCCATGACGATTTGCCCGCGATGGACGACGACGACATGCGGCGCGGCAAGCCGACCGTCCATCGCGCGTTCGACGAGGCGACCGCGATCCTGGCAGGCGATTCGCTGCATGCGCTGGCCTTCGAAATTCTGGCCGACCCGAGCACGCATCCCGACCCCTTCGTGCGCAGCGAACTTGTGCTCGATCTGGCACGCGCAGCGGGCCCGGCGGGCATGGCGGGTGGACAGGCAATGGATCTGGAGGCCGAGAAATCGACCTTCGATTTGCCGACCGTCACGCGATTGCAGGCGCTGAAGACCGGCGCGCTGATCGCCTGTTCGGTCGAAGCGGGCGCGATCCTCGCCAAGGTGCCACCCGAAGGGCGCACAGGCTTGCGCGGCTATGCCCGTGATGTGGGGCTCGCTTTCCAGATTGCCGACGACATCCTCGATGTCGAGGGCGACGAGGCTGCAGTCGGCAAGAAGCTCGGCAAGGATGAGGGCGCGGGCAAGGAAACCTTCCTGTCGCTGCTCGGCCTCGATCGTGCCCGCGAACAAGCGCGGATGCTGGTCGATCAGGCGATCGAACATCTCCATGCCTTTGGCCCCGAGGCGGATCTGTTGCGCGACATTGCGCGCTTCACGCTCGAGCGCGACCGTTGACGATCCGCACCGGGGTCTATCCGGGTACGTTCGATCCGGTGACGCTGGGGCATATGGACGTCATCCGGCGCGGCGCGGCGTTGGTCGACCGGCTGGTGATCGGCGTGACCACCAATGCCTCCAAATCGCCGATGTTCTCGGATGCCGAACGGATCGCCATGATGGAGCGCGAGACCGCAGGGATCGCGGGGGTCAGCGTCGTCGGCTTCGATTCGCTGCTGATGGATTTCGCGGCGGCGCAGGGCGCGAGCATCATCTTGCGCGGCGTGCGCGGGGTGACCGATTTCGAATATGAGTATCAGCTGACGGGCATGAACCGGGCGATCAACCCGCGTATCGAGACGGTGTTCCTCATGGCGGATGTCTCGTTGCAGCCAATTGCCAGCCGGTTGGTCAAGGAAATCGCGCTTTATGGCGGCCCGATCGACCGTTTCGTCAGCCCGACCGTGGCGGCGGAACTTGCCGCGCGGGTCGATAAGATCGGCCGCAAGGGCACTCAGCCCTAATATGGTCGCTTTCGCGCGCCACGTTCAGATTGGCGCAAGCGGCGACTTGGTCTAAGCGCGGGTCCACACCGAGTTTTTCGCGGGGAAATGATGCGTTTCGTTACCACCCTTCTGGTCTTCATCCTCGCGTTCGTCGCTGGGCCCGCCTTTGCCGCCAAAAGAAGCCGGACCCGAAGAGCGCTGTCGTCACCGCCGTTGGGCGGCCCGATATCCCCTCGGCGACGACCCGGAGAATTTGCTCTATCTCGACCTGTCGACCGGTGGCCGTGTGGTCATCTGGCTGCGCCCCGATGCCGCGCCCAAGATGGTGGAGCGCGTCAAGACGCTGACCCGCCAGCATTTCTATGACGGGCTGCTGTTTCACCGCGTGATCGAAGGCTTCATGGCGCAGACCGGTGACCCGAAGGGCGACGGCACCGGTGGATCGACGCTGCCCAACGTGCCAGCCGAGTTCAACTGGCTGCCACATGTGCGTGGCGCGGTGTCGGCGGCGCGCGAAGGATCGGCCGAGGGTGCCACCGTCGAGGAAGTGACCAAGGCCGAAAACAGCGCCAACAGCCAGTTCTTCATCGTGTTCAGTCCGACAATGAAGCTCGACCGCAAATATACTGTGTTCGGCCGGGTCATCTCGGGCATGGACTATGTCGATGCGATCGCGCGCGGTGAGCCGCCGGTGCACCCGTCGCGGATTCTCCATGCTTATATCGCGGCGGACAATCCCCCCGCTTATGCGCCGCCGCCGCCGCCCGCGCCGGTCGCTGCCCCGGCTACGCTCGCGCCGAGCCAGCCGGTGCTGAAGCCCGCACCCAAGGCAGCGCCGAAGAAAAAGGCGGCCTGAGCCGCTGATACCTGCCACGACGGGGGGAGTACCGTCATGAAGGTCGATCTGTTCGACTTCGTCTTGCCGCCGGAGCGGATCGCACTGCGCCCGGCGTCGCCGCGCGACAGCGCCCGAATGCTCGTGGTCGAGGGGAATGCCCTCCTCGACCGCCATGTGGGCGATCTGCCCGACGCATTGCGCGCGGGCGACATGCTGGTGTTTAACGACACGCGCGTGATCCCCGCGCAATTGGAGGGGACGCGCGGCGATTCGCGGATCGGTGCGACCCTGCACAAGCGCGAGGGGCCGCGGCGCTGGCGCGCCTTCATCCGCAATGCGCGGCGGCTGCGCGATGGCGACGAAATCGATTTCGGCAGCGGTGTCACCGCTTATGCGCGCGATCGCGGCGAGGATGGTAGCTTCGCGCTCGATTTCGTGGGCGAGGAGCCGGTCGAATTGCTGCTGGAACGCGCCGGACGCATGCCGCTGCCGCCCTATATCGCCGCGCGCCGCCCGGCGGACGCGCAGGATGCCGACGATTATCAAACGATGTTCGCTGCCGAAAAAGGCGCGGTGGCGGCTCCGACTGCGGCGCTCCACTTCACGCCCGCGCTGATGGCGAAGCTTGGGGAGGCAGGCATCGAGCACGCCACGCTGACGCTACACGTCGGGGCGGGCACCTTCCTTCCGGTCAAGGCCGACGATACGCTCGACCACAAGATGCACGCCGAATGGGGACGCATCGATGCCGCCACCGCCGACCGGCTCAACGCGGTGCGCGCCCGTGGCGGGCGCGTGATCGCGGTCGGCACCACCAGTCTGCGCCTGATCGAGAGTGCAACCGGTGCCGACGGGGTGATTCGCCCGTTCGAGGGCGACACCGCGATCTTCATCACGCCCGGCTACCGCTTCAACGGTATCGACGGCCTCGTCACCAATTTCCACTTGCCGCGATCGACTTTGTTCATGCTGGTCAGCGCGTTGATGGGCACCGAGCAGATGCAAACGGCCTATGCCCATGCGGTGCGAGACGGCTATCGATTCTACAGCTATGGCGATGCCAGTCTGTTGTTGCCGAACGCGGGGAAGAGCGAAGCATGACGATTCTTATGATGGTTGCTGCCTTGGCTGCTGCGGCGAGTCCGCAAGCGTCGGTTCCTGATGATGCCAAGCTAGCCGAACAGGCGACCGTGCTTGGGCAGTGCTTCGTCGACAAGACTACCGGCGCTGACCGAATCGCGGTCGCACGCTGGATGTTAGGTGCCATGAGTTCGGCACCGCAGATGGCGGATCTTATCAAGGTCGATTCCGCCGGGCAGATTGAGGCCGACAAAAAATGGCGGTGCTTTTCACGCGATTGATGGTGGTCGACTGCGCAAAGGAGGCGCGTCCGCTGTTCAAGGCGAGAAGTCGTGCCGGATTTGAAGCGGCCGGGGGCGCGCTGGGCAAGATTGCGATGAAGGAACTGCTGTCCAATCCGGCGGCTTCCAAGGGGCTGGAAAGCTATACCCACTATCTTAACGAGAGCGATTTTGCGGGTTTGACGAAATGATGGTCGTGCGCGCCGGAGCGATGCTGCTGTTGATGGCGGCACCGCTATCGGCGCAAACCGTACCCGTCGTCACTCCCCCGCCAGCCCGTCAGCCAGCCGCGACGATCGTGGTCGAGCCGGCCGCAATGCTCATCGCCGCGTGCGACAGTGACGGCGACGGGCGCACCACCCGCGCCGAGCTCAGTGCCTGTATCGCGCGCAGCTTCGCCGATGCCGACAGCGCGCATAAGGGCTCGATCGGCTATATCGACTATAGCGACTGGGCGCTCAAATGGCTGGGGGATCGCAATGCGCTGCCGAGCCCGTTCGCCATCGACAGCGATGGCGACAACCGCATCACGCTCGCCGAGTTGCAGGCGCAGTTTTCGAGCCTGTTCGACCGTTTCGACCTCAACAAGGACGGGGCGGCGACACGAGCGGAGCTGGTGACCATTCGCAGCGCACCGGTTCCCCAGGGGGATGACGGCAAGCGCGGCCATCGCCGCTCCTCGCAATCGCGCTGAGGTGACCATGTCCGATCCGCGCTATCGTTTGGTGATCTTCGATTTCGACGGAACGCTGGCCGATAGCGGGGACTGGTTCCTGTCGGTCGCCGATCATCTCGCCGACCGGTTCAAGTTCCGCAAGGTCGCCCCCGAGGAGGTTGCGTCCTTGCGCGGGCGCACCTCGGGGGAGGTGATCCGCCATCTCGGCATTCCGCGCTGGAAATTGCCCAAGATCGGGCGCTACCTCCATCGCCTGTTGGCCGAGCAGACCGACCGGATCGCCTTGTTCGAGGGCGTTACGCCGTTGCTGCGGCAATTGGCGGACAATGGCGTGCGCATGGCGCTGGTCACTTCCAATGCCGAGCATAATGCCCGTGCCATCCTTGGCCCCGAAAATGCCGCGTTGATCGAATGGTTCGAATGCGGCGCATCCTTGTTCGGCAAGGCACCGCGCTATCGCCGGGTGTTGCGCAAGAGCAAGGTGGCGATCGAGCATGTCATCTCGATCGGCGACGAGACGCGCGACGTGGTGGCGGCGAAGAAGGTCGGCATCTGTTCGGGCGCGGTGTTGTGGGGTTATGCCAATCGCGACGGGCTGGCGCGGCTGAATCCGGACATCATGTTCGAATCGCCCGACGAGGTGCTGCGGCTGTTGCTGGGCGAGGAGGCGACGCTCCTTGCCTGAGGAAATGCGTGACTTGGTACGGCACCCCGCGCTAACCGATCGCATGTCCATTGCAGAGGCGGCCGTCCCGGTCGAGCAGAGCTTCGTCCCGACCAGCCATAAGGGGCTGACCTATCCGTATGGCGGGGCCGAGCCAGCGCCCGGCACGGTGATGCGTGTGGCCCCCGGCATCGGCTGGGTGCGGCTGCACGTTCCGGGACCGCTCAAGCATGTCAATTGCTGGCTGCTCGACGATGCGGGTGGCGTGGCGCTGGTCGATACCGGCATGAACACGCCCGAGGCGCGTGCGGCGTGGGAGGCTTTGGGGCAGGGGCCTTTGGCGGGCGTGCGGATGACGCAGATGATCGGCACGCATTTCCATCCCGATCATATCGGTTTGGCGGGCTGGATATGCGATACGCATGGCTGCCCGCTGGTGATGACGCGCGGCGAATGGCTGACCGCGCGGATGCTGGTCGCCGATGCGCGCGATGCGGTGCCGCATGAGATGATCGCCTTTTGGCGTGGCGCGGGGTGGGACGATGCGCAGATCGCCCATGCCAGCGAGCGTGGCTGGGCGGGGTTCCGCCGGATCGTCACGCCGCTGCCACTCGGCTATACCCGCATCCAGCATGGCGATACGCGGCTGATCGGCGCGGTCGAGTGGCAGGTGGTTGTCGGGTCGGGGCACAGTCCCGAACATGCCTGTCTGTACGATCCCGTCGGCAAGGTGCTGATCTCGGGCGACCAGGTGTTGCCGCGGATCAGCCCGAATGTTTCGCTCGGTGTGACCGAGCCTGCGGCCGATCCGCTGGGCGAATGGTTCGACTCGATCGCGCGGTTGAAGGCATTGCCCGACGATGTGCTGGTGCTGCCGGGACATGGCGATCCGTTCACCGGCTTGCACGCGCGGCTCGATGCGATGGACCGCGAACATCGCGAGCGGCTCGACGAACTGGAAGTGTTTCTGGCCGAACCGCGCCGCGCGATCGACTGTTTCGGGCGGCTGTTCCGGCGCGCGATCGGGCCCGACATGCTCGGCATGGCGACGGGCGAAGCGCTGGCGCATGTCCGGCGGCTGGAGGTCGAAGGGCGCGCGGTGAAGACGATCGAGGACGGTGTGTGGTGGTATCGCGCGGTTTGACGGGGTAGCTTGGCGAAGTGCCGGGGGGCGAATCGTTTGAGGAATGCTCATGCCCGATATCCGCGATCGCGCTATCCAGATTTACGACGCCTTCACGCATGAGCATCGCGACCGCCGCGCCCTGTTGCGCGAAATGGTCGGCCTGGTCGGATCGGTCGCTGCTGCCGAAGTGTTGATCGCCGGGATTGCGGCCTCGCCCGCCGCTGCCTCGATCACCCAGCCCGATGACCCGGCGCTGGTGACGCGTAAAGGTCCCTATGCGATCGGGCCGGGCAAGCAATTGACCGGCTATTTCGCGGCACCCAAGGATGCGAAACACGCTGGCGTCGTTATTGTCGTGCATGAAAATCGCGGGCTGACCCCGCATATCGAAGATGTCGCCCGGCGTGTGGCGCTGGCCGGCTTTCAGGCGGTTGCGCCCGATTTTCTGAGCGACCAGGGTGGCACTCCCGTCGACGAGAACCTCGCCCGCGACATGATTGGCAAGGCTGACCTTACCGCGATCACCGGGGAAGCCGTCGCCACGATCGGCGCAATGTCGGCGCAGCCGGGCGCGAACGGCAAGGTTGGCATTATCGGCTTTTGCTGGGGCGGGGCGCTGGTCAATCGTGTTGCCGTGGCGGCGGGCAACGCGTTGGCGGCGGGTGTCGCTTATTATGGCCCGGCACCGGATCCGGCCGAGGCGGGGGCGGTCGCAGCCCCCTTGCTGCTGCATTATGCGGGCAAGGATGCGCGCGTTGCCGCTACGGGCGTGCCGTGGGTTGCCGCGTTGAAGGCGGCGGGCAAGGACGTGACTGCATATGCCTATGACGGCGTCGATCACGCCTTCAACAACGACACCTCGGCTGAACGCTATAACAAGCCCGCCGCTGACTTGGCGTGGGAGCGGACGGTCGCGTTTCTGCACCAGCATCTTGACGGGTAGGGGACTTTCGTTCCACTAATGTTCCGAAGAATCGCTGGGCGATATCTGGGGGAGAATGATCGTGGCGGACCTGACCTTTTACACCAACCCGATGTCGCGCGGCCGGATCGCGCGCTGGATGCTCGAGGAAGTCGGCGCACCCTATGAAACGGTGCTGCTCGATTATGCCACGACGATGAAGGGGGAGCCGTATTTGTCGGTCAACCCGATGGGGAAAGTGCCTGCGATCGTCCATCACGGGCATGTTGTTACCGAATGCGCGGCGATTTGCGCCTATCTCGCCGACGCCTTTCCCGAGGCCGGGCTGGCCCCGCCGACGACGGCGCGGGCGGACTATTATCGCTGGCTGTTCTTCGCGGCGGGGCCACTCGAACATGCGATCACCAACCGGTCGCTTGGCGTGACGCCGACCGATTCGCAGCAACGCATGGCGGGGTACGGATCGTACGATCTGGCAGTCGATACGTTGGAAAAGGCGGTGTCGGCGCATCGCTATTTCGCGGGCGACACCTTTACGGCAGCGGATGTCTATGCCGGGTCGCAAGTGGCCTGGGGCGTGCAATTCGGGTCGCTGCCCAAGCGCGCGGCCTTTGAGGACTATCTTGCGCGCGTGCAGGAGCGGCCTGCCTATCAGCGCGCGAACGAGATCGATAACGCGCTGATGCCGACACCGACACCGGCATCGGCGGCGTAACGGCCGCACTCCACCGCCGGATAGCGTGTCCACCGCCGCGCGGCGGTGGACACGCTCAGTCGGTCAGCGTCAGTTTGGCCAGCAGGAAGTTCGGCATCGGGCCGTTCCAACCGCCATCGTCGACCGCATCGATTGGCTCCAGCGGTTCTGCGCGCTCGGCGGGCGCGCTACGCGGCGGGCGGCTGGTACGGGCGGGGCGATCTTCGCG
>NZ_JSBN01000079.1 GCF_000797515.1 Sphingomonas sp. Ant H11
GGAGCGCTGGGGTTTCCGATCAATGGTTATCGCGCGGCAGGCCGCGCGTCTGCGCGATGCGCTGATACGCCTCCGCACCCTCCAGGATCGCGCCCGAACCGAGCTGGCCGACCACGGCGCGCTGGATCTCCTGCCACGGCGTCTGCGAGGCCGGGTAGCGATAGCCACCCGCCGCCGCGAACGCCGCGCGGCGTTCCTCCAACTCCGCGTCATCGATCAGCAGATCGGCCGTGCCGCGCGTCAAGTCGATCCGCACGCGGTCGCCATCGCGCAGCAGCGCCAGCGTGCCGCCGACCGCCGCTTCGGGCGAGGCGTTGAGGATCGACGGGCTGCCGCTGGTGCCCGACTGGCGGCCGTCGCCGATGCACGGCAGCGAATGAATGCCATCGAGGATCAGATGCGCCGGCGGGCGCATGTTCACCACTTCCGCCGCGCCCGGATAGCCGACCGGCCCCGCGCCGCGCATGACCAGCAGCGTCGCGGGCGTGATGCCGGTCGAAATTTGGTCGATGCGGGCGTGATAATCCTCGGGACCATCGAACACGACCACCGGCCCTTCGAACGCCTCGGGATCGTTGGGGTTGGACAAATAGCGTTCGCGGAACTCGGGCGAAATCACGCTGGTCTTCATGATCGCGCTGTCGAACAGATTGCCGGACAGCACCACGAACCCCGCCGACGTCATCAAGGGCGTGTCGAACGGGCGGATCACATCCTCATTCTCGATCACCGCGCTGCGGCAATTATCGCCGATCGTCTTGCCGTTCACGGTCATCGCGCCCTCGGCAATCAGGCCGTGCTGGATCAACTGCGCGACCACGGCGGGGACGCCACCCGCACGATAATAATCCTCGCCCAGATATTCGCCCGCTGGCTGCAAATTGACCAATAGCGGCACGTTGAGGCCATGCTCTTCCCAGGTCTTGAGCGGGACGTCGACGCCGATATGCCGCGCAATCGCGGTGAGATGGATCGGCGCGTTGGTCGATCCGCCGATCGCAGAATTGACCGCGATCGCATTGAGAAAGGCGTCCTTGGTCAGGATGTCGGAGGGCTTGAGGTCCTCCGCCACCATCTCGACGATGCGCTTGCCGGTGTAATAGGCGCATTCCTGCCGGTCGCGATACGGTGCGGGGATCGCCGCCGATCCAGGGAGCGACATGCCCAGCGCCTCGGCCAGGCTGTTCATCGTCGTCGCGGTGCCCATCGTGTTGCAATAGCCGGTCGACGGTGCCGACGAAGCAACGAGGCGGATGAATTCGGCATCGTCAATCTCGCCCGCCGCGAGCAACTCGCGCGCTTCCACACGATCGTGCCCGAGCCGGTGCGCTCGCCCTTGTGCCAGCCATTGAGCATCGGCCCGACCGACAGCGCGATCGCCGGGATGTTCACGGTCGCCGCCGCCATCAGGCAGGCAGGCGTGGTCTTGTCGCACCCGATCGTCAGCACAACGCCGTCGAGCGGATAACCATAGATCGTCTCGACCAGGCTGAGATAGGCAAGGTTGCGGTCCAGCCCGGCGGTCGGCCGTTTGCCGGTCTCCTGGATCGGATGGACCGGGAATTCGAGCACGATGCCGCCCGCCTCGCGAATGCCCTCGCGCACGCGCTCGGCCAGGACGAGATGGTGACGGTTGCACGGGCTGAGATCGGAGCCCGTCTGCGCGATGCCGATGATCGGCTTGCCCGAACGCAGTTCCTCCAGGCTCAACCCGAAATTGAGATACCGCTCCAGATACAGCGCGGTCATGTCGATGTTATCGGGGTTGTCGAACCATGCGCGACTGCGGAGCTTGAAGGGGGGGGAACCGGTCATTGAGATACTCCGCGTCTGGACGACTTTGTTCCCGGATATACTCAGACAATTATAAGATCAATGCGCACGCGACCAAAGTCGAACCGCAGATGGCTCCGGCACCCTCTTTAGGAAGGCGGGTCAGCTTGCATCGGACAGCAAACGCCCGCCAACGCGTCGCGCTGGCGGGCGGTCAGGGTGGCGTTGACAAGAAGCAACGTCGCCACTGTGATAGTATCCGCTCGCCAGCGCGAAAGGCTTACCCTCTCCCCTTGCCGGGATCCGGAGTGACGATCGAGTGCGGGAAGCCCCAACCCGCAAGATCGCTCGACGCGCGTGACGAACGATCCTGCGGGTGCGCCGTACAAGGCCCATGCGCTTATTGGGCGAAAAGCAGCCCCCACATGAAATCATACCCGGTATAGCCCGGGGGCGGCCCATGAGGCCCGATCGGCTCCCCGACGTTGGCCGGGCCGCCGGACGCATTGAACGAAGCGCCAGCATGGCACGAAATGCACGACGATTTCGCCATCGGGACATTCGCGTTGAGCGGCTCGATGATCGGGCTGCCGAGCAGGATCGGGTTGGTCGAGGTCCCGAACGTGCTCTGCGATCCCGTCAGGCAGTAATTGTTGAAGATAGGGGCCACATTTGCCTGGCTGAGCAAAGCGGTTGCCGCCGAAGATTTGGGGCATGCACCATATTGGCCCCACGCCTTCGCATTGGCGGGCACCGATGGGGTCGCGGCACCGAAGGAATCGTTGCATCCCGTCTGGTCGCAACGGCCCGGCGTATACGCATTTTCGAAATCAGCCCATATCCAGTCAGGAAAGCCTGGTGTCTTTACCGAGATATGCATGCTCGTCATTGCATAGGTCGTCGCTGAGCCTGAGCCGACGCTTGCGGATGAAGTATAGAAATTGCTGGTGATGAAGCTGGTTGGCTGCCCCAACCAGGTGGCCAGCGTGCTGACCGGAATCCAGTCCGCCTTCACTTCCAGCGCATTCCACGGCACCGAAACCGGCTGCTTGGTGCCGTAATATGTGCTTATCCCCGCCGACGACCACAGGCCATTCGCGACGAGATAGTTGAAGGTCGCGCGATCACGCCGCACCTCTTCGCCGACGCAGCCCCCCTTGGGAAACCCCGAGCCCGCAGCCGCCCCTGCGAGCCCCGACGGCGTGCCGCAGCCCTGTGCCGGTCCAATCACTTGGACGGCGAAATGGCCCGTGCCGCGCGTCGCCATCGCGGCGCGCATATGGGCCCGCCCGAGCAGGCTGCGCTGCAAGAGCTTGCTGCCCTTGCTGGAACTCGCGCTCGGCCAGGTCGGCACGTTGCAGCCCTTCTTAGGGGTCGAAGAACAGGGGTTCGCGACGTAAATGCCTGATCGGACGCAAATGTTTCGTAAGTAACCTTGCCCACTGTTCCAGACGGACTGACCGCGAGAACGAATTGCTGCCATGAAACGGCGTCCGTCGAAACGGGCGGCGGCGGAATGATTTGTGCAGGTTGAGCGGGCCTTGCATGTATTCGAGAGGCGTCAGTTGCGACGATACCAATCGAAATCGTCGCTACCGCCAACGTTGAAAATATACGATATTTCTTAAAAGCGATTGTAGACATGTCACCATCTCCCCAGAATCTATTCTGACGGATACGCTTTTACCATATCGGAACACTGTATTGATAAAATAGAGTATCAAACAATCAAATATCGGTCAACGTTGAAAATATTATATCCTAATGGCTGCGTTTAGATTTTGTGATATTTTTCACAGACATTATCATTCATGTTATCTGACGGCTCAGTTCGCACAGTCTTTCGCGTACAGGAAGATATTGTCGGACAAAGAGATTCTGCACATCGTCCATTTATCGCCCATGCGGCCCTGACCGCCGGGCACCGCCTTGGTGCGTGTGCGATGCTCTTGGCACCACACCGCGCGTGAAGCGCGCCGGTGTCGGCACCGGCCCCGGCGAGGGCAGCGCCTTTTACGGACGCATTACGCGACAGCGCGCGATTCACCGGGAATTTTTACGCCGTCGCGGGCAGTGTCGCCCTCGAACAGGTGAGGCAATGCGACAGCGTTCGATGCGGGATTTCGACCTCAAGGTGCGGTTGAGCGGCGTTGGTTTCCTTCTGCTGGCGGCGCTGTGCCTTTCCGCCTTGTCGGCCGATCGGGGCAGTCCCGATGCGCAACCAAGCGGGTTCGACTTGTGTATGGCGCTTATCGCCGTCTGCTCGGGCTGTGTCGGCGCGGCCCTCGCGCTGGAGGGTCGCTGGCTATTCGAGCCGGTTTCCGATCCCCGCGCGCGCCGCAACGTGCACGGCGACGATGCGCGAGACAAAGAATGAAGGTGCATCCCCATGGCAAGGTCGGCGGTGCTGAACCGGGTTGCGCCATGTTGCCAGCCGCAGCAGCCGACGCTTTGCTGGTCGCTGCGCTGGAAACGGACATGTCGCGCGTGGGCATGGCCACCACCATGGCCTATCTCGCCATCACGCGACGCAGCCTGGCGCTGCCGCTCTATCGCGACCGATCATGACCGGACATCCCCCCCGCCCGTTTTGGCTCGTCCTATGCGGGGCGAGCCTTTGTCCGGTCTGCACGGCACCGGCACCGCACGGCAATGTGCCTACCCTGCCGCGAAAAGAGCTCGGTGGATGGTCGCCGCTTCGGATTTTCGTGCGCACCTTGTCGGCTCGGCCCGGTGTATCGCGCCGAACTGCCATCAGGCGGCCCTGTGGAAATGTTGCGCGGTTTCCCAGGGCTGCACCGGTGCGAAAGAGATCGTGGGGACTAGAGGGGCGGTCGCAACCAAGATCCTTGCACCGGGGAAGGCATGCACCTCGCTGCGCGCGAATCCCATAGCGGCCGCGCGGGAAACGAAGCGGCCCTCAAGCTTGCCGCCATCATCCTGCACCAGCCAATGGCCAGCGCTATCCTGTCCCACTCTTATGACCGGGCCTCTTTGATCGGGCTCCGGGTCGTTTGGCGATGTCATGCTATGCTTCCTCACGCTAAACGCTCGCAAGATCCAATATCGCGGAAGGCCGCTGGCGCGCGACACGCACCTGTAGCGCGCCGCGCCCAGAACGCTGATCCGCGATCATGGGTTGGACGATCATGCGAACGTCGAGATAGCTTTGGGCGGCATAAAAGCTCGATATCGATTGAAAGGAATTTGCGTAGAAAGTGCGTAAAACGAGGCCTCTGCGCGGAGGCCGCCGCCTCGCCGAAGAGCGCCTTTTCAGGCGCATCAACCTGCCACGGGATTGGCTATTGGCACCCTCTTCGAAGTCGAACGCGCAGCTTCGCATTCCGGGGCGAGCACCGGGCTTATCCGAGCATGACCGTCGCGGGCACGCCGCCAACCGACGACGGCGCTACCCAGACATCAAATGCGCCGGCTTCGGCGAAGCTGCGCCGATCGGGATGGACGAACGCCAGATCGGCGCGCGACAGGGGGAATGCAACGCGCACGCTCTGCCCCGGATCGAGATCGATATGCGCGATGCCTTTCAAAGCTCGCACCGGCTGCGTGAGGCTCGCGACTTTCTGGTGAATGTATAATTGCGCGACTTCACGCATCCGCTGGTGGCCAGTGTTCGTGACCGTCGCCGACACTGTGGTCGCGGCGTCGCCCGTCAGTCTCGTAACGCTCACCTCGGTTGGCGAATAGCGCACGGTCGAATAGCCGAGCCCGTGCCCGAACGGATAGAGCGCTTCGTTCGTCACCTCCCGGTAGCGCGCTTTCCATTCCGGTGCCGCGCCCAGTTGCGGACGGCCGGTCGCGCGATGGTCATAGAAGAACGGCTCCTGCCCCGACGCTTGCGGGAAACTGACCGGCAGACGGCCCTGCGGTGCGTGATCGCCAAACACGACATCCGCCATCGCATTGCCCGTTTCCGATCCAAGGAACCATGTCGCGAGGATCGCCGGTGCCGCGCGCACTGCGCCCGTCAGTGCGAGCGCACGTCCGTGGCGCAGCAGCACGACGACCGGCTTGCCGGTCGCGGCGATCGCCTCGGCAAGCCGCAGCTGCGCCTCCGGAACCGTGATTTCGACCCGCGCCTGCGCCTCGCCCGACATGCGTGCGCTTTCGCCGATCACCAGCACGACGACGTCCGATGCCTTTGCCGCCGCCACCGCCCGTTCGATCCCGCCGGCAAGCGGCACTTCATAGTCGGAGCCGCGTTCGACCTTCAGCGGTGCATCGTGCCCCATCGCGGCGCGGAAACCCTGCTCGGGCGTGACGCAACTCTCGAAATCGGGAAAGCTCGCCCATGGCCCGGGCATGTCGCCGCGGTCCGACACGCACGGCCCGATCAGCGCGATCCGCGCAGATCGCGCGAGCGGGAGCAGGTCGCCGTCGTTCTTGAGCAGCACGATCGACTTGCGCGCGGCCTCACGCGCCAGCGCAACCGCCTGTGGCAAGCGCACGTCGCGCCGCTCGCGCGCCAGATCGAGCGAGCGATACGGGTTGTCGAACAGCCCCAGCGCCTGCTTGACGGAGAGCACGCGCCGCACCGCGGTATCGACCGTCGCCATCGAGATCCGGCCCGCCCGCACCAGCGCGGGCAGGTGCTTGTTGTACAAGCCGCTCTGCATCGAGATGTCGCACCCCGCGTTCAGCGCTTTGACCACCGCATCGGACCCGTCGGCGGCAAAGCCGTGGAGGATCATCTCTTCGTCGGCGGTATAATCCGACACGACCAGGCCCTTGAATCCCCATTCGCCCCGCAGAATGTCGGTGAGCAAGTAGCGGTTTCCGGTCGACGGCACGCCCGCGATATCGTTGAAGCTCGCCATGGTCGACAGCGCGCCGGCGTCAAACGCGGCCTTGAACGGCGGCAGATGCGTCTCGCGCAATGTCGTATCGGGGATGTCGGCGGTGTTATACTCCATACCGCCCAGCACAGCGCCATAGCCCGCGAAATGCTTCGGACAGGCCAGCACCGAATCATCCGCTGTCAGATCTTCTCCCTGAAAACCACGGACGCGCGCGGCGGCGAACTGTCGACCGAGCCAGGTGTCCTCGCCCGCGCCTTCGACGACGCGGCCCCAGCGCTGATCGCGCGCGACGTCGACCATCGGCGCGAAGACCCACTGAATACCCTTGGCGCTCGCCTCTACCGCCGCCGCACGCGCGTGCGCCGCGCAAGCTCAGGATCGAAGCTCGCCGCTTCGCCCAACGGCACGGGGGAAGGTCGTCTTCATGCCGTGAATCACGTCTCCGGCGAAGATCAGTGGAATCCCATGCGGCGACTGCTCGATGGCGACGCGCTGCAGCGCGCGTCCGTCGGCGACGCCGATGCCGTTGTATAGCCCGGTCATCCGCCCGGCGGCGATGTCCCGCTGCAGCGCGGCCATGCTCTGCGTGACCAGTCCAGGATTTAGCGGTGGCCCGTCGGTCCGCGCGGGGTCGCTGAAGATGCTGAGTTGCCCGGCCTTCTCCTCGAGCTCATCGCCGCGATCAATCGCTCGATCCTGCTATCGAAGTACCGGATGCGCGCGTGCGCCGGTGCCAGGGCGGCGGCGATCGCCGCGGCGGATCCCCCTTTCAGCAGCGCCCGCCGAGAAACAGTTCCAGTCACACGCTTTCCCTCGCCGATCTGCGCGCCCGAATCGGTTTGGGCTGTCGCAGCACGATAAATTTCACTTGGCGGATGCACAAGAAACCGGTTACAACGCAAGTGTTGGAACCGGTTTCTTGGCGCATCGGCCAGGTTTATCGGCCGCATAATTCACCACCGTACCGCGGTGCTCGGGCGAGCAGCGCGGCGATTCGATTTGAAGACGGACAGACAAAAATAACAGGGCGGCACCGCGCCGATTAGGGGAGATGAAATGAACAAGCTGATGAAGGCGAGCCTGCGTGCGGCGCTGGCAACCACCGTTCTGGGCACCGGGACGCTCATTTTGGCCGCGCCCGCCGCCGCGCAGACCACCTCGACGGTCCAGGGACATATCGATGGTGCCGCCGCCGGCACGACGGTGACGCTGACCGACGTAAATACCGGCCATCAGGACACGACCAAGGTCGACGCCAACGGCAATTACGTCCTCGTCGGCTTGCCGCCAAGCACCTACCGCGTTTCCTCCGGCGGCCGATCGGCCGAGGTAGTGGTGCCGTTGGGTCAGGCCGTCACCGCCGATCTGCTGGCACCTGCGGACGACGCAGCGGCTCCCGGCAAGGACATCGTCGTGGTCGGATCGCGCGCGCGCGACGTCCGGACAGCGACCGTCAGCACCAACATCTCGCGGTTCCAGCTCGAAAATCTGCCGAACGGCGATCGCAACTTTCTGAATTTCGCAGCGCTCGCCCCGGGCGTCACCGTCTCCCCGCCGACGCTGGGCGGCAAGGCGCGCCAGGTCCAGGCGGGCGGCATCAATTCGGATAACACCAACACCTTCATCGACGGCATCAGCATCAAGAATCTGGTGAACCACGGTGGCACGGTCGGGCAGAACCTATCCTCGGGCAACCCCTTCCCCGCCTCCGCAGTCGACCAGTTCGACGTCCAGACGCAGAACTTCAAGGCCGAGTTCGAGCAGGCGGGCTCCGCCGTGATCTCGTCGGTCACCAAGACCGGCGGCAACAGCTTCCACGGCGAGATCTTCGGCGAGTGGCAGCCCAAGGCCTTCATCAGCCAAAATTACGATGACCGCCCCGGCCATCTCAACAACGCCACCGCGCCGTACAAACCGAAGCCCAATTTCGACACGAAATATTACGGGGCCGACCTTGGTGGTCCGATCATCAAGGACAAGCTGACCTTCTTCGTCGATTTCGAAGGCACGAAGAAGACATTCGGTGCCAACGACATCAATGTCTATAGCGGCAATCTGGCGGCGCTGGCCCCGGCGGCGCAGACGTACGCCCAAAGCGCAAGGTCGCAATATAATGGAAGCTTCCCGGCGACGTTCGACGAGAAGCTGTATTTCGGCAAGCTGACCTTCTACGCAACGCCGCAAGACACGATCAACGTCAGCGCGTTCATTCGTGACGAGTCGAATCTCCAGATCAACGGTGGCGCGACGACGGTCGAGGCATCGACCAACAATCGCAACAATGAACGCCGCTATCAGCTCACCTGGAATCACCGGGGCGAGGGCTGGCTGAACGAATTCATCTTTGCGCGCGATGCTGCCGCGAACGGTGCCATCCCCAATGTCACGGGCCCGTCCTCCGTCGTGACCTTCAATGGCGGTGCGACCACGCCCAACGTCGGCGATTCCCGCGTGCTCATTCTGGGCGGGACCAACTTCGCCCAGGACGATCACCAGTATCAGACGCTGTTCAAGGACAACGTCACCTTCTTCGGCGGCCCGCACACCGTGAAGGCCGGTATCAAGCTCAACTTCACCAAGCTGCAGCGGCTTGAGGACAATAACGCTCGGGCACCTTCTTCTACGACGCCAATTCGTTCTTCGGCCTGGGCTCGGCGAGTACGAAGGCCCCCTATGCCGCGACCATCAACACCGCCGTCGTCAGCCCGGTTACGGCGAACAACACCGAAATCGGCGGATTCGTACAGGACGATTGGCGGCCCAACGACCATTGGTTGATCAGCGCCGGCTTGCGTTGGGACTATGAATCCAATGCGGTAAACAACGACTTCGTGACACCTGCGGGCATTGCGGCCGCGTTGCGGGCCTATCCCGGCTGGAAGGCGGCTGGCATCAACCCCGACGACTATATTTCGACGGGCCACAACCGGAAGCCCTTCCTCGGCGCGTTCCAGCCGCGCCTTGGCATTTCCTATGACGTGAAGGGCGACCGCGATCTCGTCTTCGTCCTGGGTGGCGGGCGCTATTATGACCGCTCGCTGTTCATCGACTCTGCGATCGAGACGATCAAGGACCAGTACGAATCGGTCGTCACCATCAACACGCCCCCCAATTGCACGTTGGGCACGCCACGCTGCGTGACGACGATTCCGACCAATGTCGACCAACTGCGCGCGCTCGCCGCGGCGCAAGGCGGCGAGGTGCACCTGCTCAACAACCGGACCAAGATGCCTTATTCGGATCAGGTCAACTTCGCGGTCAAGAAACGCCTTGGGGTGATCAACACGTCGGTCACCTTCGCCTATATCAAGTCGCACAACATCTATCAGGAGCTGATCGGCAACCGCAATCCGGACGCAGCTACAGCCCGGGTGGCAATCCGGTCTATGTCTATAACGGCGTGCCCTATGCGGCCGGGATTTTCTACGGCACGGCTGCGATCAACACCGCGCCGCTGCCCGGTTATGGTAGCATCTTCATCGGCAACAGCGACGGCAAGGCCCATTATGCCGCAGTCTATCTGCAAGCCGACAAGCCCTATACCGAGCGCTCCGGCTGGGGCTTCAGCACGACGCTGACCATCTCGAGCTCGCGCTCGAACGATACCCGCAACGGTGCCTCGATCGGCGATCCGTTCAACTTCGACGCACCGACTATCGGGGCGCAGGGCTATGGTGATTCGAGCGGTCTGGAACGCTGGCGCTTTGTCGCTACCGGCACGGTCAAGCTGCCGCTCGACATCCGCGCCACCACCTTCGTCACGCTGTCGTCGGGGCCCTCTTACGGCGGCGTGCTGTGCAATATCCCCACCACCGCCCCCGGCGGCGGCGGCTGCTACACGACCAACTTCGGCATCTACCGGCCCGGCGGAATCGGATATAAGAACGTCGACTTCAACATCGCCAAGACGTTCAAGATGCAGTACGCGCATGGCCACGAGCTGACGGTCTATTTCCAGGCGCTCAACGCCTTCGACTTCGTCAACCGCAACTATTCGATGTGGGGCGGCGGGTTCCAGAACGTCGGCGGGGCAGGACCGACCGGGGCCTATGATACGGGCTCGGTCGCGAGCCAGGGGCGCAACTTCAAGGTCGGCGCGCGATATAAATTCTAACCTGAAATCCGGAACGCTTTGTCACCCCGAGGATATCCCCGGGGTGACGATGCGACCGGATCAGGCCGCGATCGGCGGTGCCTTGCAATGGCGGGCGATGAAGGCGGCGTGATCGGGCATGGCGGCGGCGACGTCAGCGGTGACGTCCGCGACATCGGCGAGAAAGTCGCTTCGCACTTCGGCCGACACCATCGCCGCATTGGGGTCGCATCCCATCGCAAACCCCTGCCCCAGCAGAACCTGGACCCAGCTTTCGACCCGAAACAGCTCGGCTGCGGCGCGTTTGTAGAAACGGCCCGACGAGGCGAATAATGCCAGCCGTTCGGCAAGGCTGTCCGGGATCGCCATGTGCTTCAGATAACGCCAATAGGGCGTGTCCTCGCGATCGGTCACCTTGTAATGTGCCACGATGAAGTCGCGCACGTCGGTAAATTCGAAATCGTGTTGGCGATTATATTCCGCGATGTCCGCTGCGGCGAAACCGCGATGCGGAAACAGGCCCAGCAGCTTGGTGATGCCGGTGTGGATCAAGTGGATGCTGGTCGATTCGAGCGGCTCGAGAAACCCCGCCGACAGGCCGATGGCGACGACGTTCTTCTCCCACGCCCGATGCCGCTTGCCCGGACGAAACCGGATGGCGCGTGGATCGGCGAGCGGCTTGCCGTCAAGATTGGCAAGAAGCAGCGCGGCCGCTTGGTCGTCGCTGATGTGCGCGCTCGAATAGACATGCCCGTTGCCGGTGCGGTGCTGAAGCGGAATCCGCCACTGCCAGCCGGCCCCGCGTGCCGTCACACGCGTATAAGGCGTCAACGGTGCCACCCGCTCGCATGGGACCGCCAGCGCACGATCGTTGAGCAGCCAGTGGTTCCAATCCTCATAGCCGACGCCGAGCGCATCGCCGATCAGCAGCGCGCGCATACCCGAACAATCGACGAACAGGTCGCCATCGACCGCACGGCCATCGTCGAGCACGAGCTGCGCAACATGGCCGCTTTCGCGATCGCGGGTCACATCCACGATCTTTCCCTCGATCCGGATGACGCCATTGGCCTCCGAACGACCACGCAAATAGCGCGCGAACAGCGACGCATCGAAATGATAGGCATAGTCCAGTCCGCCGAGCGGCGAACCCGGGCTGCGCGGATCGGGATACCTGAACTTGTTTTGCATCGCCGCGACGCAATTGAGCGCATAGGCGTCGAATGGTGCCCTCGTCTCGCAGCGCTCGCCCAGCCATAGCTGATGCGGGTGCAGCCACATAAAATCGTGGCCGATGCGACCGAAGCCGTGAAAATAGCGATCCGCGCCGCGATGCCAGTCGACGAAGTCGATCCCGAGCTTGAAGGTCGCCTGGCTTGCGCGCATCATCTCGATCTGGTCGATCCCCGCCAGATCATTGTAGGTACGGATCGATGGGATTGTCGCCTCGCCCACGCCGATGATCCCGATTTCGTCGGATTCGATCAGCCGGATCGTGTAGCTGCGGAACACGTGGGACAGCAGCGCCGCACTCATCCACCCCGCAGTCCCGCCGCCAACGATAGTGATCGTCCGTAGCGGCGCGTTAGCGTCCATGCTGCCCTCTCCCCTGCCGGTTTATGCGGCGAGCCATCCGCCAGTGAAGCCGGCGCGCTGCAACCCCAGGCGGATCGGGCCCGAGCGTCGCATCGTGCGCCAGATGAAATCCTCCTTCGCATTCGCGATCGCGCCAAGGATCGGTCCTTGATCGATACCGAGATAATTGCGCGAAACCCAACCGCGCGCCGGGTCGACGACGCCAAGCTGCACCGGCTTGTCGCTCCAGCGAAAACTCGGGTTGAAGGCGTCGTAAAAGCCGTAGTCGCCATACAGCCACGGGCCATAGCGCGCATGCATCGCCAGCGTTGCGGGAACCACGATTTCCGGCGCGAAGGCAAGCGAGCCGATTGCGGCGGTCGCGCGATCGTGCCGTCGTCATAGCCATCGGGCTCGTCGATCGGCCCGCGCGCCGAATAGGAGCGGAAGCTGCGCTGGGTGCCCTTGAAATCATGCTCGACATCGGCCGGGCCGACACAAGCGGTCAGTCCCCAGACGTCCCGCGAATAACCGTCCCATCCCATCGGATTGCGGATCGCGTAGCTGCGCTGCGCCCAGGTTTCGCGTCGGCTGTTCTCGAAATAATCAAGCCCCGCCGCACGCATCGCGGCGTCGCGGATCCCACGGAAGTCGATCCACATTTGGCTATACTGATGCCCGAACATCGGGGCGAACGCGAGCCGACGCGTGTCGCCGCTACCGCGCCAGCACTGCGGGTAAGGCGCGCACCAGGCGTCCCAGATATTCGCCGCGACCGGGTGTGTGGGCGACCCGAGCGCGAGCAGGTTGACCATCATGCCTTCGTTATAACCATCCCAGCTGCGCGCGATGAAACCCTGGCCGGGATGCCAGCCCATCGAAATCGCCGCCGCGCCACGACGGAACCACTCCCAGTCGGCGCGGGCGTAGATCGTCCGGGCGAGACGACCGATCTCGCGCTCGTCGGGATGGTCCTGGTCGAAATATTCGGCGGCAAACAGCATGCCGAGGAACAGCATCGTGCTGTCCACCGACGACAGCTCGACATCGCCATACCGCAGGCCGCTGTCCATGTGCAGGAAGTGGTAGAAGAATCCCTGATGACCGGTAACGCCGTCGGCCGCCGGACCCTGCGGCGCGCGATCAAAGAAGCGCAGCGTCGCCAGCGTCCGCGCACGTGCGGCGGACCGGCTGATCCAGCCGCGCGCCACACCGATCGGATAGGCTGTCAGCGCAAAGCCGACCGCTGCGATGCTGCAGAAAGCGGGATTGGGCCAACTATCGGGGACCAGGCCGTTTGCGGGATTGCCAGTGTCCCAGAACCAGCGGAACGTGCGGTGTTCGAGATCGTCCAACAAGGCGGGCAGCGGAGTTGCCCCCGTCGTGCGCTTGGGCCGTCGGCCTGCCAGCGCCGCCGCCCGATCTGCCGCAAGTCCGCCGACCGCAAGGAGCGCGGTGGCGCTGAAGCAACGACGATCGATCAATTGGCCTCTCCATGCTGTGCAGGGGTGATGCATCAGCCGCGGCCCCGATGTAACCGGTTACAGATGGTGGTCAAGCGAAATGCGGATCGATCCGGGCGATGTGCTATCGCCTCGTGAATGGCAGATTCGGTTCCTCCCGCGCCACAGCTTTCCTGGCCCGCACGACTGCGTTTTGCCTCGGGCGATTTCGCCTGCAATCTGTATTGGCAGAGTTCGAGCCTCTTCCTGTTCTTCTATTATACCGACGTGCTCCATCTGGCCCCGCAGGTTGCGGGCCTGATTGCGATGCTGGGTTCGGTGTGGGACGGAATGGCCGATCTGCTGACCGGCATGTGGGTCGAGCGTGGGCGCGGCAGCTATGCCCGGACGGTCGGCCTGGGGGCTGTTCCGCTCGGCCTGGCGTTCCCACTGCTGTACCTGGCACCGCCATTTCACGGAGCGCTATTTCTCGGGGCATTGCTCGTCGCCCAGTTCGTGTTTCGCTCGCTCTACGCGCTGGTGAACATCCCTTACGCCGCGTGGAGCGTGCGGATCAGTAGCGACAGCCGCGACCGCGCAGCGATCGGCGGGGCTGCGGATGGTCTTCGGCACCGTCGCCGTCGTCGTGGTGTCGCTCGCGACCGAGCGCATTTCGCTCGCCGTGTCAGGCAGCCTGACCAGCACGAAGGGGCTGCTAAGTGCCGCCGCCGTCTTCTCGCTGGTCGCGACGCCAGTGCTGCTCCATGTCGCTCGCGGCACCCCCGCCCGCGCAGGCTCGCCGCGGCGCGACAGGCCGCATGCCTCGCTGCGCGACGGCCTGCGGACGCTTGCGACCAATTACGCGTTCGTCACGCTGTGCACCGCGATGATGTGCGTCGCGGTGGCAACGACGATGATGACCCGCTCGGTGCTCTATTACTTCACCTATATCGTCCACGACGAGTCTGCGGGGACGACCGCGCTGGCGCTGATGGGTGTGGCCGGGGGCCTGACCGTGCCCTTGTGGATGGTCGTGCGACATCGGATCGGCAGCCGCGCACTGTGGCTCGGTGCCGTCGCCCTGGCGACCGTAGCCAGTATCGCCTTTGCGTTGAGCGATGATGGTGCGGCGTGGCGTGCGGACCTGTTCCTGGTGACGATGCAGGCGGCGCTCGCCGCGTTCAGCTTCGTCTTCTGGGCGATGCTGCCGGACACGGTGGAATATGGCGAATATCATGGCGGTGTCCGCGTCGAAGCACTGTCGTTCGGCGTCGCGGCGTTCCTGCAGAAGGTCTCGATCGGTGCCGCGACCGCGATCACCGGTTTTGCCTATGCCGCCATTGGCTATGCCCCCCAAGTGCCGCAAACACCGCACGTCCTTACCGGCATCCGTTGGATCATGGTCGCAGCCCCGATCATCGGCTGTATACTGTCGGCGCGCGCAATGGCGTCGAACCCGCTGCGGCGCGACACCCATCGACGGATTGTCGCGACGCTGGCGCAGCGAACAGACGCTACGCCGCCAGCGTGAAGGTACCCGAAACGCCCTCCGCTTCGGCCGATGGCGCGATCCAGACCCGGAACGCGCCTGGCTCGACCGTCGGCTTCAGGGACTCGCCGACGAAGGCCAGATCGGACCGCCGCAGCGTGAAGCTGACCTTCTCCGACTTGCCCGGTGCCAGCGACACGCGCCGATAGCCCTTGAGCTGCCGCACCGGGCGCGTGATGCTCGCCGCTATGTCGTGGATGTAGAGTTGAACCACTTCGTCCACCGCGACCTTGCCGGTGTTGGTGACGGTCGCCGAAAGCATCAGGGTACCATCCCAGGCCAGCGTGTCGCCGTGGTCAATCTCCAGTGCGGCATAGTCCACGTTCGCGTACGTCAGGCCGTGCCCGAACGGAAACAGGGCCGAATTGGGAATGCCGCGATAATGCGCCTTGAACGGCGCCAGCGGGCCGTCAGGATTGGGCCGCCCGGTCGATTTGTGCGCATAATAATAGGGCACCTGACCGGGCGCGCGCGGGAAGCTCACCGGAAGTCGTCCCGAAGGGCTGGCATGGCCGAACAGAATCTCGGCGATCGCCGCCCCCCCTTCCGAGCCGAGGAACCACGTCACCAGGATCGCAGGCGCTGCGAGCACCGCGCCATCCAGCGCCAGCGCACGGCCGTTCTTGAGCAGAACGACAATCGGCTTGCCGGTGGCCGCGACGGCTTCGGCCAGGGCCTGCTGTGCGGCGGGCACCACGATCTCGGTGCGCGCCTGTGCTTCGCCGGACATGTCTTGCCCCTCGCCGATCGCGAGCACGACGATGTCGGCCGCATGCGCGGCCGCCACCGCCGCTGCGATTCCGCCGTCGAGCGGCGTTTCGATGCCACACCCCTGCGTGACGGTGATCTGCGCCTGACGCCCGGCGAGCGCGCGCACCCCCGTCGCGAGATCGATTGCCTCAGCATCCGAGCCATAGACGTTCCACGGTCCGATCAAGTCGTGCTGCCCCGCCGCGAACGGCCCGATCAGCGCGATTTTCCGGTTTTGTGGCAGCGGCAGCAGTGCACCATCATTCTTGAGCATGACGATCGACCGCCGCGCCGACTCACGCGCCACCGACCGATGCGCAGGAGTGCCGATGCGGGCCGCTTCGCGCTGCGGATCGATGCGGCGGAAGGGATCGGCGAACAGGCCAAGCGCGACCTTGACGCGCAACACCCGGCGCACAGCCTGATCGAGCCGCGCCATCGGCACCGCGCCGGACGTCACCAGATCGGGCAGATATTTGAGATAAAGCGCGCTTTGCATGCTCATATCGACCCCGGCGAGGAACGCCAGCCGCGCCGCGTCGCGCGCATCGGCGGCAAAGCCGTGCGCGACCAGTTCCTCGTCGCCAGTATAGTCGGACACCGTCAGCCCGCTAAAGCCCCATTGGTCGCGCAACACGTCGGTCATCAGCCAGTGATTCGCGGTCGCCGGCACCCCCGCAACTTCGTTGAACGCCGCCATCACCGACAGCGCGCCGGCGTCGAGCGCCGCCTGAAACGGCGGGAAGTAGACCTCCCGCAAACTGCGCTCCGAAATGTCCACCGTATTGTAATCCAGCCCGCCCTCGGCCGCGCCATAGGCGGCGAAATGCTTGGCACAGGCCACCACGGCGTCGTTCGCGGTCAGCGCATCGCCTTGGAAACCGCGCACCCGCGCGCGCGCATGTCCTCCCCGAGCAGCACATCCTCGCCCGCGCCCTCGACGCCACGCCCCCAGCGGGCATCGCGCGCAATGTCGACCATCGGCGCGAAGGTCCAGTCGATCCCGGCTGCAGACGCCTCGACCGCCGCGACGCGCGCGGTGCGTTCGGCAAGCGCGGGATCGAAGCTCGACGCTTCCCCAAGCGGTACCGGGAAGACGGTGCGGAAGCCGTGGATCACGTCGGCGGCGAAGATCAGCGGAATTTTCAACCGGCTGGCCATCGCCGCGCGCTGCATTTCGTGCGCCATCTTCGCACCATTGCCGTTGAACACGCCGCTTAGGCGGCCCGCCTTGGCGTCGGCGAGTTGCGACGCATACCCACCGGTCGGTGTGATCGGGTTGAGCCGATTGGCGGCTCCCCCGGCCCAGGCCGCGGCCATCAGCGTGAGCTGTCCGGCCTTCTCTTCCAGCGTCATCATGCCGATCAGGGCTTCGACTGCGGTCGGCAGAACGCCTTCGCCCAGCGTCGCGATCAAAGCCTGTGCCGGAGACGCCCGCCACGCCAGCGCAGCCGCGCCGCCAAGCATCAAGCTACGTCGCGAAACCTGCATGTTATCCACCTCAATCCTCCCGATTTCGGTCTTGGTACAGTGATGTAACCGGTTACAGCAAGAGCCTTGCCGAATTCCCCCATTCGTGGTGCAAGCGTGGCCCAACGAACGGCTGGAGATTGCTCCCCTTATGGCGCACGCCACCATCCGCGACGTCGCCCGCGCAGCGAACGTTTCTATCGCGACCGTGTCGCGCGCACTGAACGGCCACGGCAACGTCCGCGCAAACCTGCGCGAGCGGGTCCAGAGCGTGGCAGCCGCGCTCGGCTACGTGCCGCACACCGGCGCGCGAAGCCTCAGCCTCGCGCAAACCAACGCGATCGGCGTGATGCTCCCCGACCTGCACGGAGAATTCTATTCTGAAGCGCTGCGTGGCATGGACGGCGAGGCATCGGCCCGCGGGCTGCAATTGCTGCTGTCCAACATGCATGGCGACCGGCGGGGAACCGAAACGTTGCAGTTTATGCGGGGACGCGTCGACGCGCTGATCCTCATGGCCCCCGATATCGACCCCGAGCGGCTGCTGACGCATCTGCCGACAAGCTTGCCAACCGTTCTCATCAGTTGCCCGGACGTAGCGGCGGATCATCCGCAGTTCCGTATCGACAACGCCGCCGGGGCCGACGCGATGGTCGAGCA
Source organism: Sphingomonas sp. Ant H11 (assembly GCF_000797515.1). Taxonomy (GTDB): domain Bacteria; phylum Pseudomonadota; class Alphaproteobacteria; order Sphingomonadales; family Sphingomonadaceae; genus Sphingomonas. Next base: position 18,130 of record NZ_JSBN01000079.1, read on the forward strand.
TCTGATCGCTTCCGGGCGACGACGGATCGTTCATTTGTCCGGCCCCCGTGGCAACCGCGACGCCGAGGAACGCATCGCCGGCTACCGCGAGGCAATGGCCCGGCACGGCCTCAGCCCGCGAATCCTGACCGGCAATTTCGAAGAGGAAACGGGCACGGCGGCGGCACTGCAATTGATCGCGGATGCGGAACGCGCCGATGCCTTGTTCGCCGCGAACGACATGATGGCAATTGGTGCGATGGTGGCATTTCAACGCGCCGGACTGGCGGTTCCCGACGACATCGCAGTGGCGGGATTCGACGACATTCCCCTCGCGCGTTTCGTAACACCCGCGCTCAGCACGATGCGCGTCGGGATCGCCGAGATCGGTGCGGAGGCGGTATCGCGCATTGCCGCGATCCTCGCCGGTGAAACGGACACCGACGTCCGGCGCATCGTGCCCCAGATCATCGCCCGGGCCAGCACATTGGCGAAAACAGAAAAGGGCCGCCAACTCTGAGAGTTGACGGCCCTTTTAATGGTGGGCGTGGCAAGGATTGAACTTGCGACCCCTGCGATGTCAACACAGTGCTCTACCACTGAGCTACACGCCCACTTCGCCGTGGCGATGCCTAGCGAGGGGCGGCCTTTAACGAAGGCTTGGCCGTCGCGCAAGCGTCTCCTGCACGATTTAAATATTGTCGCTCACGCGTTCATGCTCGAACATGCGATCGACCTCGAGCACAAGATCCCGCAGGTGAAACGGCTTGGACAGCACGCGTGCCTGCGGCATCGTCTTGCCCGCCTTCAGCGTCACTGCGGCAAAGCCGGTGATGAACATCACCCGCAGATCCGGCAACATGTCCCCCGCCTTCTGCGCAAGTTCGATGCCGTCCATTTCCGGCATCACGATATCGGTCAGCAGCAGGTCGAAATGCTCGGTCTCCAGCAAGGGAATCGCCGCTGTGCCACGATCGACCGCCACCACTGCATAGCCGGACCGTTCAAGCGCACGAGTCAGATATTCGCGCATCACGCGATCATCTTCGGCCAGCAAAATGCGTATCATTCCAAAATCCCGCCTCGCAGCCTCGCTGCGCTTTACCATCCTTTCCTATGCGCAAAGCCCTTAATATTTTCCAGCCGGATCGCTGCGTGGCTTGTGCTACAAAGGGAGGAGATGACCGCTCCGGAATGCGCCTTCGACCGCTTTGGCGATGATCCGCCGCTCAGCCCGATCGTGCTGTCGGTACCGCATGCCGGGCGCGACTATCCACTTGCGCTACGGGCGGCGCTGCGGGTTCCCCTTGCTGCCGCAACGGTGCTGGAAGACCGCTATATCGATGCCGTGGCGCTGGCCGCGCACCGCGATGAAGCGCTGTTCGTGCAGCGTCGAGCGCGCGCCTGGATCGACCTCAACCGTTCCGAGCAGGAACGCGATCCCGCAATCGACGAAGGCGCGGCTTGGACCGCAATGCCACACGCCTCTGCCAAGCTGCGCGGCGGGCTGGGGCTCGTGCCGCGACGAGTCGCGGGGGCCGGGGAATTATGGCGGCGTCGGCTTGACGCCAATGACGTCAACGCCCGCATCCGCAACGACCACCGCCCCTATCACGCCGCGCTGGCATGCGCGCTGGCCGCAGCCCGGGCGCGCTTTGGCACCGCCGTGCTGCTCGACATCCATTCCATGCCGTCGCTCGGACCGGACCAACCAAGACTGGTCATCGGGGATCGGTTTGGGCGTAGTGCCGGTACCCGCTTCATCGCGGCAGTCGAGGCCGCGGCGCACCGACACAGTGTTAAAACCGCGCTAAACACCCCATATGCCGGGGGGCCATATCCTCGATACCCACGCACGGCCCGCAAACGGGGTGCATGCCATCCAAATCGAATTCGACCGCAGCCTCTATCTCGATCCTGCAGGGGATCGCCCAGGCGATACGCTTCCGGCGGTGGCGCGAATGTTGCGGGATATGATCGACGCGCTGGCCGATGAGGCCGCAACCCCGCTATCGATTGCGGCCGAATAAAAAACCACCGCGTGCAATGCAGCACGCGGTGGCCAAGGTTCAGGGAGGAGGCACCCTGAAAGGGTGCCGCGCGGCCCCGCGAAAGGGGGGAACACGAAGCCGCGTGCAACAGATATAGGTAAGAGGTTTTCGCGCTTCAAGGGCCAAATTTCGGCCGGATCAGCGGAGCCTATTTCGGTCGCGCCAACGCCGGAATCATCCGCGTGAGCGTACCGTCGCGCAACACGAAATGGTGACGCAGCGCGGCACAGACATGGAGTACGATCAGCCCGACCATTGCATATCCAAGCAGGCCGTGCGCGCTATGGGCCGCCCCGCTGGCTGCCCGGGAAATCGGGAGCGCTGGTACGTCGAACACGCCCAACCACGAAAAACGCGACGCCGACCGGCTTGCGCGATACCAGCATCCAGCCGGTGATCGGCAATGCCAACAGCAAAAGGTAAAAACGCGCCGTGGGTGAGCCCGGCAACGGCGCGTTCCCACGCCGCCGATTTCGCGGGCGGCGGCGGCGGGCGATACACCAGCCGCCACGCCACCCGCGCGACCGTCAGCACCAGCACGCACAGCCCGATCGCCATGTGAAAGGGGATCGCCCCTCTCACCCCTTCCAGCAGCGAGTCATGCAACAGCCCGATCACCAGATTGACCAATACAAGCGCGGCGACGATCCAGTGCAACCAGACCGCCCCGCGCGTATAATGGTCCAGCACGATGATCGCGCTGCGCGTCATCTTAGTCGATCAGTTGCGGGACGGGGGCCTTGCCCAATTTGACCTGACGGTCGAACACCTGCGGCAGCGTCGAGAGCGAGAACAGGTGCGCGTAGAGCAACGGCAACAGGCCCGACTTCTGAATCTTGCGCAGTTGGTCGCCACGCAGTTCGTTGAGCTTTTCCTCGTTCACCATCTGGAAGCCGCGATAGATGAACGGCTTGTCATTGCCTTCGATCTGCAGCGTAACCTCGCCTTCCATCAGCAGGTCCAGTTCGCGAAGCTCGTTCATGAAGTTCGCGGTGCGCGCGCCGCCTGCTCGAACTGCTCGTTGAAGGCGAGGATATTCTGCACGATCTCGGTCGGCTTACCGTCGGCGAACAGCGGCTCGCCCTCGTCGAACGTGCCGATCGTCTCGCCCGTCGGGTCGAAGCACAGCGACAGTTCTTCGGCATCGGGGCGCAGCCGCGCCAGCATGAAAGGATAGCGGCGCACATACGCGGGCACATAGACCTGATCTTCGGTCAGCTTGCCATCGTCGCCGATGAACACGTTGACGCCCTCGTTCAGGCCCATCAGCGCGATCGGGATCGCGTCGTCGCCGCTGGTGAAGACGATCGGCAGCGACCGCTGTGCCGCAACGAATTCATCCACCGTAATCGGAATGGCGTGCTGGCCGACCAGGAAAGTAGCCCGGTCCAGGGCGCGAAAACGGAAGGCAGCGTGCGCTTCGCTCGAAAGAGGCTCGAGCGCGTTGTAGAACAGCGGAAGGGATTGCGGCGCGCTGGCCATCAGAAATTCTCCATCGACTAAGATAAAGCACGCGGCTTGCTATGCCTGATGGCCGCTGGCTCTATGGTGCGCGCGGCGTTTCTGCAAGGCCGAGCAATTTGCCGGGATTCATCAATCCCTGCGGATCGAGGCCCGCTTTGATCGCGCGCAGCGACGCCAGGCGCGCGGGCGAGGACAAACGCTCCAATTCCGCCCGCTTCATCTGTCCGATACCGTGTTCGGCCGAAATCGAACCACCCGCTGCAACCACCAGATCATGGACGAATCGCGTTACGTGCGGCGCATCCTCCCCATACCAGCGGGTTGCGTCGGCCCCCATTGGAGCGCGGACGTGGAAATGCACGTTGCCGTCGCCCAGATGCCCGAACGCCGTGGCGTGTGTGCCGGGGAAGCGCGCCTCGGCGGCGGCGGCGGCCTCGACCATGAAACGCGGCATCGTCGCCACCGGGACCGAGATATCGTGCTGCACTGCTGGTCCGCTGGCCCGTTCAGCCGCAGACAAGGAATCGCGGATGCGCCAGAACGCTTCCGCTTGCGCTTCCGATGCTGCGATCGTCGCATCGGCAACCAGGCCATCGGCCATCGCGGCACCCAGTTCCCGCTCCAGCAATATGGCGGGCGATTCGGCTACGGCATTGGCGGTTGTCGCCTCGATCAGCACGTGCCACGCATGCTGCCCGGTCAACGGCGCACGTGTGCCGGGAATGTGGTCGAGGACCAGCGCCAGCGAATCACCCGGGATGATCTCGAAACTTTCGATCGAATCGCTTGTGCGCTCGAGCCGCCGCAGCAAAGCCAGCGCCGCCTCGGGATCGGGCACCCCGGCCCACGCCGCCGCCCGCTGCAGCACCGCCGGATAAAGGCGCACGGTCACCGCCGTGATGATGCCGAGCGTCCCCTCGGCCCCGATCAGCAGATGGTCGAGATCGTAGCCGCGATTATCCTTCTTGAGCGCAGCCAGCCCGTCGAGAATCTGCCCGTCCGGCAGCACCGCCTCGACCCCGGCAACCAGCCCGCGCATGGTGCCAAAACGCAGCACCTGCGTGCCCCCGGCATTGGTCGACGCCAATCCGCCAATCGTGGCACTGCCGCGCGCGCCAAGCGTGAGCGGAAAGCGCAAGCCATGCGCGGCGGCGGCGGCGTGGAGATCCGCCAGAATCACCCCGGCCTCCACCACCGCCAAGCCGGCGGCCGGATCAATCGACCGTATGCGATTCATCCGCCGCAAGGACAGGATCAGCGCCGACCCGTCGGAAGGGGGCGTAGCGCCGCCCACCATCGACGTGTTGCCCCCCTGCGGCACCAGCGGCACCCGATATTCCGCGGCGAGGCGCATTATATGGGCGACGCCCGCGGTACTATCCGGCGACAAAATCGCGGGAGTGCGGCCGTGAAAACGCCCGCGCCAGTCGGTCAGCCACGGCGCGATGTCCTCCGCGTCCGTCGTCACCGCCTTTGCCCCCAGTACCGCCTGGGCTGCGTGGATGACCTTTTGCTGGGCGGAGGTGGCATTGCCGGGCGGGAATGGGGCATTCATCATTCTTTTGCCCTACCATCCGCATGGTCAGACGCCAATTCATCCGGCATTCAACCATTCACGGTAACGCTGGCCTTTATCTTTATGCCCAACTTCGCCCTTCCCGCTTCATTGCTCCTTGCGCTCGCGTCGACCAGTTCGGCCGCGATGGCGCATAGCGATGGCGTTGCGCTGGCCCAGTTGACCATTCACCAACGCATCATAATCCGCATTCCACGCGTCCTCGGCGGGCCTGCGTCTCGGCGTTCGGAACCCGCACCACCCCGCGTGACTGAGAAAAAAGGGCCGAAATGCGTGGCTATGGCAGCGGTGGAGGGTGCGCTTATCTCGGGCGACGACAGCGTTGATCTGATCCTCATCGACGATACGCGATTGCGCGCGCGGTTCGACAACAAATGCCCGGCGCTCGATTTCTATTCGGGCCTTTACCTCAAGGCCACACCCGACGGCATGGTCTGCGCCGGACGAGACTCGATTCGCGCGCGATCGGGCAGCGCCTGCCGAATTGACACTTTCAAGCGTTTGATCACCAGGAACAAGTAGAACGTCCGCGTTTACCTTGACATTTCGCCCCTGATCGGCAAGCGCTTTTCAACCGTTCGCGGGCGCTTCGCCCGGGCGCTTTTTCCGGATACCGCATGACTTTTGCCGATCTCGGCCTTTCCGACGAACTCCAGCGCGCCGTCAACGAGTCCGGCTATACCGAGCCGACTCCGATCCAGGCGAGCGCGATCCCCTCTGTGCTGATGGGCAAGGACTTGGTCGCCATCGCGCAGACGGGCACGGGCAAGACCGCCGCTTCGTGCTGCCGATGATCGATATTCTCGGTGAGGGCCGATCGCGCGCGCGGATGCCACGCTCGCTGATCCTCGAACCGACGCGCGAACTGGCCGCGCAGGTCGCCGAGAATTTCGAGAAATACGGCAAATATCACAAGCTTTCGATGGCGTTGCTGATCGGTGGCGTGTCGATGGGCGACCAGACCGCCGCGCTCGAAAAGGGGGTCGATGTCCTCATCGCGACACCGGGTCGCTTGATGGATCTGTTCGGGCGCGGGAAAATTTTGCTCACGGGCTGTTCGATGCTGGTGATCGACGAGGCCGACCGGATGCTCGACATGGGGTTCATCCCCGATATCGAGGAAATCTGCACCAAATTGCCCAAGACGCGGCAGACGTTGCTGTTCTCGGCAACGATGCCGCCGCCGATCAAGAAGCTGGCCGACAAGTTCCTCGACAATCCCAAGACGATCGAGGTCGCGCGGCCCGCGACCGCCAACGTCAACATCAAGCAGTGGCTGGTCAACGTTTCCGCCGCCAAGAAGCGCGATACACTGATCTCGCTGTTGCGGGCGGAAGACGTGCAGACCGGTATCATCTTCTCCAACCGCAAGACCACGGTGCGCGAACTAAACAAGGCGCTGCAGCGCGCGGGCTTTGCCTCGGGTGAGATCCATGGCGATATGGAGCAGGCGCAGCGCATCGCCGAGCTCGATCGTTTCAAGAAGGGCGAGATCAAGATCCTCGTCGCGTCCGACGTCGCGGCACGCGGCATCGACATCAAGGGCGTCAGCCACGTTTTCAACTATGACGCGCCGTGGCACCCCGACGATTATGTCCACCGCATCGGTCGTACCGGCCGCGCGGGCGCGACCGGCATCGCCTTCACCTTCGCGACGCCCGACGACGCCGAAAACATCCAGAACATCGAAAAACTGACCGGTCTGAAGATCGAGCGCTACGAGACCGGCACCGCCCCCGCTGCCGACGACACGCCAGAAGCGCCGCGCGAAGCTGCCCCGAAAACACGCCGCCGTCCCAAGCTGCCGCGAAGGTCGCGGTGCCCGTCGTTGAAGCGGAGGAAGCGCCATCCGAGGTCGACCGCCCTGCCCGCCCGCCACGTCCGCGCGCGCGACCGGGAGCCGCACCG
>NZ_JSBN01000008.1 GCF_000797515.1 Sphingomonas sp. Ant H11
CGTTCACAGAGCGACATCCGCGCGGATCGCGATCATTGACCGGTTGCTGGCCGATCAGCGCGCGCGGCTCGCCGCGAAGCAAGCGCCGGTCGCGCGCCTGATGGCGGCGCTGCAATCGCTCGCGCGGCGTCCCGCGGTGATCAGCATGGTCCAGCCCGGTTCGGTCGACGATCTGGTTCACGTCCGCGCGGTGCTGTCGAGCACGCTGCCGGTCATCCGCGCGCGCACCGCCGATGTCCGCGCCGATCTTGCGCACACGCGGGCGCTGCAGGAACAGGCTGCGCTGGCGACGCGCGCGCTGGCCGAAAGTCGCACACGGCTGGAGGCGCAGCGGCTGGCGCTGACGCGGTTGGAGGCGGAACACCGCTTGCGCTCGCGCACGTTGGGGCGCGATGCGCTGTTCGAATCCGACCGGGCCATCGCGCTCGGCGAAAAGGCCCGCGACATCGTCGATCTGATGGATACGATCGGCAATCAGGCGGCGACGCGGGAGAGCCTGGAATCGCTCCCGGGACCGTTGCCGCGTCCGCCGCGGCCGGGGGAAGTCGCGGCACCGGTCGACCAGGGGCACTGGTCGTCCGCCGCCCCGCCTTATCGTCTGCCGGTCCAGGGCAAAATCGTAACCGGCCTTGGCGAAGTGTCGGCGGCGGGCGTGCGGTCGCGCGGGCTGACGCTTGCGCCACTCGCGGGTGCGCAAGTCGTCGCGCCCGCTGCCGGACGCATCGCCTTTGCCGGGCCGTTTCGGGATTATGGGGCGATCGTCATTATCGATCATGGCGGCGGCTGGACGTCGCTGGTGGCAGGGCTCGGCAGCGTCAGCGTGCGGATCGGCGAAGCCGTCGGGCAGGGCGCGCCGATCGGTCAGGCCCAGCGTGGCGAGGCTCCGCGCGTGACCGTCGAACTGCGGCGGCGCGATCGCGCGGTGGACATGACCGCGCTGATCGGCTGAGTCACGCTGCGTTCAGGGCCACCATGCTTTGCTCTGCGATGAAACCCCGCTACGGTGCGGCGATACCCTCTTGGTCGTACGAGTATCGAAACGATGTCGCGCTTTTCCACCTCGCTGTTTCAGGCCTCCGCAATTGCCGCGGTGCTGGCCATTGTGCCGATCGGCACCAGCGCAATGGCGGCGGTCGACACCGGCACGTACCGCGAAATGTCGGTGTTTCTCGACGTGTTCAACCGGGTGAAGGCGGAATATGTCGACAAGGTCGATGACAAGGTGCTGGTCAAGGGCGCGATCCAGGGAATGCTCGCCGCGCTCGATCCGCACAGCGCATATGAGACCGGGCTCGATTACGACAATCTCAAGATCCAGACGATGGGTAGTTATGGCGGCCTTGGCCTCACCGTCACGATGGAGGATGGCGCGGTCAAGGTGATGTCGCCACAGCCCGATGCGCCGGGCGCGCGCGCCGGGATCAAGTCGGGCGACTATATCACGCATATCGACGGCAAATTGATTTTCGGCGATTCGCTTGATGAATCGATCCAGAAGATGCGCGGCGCGCCGGGCACCAAGGTCGCGCTGACGCTGTTGCGTCCAGGTCGCGACAAGCCGATCCAGGTCACGCTGGTGCGCGAGAAGATCGTGCAGAAGCCGGTCAAATGGAGCGTAAAGGACGGCGTCGGCGTCATCACCATCACCGCCTTTTCGGAACATACCGGGGAGGCGGTTACGGGCGCGATCCGGGGCATCGTCAAGCAACTCGGCCATGATCCGCTCGGTTACATCATCGATTTGCGCGACAATGGCGGCGGCTTGCGCGACGAGTCGATCGCCGTTGCCGACAACTTCCTCAGCAGCGGTGAAATCGTCTCGCAGCGCGGTCGCGACAAGGCCGATATCGAGCCGTTTTACGCCGAATCCTATGTGAAGGGCGATCTGGCGCATGGCGTGCCGATCATCGTGCTGACCAACGCCGGGACCGCGTCCGCGTCGGAAATCGTCGCGGGGGCTCTGCAGGATCACCACCGCGCGCTGGTGATGGGCGAACGCTCGTTCGGTAAGGGGTCGGTGCAGACGGTGATCGATCTTGGCGACAATGCCGCGCTGCGATTGACCACTTCGCGGTATTATACCCCGTCGGGACGATCGGTGCAGGAGGGCGGGATCGAGCCCGATATCGCGGTGCCGCAGCTTTCCGACCCCGATTACAAATCGCGCCCGGTGTTCCGCGAGGATGATTTGCGGCGCCATCTCATCAACGAGGTGAAGGCCAATAACGGGGCTCTGGAGGAGGACGGCAAGGTCGATCCGCGCTTTGCCGCGACGGCGGAAGAGTTGAAGGCCAAGGGGGTCGACGATTTCCAGCTTAGCTACGCGCTGAAAACGCTCGCGCGGCTGTCCTCGACCCAGCAATCCGTGACCGCGGCGAAATAAGCGATGATCCGGGACCGTTTTCGCGCCGCACGTTTGCTCGCGTTGCTGATTCCGCTGGCGTTGCTCGGCGGTGCGCTGGCCTTTCAATATATCGGCAAGCTCTATCCGTGCGAGATGTGCTGGTGGCAGCGGTATCCGCACATCGCGGCGCTTGTGCTGGCGGCGCTGGCGTTTGTCGTGCCGGGACGGGCGGCGCGGACCGCGCTCGTCGGGCTGGCAGCTTTGGCGATTTTGCTGAGCGGCCTGATCGGCGTCTATCATGCCGGGGTCGAATATCATTGGTGGGCGGGCGTTACTGCCTGCACCTCCACCGTATCGGGCCCAATCACGCTCGACAGCATCATGAACGCGCCGATCATCCGCTGCGACGTGGCGCAATGGACGTTGTTCCATATTTCGCTCGCCGGATACAATGCGCTCTTTTCGAGTGCGGGCGCGCTCGCCATCTTCGCGCTGATGCAGAGGAAGGCAGCATGACTCGTTGGAAACCTGGCGACCCGAAGCGTGCAACCGCATCGATGGTACGGGTCGATCAAGCAGGCGAATATGGCGCGACGCGCATCTATGCGGGGCAGCTTGCAGTGCTGGGCGATCGCAGCCCGGCGGCGCGCGCGATTGCCGGCATGGCCAATCAGGAAGAACGCCACCGTGCGTTTTTCGATTCGATGATGGCGCGGCGCAGTGTGCGCCCGACCGTGCTGCAACCGTTTTGGGATGTCGCCGGTTTCGCGCTTGGGGCGGTAACGGCGGCGATGGGTCCTGAAGCCGCGATGGCTTGCACTGCCGCCGTCGAAACGAGATCGACAAGCATTATGCCGAGCAACTCGATGTGCTAGGTGACAGCGATCCGGAGCTTTCGGCCGCCATCCGCGATTTTCAGGCCGAAGAGGTCGAACATCGCGAAACGGCGCTGGCGGCAGGTGCGGAAAACGCTGTCGGGTATCCGTTGCTCAGCGCGGCCATCCGGCTGGGGTGCAAGGTTGCCATCGCGACCGCGAAACGGATTTGACGGGAGACAGGATCATGGCGAACCTGACGACGAAGACAGCGCTGGCGGCGACATTGCTTACGGGCATTGGCCTGGGCGGTTTGGTGCCCGCGCCGCTCGCGGCGCAGAACGTGCCGGTACCGACGCTGGTGATCTACGGCACGCAAAAGTGCCCGACCGATGCCGATGGCAATGAAATCGTGGTGTGCGTCCGCCGCAAGCCTGGCGAGCAGTTCCGCATTCCCAAGGAATTGCGCGAATTGAAGGTCACGCCGGAAAACGAGAGCTGGGCGGCCAAGTCAGCGGCCAATGATCGGGTTGGTGCGACGGGAATCGGCAGTTGCTCGACGGTAGGTGCCGGCGGATCGACCGGCTGCTTCGCGCAGGCCGGCCAACGCTATAAGCGCGAAAAGCAGGACGCCAAAGCTGACCAGCGCGCCATAGAAGCCTCTTTGCCGTAATGGGTTGAGCGTGCAAGTGCGCGAGATGCGAACGGGGCCGTCGCTGATTGGGAGTTGCTCTGCGCTTCCCTTGGGCCGCTCGCTCGGCCAATGGCTGTTCGCCTGATTACATGAGAGAGCCTGACACGACCGTTCGCGCGCCCCATGCGGCGGCGCTTCTGCTGTTCGCGCTGGTGTGGCTGTCGTGCATATGGTTCGGCTCGTTCGAGCTCAATCCCAACAACGCCACACGCCTGTTTGGCGCACTCGCGCTGGTCGAACGCGGTGAGGCGACGATCGATCGCTATGAGACGCTGACGATCGACAAAGCGCAGTTCGCGACCAAGACGGGCACGCATTACTATATGGACAAGGCCCCCGGCATGACGCTGATGGCGGCACCGGTGGTTTGGGCGGCCGACCATTTGGCGGGAGCGCAGTCCTATGACGAGGTGATCGACATCACCAATCTCCGGCTCGCGAATTTCCTGCGGCTTCGCTTGTGGCTGGCGGTGGCATTCGGCGCGGCGGTGTTGACGGCCTTTGCCACCGTGCTGCTGTTCGATTTCGGCACCGGACTCACTGGCAGCCCAGCCGCCGGGCTGTTTGCGGCGCTGGGCTATGCCTTGGGATCGGTGATATGGGGCTGGTCGACCACGATGTTCGGCCACGCTTCGGTCGCGGCGCTGTTTCTGATCGCGACCTGGGCGATCTGGCGCGGCACATCGGGCGCGAAGGAGCTTGGGCGTTGGCGCTATCCGGTGATGGCCGGGTTGGCGCTTGGCTGGGCGGTTGCGGTGGAATTTCAGGCGGCCTTGGGCGGCATTGCCATCGGGCTATGGGCCTTGTGGCGCAGCCGGGGGGCGGTGTGGCCGATGCGGTGGCGATTGTACGCGCTGGCGGTCGCGGCGGCCGTGGTCGCGGTGCTGCCGATGTTGGCCTATAATCAGTTTGCCTTCGGAACCCCGTTCATGACCGGCTATCGCGGCGTGGTCGGGTTTAGCGGGATGAACCAGGGGCTGTTCGGCCTGACCTATCCAAAACCGGAAGCGCTGCTTGGCATTACCCTGGGACTCCGGCGTGGATTGTTCTGGGTGGCACCCGCGCTCGCAATGGGTGCGGCGGGCGTGATCCTATTGCTGCGCGATCGCGCGACGCGCGACCTTGGCGTGCTGGCGGTCGCGGTGATCGTGATCGTACTCTCGCTCAATGCGTCCTACGCTTATTGGGATGGCGGCGCGTCAACCGGGCCGCGCCATTCGGTGCCAGCGATTCCCTTTCTCGCGCTCGGCCTCGCTCCATTCTGGGTATCGCTGCGCTCGCGCGCGGCCAAGCGCTCGGCGGCGGCACTGCTCGCGCTGTCGATGATCGTCAATCTGGTGATCGCATCGACCGACATCTTCGCGCCCGAAAACATGGCGATGCCGGTGTGGACGCGCAATTTTTGTCGGCCTGTTCGCGCACGGCAAGTTCAATACACTGGCCAATGTCTATTGGGGGTGGCAGCCGTGGTTCGGTTTTGCGCTGTATCTCGACGTCGCGCTGCCGACGCTGGCGCTGATCCTGTGGTGGACGCGGCGCGCGGAGCGGGATCGGCAGCGTACGGGGTCAGTATAAGCGGCCGCCATTGGGCACGGGCAGCGTGGGCTGAATCAAGACGACCTCGCCATCCTCGTCGGGAAAGCCCAGCGTCAGCACTTCGGACATCACCGGACCGATCTGGCGCGGTGGAAAATTCACCACCGCGGCCACTTGGCGACCGGGCAATTCCTCCAGCGTGTAGCGTTTGGTAATTTGCGCCGAGGACCGCTTGATCCCGATCTCCGGCCCGAAATCGATCTTCAACCGATAGGCCGGCTTGCGCGCCTCCGGGAAGGGCAAGGCCTCGACGATCGTCCCGACGCGGATGTCGAGCTTCAGGAAATCGTCGAAGGTGGCGCGCTCAGAAATCGACATCGTCATAATGTTTCGGCGGCACGATGCCCTCCATCCGTTCCGACAGCAAGGGACGGAAGCTCGGGCGGCTCTTGAACCCGCGATACCATTTCGCGGTCTGTTCGTGATTCTTCCAGTCGATTCCGCCGAGATAATCGGCGACCGAAATTTGCGCCGCGGCGGCGAGGTCGGCCAGACTCATCGTCGATCCTGCCATCCAATTATGATGGTCGAGCAAATAATCGGTATAATCGAGGTGGCGCACCGCCGCCTTCATCGCGTCGCGCAGGCGGCGCGCATCGGGCGGTTCCTTGGTGACCAGGCGCTTTTCCATGCGTTCGTGCAGCAGCGGCGCGACGATGTCGGCGAAGAACTGCGAATCGAACCAGGCGACGAGACGGCGGATTTCGGCGCGGTTGACCGCCGTGCCGTTGAGCATCGCGTTCTTCTCGACGGTTTCCTCAAGATATTCGCAGATCGCCATCGAATCCATCAGGCGGATGCTGCGCAGCGCGTCGGTCATCACCGGCACCTGGCCCGCCGGGTTCAGGTCAAGAAACTCGTCCCGCTGTTCCCACGGGTTTTCGCGGACGAGTTCGCAGCCGACGCCCTTTTCACCGAGCAGCAGGCGCACCTTGCGCGAGAACGGGCAGAGGGGGAATTGAAAGAGTTGCCACATAGGCCCGTCGTAGAAGCTGCGCGGCGGTGGGGGAAGATGGCTTGGCGCGGGATTCGTTCGATCGACCCCGTCCCGAGATGTCGGACGCCAATCCGGACGTTAGCGTAGCGACTCCATTTCCGCCCGCGTCTGGTCGAGCAGATGATGGATGCGGTCGGAAGTGCGCTTGAGCTCGGCGCTCATGCTGGCGACATCCTGCATCGCACGCCCTGTTGCGGCGATCGCACCGCGTGCGCTTTCGTGCAGGTCGCGGCGGTAATTGGGGTTGGAGCGTGCTGCCAGATCCCCAAGGGTGTTGTCGGGACGGACATTCGCGCGCGGATCGGCATAATGCGCCAGCGGGCCGACATGGGTCTGGAGCAAGGCATCCGCGAATTCGTCGACGGTTGCCGCAAGGCCTTCCTGGACAAGTGGCATCGACAGCGCCGAGCCGAGTTGCTGCGCATCGACTGCGGGCGGTTGCGGTGCGCGGTCCTGCGCGAAGGCTGGCCCCGCCAGGCAGAGTGCGAACACACCGATCAGAAAAGGACGCATGACAACCTCGAATCTGGCCTGGAACATGGGCCGAGCGCGCGAACCGTTAGCATGATTCGCGCGCCCGGTCGATCATTCGGCGGCGATCTGCTCGACCCGGTCGTCGAGTGGATGCGCGAGGCGGGTCAGCATTTCCTTGGGCACCACTTGCCAGAAATGGTCGACCGCGCGGCCCCAATCGTCGAGCAACGCGCCCGACCATTTGCTGTCGGTCGCGGCATGATGCGCGCGCACCAGGCCGAGCAGCACCGCTTCCCAATGCAGCGAGGACAGGCGGTTCCAGGTGATGTTCTCGGGGTTGGCGCGCCGCGCGAAGCTGCCGTCGGCATCATAGATGAACGCCATGCCGCCGGTCATGCCTGCACCGAAATTGGCACCGACCGGGCCGAGCACGACGCGGTGCCGCCGGTCATATATTCGCAGCCATTGGCACCGCAGCCTTCGACCACCACGGTCGCGCCCGAATTGCGCACCGCGAAGCGTTCGCCCGCCTGACCCGCTGCATAGAGCTGCCCGAGGTTGCGCCGTAGAGCACGGTGTTGCCGATGATGGTGTTGTCCTGGCTGGCGAGCGGCGAACTGACCACCGGGCGAACGACGATGTTGCCGCCCGACAGGCCCTTGCCGACATAGTCATTGGCGTCGCCAAACACTTCGAGCGTGATGCCCTTGCACAGGAACGCGCCGAGGCTCTGCCCGGCCGAGCCGCGCAGGCGGACATGGACATGCCCGTCGGCGAGGGCCGACATGCCGAAGGTCCGCGTGATCTCGCTCGACAGCCGAGTGCCGACCGCGCGGTGCGTGTTGCGCACCGAATAGGTCAATTGCATCTTCTCGCGCCGGGTGAAGACGGCGGCGGCGTCCTTTATCATCTGCGCATCGAGGCTGTCGGGCACTTCGTTGCGGCGCGTTTTCAGGCTGAAGCGGCGCTGATCGTCGGGTGCATCGACCTTGGCGAGGATCGGGTTGAGATCGAGGTCATCGAGATGCTCGGCACCACGGCTGACCTGGCGTAGCAATTCGGTGCGGCCGATCACTTCGTCCAAGCTGCGGAAGCCGAGCCGGGCGAGGATGTCGCGCACTTCCTCGGCGATGAAGGTCATCAAATTGATGACCTTTTCGGGCGTACCGCCGAATTTGGCGCGCAAAGCGGCGTCCTGCGTGCACACGCCGACCGGGCAGGTGTTGGAATGGCATTGCCGCACCATGATGCAGCCCATTGCTACCAGCGACAGCGTGCCGATGCCGAACTCTTCCGCGCCCAGGATCGCGGCGATCACGATATCGCGCCCGGTCTTGAGGCCGCCATCGGTGCGCAGCTTGATCCGCCCGCGCAGGCCGTTGAGCGTCAGCGTCTGGTTGACCTCCGACAAGCCCATTTCCCACGGCGTTCCGGCATATTTGATGCTGGTCTGCGGCGAGGCCCCGGTCCCGCCGACATGCCCGGCGATCAGGATGACGTCGGCATGCGCCTTCGCCACGCCCGCCGCCACCGTGCCGATCCCGGCCGAGGAAACGAGCTTCACGCACACGCGCGCGATCGGGTTGATCTGCTTCAGATCATAGATGAGCTGCGCCAGATCCTCGATCGAATAGATGTCGTGATGCGGCGGTGGCGAGATCAGCGTCACGCCCGGCGTCGCATGGCGCAGCTTGGCGATGAACTCGGTCACCTTGAAGCCGGGCAATTGCCCGCCCTCGCCGGGCTTTGCCCCCTGCGCGACCTTGATTTCGATCTCGTCGCAGGCGTTGAGATATTCCGCTGTCACGCCGAAGCGGCCGCTGCGATTTGCTTCACCCCCGAATTGGCGTTGTCGCCATTGGCATAGGTTGATAGCGCGCACTGTCCTCGCCGCCTTCGCCCGACACGGCCTTGGCACCGATGCGGTTCATCGCGATGGCGAGCGTTTCATGCGCTTCCGGGCTGAGTGCGCCCAAGGACATGCCCGGCGTCACGAAACGCTTGCGGATTTCGGTGATCGCCTCGACCTGATCGACCGGCACGCCCTCGGCCGGGAAGTTGAACTGCAGCAGGTCGCGCAGATAGATGGGCGGCAGCCCCTCCACCCCGCGCGAGAATTGCAGATAGGTGGAATAACTGTCGGTCGACACCGCCGTTTGCAGCAAGTGCATGAGTTGCGCGGAATACGCGTGCGTTTCGCCGGTGTGGCGCTGGCGATAGAAGCCGCCGATCGGCAGCGATGCCACCGCCGAGTCATACGCCTTGTCGTGCCGCAACTGCGCGTTGAGGTGGAGCGAGGCATAGCCCTCGCCCGAAATCTTCGCGGGCATCCCCGGGAACAGGTCGTTGACCAGCGCACGGCTGAGGCCGACCGCCTCGAAATTATAGCCGCCGCGATAGCTGGAGATTACCGCGATCCCCATCTTGGACATGATCTTGAGCAGGCCCTCGTCGATCGCGGTGCGATGCCGCGCGAGGCACTGCGCCAGAGTCAGATCCCCGAACAGGCCGCGCGCATGGCGGTCGGCAATCGCGGCCTCGGCGAGATAGGCGTGGACCGTGGTCGCGCCGACACCGATCAGCACCGCATAATAATGCGTGTCGAGGCATTCGGCCGTCTGGATGTTGATGCTGGCATAAGAGCGCAGCCCCATCCGTACGAGGTGCGTATGGACAGCCGCCGCCGCGAGCACGCCGGCGATGCCGATCCGGTCCGGGCCGATGCCCATGTCGCTCAGGAACAATTCGCTCTTGCCCTGACGCACCGCCGTCACCGCTTCGGCACGGATGCGCGCAATCGCGGCGCGCAGCGTCTCGGGGCCGCCACCGGCTTCGAAGGTGCAGTCGATCTCGGCCGCTGTGCGCCGAAATGCGCCTTGAGCTGCGCCCAAGCGGTGCCGTCCAGCACAGGCGATTGCAGCACCAGCACGCCATCGCGCCGATCCTCGGTGTCGAGAATATTGGCCAGGTTGCCGAAGCGCGTCTTGAGCGACATCACATGGCGTTCGCGCAGCGGATCGATCGGCGGGTTGGTGACCTGGCTGAAATTCTGCCGGAAGAACTGGCTGATCAGCCGCGGCTTGTCGGAAATGACCGCGAGCGGGGTATCGTCGCCCATCGAGCCGATCGCTTCCTTGGCGCTTTCGACCATCGGCGCGAGGATCAGCTCCATATCCTCCAGCGTCTGCCCGGCGGCGATCTGGCGGCGTGTCAGCTCGGCGCGCTCGAAATGCGTGATCGCCTCGCCTTCGGGCTGCGGCAGATCGTCGATCCGCTTGAACGCGCCGATCATCGCGGCATAGTCGGCCTCGCCCGCGATGCGGTCCTTGATCGCGCGGTCGTGCAGCAGCACGCCTTCATCAAGGTCGATTGCGAGCATCTGCCCCGGTCCCAGCCGGCCCTTTTCGACCACGGTCGATTCGGGCACGACGACCATGCCGCTTTCGGAGCCAACGATCACCAGACCATCGATCGTGCGGACATAGCGCAAGGGGCGCAGCGCGTTGCGGTCCATGCCCGCCACCGCCCAGCGGCCATCGGTCATCGCCAGTGCGGCGGGTCCGTCCCACGGCTCCATCACGCTCGCCAGATATTGATACATGGCGAGGTGTTCGGGCGGCATGTCGATGCTGTCGGCCATCGCCTCCGGCACCAGCATCAGCTTGGCGGTCGGCGCATCGCGGCCAGAGCGGCAGATCGCCTCGAACACCGCGTCGAGCGCGGCGGTGTCGGATGCGCCCGCCGGGATCACCGGCTTGATGTCCTCGGACTGCTCCCCGAACGACAGGCTCGCCATCTTGATCTCGTGGCTGAGCATCCAGTTCTTGTTGCCGCGAATGGTGTTGATCTCACCATTGTGCGCCAGCGTGCGGAACGGTTGCGCCAGCCACCATTGCGGGAAGGTGTTGGTCGAATAGCGCTGATGGAAGATCGCGACGCGGCTCTCGAAGCGCGGATCGCGCAGATCGGGGTAGAAGATCGACAGCGATTCGGCGAGGAACAGGCCCTTGTAGATGATCGAGCGGCACGACAGCGAGCAGATGTAGAAGCCCTGGATCTGTGCCGCGATGACGCGCTTCTCGATCCGGCGGCGGACGAGATACAGGTTCTTCTCGAACTCGGCGGCGGTCTGGTCGTCGGGCAGGGGCCCCGCGATCATGATCTGTTCGATCTCGGGACGGGTGGCGAGGCCCTTCTGCCCGATCACCGACACGTCGACCGGCACCTGGCGCCAGCCATAAATGGTATAGCCTTCCTCGATGATCGCGCTTTCGACGATCGTGCGGCAGGCTTCCTGCGCGCCGAGATCGGTACGCGGCAGGAAGATCATGCCGACCGCGAGCCGGTTGGGCAGCGGACGGTGGCCCGAGGCGGCGATCGCATCGTCGAAGAATTTGAGCGGCAGATCGATATGCAGGCCAGCGCCGTCGCCGGTCTTGCCATCGGCGTCGACCGCACCGCGATGCCATACGGCCTTCAGCGCATCGATTGCCGACTGCACGACGCGGCGCGAGGGCGTGCCATCGGTCGCCGCGACGAGACCGACGCCGCAAGCGTCGCCCTCAAATTCGGGGCGGTACATGCCGTGTTCGGCGAGATAGGCGCGTTGGTCGATCATTGCGTTTTCACTGGCGGCTGGAGGGCGGTGATTTGCTTAACGAGATCTGCGATGTCGGACTGCACCGTTTTCATCGATTGCGTCATTATGTTGCGTTGCCAGGCGGCGATGTCCGGATCGCTCATGATCGTCATGGAATTCGCCGTGTAAACCTTGCCGGTCGGGGTCGAGAAGAATGCCGACAAATCATGGAGTTGGGATATATCGAACCGACGCGCGTAAGCGTGCGCCATCGCGTCGGCCATTCCGGGCAGGTTTGCGTTTAATACCTGGGTCGATCGAGCGAATTGACGAGCGACAAAGGCATCGAAGATCGTTTTGACGCGCGGGTCCTTGTTAACCGCAGCCGCAAATTCAGGATTGGCCATGAGCGGCTGACGAATGTTGGCGGTCATCGCCGCCATCATACCGTTCATCATTTGCTCCCGGGTGGCCGGGGGGAAGATTTGGTCGATGAGCAAGCGGGCTGCGGCGAGGCGGGCTGGATCAACTGCGGGCACCGCAGCTTCCGACGTTGCGGTCTGGCTGATGGCGGGGGCGGCGGGGGCGAGGATCGCGGCCGCGAGCAAGATCATCCTCTTCACGCCGCTTTCCTCCCTGCGCTCGCCTTCGCCTTCAGATATTTGTGCATGCTCGCCGCGACATCGCGGCCGTCGCGGATCGCCCAGACGACGAGGCTCGCACCGCGCACGATGTCGCCTGCTGCGAACACGCCGTCGAGCGATGTCATCAGCGTTTTGTTATCGACCAGCACGGTGCCCCAGCGCGTCGTGCCGAGTTCGGGTGCACCGAACAGCTTCGGCAGATCCTCGGCATCGAAGCCGAGCGCCTTGATGACGAGATCGGCGGGCAGATCGAAGCCTCCCTCCGGGTCGATTTCGGGCGCGCGGCGGCCCGAGGCGTCGGGTGCGCCGAGGCGCATGCCGCTTGCTTTCACGCCGCCGACCGCCTCACCGCCGGTGAAGCTTTCCGGCGCGGAGAGCCAGACGAACTCGACGCCTTCCTCCTCGGCGTTGTTCACTTCGCGCTGCGAGCCGGGCATGTTGGCGCGGTCGCGGCGGTAGAGGCATTTTACCGACGCCGCATTCTGGCGGATCGCGGTGCGCACGCAATCCATCGCGGTATCGCCGCCGCCGATGACGACGACATGCTTGCCCGCTGCATTGAGGCTGCCGTCATCGAAGGCGGGCACGGCATCGCCGAAATTCTTGCGGTTGGAGGCGGTGAGGAAGGCGAGGGCATCGACCACGCCGTTCTTGTCGACCCCGGGTGCCTTGATCGCGCGGGCGCGGTAGACGCCGGTGGCGATCAGCACCGCGTCATGGCGTTGGCGCAGCTCGTCGAGCGTGGCATCGCGGCCGACCTCGAAATTTTCATGGAAGACGATGCCGCTCGCCTTGAGCCGGTCGACCCGACGCATGACGACGGGCTTTTCGAGCTTGAAGCCGGGGATGCCATAGGTCAGCAGCCCGCCTGCACGATCGTACCGATCATAGACATGCACGTCATAGCCGTTGACGCGCAGATATTCGGCGGCGCTGAGCCCTGCGGGGCCTGCACCGATCACCCCGACCGATTGGCCGCGCGGCGTGCCGGGCACGAGCGGCTCGACCCAGCCTTCTTCCCAGGCGGTATCGGTGATGAACTTCTCGACCGACCCGATCGTCACCGCGCCGTGGCCGGAAAATTCGATGACGCAATTGCCTTCGCACAACCGGTCCTGCGGGCAGATGCGGCCGCAAATCTCGGGCATGGTCGAGGTGGAATTGCTCAGCTCATAGGCTTCGCGCAGGCGCCCTTCTGCGGTGAGGCGCAGCCAGTCGGGGATGTGGTTGTGCAGCGGGCAATGCACCGAGCAATAGGGGACGCCGCATTGCGAGCACCGCCCGGCCTGATCCTCCGCTTCGGGCGCGGCATAGCGCTCGGCGATTTCGCGGAAATCCTCGGCACGGATCTCGGGTTCGCGCTTGGCTGGATAAGCCTGCTCGCGATCGACGAACTTCAGTAGCGACGTGTCGGCCATCTGCGCCCCTTTCGAGGGCGCAGATACCGTGGCTTACGCGGATTGTCACGACCAAAACGGCTTTTAGGACAGCATGTGTGACCTATAAAATGCGTCGTTTGATGTGAGGGGTGCCAAAACCGGTTTTTGTCTAGCTTATATAATTCCGAACCGGCCCTAAATGCTCAAAAGCCATGCGAGGGCGATGCTTCCCGCAACAATCCGATACCAGGCAAAGGGGATGAACCCGAATCGGGTGACGATACCGACAAAGGCTTTCACCACGATCAGTGCCACGACGAAGGCGACCGCGAAGCCGAGTGCGATGGCCGCCAGCCCGACGCCGTGCCCGCTGACCAGCTCATGCCGGTTCTTGACCAGTTCGAGGGTGGTTGCCCCCAGCATGGTCGGGATGGCGAGGAAGAAGCTGAACTCGGCGGCAGTGCGCCGCTCCACCCCCAATGCCAGCGCGCCAAGGATGGTCGCGCCCGAACGGCTGACCCCCGGCACCATCGCCAGACATTGCAGGAAGCCGATGCCGACCACTTTGGGCAGCGGAATATCCGCCACGCCGACGATGTTGCTCTTGGGGGCGAAGCGTTCGACCGCGATGATCGCAAAGCCGCCGACGATCAGCGCGATCGACACCACCTCGGCATTGCCGAGCAGCGCCTCGATCTGCTTGTGGATGGCGAGGCCGATGACGGCGGCGGGGATGAACGCCACCAGCACGTTGCGCACGAAGCGGATCGACACCGGATCGCGCCGCAGCAGCCCCATGCCGACCGCCCAGAAGGTTCGCCAGTACAGCACCACGATCGCCAGGATGGCACCGAGCTGGATGACGATGTTGAACACCTCCCAGCGCGCCGCATCATAGCCCAGCAGCTTGGTCGCCAGGATCAGATGCCCGGTCGAGGAGACGGGCAGGAACTCGGTCACCCCCTCGACAATGCCGAGGAGGATGATGTTGATGATCTCGTTCACGAAAATCCCCTGTTAATCGGCGCTCAGGCCGATGCCGGCACCGCGAACCGTCCGCCCTTGCGATATTGCACCAGCCACCCCGCCGCCACCGCGTCGAGCGGCGTTGGGGTGATTCCCAGCGCGGTTAGCCCGTTCGTGGTGGTAACGACATTATCGTTTGCCAACATCTTCCATTGATCGGATGTGATCGGCGCGCCGGGCAGGAAGCCGAACGCTGCGATCGCCCCGCCAATGGCGTCGGGCAATTCGACGATATGCGGCGTGCGGCGGACCGCCTTGGCGATCCAGCGCACCAGCGCACCCATCGACAGAATGTCGGGGCCGCCCAGCTCCAGCGTCTTGCCCGCCGACAGCGCCGGATTTTCGATCGCGGCGACCACCGCGTCGGCGACGTCGCCAACGTACACTGGCTGGAATTTGGTTCCTGCGCGCAGCACCGGCACGACCGGCGCGCTGGCAATCATCTTGGCGAAGCGATTGATGAATTGGTCCTCGCGGCCGAACACGATCGACGGGCGCAGGATCGTAGCGCTGGGGAAGGCCGCGCGCACCGCCGCCTCGCCCTCGCCCTTGGAACGGCCATAGGCCGAGGGCGATGCGGGATCGGCCCCGATCGCCGAAATCTGCACCAGCTGGGCAACGCCTGCGGCTTTCGCAGCCTCGGCGACGATGCGCGCGCCCTCGACATGCACCCGTTGGAAATCCCCGCCGAGGATGCCGACCAGATTCACCACCGCATCCGACCCGGCGACCGCACGCGCAATCGATTCGGGCTTGGCGAGGTCAGCGGCGACGAATTGCGTCTGGCCGAGCCCGCCCTGCGGCTTCAGAAAGAAGGCTTGGCGCGGATCGCGCTGCGCGATTCGCACGCGCGCGCCCCGTGCGAGCAAGGCTTGCGCGACATAGCGGCCGAGAAAACCCCCGCCGCCAATCAGCGTAACCAGTGTGTCTTTCATGTGGTGCGCCTCGTAAATGCCGTCTGAACCGGTAATTTGTCCCTTGCCCCAGCAACGCCCGTGTTGACAAGGCCGACTCCGCTCCCCTAAGGGCCGCTCCCTACCCAGTGCCCGGATGGCGGAATTGGTAGACGCACCAGCTTCAGGTGCTGGCGCTCGCAAGGGCGTGGAGGTTCGAGTCCTCTTCCGGGCACCATTTGTTTTCTGTTCGTTCCATCTGGGAGCGTCCAGGGACGCCAGGCAAGCGGCTGGCTTCAAAGCACAAATTCATTGACGATCGCTGGCAACCGTCCGGGTTGATCCAGCGGAATTCAGCAAAAGAGACACAAAAGAGGTCTCATTTTGTGTCTGCTGGTGACGTGCTCCCCAGAATTCATGCCATTGGTAATTAGCTCGTCAGTTGGAGACGAGTGATGCGGCGAAGCGATTTACCGAGGATCAGATCATTGGGGTACTGCGCGAGCATGAAGCTGGCGCGAAGACGGCCGATCTGTGCCGGAAGCACGGGATCAGCGATGCAACCTTTTACACCTGGAAGTCGAAGTACGGCGGACTGACGGTGTCCGACGCGGCACGATTGCGAGCGCTGGAAGATGAGAACCGACGGCTGAAGAGGCTGCTGGCGGAATCGATGCTGGACGTGTCGGCGCTGAAGGATCTGCTGGGAAAAAACTGACCCGGTCTGCGGAGCGCTACGCTGCGGTGGAGAAGCTGATGGCCGATCACGGCTTCTCCGAGCGTCGTGCCTGCAGGCTGGTCGGGGTCAATCGGTCGGCGTGGCAATATGAGCCGCTTCGCGGGAAGGACGATGCTGTGCGCGAACGGATGCGCGAGATCGCCAACGAGCGCCGTCGGTTCGGCTATCGTCGGCTGGCGATCCTGCTCAGGCGCGAGGGGGAAGGCATGAACTTGAAGAAGGTGTATCGGCTGTATCGCGAGGAGCGGCTGACGGTGCGCAAGCGTGGCGGCCGCAAGCGGGCGCTCGGCACGCGGGCGCCGATGGCGATCCCGCAGGAACCCAACCAGCGCTGGTCGCTCGACTTCGTATCTGACTCGTTGGCCTGCGGCCGGCGGTTCCGTATGCTCAACGTGATCGACGATTACAGCCGGGAATGCCTGGCGTGCATCGTCGATACCTCGCTGTCAGGTCGGCGCGTCGTCCGCGAGCTGAGCGCCATCGCCGAACGTCGCGGACTGCCGTGCATGGTGGTCAGCGACAATGGCACCGAGCTCACCAGTCACGCCGTTCTCGCCTGGTGCCAGGAGACCGGGGTCGAGTGGCATTACATCGCGCCGGGCAAGCCGCAGCAGAACGGCTTCGTCGAAAGCTTTAATGGTCGCTTGCGCGACGAGTGCCTGAACGAGCACCTGTTCCCATCGCTGGCTGCGGAGACGGATCATTGAGGCATGGCGGACGATCTATAACACCGTGCGTCCGCACAGCAGCCTTGGCGGGTTGGCACCCGCCGAGTTTACGAACCGCCCCCGCCAGCGGCATATGAACACCGAAGCTAAGTTATCAGCGGCCTGAAAATGTGGAGCACGTCAAAAGGGGCCATGGGCATCGGACCAAGAGATGACCGCAATTGTCCGAAGCCGCCACCTCGATAGCGAGGCCCGACGAGATCACAGCGTCGCCTTGCCGATCGAGGCTCCGCCGTCGACGTGGAGTGTCTGGCCGGTGATGAAAGCTGCATCGCCCGAGAGCAAAAAGGCGATGGCTGCGGCGATTTCATCAGGCTTTCCGAGCCGCTGCATGGGAACGCCCGCGAGGTAGCGCCGCTCGCCTTCACTGCCCGGCTGATTGTTGGCGCGGAACAGCTCGGTTTCGGTCGGCCCGGGCGCAACTGCATTGACCGTAACGCCGGTGGTCGCGAGTTCCAGCGCCCAGCTGCGGGTGAAGCTGACGAGCGCCGCCTTCGCCGCTGCATAGGCGGTCCGTTCGAGGCTGCCCAGGATGGTCAGGCTGGAAATGTTGACGATCCGGCCCCAGCCGCGATCCTTCATGCCCGGCAGGATCGCCTGCGCGGCCTGGAGCGCCGGGTGCAGGTTCACCCGCATTACTTCCTCCAGCGCAGCTAGCTCGACTTCGCCGAGCCGCTGCGGACGGACGAGCCCGACATTGTTGATCACGCCATCAAACGCGAAGCGGCGGGTAAGATCGGCGAGTGCTGCATCGGTGGCGGCCGTGTCGGCAAGATCGACGGGTACAAGCGTGCCGGGGAAATCGGCGGTCGCCTGTCGGGCAATGCCGACGACCTGCTGGCCGTCAGCGGCGAGGCGATGGGCGAGCGCGAGGCCAATGCCCTTGCTGGCACCGGTGATGAGGAAGGTTCGGGTCATGGTCTTCTCCGGACAGACGTGCTCCCGGTGCTTTCGCACCCGAAGCGCTACGGGCTTCAGGCAGCGACGTTGGCAGCGCGGCGCAGTGTGGGGAGCATGTCTTCGGGTTCCGGGCGGCGCGTATAGTCCGGGTTCACCTCGGCATAGAGAATCGTGCCATCCTGGCCGATGACGAAGCGCCCCGGCATCGGCAGCGTCCAGCTCGGATCGCCGTTGAACGTCGGCAGATCGTTCTTCAGCGTCTTGTACAGGTCGACCAAATAGTCGGGCATCGCGAAACGCAGGCCGAACGCCGCCGCCACATCGTTGCGCGGGTCCGAAAGGATCGGGAAACCGAGTTCGTTCTGGCGCACGGATTTGCGGCTGTTGACGGCGGTCTGCGGCGAGATGGCGACGAGGCTGGCACCAAGCTTCTTGAACTCGGGCAGCGCCGCCTGGAGCGCCTGCAACTCCATGTTGCAATAGGGGCACCAGACACCGCGGTAGAAGCTGACCACCAGTGGCCCCTTCGCCAGCAGATCGGCGGAAGCGACTGGCGTGCCGTCTGGATCGTTGAGCGTGAAGGCTGGTGCCGCCTCGCCGGCCTTGAGTGCCCGCGCAGCCGCGCCGCTGGCGATCAGTTCGGTGGTCGCGCGGTCCATCGTGTCGATTACCTCGGGCGGCACGGCATAGGGTGGCTTTCCGGCGCGGAAATCGGCTTTGAAGGCATCAAGCCTGGCTTGAAGAGTCATGAGAAGTCTCCTTGGATCGAATGCCGGGAAGCGGAATTAATGGTCTTGCGGAACGAGCGCGCTGACGCGTTCGATCGCACGCTGGACGCCGGGGCGAGCCTCGACCTCGGCATACCAGCGCGCGACGTTGGGCGTGTCGTCGAGCGCGACGCCGGCAAACGCGCGCCGCCACAGCCAACCGAAATGGGCGATGTCCGCTATTGTGAACGCATCGCCCGCGACGAAGCGGCGCTCCGCCAGCACGCGGTCCAGAACCGAAACGGTCCGCTTCGCTTCTGTCGAGAAACGCTCGATGGCGATCGGCTGCGGCTCGGCAGCGAAGCGCTGGAAGAATCCCGACTGGCCGAACGCCGGCCCCAGCCCCGAGGCATGGAAGAACAGCTGCTCGAATACCCACGCGCGCCCTTCGCCGGCCGATGGCATGAGCATTCCGGTCTTTTCGGCGAGATAGATCAGGATCGCGGCGGACTCGGTCAACACCAGCCGCCCGTCGGGACCATCGGGATCGATCAGTACCGGCACCTTGCCATTGGGGTTGAGCGCCAGGAAATCGAGTGCTTTCTGCTCGCCCTGGCGGACATTCACGGAACGCAGCGCATAGTCGAGCCCCAGCTCCTCCAGCGCGATCGGCACTTTGACGCTGTTGGGCGTCGCAAAAGCATAGACTTCTAGCATCGTCATCATCCCGGCGCGCTCCGGACCATCCGGGAGCGCTGCCATGAGATGCCTCTTCGTCGCTCGACAGGGCAGCGGCCTTGAAGCAATAATGCTCATTCCCAGGAGGAATGACGTGGACCGATATCAAGCAATGGCGACTTTCGTCCGCGTGGTGGAAACGGGCTCCTTCTCTGCCGCCGCCCGACATCTGAACGTCGGTCAGCCGGCCGTCTCCAAAACGATCGCACAACTGGAAGACCGGCTTCAGGTCCGCCTGCTGATTCGCTCGACCCACGGCCTGAAGCCCACAGAGGCCGGGCAGCGCTTCTTCGAGCGCGCGCGCTCGGCCATCCGGGAAGCCGACGAGGCCGAACTTGCAGCGCGCGGCGCGGGTGCCGGATTGTCCGGGTGCCTGCGCGTCTCGGCGGCGACGACTTTCGCGCGGCTGCACATCGTGCCGCTACTGCCGCGCTTTCTGGAACAGCATCCCGAACTGGAGATCGACGTGATCCTCGATGACCGCGTCATCGACCTCGTCGCCGAGGGGGTCGACTTGTCATTGCGCATGGGCACGCTGGCGGATTCCACGGCGACCGCGCGCAAACTCGCAACCGGCGGCAGATCGGTGCTGGCCACACCGGCTTATTTCGCGCGCGCCGGGGAACCGAAGAATCCTGCCGACCTCGCCGACCATGAAGCCGTAGTCTACGGCCAGACGGTCAGCGTCTGGTCGTTCAGCTCCGGCGGCACCGAGTCTTCGGTGGCGGTGCGCGGTCGCGTGCGCGTAAGCGCGGCCGAAGGGCTCCGCGCCGCCGTGCTCGCCGACATGGGCGTCACCATCGCCTCGGATTGGATGTTTGCGCCTGAACTGGCGAGCGGCGCGGTGCGGCGCGTCCTGACCGACTGGTCGCTTCCGTCGCTCGACCTGTGGGCCGTGTTCCCTGCGGGCCGAATGGCGAGCGCCAAGGCCCGCGAGTTCGCAAACTTCGTGGAAACGGTGATGGCAGACGGTCATTCCGTGCAGGCATAAAGATTATCACTTCAGGCTGTCATCCGCGTCCATCCGGAATGGCCTAGCTGATCCGCACGCCGACCGACGGGGTCGGCACAGACAGAAGGATCAGCCGTCATGGCCAAGTTCGACACCTATCGCGACGCCTTCCCCAACGCCCGCTTGACCCGCAAGGACAATGGCGTGCTCGAAGTCGCGCTGCACACCGACGGCGGCAAGCTCGTCTTCAACGGCCATACCCACGAGCAGTTCGTCGACCTGTTCCATGCGATCGGCGAAGATCGCGACAATCGCGTCGTAATCCTGACGGGTTCCGGCGATGCCTTCATGGATGCGATCGATCCCGAGGGCTTCGATTTCTTCACCCCTAGGGGCTATGACAAGATCCTGCGCGAAGGCCGCAAGGTGCTGTCGAACATCCTCGATATCGAAGTGCCGATGATCGCCGCGCTCAACGGGCCAGTGCTGCTGCACAGCGAATATGCGCTGCTCACTGATATCGTCCTCGCCACGCCAGAGACGGTGTTCCAGGACAAGCCGCATTTCGAGTTCGGCATCGTTCCGGGCGATGGCGTGCATGTCCTGTGGCCGCACGTGATCGGATCGATCCGCGGGCGCTATTTCCTGCTCACCCGGCAAGTTTTGGACGCCGGGACAGCGAAGGACTGGGGCGTGGTCAATGAGATCGTGGCGGCCGACCGCCTGCTCGCCCGCGCGCACGAGATCGCCGACGGCATCGCAGCGCTGCCGCCGCTCACCGGCCGCTATACGCGGATCGCACTCACCCAGGGACTGCGTCGATTGATTGAGGCGGATGGCGGCTATGGCCTTGCGCTGGAAGGCATCAGCGCTGCGGACGTCGCCCGCACGATGGCGGCCCAAGCCTGACATTTGCGCCGCCGCTCGGCAACGCGCGGTCGGTGGCGTCCCCCTGACCGGGAATTCTTGAAGGTCCGCTTCGCTCAGAAGCGGACCTTTACTCATTGCGGGCCGGATGGGGTATATTGGTCGTGACCAGCGTTCGCTGAGCCATCGACGTAACCACCAAGCATATATTTGAACCGGCTGTTATGGCTTGCGGCTTTGCAAAACCTGCCGGTCGGCAATCAGCGAAGTCTGCTCGTTCGCAAGCCGAATACCGGAAGCCCGGCGAATGTCCGCTCCCTCCGCAAACCGCCCTTCTCCATCGGACCTGCGAATGACGGCTTTGTCCCAGGTTTCGCCCTTCCAGCTGGGCTGTAGTTTGAGCGTGCACCGACGAATGGATGTCGGAAGTTGGGAAGGCGAAAAAGTCTCGGGAGTGGCCGCTCGTGGGTCACCGCCGCCACGAAGCTGGCAGCACCTGTTTTCGCGGTTCGACGGACGGGCGCAAGCGACTGCTAAAGTCCAGAGCTGCCATTGGTTTGCAGAGCAGTATTTCACGCCCCGATGCCGTTCCCGGAAGTGCCACATGCTCTCAGTCCGGCGTCTGGCAACACGCGGCATCCGTGGAAGCCCATTCAGCGTCGTTTGGCATTGCGCATCGCAAGCATTGCTTCGGGTTCGTCGGTCAGCAACATGGAGGCACCGGCGCGGACGAGCGCACCCCACACCGCATCCGGGGCCCGCAGAGCGTCGCGGTCGCTGCCCGCGCCGACCACGAAATTGCCGTCCAGCATGTTCACCCAAAGCCGCACACCCAGCGATCGCGCGCGTGCCGAAACCGTCGTGAGCATCGACAGTGGCAGGCGATACGGCAATTCGATGCCAACAGGCTTCACGCTGCCCGCCATCTGCGCGGAGATGATATCGGCGATGGCGAGGTCGCGATCGTCGACATCCTGCGGGATCACCAGGAACGCCACTTCGTCATACGGTGCCATTGCTGCAAGCGGTAGCGATCCGGCACCGACCCGCGTCTTGAGCGTCACGCGATCTTGCGCACCGGCTTTGCGCGCGGCGGCGATGACTTGCGGATAGACGGCGTCCTTCACGTCGAGGTTGAGGACGATCCGATCCTTCGCGAGTTCCAGCATCTCGTCGAGCGTCAGCACGGCCTGATCAGTCATTGCCGCCGCCGGGCCGCCTTCGCCCTGACGCAGGTGCAATAGCTTGATCTGGGCCAAAGTGAGATCGGCGACCTTGCCGCTGCCGTCGGTGGTACGGTCGACACTGTCGTCGTGCATGATGACGAGATAGCCGTCGCGCGTTTCGCGTACGTCTGTTTCCATCATGTCTACGCCCATCGCCGCGCAGCGCTGCAAGGCGAGCGCCGAGTTTTCCGGCGCGGGCCCATACCCATGATGCGGGGCGGGCGCATGGCAGCCGCGATGCGCGACGACGACCAGCCCGCCCTGCGGATTGCGAACGTTGGCCATGATGTCGCGCGGTGTCGCCGCGCCCGCTGCGCTGCTCGCGAACAGCGCGAGGGCGGCGGTGAAGGGGAGAATTTTCATAGAGAGAGAGCCCAAATGGGAGAAGCGCGCCTTCGGGCGAAGGTTCGCGCGCCAGGAAAAGGCCCGGACGATCCCGTCCGGGCCGACAGGTCAGCGTGGAACGATCACCATTTCAGGCCGACCACGAAGCGGACATTGCGGCCCCATAGGGGACGGCCGAAGATCGCGTCGGGCGTGCCCTGACCGGACAGAGTGTCGCCTGCGGTATTGCCCTCGGTCAGGCCATGCGCGTTGGTGACATTGTCGCCGACGATCTGGAAGTTCCAGGGTCCATGATCGAACGTCATGCCTGCGCTGAAATAGCCATAGGCCGGCAGCGCGGTGGTGTTCGTCACATCGACATAGCGTTTTCCGACGTAATCGTAGCGTCCGTAGACGCTCAGTCGGTCACCACCATGGAACTTGAAATCGAGGCTCGGACGGATGTTTCCGTAGATTTTGGGCTGCCGCACGATCTGCTTGCCGGCCACTGCGCCGGCGCTAGCCCCCGTGGTGCTGGTGAAGTTGATGTATTTGGGGTCCTGCACCGTAACCGCGCCCGATACCGACAACGGACCCGCGACCCGCAAAAGCCCGTCCGCCTCGATGCCCTTGTCTTCGGCCGATCCGACGAAGGCGACGATCTGGTCGCTGCGCCCGGTGGAAGGGTTGAAGGTGGTGAAGCTGGCGCTCAATGGATCGAATTTGGTATAGAAACCGGTGAGATACAGGTAGGAATGCCCGACCAGCGCCTTCACCCCTGCCTCGTAGAGCTTTGCCTTCGATGCGGTGAACGAAGAACCGGTGATCGCGACGGCGGACGCATAAGCGGGCACTTCGAGTTGCGATGCGCGCGCGTAAATGCCGAAGCGGCTGCTGAGATCGTAGTTCACGCCCGCCGTCCAGTTCGTCGCCTTGGGCTTGAATTTCGTGGTGACGATCGCGCCGGTGAAGCCTCGCGTCGCATTGTCGGCGAGCGTCGCCGCATTGCCGAGATTGTACGAGCCCGTGGTCTGGGAAAAGCCGTTATAGCTGTACCATTCCTGCCGAAGGCCGAGGTCGATCCGCAGGCGGTCGGTGATGTCCCATGTGTCGGTTCCGTACACCGCGACCATCTGCGCATCATATTTGCCGCCGACCAGCGACGCCGCGTCGTTCAGCGCGCCATTGTCGGTGACATAGCCCTTGACCGATCCATCGGCCCCGTAAGCGACGAGGTCCAAGGTCTTCGGCTGCGACGTGACCTGGAGCAGGTAGTTTTGATAGACGGCGAAGACGCTGCTGCCCCAGTCCGCGCCATAGACGCCGACGCGAATATCGTGGCTGCCCAAGGGGGTGTCGAACTTGCGCGTGACGCTCACGTCGCCTTGGCCGGAATAGAATTTCGCGTCGGTCGAACGATATTGCGCCGAAAGCACGAGGCCGGACTGGCTGGCGGGATCATAAAGCGAGGCACCGTTGGTGCCCGCAAAGGCATAGCCAGATACGCGACATTGCCGAACGCCGCCTGCGCCGCCGCCAGATTGCTGTTTGCAAAGGTGGTGGCGACCAGCGGATTGGAGGTCGTGTACAGAGCATCGAAGTGCGAGCGCCCCTCGGTATAACCGGCCTTGGCGGAGACGTGCCACCCGCCGAAGTCACCCTCATAATCCAGTTGGGCGTTGCCGAAGCGCATATGTCGGCCATTGGCGAGATCCCCGCTCTGATTCTGCACAACGCCCGCGCCGTTGCGATACGCGATGTTCACCGAGCGCAGCGCCGGGGTGTCGAGCGTACCCGTCAGCGAATTGAGGTAGGGATTGAGGCTGACGGAGGGATTGCGGGGATCGGCAGTCGGCAGCGAGAGATAGAAGATGTTGCTGTCGTTGGTGTACTGGCCCGAGAGCTTGACGAAGCCGTTCGCAAAATCATGCTTCAAGTTCGCGCGGATCTGCCCGCCGCGATCGGACGGGAAGCCGGCATCGCGGTAGCCGTCATTCTGTCGCAGGAAGCCGCCGACCGCGTAATAGGTATCGTGACCCAGCGGTCCCGATTGATAGGCATCGAGCCGGTAGAGGCCGGTGGTCCCGACCGTCACCTGCGCCTCGCCCTGCGGTTTATCGCTGCCGGTGCGGGTGATCACGTTCGCGATCGCGGCCGCACCGCTCGCATAAATCGGTGCCGGGCCGCCCCGCACGACCTCGACCCGCTGGGTCATCAGGTCGGGACGGTTCATCCCGTCGCCCGCGTTGAAGAAATACCCGTCGAGATCGTGGAACAGCGGCAGGCCGTCCTGCTGGAAATAGAGATAGCCGCGGTCGGTCGGAATGCCGCGCACGCGGGTGATGTTCTGCACTTCGCCGCCGGTTGACTCGACCTGGATGCCCGGGACGACGCTGAGCAGCTGCGCCATGCTCTGGGGCGCGAGCTTCTTGATATCGTCCGAAGAAAGCGAATTGACCGCGTAGGAAACGTCGAAGCGCCGTTGCGCGCGAGCAGATCCGGTGACGACGATATCGACCGGCTGTTCGGCTTCGGCCTTAGCGGGAGCCGCGGCGTTCGCCTGGTCGCCGGGCGCGGTCTCGGCCAGCGCCGGGCCACCGGCAAAGAGCGCCAGGACGGCGGCATTGGTGAGCAGGCTTGTCTTGATTCGCATGATAATCCCCTTGAATTTGTTCGAGGGGCGCTTTCGTCGGGTTCGGTGACAGTTTTAATTGATTTCATGAAATTAAATCAGAGAGTTCCAAATGCGGTCAACGCCTACTTTCAAGCACGTCGTGGAGCGGAGCGAGCGCGGCACCCAGCACGACGGCCTTACTCCCAAGGCGGGATGCGTAGATCTGTGGCGTTGGCGCACGGAGCCCGCTGAAAAGGCGATTGCAATGCTCGGTCACCTGCGCCGCCAGCCTATCCAGGACCGATTGAGGCAGCGCGCCTGAAATGACCACCGCGCCGGGGTCCAGCCACGCGACGCCGCTATGCGTGGCTGCGGTCAGTTGCTTTGCAGCACGCGCGATCCATGTGTCGAAAACCGCGCGATACGGGTCCAAAAGGCCGTGCAGGTCGGCGAGAGATGCGACATCGGCACCTGCCCGGCGCAGGGTTTCCAGAAGATCGACCCCGGACGGCCTTGGTTCGCTGCCCGGAAAGAGCCGTCCGACCTCGCCCGCATTGTGGAACTCGCCGGAGAACAGGTCGCGCTCCGCGATCAGGCCGCCGCCGACACCGTGGCCGAGAAAGAAGACGAGGATCGAACGGTGCTGGCGGATGATTTCCGGGCGATAGAATTCAGCCAGCGCCGCCGCAGCCGCATCATTCTCGATCCACACGGGCATGCCCAGCACATCGCCTAGAACCTCCCGCAACGGAATATTGTCCCACGGCGCGATCCAATCGACGACCGCGCGACGGTTACGATCGCCATCGATCGCGTACCCCGCGACCGCTACGCCCAGGCCCAGGAAGCGGCCCCGCATAAAGCTGCGCTGCGCGACCAGAGTGCGCAGTCGCGCCTCGACCGTCCTTGCGAAAACCCTCGGATCATTTTGCGTAAAAGGCAGCGTATCCTCGAACAGAATCTCGCCCCGAAAATCGATTGCGACAAGCTCAAGCCATCCCGGGTGTACGGTCGCGCCGACCGACCATCCGCCATCGCCGGCGATCGCGACGGGAATCGTCGGGCGTCCGCGACCCGTCTCGGAATTCGTCGGAATATCCTCGACAAGCTGCATGTCGGCGAGCTGCTGCGTAATCCGCGTCAAGGTGGCGGGGTTGATGCCGAGCGTTTGGGCGAGGTGCACGCGCGCGGTCGGGCCATGGATGCGCAAATGCTGCACGACGCGCCGCTGCGCTTCGCTGAGAATGAGCCTGGTGGGCGAAGACATGCGCATAACGCCCGATTATATAATTGCAGTGCGTCAAAAAATGAAGGGTGAGCCCTTTATGGCGATCGGGCCATGTCCCGCTTCTCCCAGCCTTCGGGCGTATCCCTGCCAACCGAGCCGATTCCGCTCTCGACCAAGCTCGCTTACAGTTCGGGCAATCTGGGCAAGAGTTTCCTCTGGAACGCCTTCGAGAGCGTCCTGCTCTATTTTCTCGTGTTCAATGCGGGCCTGTCTGCAGCGTATGCCGGTGCACTGCTCGCGTCGCTGATGGTGTGGGACGGCCTGGCCGATCTGGCGATTTCCTATCGATCCGACTGGACCGGACGGCGCGATGCGCAAGCACGCCTGATCCGGGTCGCGGCGCCATTGTGCGGTGCCGGTTTCGCGCTCATTTTCGCAGCACCAGGATTTGGCGGCACCGCCCTAACCGTCGCCGCCGTCGTCGGAAGCAGGATCGGCTACACGCTGGGCGATGTCGGGCATAACACCCTGCTCTTGCGAGTCGTTCGAACCGAGCGGGATAGCGGAGACGTCTCCGCGCTGCGTCTTATCTTCAGCGCGCTTGGCGGGAGCGGAGTCGGTTTGGCGCTGGCCAAGGTTCTGGCAATCGGCGATCAGGCGGGGCGCAGCCATGCCTTTGTCATCTTCGGCGTCGTCGGCGGTGCCCTTTACGCATCGACCTTGATCTTCGCGCAAATCGCGACCGCGCGGCTCGCGGATGGCGAAAGAAAGCCGCTTAAAGTCCCGGCCATAACGATGCTGCGACGTTTGCTTGCCAATCCTGCCTATCGCTTCGCGCTGTGTGTCGTCGCCATCCAGAGCATGTTGATCCCCTTTTTCTCGCGCGCGCTTCCGTTCTTCGGCCACGCCGTGATGCGGGACACGGCCTGGGCGGGTTGGGCGCTCGCCAGTATGACGTTTGGCCAGGGCGTTGCGCTACCTCTCTGGATGATCGTCGCGCGGCACATTCCGACGCGCACTGTCTTGGCCGTATCTCATATTGGCCTCATCCTATCGATTGGCTGCTTCGCGTTCAGCCTGACCTCGACCGCTGGCATGATCTTTCTCGCATTGCTTGGCGGAAGCCAGGCGGGCATGAACACCGCCATCTGGGCGCTTCTGGCGATGAGCGTGCAATCGGAACGCGGCAACGGGATTGTCGGCGAAGCCTTTCCGATCGGGCTGTTCGTCGCGACGTTGAAGGCCGCGTCCGGGTTGGGCACCGCGTTGCTTGCCGTCCTCGTCGCCAAGCTCCTCCCGGTTTGCCCATTATGTCCGCCGATTTCGCCTTCATTTGTCCTGTCGGGCGCGCTTGGTATTCCTGTCCTGGGTGCGATCTGCGTCTTGTACTTGCAGTTTGCCTCCTCCAGACGCCGATGAATGCCTCGGTTCATGACCGAAATCTGAGGCTGACGCTTCTTTGCCGGCACGTGGCTTAGTCTATGAAATTTAAGCGCATTTCGCCTGTCTTCTGGCGATGACGCCTTACCTGTCTTCTCTCCGCTCAAAGTCGAATGCGAGCGCTGACCTGCACCGAACGCGGCGCGCCGGGTGCGTAGAAGGTCGAGGATAATAGCGGGCGCTCGCCGCCGATCACCGGGGTGGCGAAGGGGCGCGCTACGAAACGGCCAGTGCCGTCGAATGCAGTCGCCGCGAGCTGCGCGGCGGTGGCATATTGCTTGTCGAGCAGGTTGTTCACCTGGAGCGTCAGCGTGACGGCCCTGGTAACGTGCAGTTCGGCACCGCAATTGATGACCGCATACGGTCGCGTGCTCCCGGCACCGAGGTAATAAACGCCGTCGGGCACATGCGCGTTGTTCTCGTTGCCGCGCGCAAAGACGCCCGAAACAGCGATAACGTCAACATCGAGCGACAGGCGCTTGATCGGATCCCAGCCGACCGCCGCCTTGGCGATCGAACGCGGGATTAGCGGAATGCGATTTCCCCTGCTGATGGCGATCGTGCCGTCAAACCCGGGGGCGACGCCGTCATTGCTGCTGTTGCCCGAGGCACCGACGTGCTCGCTGCTGCGGTACGTGGCGTCGAGCCAGGTATAATGGCCCGAAAGCCGAACTGCACCGAACGTGGCGGTCGCATCCAGATCGACGCCTTGCCGCCGCGTGCGGCCAAAGTTCCGGAAATAGCCAAAGCCTGCGGCGTCGTTCGCGACGAATAGAATGTCGTTGCGGCTGTCGGTGCGAAAGGCACCGATGCGCCAGGTGAGGGGGCCATGCGTGCTGCCATGTACGCCGACCTCAAGCGTCGTCGCGGTCACCTGGTTGAGCGGTGGATCCCCTGCCAACGCATTGGGCAGCCGACACGGGCTTGCCGGATCGGAGCAGCCGAGCTCGATCGCCGAGGGCGCGCGGCTGGTCTGCGCGATCGCGGCATCGAAGCCGAGCTGCTTGAACGGCATCCAGGCGACGGCGATAGCGGGGTTGAAGGCGGAGAAGCGATGATCGCCCGTCAGCGAACCGGTTCCGGCAACGGGCGTGATCCGGTCGCGATTGCCGACGCTCGTGCGATCGTAGCGTGCCGACAGATCGACTCGCAGCGTGCCGGTCAGCATCAGCGAATCGGTGCCGTAGAGGCCGAGATTGGTGGTCCGACCGTGCAGGTCGACGCGCGCGTCGAACGCGGTTTCGGATTGCTGCGTCCCGTCGGCAAACGCACCCGGGCCAGTGACGCCGACCACGCCGCGCTCGGCAGTCAAATAGGCGAATTGGGCGGATTGCGCGAAGTCGGCCTGGCTATCCGAATAGCTCGCGCCGAACGTTAGCGTCTGGTGCAGCCCGGCGAATGTCGCGGTAAGTGTTGCCTCCATGCTCGCGCCCCATTCGCGCTGGTCGGTCGCCGAACGGTTGATCAGGCCGTTGCATTTTTCGTTGGGCTCGGTGTCGAGCAGCGCCTCGGCGATACAGCGATAGCGCGGGAAGGGCGTGTTGCCCTGCGTTTCGCCACTTAGCGGAAAGCCGCTAATGTTGGCCGCAGCCAAGGCGGCGCGCTCGGC
The DNA here is from genome assembly GCF_000797515.1 of Sphingomonas sp. Ant H11. Classification (GTDB taxonomy): domain Bacteria; phylum Pseudomonadota; class Alphaproteobacteria; order Sphingomonadales; family Sphingomonadaceae; genus Sphingomonas. Next base: position 29,514 of record NZ_JSBN01000008.1, read on the forward strand.
GGCGTTGGGCTGGTATAGATTTTCGCCGAGCGCATTGTCGTTGACGTCGCCATTGAAGGTGCGGGTCTTGATCCGCCGCCAATAAAACGTTTCCCGACAGCGACAGTGCGTCCGATACGGTGTGCTTTGCGGTCAGATTGACCAGCCCCGAGCGGTTCCGCGTGACGTCGGGCTGGGTGTAGACGCTGCGGCGATCGGCGGCGAGCAGGCGCTGTTCTTGCAGTCCGTTGCCGTTGAGGTCGGTGTCCGCGTAGCTCGTTGAAAGCTGCAGATGCGTCGTCGCATTCGACCAGCCGAACTTGGCGAATCCCTGATAGGCGCTGGAGGTCGAAAAGGCGCGCCAGCCGCGCTCGTGAAAGGCGTTGCCGCTGACGAACCAGTCGAACCCGCCGCGGATCGCGCCCCCGGCCTGCGCCTCGAGCGTGCGGCGTGCGAACGATCCGACGCCGACATCGAGCAGGTAGCCGGGGTCCGAGTTGCCGTCCTTGGTGCGGATCGATACCGCACCCCCCAGCGAGTTGCGCCCGAACAACGGGTTCGAGCCCGGCACGAGGCTAACCGAGCGGATTGCTGATTTGGGGATCAGGTCCCAGCTGACGATATCGCCGAACGGCTGGTTGAGCCGAACGCCGTCCAGGAAGACCGACAACCCCTCCGGCGTGCCGAGCAGCGGGGAAGCGGTGAAGCCACGATAGTTGATGTCGGGCTGAAGCGGGTTGCCCTGCATTTCATTGACGAACACGCCACCGCTCAGCCGCTTGAGATAGTCTGTGAGGTCATTGGCATGCGCGCGCTGGAGCTGCTCGTCGCTGATGGTCTGCGCTGGAAAGCGCAGCGCGCCCTCGCCGACATCAAACAGGGGCGTGGCGGTGACGACGATATCGGGGCCGGTCTGGTCTTGCGCAAAGGCGGCGAGCGGGAAGACGAGCGCTGCCCCCGCAATGCCGACGCGCGAGAACAGCCGCACCGCGATCGGGCCCTCCGACTTCGCGCTCCCGTCCATCACCGGGCCGTACAGCGCAGCGGCACGGGGGCAATGTCGGTGAAGGTGGCGACGTCGCCAAACACCGTGGCCGCCTCGGGCGATGCCAGCGCGGCGTCGAGCGCCGCGCCATCGCTGAACTCGAGCACCGCGACCGCCGCATAGGCCGGAGCGGGTTCCTCTGGAATAAATGCGGAGGCGCGGGTCAGCCCATACCGCGTCCAACTATCGCGTACGAGCGGCAGATGCCGGTCCAGATAGGCATCCAGGTCGAACGTCGCGCCGTCGGTTCGGGGATAGGTGACGAGCAAGGTGGTCATGTCAGCGCGCCTTTGCGAGATAGCCGACCATCCGCTTCTTAGCGAAGGGCGGGAGATTGGCCGCGCGCGCGGCGGCGAGATTGGCGGACGGGCCGTCGCCGGCCTGCACGACCGCGACCATCCCCATTGAATAATGCGGTGCGCATTTGATGCCGTAGATGCCGGGCGTGGTGACAACGAGATCGAAAGACTTGCCCATCGCACCTTTGCTCGGCGTGACGCCGGCGGGCAGCATCGTGGGGATCAGCTCGGCATTGTGCACCGGGCTGGTCGGCACGAAGCGTACTGTGTCGCCCGGATTGGCCTTCACGAAGGCGGGGACGAACACCATCGCGCCTTCGGGGCCGCTATCCCTCATCTCGACGACGATCGTCTTGGCGGGCACGGTCTTGGGTGCCTTCGCACTTACGCCGGTCGCTCCCAGCGCGGCAGTCAGACACAATGCGGCGGCGATCAGTCTCGACATCATCTTCTCCTCACGATCGTCTCGCGCGGGCGCTCGGCCTTGGCAGCGGACGCTTGGTTATCGCGAGCGAGCATGGAGGCAGACTGACGGTCCGCAAATTGCCCTTTGGTGCAATAGCGCGGTCGAGGGTTTTGGGCACAATAGAGGCAGATAGCCCGCATTGGTGTCAGCCACCGGGCTCATATCCAGGAGAGAAACTATGCTGCACCAGGCGCTCGAAGGTTTGAAAGGCAAGGTCGCGATTCGCTCGACTTATGACAATTACATTGGCGGCCAATGGGTCGCGCCGGTGCAGGGGCGCTATTTCGACAATCCCTCGCCGGTGACCGGCCAGACGGTGTGCCAGGTGGCGCGTGGTACCAAGGAAGACATCGATCTCGCACTCGACGCCGCGCACAAGGCGAAGGACGCGTGGGGCCGCACCTCTTATGCCGAACGCGCGGTGATCCTCAACAAGATCGCCGACCGGATCGAGGCAAATCTGCCGCTGATCGCGATGGTCGAGACAATCGACAACGGCAAGCCGATCCGCGAGACGACCGCCGCCGACATTCCGCTCGCGATCGACCATTTCCGCTATTTCGCAGGCTGCATCCGCGCGCAGGAAGGGGGCATTTCCGAGATCGACCATGACACGGTCGCGTATCATTATCACGAGCCGCTGGGCGTGGTCGGCCAGATCATCCCGTGGAATTTCCCGATCCTGATGGCGGTGTGGAAGCTCGCGCCCGCACTTGCCGCCGGCAATTGCATCGTGCTCAAGCCAGCCGAGCAGACGCCGATGTCGATCATGGTCTTGATGGAGATTATCGGCGATCTGCTCCCGCCGGGTGTGCTCAACGTCGTCAACGGTTTCGGCGTCGAGGCGGGCAAGCCGTTGGCGCAGAGCCCGCGCATCGCCAAGATCGCCTTTACCGGCGAGACCACGACTGGCCGCCTGATCATGCAATATGCGACCGAAAATCTGATCCCGGTCACGCTCGAGCTCGGGGGCAAGTCGCCCAACATCTTCTTTGCCGATGTGATGGATCAGGACGACGATTTCCTCGACAAGGCGCTCGAAGGGTTCGCGATGTTCGCGCTCAACCAGGGCGAGGTGTGCACGTGCCCGAGCCGCGCGCTGGTGCATGAAAGCATCTACGACCGCTTCATGGAAAAGGCGGTCGCCCGCGTCGAGAAGATCGTGATGGGCAGCCCGCTGGATCCTTCGACCATGATCGGCGCGCAGGCGTCGAACGACCAGCTCGAGAAGATCCTGTCCTATTTCGATATCGCGCGCGACGAAGGAGCGAAGATCCTCACGGGCGGCGAGCGCGCGCAGCATGGCGACGATCTGGGCGGCGGCTATTACGTCAAGCCGACGATCATCTCGGGCAACAACAAGATGCGCGTCTTCCAGGAGGAAATCTTCGGCCCGGTGGTGGCGGTGACGCCGTTCAAGGACGATGCCGACGCGCTCGCGATCGCCAATGACACGCTCTACGGGCTCGGCGCGGGGGTTTGGACCCGCGACGGAACGCGCGCCTATCGCATGGGTCGCGGGATCCAGGCCGGACGGGTGTGGACCAATTGCTACCATCTTTACCCGGCGCACGCTGCGTTCGGCGGGTACAAGCAATCGGGGATCGGGCGCGAGAACCATCGCATGATGCTCGATCACTATCAGCAGACCAAGAATTTGCTCGTCAGCTACAGTCCGAAGCCGATGGGGTTTTTCTAGCGTATCGACCGAAGCCCGGCGGTCTGTTCCCTTGGCCGTCGGCTGCGGCGGGTCTTCGGACCCGCCGCTTTTTCCCGCGTTTTCAGGAGCCGAGCGTGACGCCACCTGCCCGTATTCTCGCAACCGACGCCGCGATCGCCTTGATCGATCGGCTGAGCGCGATCCACGGGCGGGTGATGTTCCACCAGTCCGGGGGATGCTGCGACGGATCGGCACCGATGTGCTACCCTGCGGACGAGTTTCGGGTCGGTGGGCAGGACATTTTGCTGGGGCGTATCGCCGACGACGTGCCGGTGTGGATCGGTGCCGCGCAATTCGCCTATTGGCGGCATACGCAGGTGACGATCGATGTCGTGCCCGGGCGCGGCGCGGGGTTTTCGCTCGAGGGGCCCGAGGGACTGCGCTTCATCATCCGCAGCCGCGTCTTCAGCGACGCCGAGGTCGATGCGCTCGACGCGGCGGGCGTGCCGGTCTGCGGTGCCGGATGATCCATGGCAATCGACGCACCCGTGCAGGCATGACATGATGCCGCTCATGCTCGATGCCCCCCCGCCCGCGCGGTTGCGTTCCCCGGTCCGTACCGCTGCGACGCGGCTTGCGGATCCCGATGCCGCAGCGCAGGCGCTGTTTGCTGCCCTCGACCCGATGACGCTTGCCGGCGTGCTGATCTTCAGCTCCAGTCGCTACGCGCTCGATGGGCTGGCCGAGGCGATCAACCGGCGTAGCGAAGGGCTGTGCGTGGTGGGATGCACCTCTTCGGGTGAAATTACTCCGGAAGGCATCGCCGAGGGCACGATCGCTGCGATCGGTTTCCCGGCGAGTGATTTCACGCTCAACGCTGTCCGCTTCGATCATCTCGATTCGTTCGATGCCAGCCGTGCGCAAAGCGTCGTGCGCGCGCTGGTCGCCGAATCGACCGCCGCCTCGGACGCGCTTGGTCCCGAGGTGACGCGCGCCGCGATCTTCCTGGTCGACGGGCTGTCGCACCGCGAGGAGATGCTCACCGTCACCGTGCAGGATGCGCTTGGCGAAATCCCCCTGATCGGGGGATCTTCCGGCGACGGGCTCGACTTCAAGGAGACCTTCATCTTCCAGGACGGTGCCTTCCGCCGCGATGCCGCGCTCGTCGCGATCCTGTCCTCGGCGCGACCGATGCAGGTGTTTCGCTCGCAGCATTATGCGCCGGGACAGGTCAAGATGGTGATCACCGGGGCCGATCCGGTGGGGCGCGTCGTTACCGAAATCAACGCCGAACCGGCGGCGGAGGAATATGCCCGGCTGACCGGGACGACCGTCAACCAGCTCGGCCCCGCAGTCTTTGCCTCGCACCCGCCGATGGTGCGCGCCGGCGGCGAATATTATGTCCGATCGATCCAGTCGGCCAATCCCGACGGCAGTCTGACCTTCTATTGCGCGATCGACGAAGGTGTTGTGCTGACGCTGGGCGAGGCACGCAACATTCTCGACGGGCTCGGCACTTTGTTCGACGATCTCGACCGCAGTGTCGGTGGGATCGACCGGATCGTCGGGTTCGACTGTGTGCTCAACAAGATCGAGGCCGAACAGCGGCAATTGACCCGCAAAGTCTCTCGCATGTTCGTCGAACGGCGCGTCACTGGCTTCAACACCTATGGCGAGCAGTTCCACGCGCTCCACGTCAACCAGACCTTCAGCGGCCTGGCGATCGGCTGGGGGGACTGATGGCAACGCGGATCGCCGTGCCCCAAAGCCACGATGCCGCGCGGATCGCGGCGCTCGAGGCTGAGATCGTCAAACTCAAGCGCATCAACACCGCTCTGATCGACCGCGTCGAACGCTCAACCGATCTTCAGGGCAATGCCTTCTCGCTGTTCGAAACCGCGATCTCGCTGGAGGGCAAGGTGCGCGAGCGTACCGCCGATCTGGAACAGGCGCTCGACGCGCTGGCGCGCAGCAACGCGGCGCTCGGGATCGCCAAGGAGACGGCCGACGATGCGCAACGCCGCTTGCGCGATGCGATCGAGAGCATCAACGAAGGCTTTGCGATTTTCGATGCCGATGATCGGCTTGTGCTGTGCAACCAGACCTATCTCGGCCTGTGGCCCAAGATCGCCGACCGGATCGTCCCCGGAATCTCCTTTTCCGAAATCACCGACATGATCGGCAAGGACGGCACCACGCTTGGGGCGATGGTCGCACACGACCGCTGGGTGTCCGAGCGGATGGCGCAGCGCATGGTCGCGAGCGGCGGGCATGTCCACGCGCTTGCCGACGGCCGCTGGATCCAGATCAACGAATTGCGCACCAGCGAGGGCGGGATCGTCGGCGTCTATACCGACATCACGGAAGTGAAGGCCGAGGATGCGCGGCTGCGCGCGCGTGAACTCGCCGAGAAGAGCGCGATCCTCCAGGCGACGCTCGATACGATCCCGCAGGGCGTGTGCGTCTACGATGCCGAGCGTCGGCTGGTCGCGTGGAACGATCCGCTGCTCGCAGTAATCGGTCTGCCCGCCGATGGGATCGCGATCGTCGCGACGCATGACGGGTTGGTCGCGGGATGTGTGGCGTTGAACGGACCGATGGAGCCAGACCTGCCGCTCGCTTGGCTCGAAGACGGCGTGCGCGATGCCGTCTCGCTCCGACGTTACCGAAGCGGCAAGGTCGTAGAGGTTCACCGTGCACGCATGCCCGATGGCGGGATGGTGATGAGCTTTGGCGATATCACCGAAAGCCTGCGCGCCGCCGAGCGGCTGCGCGAGACCAACGAGACGCTCGAACGCCGTGTCGAGGAACGTACCGCCGACATCAACGCGGTCAATCGCGAGCTCAGCCGCGAAAATGCCGAGCGCCTCGCGGTCGAGGCGGCACTGCGCGACGCCAAGACTGCAGCCGAACAAGCCAATATCTCCAAGACGCGTTTCCTCGCTGCGGCGAGCCACGATCTGTTGCAGCCGCTCAACGCTGCGCGGCTGTTTGTCGCCGCCTTGAGTGACCGGCGGCTCGCCTTGCCGACGCGCGCGCTGGTGCGCCAGGCGGGGTCGGCGCTCGATTCGGTCGAGGATCTGCTCGAATCGCTGCTCGAGATATCCCGGCTCGATGCCGGTGCGATCGTCGCCGAGCCGATCGACTTCGCGCTCGACGAAATGCTGCGCAGCATGAAAGCCGAATTCGCACCCGTCGCGCGCGAGCGTCGGTTGACGCTGCGGATCGATGACGGTGTGTTCTGGGTGCGCTCCGATCCGCGCCTGTTGCGGCGGATTCTGCAGAACCTCATCGGCAATGCGTTACGCTATACCCAGGCCGGGTCGGTGGACGTCTCGGTTCGCGTCGAGGGTGAAATGCTGCAGGTCGAGGTGATCGACACCGGCCCGGGGATCGCGCCCGAGCATCATGTCGAGATCTTCGAGGAATTCCGGCGAATCGGCGAGCATGGGCGTGATCGCGGGATGGGGCTGGGGCTGGCGATCGTTCAGCGCGCGGCGCGGATGCTCGGCCATGCGCTGACCGTCCGCTCCGCGCTCGGCGAGGGCTCGCGCTTCGGGGTGGAGGTTCCGCTCGGCACGCCCAGCGCGCACGTGTCGCATACCGTCGCGCCATCGCGCAGCGGGCCGCTCAACGATCGGGTCGTGCTCGTGATCGACAATGAGACATTGATCCTCGAAGGCATGTCGGCTCTGCTCGAGGGGTGGGGCTGCACCGTGCTGAACGCACGCGACATGGCGACCGGGATAGCGCAAGCCAACATCTCGCGGCCCAATCTCCTCATTGCCGACTATCACCTCGACGACGGCCAGACCGGGGTCGGCGCGATTGAGGGCTTGCGGGCTGCGGAGGGTGCCGCGATCCCCGCGATTATCATCACAGCCGATCGTACCCCCGAATTGCGCGATCATCTGGCTGCGGCGGGCTTCCACGTCCTGCAGAAACCGGTCAAGCCCGCGCAGCTCCGCGCGCTGATCACGCGGCTCACGCAGTAATGTCAGGCGTCGGTCCCGAATTTCACCTTGTTGACGAGGATGACGGCCTGCGTGCGGCTGAACACCTTGAGCTTGGCGAGGATCGCCGAGACGTGCGCCTTGACCGTCGTCATCGAGACATCGAGCTCATAGGCGATCTGCTTGTTGAGCTTGCCCGCGACGACGAGCCGCAGCACGACCTTTTGCTGCGGCGTCAGGCTGTCGATGCGGCGCTGGATGTCGGCATCCTCGAGCGTCTCGGCGGCCTCGATCTCGTCCATCTCCGGGGCATAGAAATCCCCCGCGAGTACGGTCTTGAGCGCATCGACGATCGCACTGCGCCGCAGCGATTTGGGGATGAACCCGGCCGCCCCCGCCGCCAGCGCACCGCGTGCAAGACCGCGCTCCTGCGCCGCCGAGACGATGACCACGGGTACCGAGGGGAAGCGCTCGCGTAGCGCGATCAGCCCGGAAAAGCCGACCGCGCCGGGCATGTTGAGATCGAGCAGCACCAAGTCGAAATCGCCCTCGCGCGCGATCACCGCGCTGGCTTCGTCGAGCGAGGAGGCCTCGAACAGCTCGCATTGATCGAACGCCACCGCGATGACGGTGCGCAAACCATCGCGCACCATCGGATGGTCGTCGGCGATGAGCACGCGTTCCACGTAATCCAGATCCCCCTGTTGCGCCGTTCCGCTTGCCGAGCGTAGTCCGATTGCGCGGGAAAGCGAAACGGGGGGCGGCATTCGCCACCCCCCGCCGCACGGCTCCGCTCGACGCCGGATAGAGCCGTGCCGCTCACGATTTCGGCAGCTTAAACACCCACAGCGCACCACCCTGATTGATGTGCTGCACCGCCTTGGCGACTTCGCCGCCCCACAAAGGCACCGCGCCGCCCCAGCCCGACATCACCGCGACATATTGCTCGCCATCGGTTTCCCAGGTGATCGGCGTGCCGACCACGCCCGATCCCGTGTTGAACTTCCACAATTCCTTGCCGCTCTTGGCGTCGAACGCCTTGAGATATCCCTCGGGCGTGCCTGTGAACACGAGGTTGCCTGCCGTGCTCAGCACGCCGCCCCATAGCGGTGCCTTGTTGTTATATTCCCACGCGATTTTTCCCGTCGCCGGATCGATCGCGCGGAGCACACCGATATGATCCTCATAGAGCGGCTTGATCGTGAAGCCGGCACCGAGGAACGCCGCACCCTTCTTGTAGGCGATCGGCTCATTCCAGATATCCATGCCCCATTCGTTGCTGGGCACGTAGAACAGACCGGTCTGCTGGCTGTACGACATCGGCATCCAGTTCTTGGCACCAAGGAAGGCGGGGGCCGCGAACACGGTCGTTCCCTTTTCCGCGGTGGGCGGGCCGGGTCGGTTGGCCTCGACATAATTGGGCCTGCCGGTCTTCAAGTTATAGCCTGTCGCCCAAGTTGTTTTTGAGACGAACGGGGTGGCCTGCAGCAACTTGCCGTTGGTGCGGTCGAGAATGAAGAAATAGCCGTTGCGGTCGGCCTTGGCACCGAGCTTCATCATCTTTCCGCCGCGCATCGCGTCGAACGGGATCAATTCGTTGACTCCGTCGAAATCCCAGCCGTCGTGCGGTGTGGTCTGATAGTGCCATTTGATCTGGCCGGTGTCGGGATCGATCGCGAGCGTAGAGGCGGTGTAGAGATTGTCGCCGGGGCGCAAATGGCTGTTCCAGGGCGCAGGATTGCCCGTGCCCATGTAGATCAGGTTGGTATCGGGATCGTAGGTGCCCCCCAACCACGTCGCGCCGCCACCCTGCTTGTACTGGTCGCCCTGCCAGCTCGCATTGAGCTTGCCGGTCATTCCGTTTTCCTTGCCGCCCAGGGTGCCCATGTTCCCCTCGATCGTCGGACGCGTCCAGATCAGCTCGCCGGTGTTGACGTCGCGCGCCTGGATCTCGCCGATCACGCCGAATTCGCCACCCGAATTGCCGACGATGATCTTGCCGTGGACGATCATCGGCGCGGCGGTGAAGCTGTAGCCGGCCTTGTAGTCGGCGATCTGCTTGTTCCAGATGACCTTGCCGGTGTTGCGGTTGAGCGCAACGAGCCGGGCGTCGAGCGTGCCGAAGATGATCTTGTCGCCGTAGATCGCTGCCCCGCGATTGACCACGTCGCAGCACGGCACGATCGCATCGGGCAGACGCGCGTCATATTCCCATTTCTCCTCGCCGGTTTTCGCATCGAAGGCGAAGACGCGGGAATAGGAGCCGGTGACGTAAATCGTGCCGTCATAGACGAGCGGCTGCGATTCCTGCCCACGCTGCTTCTCCCCACCAAGCGAGGCGGCAAAAGCGGGAACGAGCTTGGCGACGTTGTCGGCGTTGATCGTGGAGATCGCACTAAAAACGCTGTGCGCGCGGCCCCATGCCGTAGGTGAGCACGTCGCCCGGGGTGTTGGCGTCGTTCATCAAGTCTGCATCGGTCGGGCCGACCGCCGCCCCCGGCGCAGCGGCCTCCCCCGGTGCGGCATCGGGTGCCGCCACGAGCGGTGCCGCGAGCAGCGCGCTTCCGATTGCGAAAATCGACGTCTGTCGCACAATGCGCTTCATCATCTTCTCCCCTGGTTGTTCTTTACGCCCGCCATTTCCGGCGAGGTCGGCTGCTGCTGCAGTACGATCGCTTCACGCTATCACGGTACGCGCGCCCGCCAATTGGACCTTGGGCCTAGGCGGCGGTCACGATGCGAGCGGCGCGCGCAGCGTCACGCCGTACCGGTCGAAGATCGCCGGAACGGTTTTGTCGGCAATCAGTTCGGGAAGCAGAGTGTCGAGCCGGTCGCCGAGATCGCGGCTGTCGTCCTTCACCGCCAGGCCGATGTCCCAACCCGGGCTGGTCAGCGCCGGGATCGGCCCCTTGCGCGCAACGATCGCGTCGCCGCCCTTCGACAGCGCGTGCTCGACTTGCGCGCGCGTCGCCATTGCGAGATCGGTCTTGCCTTCGCGGACCGAGTCCAACGCGACCATGCCGCTGGTCATGTGCACGACGTCGCTGCGCAGCGCGCCGCCGAATTGGCCGCTCATGTAAAAATCGGGAATGCTGTTGAGCTCGACCGCAATTTTGTGGCCCTTGAACCGGGCCGGCGGATCCTCGCAATCGACCGCGCGGCCGCAGCCGATCGCGAAGCTCTCGCGATAATAGGGTGCGACGATCACGACGCGATCGTTGCGCAACGCAAAGGCGCGGTCGAACGGCGCGTGCATCATGATGTCCGACAGCGTGCCGCCGGTGGCGGGGCCTTTCCACACCATGTTGCGCAAGTCGTCGTCGACATCGTCGCCCGCAAGGAAGTCCCGAAACTCGGGCCTGACGCCCAGCTTGTGCGCGATTGCAGTACCGAGATCGACGTCGATCCCGCGCAGCGTTGCGCCTTCCAACCACGCCCAAGGCGCGAAATCGCGATAGACCGCGATGCGCAGTATGCCAGCGCTCCGGATCTTTTTCGAGCGACGCCGCGCGCGCCGGGAATGCGGGGAGCGCCGCAGCCGCGCCGATCCCGGCAATCACGCCACGTCGGGTAAAGCCCGGGTTCATGGCACTAATCCTGGTGCTTGGTGTCGAGCCAGGAGCGGATCGCCCAGCCGGCTTTCTGCCCGAGAACATCGCCGAGCGGCGGCATATAGACCTTGCCGTCGCGCGCCGAGCCATGCTGGTAGCGATTGATGAACCACTCGTCGCCCGCTTCGCCGACATCGAGATAGCGCAGATCGGGCGCAATGCCGCCCGACATCGCTTCAAGGCCATGGCAGCGGGCGCAATTCTGGCCATATGCCGATTCGCCGATCTTGATCGCGGTCGCATTGCCGCGATACGGATTTTTGACGAGCCATGCCTCGCCAATGTCGGGCAGGGCGCTCGTGTCGACCGGTTGCGGCAGCACATTGCCATGCGCGAAGACCGCATTGCCGATCAGCGCGGTGGCAAGTCCCGTCGCCACAAGCAAAGCGAGCATCGACAGGCTGGGGATCTTCATCGGCTTCCTCTCCACGGCTTTCGCGGTCTTCGCGATTGAGTCGGGGGATGTAGGCGGGTGCAGGCCTGCGACCCTATTGCACTTAGGTACAGCATGCGCCCGCGCGCGATTGGACTAGACCCGTCTCATGCGGATTTGTCTTACCCTGCCCTTGCTTTGCGCTCTCGCTTTCGGGGGGAGTGCGCGCGCCGAGACGGTCTACGTCTCCAATGAAAAGGGAAACAGTATCACCGTGATCGACGCGACGTCGCTCAAGGTCGTGGCGACCTGGCCGATCGGCAAGCGCCCGCGCGGCATCGTCCTCTCGCGCGACGGCAAGTTTCTCTATGTCTGCGCGAGCGACGACAATGCCGTGCAAGTCATCGACCGCGCGACGGGCAAGGTCGTCGCTGACTTGCCGTCGGGCGAGGACCCCGAGCAGTTCGCGCTATCGCCCGACGGTACCATGCTGTTCGCGGCGAACGAACGCGACGCTGCGGTGACCGCGATCGATGTCGCCAAGCATGTCGTCGCCTGGCAAGTCGATGTCGGGGTCGAACCCGAAGGGATGGCGGTCAGCCCCGACGGCAAGACGGTTGTCTCGACCTCGGAGACCGATGACTCGGTGCATTGGATCGATCTCGCCAGCCACAAGGACTTTGCGCAGACTGCGGTCGGGATGCGCCCGCGCCACGCCGAATTCACCGCCGACGGCAAGGCGCTGTGGGTCAGTTCGGAAATCGGTGGCGAAGTGCAGATTCTCGACACGACCAGCCACGCGGTGACCAAAACGATCGCCTTCGCGCCCCCGGGGGTGTTCAAGGACAAGATCATGCCGGTCGGTATCCGCTTCACGCCCGACCGCAAGCAGGCCGTCGTCGCGTTGGGGCGCGCCGATACGCTTGCAATCGTCGACGTCGCGAGCGCGACGGTGACCGGATACATCCCGGTCGGGCGGCGCGTGTGGCACTCCGCGATCGATGCCGCAGGGAGCCGCGTCTTTTCGGCCAATGGACTTTCGGACAATGTCTCGGTGGTCGATCTCGCGACCAAGGCCGTGATCGCGACGATTGCTGTGGGCCGCGCGCCCTGGGGCGTCGTCGTCGCGCCCTGATCGGACGCCGCGCACCACGCACCAAAGTCCAATTCCCCGATCGCCGCCGCGGGCGCAGCGTTGGCGCACAGGCACCGCGAAAGGCGGGCCGCTATCAGGGGGAGGATATCCGTGAGGGGCACCACAACATTGCTGCAGGCGGTCTGCGCGGCCGCATTGCTGGCGGGCGCGACGCCCGCATTCGCGCAAGACGACACGACCAGCGCCCTGCTGCTGCGGCTGAAGGAGAAGGGCATCCTGACGCAGGCGGAATATGACGATCTGATCGCGCGCAAGCCACCCGCCGCGCCACCCGCCCCACAACCCGCTGCAGTCGCGACCAACCCGACCGCCGAGCCGCAGACCGCAGCTGTCGCGCAGCTCGACGACAAACGGCTGGTGCGGATGACGAGCAGCGGGATCGGCATGGAAGTCGGCGGCGTGACGGTGAAGTTCTCGGGCTCGGTCAACGCCTTCTATACGCATGATTCGCCCGATAAGCGCCTTGCCGGCACGACGGTCGTCGGCGGTCTCGCCAATACCGGCCCGCAGAACAGTTCGGCGATCCGCAACGGGCTGCTGCCGGGCATCTTCGGGCTCGACGTGTCGACCAACCAGGGCGGCTGGGACATTGCCGCGCACTTCGGCTTCTATCCCGGCATCAACAGCAATTCGTACGGCGGCAATGGTGCCAACGCCGCCGGTGCGCCAGTCGCGCTGGCGACCGCAGGGATCGATGCCCGGCAGACCTATATGACGATCGGCAAGCCGCATCTCGGCACCTTCAAGCTCGGGCGTGACATCGGCCTGTTCGGGTCCGATGCGATTCTGAACGATATCACCCTGCTGTCGGTCGGCACGCCGGGCAGCAATGCGGGCCCGTCGAACACCTCGCTCGGGCGGATCGGGATCGGCTATATCTACACCGACTTCCAGCCGCAGATCACCTACACCACGCCCGTGTTCGGCGGCTTTCAGGCGTCGGCCGGAATCTTCCAGCCGTTGTCGACGCTGACGGGCGGGGCCGAGGTCAACGGCACGCCCGGTTTTCAGGGTAAGGTCACCTATGACTTCAAGGCCGACACATTCACGGGTCACCTGTGGGCGTCGGGCATTACGCAGAAGCATGACGGCTTTGCCGGCGCGCCGAGCTATACCGGCAGCGGCTTCGATGTCGGTGGCAAGCTCGGCTATGGTCCGCTGAATGTGCTCGGTTATTATTATGGCGGGTCGGGGCTGGGGACGACGGCGCTGTTCGTCTTCTCGACCGATGCGCTCGGGCGCAAGCGTGACAGCAGCGGCTTTTACGGTCAGGCCAGCCTGACCTTCGACAAGTTCACGGTCGCGGGGAGCTATGGGCAGAGCAAGCTCGATCTCGCGCGTGGCGAGGTCAACCCGACGTTGCTCGACAAGAATAGCAGCTGGGTTGGACAGCTACGCTACGGCCTGACGAGCTGGGTTACGCTGCTCGCCGAATATATCCATACCAAGGCGGAGGCGCAGGGCCCGAACGAGGCCAAGTCCAATACCGTATCGGTCGGGTCGATCCTGTTCTTCTAATTGTGCAACTATGCGGTGGCGGGGGGCGGTTCGATCGAACCCATCTCGCCACCCGTCCTATTTTGAAAGCGCCGGCCCGTCATGCGTCGCTCGTCATTCCTTCCGTTGCTGGCGTTGGTGGTTCCATCGTCTGCGCTCGCGCAGCAAAGCCCCGCACCGTCTGCCGATCCCGCCGATATCGTGGTGCTCGGCCAGCCGCTTCCGCTTCCGCCGGGGATGCCGGCCTATGGCTCGGTAACGATCGGCCGTTCGCGCTTGACCAGCGATGCGACTGGGCGGGTCGAGGACGTGCTGCTCGACGTTGCGGGGTTCCAGCAATTCCGCCGATCGGACAGTCGCTCGGCCAACCCTTCGGCGCAGGGTGTGACGTTGCGCGCGCTCGGCGGCAATGCGTCGAGCCGCGCGCTTGTGCTGCTCGACGGTGTCCCGCTGGCCGATCCGTTCTTCGGGTACATTCCCTTCAATGCGATCTCGGCGGATCGGCTCGCTGGCGTGCGCGTGACGCGCGGCGGCGGCGCGGGTGCGTTCGGTGCCGGTGCCGTCGCGGGGACAATCGAGCTGGCGAGTGCGACCCGCCACGACCTGCCGACGATTGCGGCGGAGGCCTTCTACGGCAGCAACAACGCGCAGGAAGTGTCGGCAAGTGTCTCGCCCGATATTGGCGGCGGGTTCGTCAGCGTGTCGGGCAAGTTCGAGCGCGGCGACGGTTTTTACACCACGCCGCCATCCCAGTTCACCGCCGCGACCGTCCGCGCGCGCTACCGGGATGGATCGGGCACCATTCGCGCGGTCGTGCCGATCGATGCGCAGACCGAACTCCAGGTGCGCGGTCTGCTGTATCGCGACGAGCGGACGCTCCGCTTTGTGGGCGCGAACAGCAGCAGCGAGGGGGAGGATGCCAGCGTCCGGCTAATCCATCGCGGGGATTGGGCGATCGATGCGCTGGCATATGTCCAGGCGCGCAATTTTTCCAACCGCGTAATCAGCGCGACCAGCTTCAAGCTCACGCTCGACCAGCGCAACACGCCGGCGACGGGGGTTGGCGGCAAGATCGAGCTGCGCCCGCCGGTCGGGGCCGACCATGTTCTGCGCATCGGTGCCGATGTCCGGCTCGGCGACGGCGAATTGTACGAAGACGCCTATGCCGCGAGCGGCGCGGTCACCGCGCGGCGCAATGCCGGGGGCCATACCAGCACGACCGGTCTGTTCGTCGAGGATGACTGGACGCTCGGGCGACTGGTGCTGACCGCCGGTGTTCGTGGCGATCGCTGGACGATCACCCAGGGCTTCTTCCACGAGGCCAGCGCGACAGGCGCGACGACCACCGACACGCGCTATCACGACCGTCATGGGTTTGAGGGCACCGGGCGCGCGGGCGCGCTGTTCCACGCGAGCGACGCACTCGCGCTGCGCGCGGCGGGTTATACCGGCTTCCGCTTGCCGACGCTCAACGAACTCTATCGCCCGTTTGTGGTTTTCCCGATTACCACGCAAGCTAATGCGGCGCTCGGGCTCGAACGGCTGCGCGGAGCCGAGGCCGGGCTCGACCTCACGCCGGTCGCTGGCGTCACCCTCGGCATCACCGGCTTCTACAACCGCCTCGACGGCGCGATCGCCAACGTCACGATCGGGCCCAATCTGCGCCAACGCCGCAACGTCGATGCGATCGTCGCCAAGGGGATCGAGCTCACCGCGCGGGCCGCGCGCGGGCGCTTTTCGGTCGATGGCTCCTATGCGTTCAGCGACAGCCGGGTCCACGCATCGGGTGCATCGCGACAGCTTGATGGCTTCATCCCGGCGCAGAGCCCGCGGCACAGCGGCAGCGCGACGCTCGCCTGGGCATCGCCGCGTGGTTTCGCCGCCTCGCTCACCGCGCGCTATGTCGGCAAGCAATATGAGGACGATCTGCAGACCGACGTGCTCCCGTCCGCGACGACGCTCGACGGGGTGCTCACACTGCCCGTCGCCAGGCGTGTGGCGGTCGTCCTGCGCGGCGAAAATCTTTCCGACGAAACGGTGATCACCCGCAACGCGGCGGGATCGATCGACGTCGGCACCCCGCGCACGCTGTGGATCGGCGTGCGCTTGCGATGAGGAAGACAGACGTGACGCCAGATATCTATCCCGTTCCGACCAACTGGGCGACCGAGGCGACGATCACCGCGGAACGCTATACGACGGACTATGCCCGCTCGCTCGACGACGCCGATCGGTTTTGGCTCGAACAGGCAGAACGGCTCGACTGGTTCACCCCGCCGAGCGTGGCCAATCAAAGCAGTTTCCACGAAGCCGATTTCGGCGTGCGCTGGTTCGCCGATGGGGTGCTCAACGTCTCGGTCAATTGCATCGACCGGCATCTCGCGACGCGCGGCGATCAGGTCGCGATCGTGTGGGAGCCCGACGCTCCCGATCGCCCTGCGCGCCACATCACCTTTACCGAACTCCATGCCGAAGTGTGCCGCTTCGCCAACGTGCTGAAGGCGCAGGGCGTGCGTAAGGGTGACCGCGTAACGCTATATCTGCCGATGATCCCCGAGGCGGCGTTCGCGATGCTGGCGTGCGCGCGAATCGGCGCGATCCATTCCATCGTCTTCGGCGGCTTTTCGCCCGAGGCGCTGGCCGGGCGGATCACCGATTGCGACAGCCATATCGTCATCACAGCCGACGAGGGCTGTCGCGGCGGCAAATGCATCCCGCTCAAGACCAATGTCGATGCCGCCGCCAAACTCACCACCTGCCTCGACACGGTCATCGTGCTGCGCGCGACCGGCGGCCCCGTCGCGATGCAGGACGGACGCGACGTCTGGTATCACGAGGCCGCGGCGCAGGTGGATGCCGAGTGCCCGCCCGAATGGATGAACGCGGAAGATCCGCTGTTCCTGCTCTACACGTCAGGATCGACGGGCAAGCCCAAGGGCGTGCTTCACACCACCGGCGGCTATCTGCTCTGGGCGGCCTATACCCATGCCTGCGTGTTCGATTGCCGCGACGGCGACACCTATTGGTGCGCCGCCGACATCGGGTGGGTCACCGGGCACAGCTATATCGTCTATGGCCCGCTCGCCAACGGCGTTACCACGCTGATGTACGAGGGCGTGCCCAACTGGCCGACCCCGGCGCGGATCTGGCAAGTGGTCGATCGCCATCAGGTGACGCAACTCTATACCGCGCCGACCGCGCTACGTGCGCTGATGCGCGAGGGCGACGGCTTCGTCACGCAGACCAGTCGCGCCTCGCTCCGCCTGCTCGGTTCGGTCGGCGAGCCGATCAATCCCGAGGCGTGGCGCTGGTATCATGAGATCGTCGGTGAGGGGCGCTGCCCGATCGTCGATACATGGTGGCAAACCGAGACCGGCGGGCACATGATTACGCCGCTGCCCGGTGCGACGCCGCTCAAGCCCGGTGCCGCGAGTGTCCCGTTCTTCGGGGTCGAGCCGGCGCTGGTCGATGCGGCGGGCGCGGTGCTCGAGGGAGCGATCGAGGGCAATCTCGTCCTCACGCGGAGCTGGCCGGGGCAGATGCGGACCGTCTGGGGCGACCATGCGCGCTTTTTTCGAGACCTATTTCTCGGCTATCCCGGCGTCTATTTCACCGGTGACGGCGCACGACGCGACGCCGACGGGTATTGGTGGATCACTGGCCGCGTCGATGACGTCATCAATGTTTCGGGGCATCGCATGGGAACTGCCGAGGTGGAATCGGCGCTCGTGCTGCACCGCGCCGTCGTCGAGGCGGCGGTGGTTGGCTTCCCACACGACATCAAGGGGCAGGGGATTTACGCCTATGTCACGCTCAATACCGGCGAGGTGCCGAGCGCAGCGTTGCGCAAGGATCTGGTGGCGTGGGTCCGCACCGAAATCGGCCCGATCGCAACGCCCGACGCGATCCAGTTCACCCCCCGGCCTGCCCAAGACGCGGTCAGGCAAGATCATGCGCCGGATCCTGCGCAAGATCGCCGAGGGGGACATCGCCACGCTCGGCGATACCAGCACGCTGGCCGACCCGGCGGTGGTCGACGATTTGATCGCCAACCGCGTCGGATAACACACGCGTCTCGCCGTGTTTCCTCGCAAAAGAGAGCGCTCCGTGTGCGCAGGAGCCTATGCGGAGCGTCAGCGCCCTGCGTCGATCCGGGGCAGGAGCTCGGCCTCAAGCCCCGGATAGAGATGAGCGACGGAGCGCTGCAGTTCGTAGCGCGCGGCCTGCAGCGTCGCGAAACGTGCCGGGATCATGACGTTGCCCGCCGCGACATTGTCATCGCCGGCGATGACCGACGCGCGCAGTGTGGCGGCGAGCCAGTCGAGCCAGTCGCGCGTCTGGACGATCGCAGTGGCGGGGGGTGGGATCGACCGGGCCATGTCCCGGCACGACGCGCTTGTGACCCAACGCTTCGAGCGTCTTCAGCGAATCGTGCCATTTCTCCAGGTCGGCATGTGGGGTGGAGGGCGCGCGATCATGGAACACGAGGTCGCCTGCGATCAGCGTTCCGCTCGCTTCGTCGAGGATCGCGAGGTCGGCCGGGCTGTGTCCCGCCAGCGGGAGCAGTCGAAACCGCCGTGCCCCGAATGTTTCGTGATCGGCCGTCAGGATCGCGCCCGGCGGCGTGAATTCGGTCCCGCGCATCCAATCGCCGAGCAGCCGGTACATCCCATCAGAAAAGCCGGCACCCTCGCTCTTCAAGAGGTTCGCCAATTGTGGCGTGGCCGCGACGATCCCGGGCGCGAAAGCGGCGGCACCATAAATATGGTCGGGGTGGAGATGGGTCAGATAGACGCGAACCACCGGCTGGCCGGTCAGCGCTTGGGCCGCCTGCTTGAGCGCGACGCCATAGCGCAGCGACGGGCCGCAATCGACGAGCACGGTCCCGCCCTCGGTTGCGAGAATCGTGATATTGGCGATCGCGCCACCATTGGCCATCGCGATCGGCGCATCGACGCCTCGCACGACCCACAGCCCATCGGCAACCTTCTCGGGAATGATCCGATAGGCGAGCGGCTGGGCGCGGGCCGGCAGCGCGATCGCGCCAAGCAGACCCGCCAATGCGATCCGGCGATCGATCATCTAGCGGACCGCGGCCAGCGCGGGTGTCGCCTCGCGCACCGCGAGCGACCCGTCATAGCGGATCCCGTTGGTGTCGCTGGCGCGCACGGCCACCGTCTCGCCCGCTGCTGTCTCGGCGATGATCGAGATCGTCGGATCCTCGGCGACCGACGCCTCGATCCGCATCGTTCCGTATGCCTTGCCCGCCCCGCTCAGGGTGAGCGTGTCGAGATTGTACGTCGGGATGTTCGCGACGAAGCCGGTATCCATCGGGTGGCGGAAGGCCACCCGGATGTGTGTGCCGTCGGCCCCGCGCACCGCGACACCGCGGACTTCGCCGAGATGGTCTGCCCAATCGCCCCTGACACGACTTGTCGGCGGGGTCGAGCAGCCCCCGCCCGCTGCATCGATCCAGCCGCCGCCGACGAGCCAACTGCCATCGGCGAGCTGCACCGCACCGCGCACCGGGGTGCGCTGGTCGAGCTTGATTCGCGTCGCAAGAAACGCCCGGGCACCGGCGAGCGTATAATCGATCGCAAGCGGAATTGGGTTAAGGTCGGCGAACAGCAGGATACGCTTCACCCCCTCAATGCCGCGCGCGTCGACTGTCACGGGAAAGCTGGTCTGGTTTTCGGCGATTTCGGGAAAGATCACATGAACGCGATCGTCGAAGCGGACGGGGTCGTTGCCGAACAGCGTGTCGCCCAATCGCTGCCACATCGGCGATCCGAGCGGATCGGCGGGCAGGGTCGCGTGCGCCGGTAGCGGTGCCAGCGCCAGCAATAGCCCCCCGATCCAGGGTAGCGACGATACGACCATAATCTTCTCCCAAAGCACAGCTTAGCAGCGCGGCGACGCCTGCTACTATGCGACTTTGGGCCAAGCGGAGCGTTGCGGATGCGAAGGGCAATCATGCTTGCGGTGGCAGTGCTAGCCTCGACCGGGGGTGTGGTACAGGCCGACTCCCGCCCCCCCAGCCGAAGCCCCACTGTTCGATCCGATTACAGGTTATCGAATGAGCCATTATCGCGGCGTGATCCCTTCAATCCCCGAAGGTGTCAGGCGCGTCGACGTCGCGCAGGCACATGCCTTGTGGCGGGCGGGTGCCATTTTTATCGACGTCAATCCTGCACCCGGTGCGCTCCGCGACGTCGAGACCGGACGATGGAGTCTTGCCGAGCCGCATGCCTCGATCCCAGGCGCGCATTGGTTCGCCGAGAGCGGGCGCGGCGAACTCGACCCCGGGATCGAGCAAGCCATGCTGCTCGCGTGCGCCGTCTGGCTGCCCGGCACCCCCATCGCCCGCTTGTCGTGTTCTGCCAGGCCGATTGCTGGATGAGCTGGAACGCCGCACTGCGCCTGCATCGCGCAGGGCTGCCCGACATACGCTGGTTCGCCGACGGGCTCGACGGTTGGAAGGAGGCGGGCTTTGCCGTGACGCTGACGGTTCCAGCGGGATGAACCGAATTTTATGGAGTGTCGCTTGGACCTGCGATGGTTCGTCAGGCGCGCAAGAGAGACGCCAGTCGTGCCACTCGACGCCGGTGTCCTGGCACCCGGCATTCCCGGCTGTAGTCGTCGATGACGCTGAGCAGGCAGCGCCGCCGCCCATTGAGTACGATGACCAGCGAATACGAACGAGCGTACCAAAGGGCGGCCCTGGACTTCATGCGGATGGCTGCAGCCGCGTCGCTGCCGTTCTTTGGAACTCCCAACGCGTGCCGTATCGATAATCGAGCCTGTACGCATGCGCCCGTGCCGGATCATCCACCGACGTGCCGCATCATCCGTATTTTTGTCTTCGTTGCGAATCGTCTGGAATCATTGCGACAAAACGGCACACTATGCCGGTTATGAACGACGCCGCGATCGACCAGATTCTTGCTGCGCTCGCGGTGAACGTGAAGGAGTTCGCAGTCTGCGAGTTCACCGCGACCTCGGCGATTGAAATCAAGCAGCTCGACAAGATCGAGGTCCACTTCATTCTCGCGGGTACGCTCTATCTCGGCCTCGCCGACGGCGCGTGCATCGAGGCACCGGTGGGCAGCGTGGTCCTGGTACCGGCATATATCGATCAGGTGATCGGCGGTTCGGCCACGCCCTCCAAGATCCTCACTTCGCAGGAGACATGCAGCAGGCGGCGCGACGGCTTGATGCACTACGACGCTACGATGGGAAGCCCGGGCAGCGTCGTTGTCGCCTGCGGCCAGATCAAGGCCGACATCGGTGGATCGTTCGGGCCGTTCGAGGGGCTGAAAGAGCCGATCTGTTCGTATGTCGCCGATGAACCGGTCGTTGGCGTCGCCTTCTCGACGATCCTTCGTGAAACAGGCGTCGCGGCACTGGGGAGCAAAGCACTCATCGGATCGCTGATGAAGGCGTGCCTGATCCTGGCATTGCGCCGATCCGCTCAGGACCGTGGCTCGCGGGAAGTCCTCCCCGGCCTGTTCGAGCGGCCGTCCCTGGCGCGGGCGGTGGCGCGGGTCGTCGAGGATCCGGCCTCACATCATAGTCTGGCCGATCTTGCCCGCGCGGCCGGCATGAGCAGGTCCAAATTCGCGAAAGTCTTTGCGGAGACGGTTGGGTCGCCGCCGATGGAGTTCGTGAACCGCGCACGTCTCGACAAAGCGCGGCAGCTCGTCTTGTCGACGGACCTTTCGATCTCCGACATCGCCAATCATGCGGGCTTCGCCAGCCGCAGCCATTTCAGTCGCAGCTTTCGCAACGCATTCGGCATCGATCCGACGCGCATGCGCCGGAACGGCCTGAACGGGGATGCCCAGGATGCGCAATGAGCGAAAGTTTTCGGCAGTGAGAGCACGACGCATATCGGTGGCGGGCAAAAAGACCCCACGCGTTTTTATTTTGGGCGAGGCTGTAACCGTCCAGCCGGTTCCGCCGAATGACGGGACGTGCAACCCCACCTTCGTCTTGCGGTTCAACGATCGGCCAGCGCTGCGGTCCTGGTGCCGGGGAGCTCGTCGATGAGCGAGACCGCGGACCAATGGGGTCAATTGATGGCTGCGGCCCAAGAGGGGCATGCCGCCGCCTATCGGCGGCTGCTGGACGAGATCAGGCATTGGCTGAAGGGTTTTTACGCACGCCGCCTTCCCCCCGCTATGGTGGACGATGCCGTTCAGGACACGTTGATTGCAATCCACGAAAAACGGCACACCTACGACCCGGAAAGGCCGTTCAAGCCGTGGCTGATGGCGGTCGCCCGGTACAAATGGATCGATCGCCTGCGGTCGATGAGCCGCTCCCGGACCGAGGAACTCCCTGAAGAGATCGCTGTTGAGGACCATGAGCGCAACGTGACCAGCTCGGTGATTTTGGCGCGGTTGATGACCGAGTTGAAACCCGCACAGGCCGAAGCGATTCGGCTCGTGAAAATCGAGGGTTTTTCGGTTGAGGAAGCCTCCGAAAGGACCGGCCAGTCCGGATCCCTTATCAAGGTGAATATCCACCGGGGGCTGGCGCGGTTAGCCATGATTGTTCAGAAGCAAGCCGATGTCGAATGATGCGCTGATCGATAAACTGGTAGGGGATCTTCGTCCGGTGCCCCGGCCGAGGCTCGGCCCCCAATTTGTCACCCTCCTCATATTAGCCGTCGTCGAACTCGTCGGCTTCCTGGCGCTTGGCACGATCCGGCCCGATCTCGGCGCGGCGCTCGGCCGTGCGGCCTTCTGGTGGAAGATGGCGGGGCTCGGAATCCTCGCGCTTATTGGCGTGAATGTCGCTTTGCAGTCCTTCAGCCCGGTGTCCCTGCCACGAAAGGGGCTTCGCCGCTGGGGGCTTGCCCTCACGGCGATCGTCTTGGTCGGCGTGGTTATCGACGTTGCCGGTCAAGGCCTGGATGGGCTCGCTGCCCGATTGATGTGGCGAATGGGCGTCGAGTGCCTGGCCGTCATGACGGTCCTTTCGGTTCCGCCCGTGATCGCCCTTGGATATATGATGCGCCGAGGTGCGCCGACCGATCTTGAGGCGAGCGCATCGGCCGTCGGCGTAGCCGCAGCCGCGTGGGGCGCATTTATCTTCGCCTTTCACTGCCCGAGCGACGATCCCTTCTACATCGTGTTCTGGTACGCGCTCGGTTGCGCGGCCATCACGCTGGTCGCGCGTGCCATCCTCCCCTTGACCTCACGCTGGTAATACCGCCCGACAGCTTTACGCCGCCGGACGATATTCCGCGTAAGTCGGGCCCGGCCGTTCAACCGAGCCCAACGGCTGTTCAGCCCGCCTTCGGGGTGAGGCTGCCGCCCATCTTGGCGCACGACTTGGCGGAGAGGTCCTTGAAACCCTGGCCCTTGCAGTCGTTCTGGCCCTTGCAGTCATGCGTGCCCGACTTGCAGTCCGACTGGCCCTTGCACGAATTGACGCCGTAACAGGGCTGCACCTTGCCCGATGCGTGTGCGCCAGCAGCCTGCGCCGGGCTCACGGATGCGACACCTGCGAAGGCGAGCATGGCGGCGGCGGAGGCGATGGCAGCGCCGGTCTTGAAGGTCTTCATAGCAAACTCCTGAATTGAGACGTTGACTTGCCGAGTGGCAGCCATGTTTTCGCCGCGCGATGACGGGCGGTTACAGACGCATTTTAAAATCTAACTGCGGGGGCGACCTGTAACCGGGGCGCGCGTCCCAGCGGACTCATCGTCGTGGTCCGACCCTGTCAGCCTCCCGGACCACCGTGCGGCGCTCCCTCCCTTCCCGACGGACCGCCGCACGTGAGGCTGAATTGGAGACCGTAAGATGACAAGTCGTACCACCACCGCGCTCAGCGCCCTGCTGCTCGCGTCCCTCGCAGCCGGTGCCACCACGGCCGCCCACGCCCAGGCGAGCAAGCCGATGGAGAAATGCTACGGCGTCGCCAAGGCCGGCAAGAACGACTGCAAGGCCGGTGCCGGCACCACCTGCGCGGGCACTTCCAAGGTCAACTATCAGAAGGACGCGTGGAAGCTCGTGCCGGCCGGCACCTGCGCCAAGATCAAGACTCCCAAGGGCTTCGGCTCGCTCACGCCGGGTGCCTGAGGAGTCGACCGATGATCATGACCGCAGGCCTGGGTTTCAAGCTCGAGCATCTCGATGAAGCGCTGACAGCGCGTAACCCGGGCCTGTGGTTCGAGGTCCACGCCGAAAACTACATGGTCGATGGCGGACCGCGCCTGCGAGCGCTCGTCGCGCTGGCGGAGCGCTTCGCGATCTCGCTCCACGCGTCGGCCTCTCGCTGGCGTCGGTGGAACCGCCTGCGGAGGATCACCTCCGCAGGCTGCGGGCCCTCGCCGACCTGATCCGCCCGGCCGCCATCTCCGACCATCTCGCATGGCAAAAGTGGGAGGGTGCTCATCACTCCGATTTCCTCCCGTTTCCGCGAACGCGCCAGGCCCTCGACATCACTGCAGGTAACGTGGCGCGCGTGCAGGACGCGCTTGGCCGAACGATCATGGTCGAGAACCCGTCCCTTTATATTGACCTGCCGGGACACGAACTCGACGAAGCGACCTTCCTGTCGGAGCTGGCACGGCGCACCGGATGCGGTTTGCTGGTCGATGTGAACAACATCTTCGTCAGCGCCGCCAACCTACGGTTCTCGCCCGAGGTTCGGCTCGACGCGATCCCGGCGTCGATCATCGGCGAAGTCCATCTCGCCGGGCATCGCCCCGATCCCGACCCTGATAGCGGGTTGCTGATCGATAGCCACGATGCGCCGGTCTCCGACCCCGTCTGGCTGCTCTACCAACGCCTGATCGACCGCGTCGGGCCGCGTCCGACCCTGATCGAACGCGACGACGAAATGCCGCCCTTCCAGGATCTGATGCTGGAGCGCGACCGCGCCCACCGCCTGCTCGAGCAGAGGATGTCGATCGATGCTTGATGCCGCCGATTTCCAGCACGCCTTCGGCACGATGCTCGCCTCCCCGGATCCGTCGAACGACCCCGCGATGCGGCGCGCGCTCGCGGTCCATCGCAATACCGCAAGCAAGGCGGCACGCGACGCGCTGTTCGCCAACTACCCGGTGACGGCGGCCATGGTTGGAGAGGAAGCGTTCGCCGCGTGCGCAACCTCCTATATCGAGGCGGTACCGCCACGCGAGGCGCGTCTGTGCCTCTATGGCGACAGGTTCGGGCCCTTCGTCGACGCTTGGACCCCCTTTGCGGAAGCACCGTATCTTGGGCCCGTCGCGATGCTCGAACGCAATGTGACCGAGGCGCTGTTTGCCGCGGACCGCCCGCCGCTGGATGCGGCGGCCCTTTCCCGAGGCATCGATCCCGAGGCGCCCCTGCACTGGCACCCCGCAACGCGGATCGCGAAGGCGCTGATGCCGGCGGCGAGCCTATGGCTTGCGCACCAGCCCGACGCCCCACCCGACGCGCTCGATGCGATCGCCTGGGATCGGGAGATCATCCTCGTCACGCGCCCAAGCGATGCGGTCGAGGTCCGCGTCATCGACGGGCCGACCAGAGCTTTTCTCGCGGGCAAGACGCTCGCCGAGGCCGCTGCCAACGCGTCGAGCGAAGGCGGAGACGTCGCCTCGACATTCGCATTGCTGCTGTCCGCCGGTGCCTTCGCCGAAGATATTCCAAGGGGAGAATGAGAATGAACTACTACGCCCGCTTCTGCTCGCTGCTCGATCGGTTTCCCGGCTCGATCCTGCTGCTGGTCGCACGCTTCGGAGTCGCTGCGGTCTTCTTCATGTCGGGCCGGACCAAGGTCGATGGTATTCTGCACATCACCGACAGCACGTACTCGTTGTTCGAGACCGACTATAAGATCCCGCTGATCCCGCCGCATGTCGCTGCGCATCTGGCGACTTACCAGGAGCATCTGTTTCCGATCCTGCTGGTCCTTGGCCTGTTCAACCGGGTCGCCGCCCTGGGTCTGCTCGGCATGACCACGGTCATCGAGGTGTTCGTCTACCCGGACGCATGGCCGACCCATTTGAGCTGGGCAGGCCTCCTGCTCCCAATCATCTTCCGTGGCGGCGGCAAATTCTCGCTCGACTATCTGCTGGGCCTGGATCCGAAGCGCGAGCGCAAGGCACGGGATTATGCCGCAGACTGACCACCGGCAAAGCGCGCCGCTGCTCTCGCGGCGCGGCGCGCTTTGCTATGCTGCGTGGGGAATCTTGCACAGCAAGGTGGCGGCGGACATCTGGCACCTTGGCGCGGGGCAGCACGGCCTTGCGCTGCGGCATTTTTGCCAGCTCGCCGCCTGCGACCACACTGCGCGTAGCGGTGAACGTCAGCGGGAAGTGATCCGCTGGCGCAATCGTGAGTGGGCTACGAAACTACCGGGCGTTCCGCCTGGCAGGCGTTTTGAGGCGGCGACTGTTGAAATAGGATCGCGAGCAGCACCGCCGTGCTTGGAAAAACACCTGCGTAACCAACGATTCCGATGTTGCGGAACCGCATGTCGCCAAGGACGACGCCACTCAGCCCGGCAAGCGCCAGCGTCCCGCTGGTTGCCAGTAGCACGCGTATCGTCGTGGCGAGCCGACCGCCGCTGAAGACTGGAGCCGCCCACAGCACGGATAGCGCGAAGAAAATGTCCCACCCAAGAATGTCGATCGCATAGGCTACCGAGGGCCATTTGAACGACAGCAACAGGGGCGACAGTTTGGAGAACGCTGCTTGGTGGCCGACAATAAGTATGACGAAGTGTAAGGCGGATGTCAGGCCCGCCAAGACGCCCGCGAAGACAAGAGCCATAAGGCTGAACACCTTGGCACCCGCGCCGGCCCATGCATGTACCGAAACCATAAGCGCGACGAATAGCGGCATCAGCAAGAGGATCTCGATCTCCAGAAAAGAGAATAGCGGGTCCGGAATCGGTTGCTGCAGCGACCGGAGCGACAAAAGGCCAGCGATCAGCGTCGCGACGTATACGGCACCAAGGAAAGCAGTCCCGCTAGCCGCCACGATCCCGACCCGACGGGCGCTCTTCGTGAATGTGAGACCTACGGTCACGCCTCAATCGCTCCCCGACGCCGATTTACACGCCCCCTTCTTGAGCGGCAAGCCGGGCTGGGATCGGTCGAGGGCCTGAATTTGGCTCTTCTCGTCGAACGACAAGACGATCGCACGGGCTGGCGGAGCGGCTTCCTGGATCAGACGCTCGCCTCTCCCGATCCGGCGGCCGGGGCGGGGCGGTTCCGTTCAATCTTCGTTCGGCGTAACCGATTGCTCCTGTGCACCGAATGTAGGGAAGACTCGCGGCGTGGAGGCCCGTCGGCCGAGTGATCGACGGAGCATTTCATGAACACCGAAGCGTTGATTGCTGAACTATCCAGCGGCTTGCAGCCGGTGCCGCGCGGGGCGACGAAAATCCTTCTCCGTAAGGGGCTCATCACCGGCGCAGTGGTCGCCGGGGTCGCGGTGCTCTTCTGGCCCAGCCTTGGGCCGCGGCCCGACATCGCGACAGCTGTCATCACCCCGTCGTTCTGGATCAAGCTGCTTTACACAGCGTCGATTGCGTCCCTGGGTTTCGTGGCGCTTGACCGGCTGAGCAGGCCCGACGCGGCGAAGCTTCACTGGTCGCGGCTGCTTTGGCCCCCGGTCGCGGCGTTGGCGGCAATCGCCGCGATGCGCTGGGCCGCGGCCCCAGCCGGCGATTCCAAGGCGTTCTGGATGGGGACGAGCTGGTGGCAGTGCCCCGCTTACGTCGCCGCGCTCGCGCTGCCTGTGTTCGTCGGGTTGATGTGGGCGATGTCGCGGCTGGCACCGACACGGCTGCGGGCGGCAGGCGCGGCGGTGGGCCTCGTCTCGGGCGGCACCGGTGCGACGATCTACGCGCTGCACTGCAGCGAAAGCTCGCCGGGGTTTGTCCTGCTCTGGTACTCGCTTGGCCTTGCCGCTGCGACGTTGCTTGGCGCGGTTGCGGGTCCCCGCCTCCTGCGATGGTGAGATCGGCGGCTCCAGCCTTGTCGCTGGCACCCCGGCCGAGCCGGACGAGGCGCATTTTTCCCTCGCCCGTGTAACCTTCAACGTCCAGCTACCGAACTTCCCTTTGTGCGGGTCGGTCTCCCCCGGGATCGAGCCCCGGCACAACATTGGGAGGTCAGCAGTGCCGCACGTCGAGATCGCGCCATTTCAGGGGTTCGGGCTTGGGCTGCGCATCCCGCACTTCCAAAACTTCCTCACCGAACCCGTCCCCGTGGATTTTATCGAGATCATCTCGGAGAACTTCATGGTCGCCGGCGGTCGCCCGCTCCATGTGCTCGACCAGGTGCGGGAACGTTGGCCCGTCGCGATGCACGGGGTTTCGATGTCGATCGGTTCGGCTGACGGGGTGCGCACGGACTATCTCACGCGGCTCAAGGCGCTCGCCGACCGAGTCCAACCTTTGTGGGTGTCGGACCATCTCAGCTGGTCGCGGGTCGAGCGCGTCAATTCGCACGACCTTCTGCCCCTGCCGTTCACCGACGAGGCGCTCGACGCCGTGTGCGCCAATATCCTCCACGTGCAGGACGTGCTCGAACGCCCGCTCGTGCTGGAGAACCCGTCGACCTACCTGACCTTCGCCGATGACCAGATGACCGAATGGGCGTTTCTTACCGAGATGACCAAGCGCACCGGCTGCTATCTCCTCCTCGACGTGAACAACATCTATGTCAGCGGCACGAACAACGGCTTCGACCCCTATGAGTATCTCGCCGGTGTCCCTACCGATCGCGTCCGCCAGATCCATCTCGCAGGCCATAGCCAGGGGCGAGAGCGCTTGATCGACACGCACGACCAGCCGGTGCCGGATCCAGTTTGGGACCTGTTCAGGCGGATCTACCCGCGATTGGGCCCGGTTGCAGCGATGATCGAACGCGACGACAACATCCCGCCGCTTGGCGAGCTGCTGTCCGAACTCGACATCGCCCGCCGGATCGCCACCGAAGCAATGGCGGTCGCGGCATGAGCCTGCTCGCCCTGCAGCGGACGTTCCTGGACTTTCTGCTCGACCAACCGACCGAGATCCCGGTTGCCGTCAACGGCGGGGCCGGGCCGGGGCTCGCCGTCTACCACAATGCCTATAGCGCTCAGCTGGTTGCCTGTCTGAAGGACAGCTACGAACGGCTTTGGGCATGGCTCGGAGACGACGCTTTCGAAGCTGCGGCGCGCCATCATATCGGCCTTCACGCCCCGACCAGCTGGACGCTGGGCGATTACGGGATCGGTTTCGCCGATACGATCGACGCCCGCTATCCCGAGGACCCGGAGGTTGCGGAAATCGCCGCGCTCGATTGGGCCCTGCGACGCGCGTTCGATGGCCCCGATGCTTCGCCATTTGATCCAGCGCGCCTCGCCGAGATCGATTGGGACGATGCCGTCATCCACTTCGTCCCAACGCTTGAACTGATACCGGTGAGGACGAATTGCGGTGCGATCTGGACGGCGATCGCGGCCAGCGATGATGTTCCCGCCGCACAGATGCTGCCCGAACCGGCCTGGGTGCGGGTGTGGCGGGTGGACCTGCAGCCGCATTTTGCGACGATCGAGCGAACGGAAAGGGACGCCATCCAGCTCGCTGCGTCCGGCGTGACCTTCGCCCGGCTGTGCGACCGGCTTGCGGAAACGAGTGGTGTGGAGGAAGCGGTCCTTGCCGCCGGGCGCTATCTGACGTCTTGGCTGCAGGACGGTTTGATCACCGACATTCAATAAAATCGAACCGCTCGCCGTTGATCGCGAGAGTCCGTCGCAGAAACCGGTTGCCAACCGGGTTGCCGCCCCGGATCGGGGACATTGTTCAATGATTTTAAGGCGAAATGGCGGAGACGGAGGGATTCGAACCCTCGGTACCAGTAAACCCGGTACGGCGGTTTAGCAAACCGCTGGTTTCAGCCACTCACCCACGTCTCCGGATCACGGCGAAGGCGGGCTATAGCCGCGCATGCGCTGCGGATCAACAGCGCGTTCGCATGTTACCTGGCCTAAAATCGACTCGGTTGGTCGCGCTCAACCGCGCGGTTCATTGTCGCGACAGGCACGATGGCGTTACGGGGGCGGATTGAGGCGTGGGGAGAAGAACGATGCGAACAGGATGGCACAGCGTCCCGAGAAGCGGGGCCGCTTTGGTGTTGGCGCTTGCTACCGCCTCCGCCCCGGTGGCGGGGCAGGTGCGCACGATCGACCCCAATCAGGCGATCGATTCCGATCTGCGCGGCCAGAACGCTCCCGCGCCCGCACAGCCGCAATATCCCGCCGCCACGCCGACCACACCCGATAGCCAACGCTACCCCGATGCCCCGCGCTATCCGGACGCCCCGCAGTCGAGCGTGCCGCTCTCGGGCCCGACCCCGACGGCAGCGCCCCCCAGGCGGACAAAATGGCACCGTGCGCGATGAGCGGGCGCAGGCGGCCGCGCGCGACGGGGCCGATGCCGAATCTGCCGCGAGCCAGACCTTCCAGAAGCAGGAGTTGCTCAACGCCGCCGAGGGCACCTTCGGCAAGGGTGCGGCCGGCCTCGCCGGGATCCTGGAACGCACGCTGAAGGAACAGGGGCAGCCCAATGCCTATATCGCCGGGCGCGAAGCGTCGGGCGCGGTGGTGGTCGGCCTGCGCTATGGCAAGGGCACGATGTTCCACAAGGTCGAGGGGCAGCAGCCGGTTTATTGGACCGGGCCGTCGGTCGGCTTCGATCTCGGCGGTGATGCCAACAAGGTGTTCGTATTGGTCTACAACCTCTACGATTCGGAAGACCTGTACAAGCGCTTCCCGGCGGGCGAGGGGCGCGTCTATTTCGTCGGTGGCTTCGCCGCGACCTATTTGCGGCGCGGCAATATCGTGTTGATCCCGATCCGGCTGGGCGTCGGCTGGCGGCAGGGCGTGAACCTTGGCTATATGAAGTTCAGCCATACATCGAAGTGGTTCCCCTTCTGAGCCAGCGACCCGCCAGCGCCGCGCCGCGCACTCGAGCGGTGCTCCGCGCGGTGCTGGCTGCGGCCTATCTCGCGGCGGGGGTATTGCACGTCGCGGTGCCGGGGCCGTTTCTGTCGATAACCCCCGGCTTCGTGCCCTTTCCCAAGGCGGTGATCCTCGTCACTGGGCTGTGCGAGATTGCCGGGGCGGTGGGGCTGTTCCTGCCGCGCTGGCGGTGGTGGGCCGGGGTGATGCTGGCGCTGTATGCGGTGTGCGTCTATCCCGCCAATGTGAAACATGCGGTGGATTATATCGAACATGGCACGGGCGGATTGAGCCTGTGGTACCATGTCCCGCGTTTGCTGTTTCAGCCGGTGATCGTGTGGTGGGCGCTGTTCGCCGGCGGCGTGATCGACTGGCCTTTTCACCGGCGGAGCAGCTTCCGATGAGCGATATCGACGACACCATCATCGACACCCCCGACGGCCCGATGACCTGGGCCGCGTGGAAGAAGAAGAACCCGGTGCAGATCCCCTCGCGCCGCACCAAGGGCAAGGATTTGCCGGTGAAAGTGAAGCGCTTCACCGAGAAGTGAGCGTTCGCGCTGCGGCGGGTAAGGTTAGGGGACGGATAGCAATAGCGGCCGGACCGGCGCCTAGACACGTTCAGGAGCGCAGGAGGTCAATCGTCTGTCGCTCGAAAGCCTGCGGGTCTTGCGCCGCCGTGTGAAGCGCGTGTTCGTCCAGCGCCAAAGCAACTTCGCCGTTCGCAAGGACGAGCCCGGCATCGCAGGCTGCGGCGAGCGTGCCGAGATCGTGGAGGGCCGTGATCAGCGTCAGCCCATCATCAACCATGCTGCGCAAGACCTCCCGCACATCAAAGATCGCCACGGGGTCGAGCCAGTTGAACGGCTCATCCAGAATGACGCGCGGGTGACCGCCCGCAAAGGCGCAGGCGATCGCGACCCGCTGCCGCATTCCGGCCGAGCAATCGCCGATCCAACGGTCCAGCAGTGGGGCGAGCGCCAAGGCGAGGGACAACCGCCCCAAACGGGGGCGGACATCATCGTAGCTGCCGCCGACCAGTTCGAGAACGTCGCGGACACGCACGCTATCCGGCAGCGTATGGGCGGGCGGACAAAAACCGAAGCGCAGCGCGCGTCCGGCGCGATCCGAGGCTAGGTCCTGGCCATCGACCAGACACGATCCGGCCGCGAACGGCAGCCTGCCCGCAAGCGCGCGTAGCAAGCTGGTCTTGCCCGATCCGTTGGCACCGATGAGGCCGAACCACGATCCGCGCGCGACCCTCAGATCGACGTCCTGCACGACACGCTGTCCGCTCCGTTCAACCGCCGCCCCGGCAAGGTGGATCGCGGGGCTCATGCCAGCAGCCACGTCTTCGTGCGGGCCCGGTGTTGCAACTGCCACAGGATCGCGACGGCGAGAAACGGCAAAGCGATCGGCAGGAAATAGGCTAGAAACAGGAGCAGCCCCGCGAAGATGGAGACGATGAGATCGGCGAACCGCTTCCCGTGCAGGCAATAAGCGAGGACGCGCAGGACCAAAAGCAGCAGCACCGCGCCCGAGACCGCCGTGACGACGGCTGCGGCAACCGACCCCGCGATCAGCCAGCATCCCGGCACCGCGAGCGCGAGGAAGTACGCCATGCTCTTCCCATGATAGCCGACGATGCGCCATGGCCCATAGCCGGTGGTCGCCATGAAGCGAACGACGTCGGAATCGACGCTGGTGAGTGCTAGTGTGAGCAGCGTGGTCTCGATGCCGAGGATCGCGATCAGCGTATTCGGCGTAAGCGATCGCTCCAATAGGAGCACCACGAGCAGCGTCGAGGCGACAAGGGCACCCGCTTGCCCATGGCGCAACCATGCCCGGATTACCCGTGCCGACCCGACTCTGTCGGCCAACCTCTTTGGCACGGTGACGCCGCTCATGAGCGCGGCCAAGAGCGTTCCAGCCAAATAGCTCGCACAGCCGACGATCAGCAGCGAGGGTGCGACGACCAGCAGGACTGTGGCCAGCAGGGCGAGCGCGATGCCATGCCAAGCGGCGATATACCGTCTGCGGGTTGCTGGGCGCAGCGCGTCGACTGCGAGCAACCCGTCAAAGCCGTGGAACGCCAGACGTTTCGCGACAAGACGTTCAGCGCTGGTGCCGAGGAGGAGACCGGCACCGACTGCCGACCACGCCGCGATCGTCCAAGGCCGCTCCGCCAGCCACGATTTGATCATCGCTAATGTGATGATCAGCACGGCCACAGCGACAAGGCGGTCGTTCCATCCTGCAAACGCGGCGCGTATCGTGTTGATCGCAATGCGCCCGTCATGGCGGAACAGCCGGTTACGGTCGCTGTCGGGGGAGATCATGGCGGCAGACTAGCCTGTCAGCCCATATCTGCAATTGGGATCGTCCAACCAAGCCCCCTCACCCAAACTCCACCGCCTCGAACCGGATCGGCTCCCCAACCGCTGCGCCAGCCAGCGCGCCGTCCCACATCACGCGGTGGCCGCGGACGATGGTGCCGATCGGGCGGCCGGTCAGCTCCATGCCGGTGAAGGGCGACCAGCCGCAGCGCGAGGCGAGCCAGTCTTCGGTGATCGTCCAGCGCGCCTTCAAGTCGACCACCGAGAAATCGGCATCATAGCCGACCGCGATGCGGCCCTTGCCGACGATGCCGAACACGCGCTGCGGCCCGGCGCTGGTGAGGTCGATCACGCGGGCAAGCGTGGTGCGCCCCTCCGCCACATGGTTGAGCATCAGCGGCAGCAGCGTCTGCACGCCGGGCATGCCGCTGGGCGAGCCGGGATAGGGCTTGGCCTTTTCCTCCAGCGTGTGCGGCGCATGGTCCGAACCGAGAATGTCGGCAACGCCCTGATCGACCCAATGCCACAGCCCGTCGCGATGCGCGCCCGAGCGGATCGGCGGGTTCATCTGCGCCAGCGTGCCGAGCCGGGGATAGGCTTCCTCGCCCGCCAGCGTGAGGTGCTGCGGGGTCACCTCGCAGGTCACGATGTCCTTGTGGGCGCTCAGGAATTCCAGCTCGGCGGGGGTGGTGATGTGCAGCACATGGATGCGCCTCCGCGCCGCGCGGGCGAGCGCGACGATGCGCTTGGTGGCGAGCAGCGCGCTTTCATCGTCGCGCCACACCGGATGCGAGGACGGGTCGCCGGGGACGCGCTCGTCGGCGCGGGCGTCATGCGGTCCTCATCCTCGGCATGGATGGCGACGCGGCGATGGCCCGAAGCGAGCACGGCGGCGAGCGAGGCGTCTTCCGACACCAGCAGATCGCCGGTCGAGGCCCCCATGAAGATTTTCACGCCTGCGGTGCCGGGCATCCGCTCCAGCTCGGCGAGATCGGCGGCATTGTGGTTGGTCGCGCCGACATAGAAAGCATGGTCGCACCACATGCGATGATGCGCGCGGGCGAGCTTGTCGGCGATCGCCTCGGCCGAATCGGTATTGGGCTTGGTGTTGGGCATTTCGAACACGGCCGTCACGCCGCCCAGCACCGCCGCGCGCGCGCCGGATTCCAGGTCTTCCTTGTGGACGAGGCCGGGTTCGCGGAAATGGACTTGCGTGTCGATGACGCCGGGCAGGATGTCGAGCCCGGTGCAGTCGATCGTCTCGCCCGCATCGCCGGCCGCGCCGATCGCGGCGATTTTCCCTGCGATCACGCCGACGCTGGTCTGCACCGGACCCGCGGGCAAATGGACGGTGCCGTTCTTCAGGAGGAGATCGAAAGTCACTGCACGCACTCCGTTCGGGCGGAATCTGTCGAAGCCCTGACCTTGATCCCCGCCCGTCGGGGATAGGCAGCCGGGCGGCACGCGCGCGGCGATGGGTGACAAAGAGTCGCGGGCTTCCTACCTGTTAGCCATGCCAGAAACCACCCTGACCGACCGAGCGCTCCTTCGTATCGCGGGCGATGACCCGCGCGGCTTCCTGCAGGGGCTTGTTACGCACGACATGGCGAGCGTGGTGCCGGGCGCGCCGCAATGGGGTGGGCTGCTGACGCCACAGGGCAAGGCGCTGTTCGATTTCATGCTGTGGGCCGAGGGCGAGGCGATCCTGGTCGATTGTGAAGCGAGCGCGGCCGAGGCGTTGGTGCGGCGCTTGTCGATGTACCGGTTGCGGCGCGCGATCACGATCGAGCGCACGGGCGGCGCGGTGCATTGGGCGCGTGAGGGCGAGCAGGGCGTGCCCGATCCGCGCCTGCCCGCGCTCGGGCGGCGCTGGATCGGCGACGCGGGCGATGCCGCGACGGGCTGGCTGGCGCACCGGCTGTCGCTGGGCGTGACCGAGGGGCAAGCCGAACTGGGCAGCGACCAGACGCTGTGGCTGGAATGCAATGCGCGCGAGCTGAACGGGGTGAGCTTCACCAAGGGCTGTTATGTCGGCCAGGAAAATACCGCGCGGATGCACCATCGCAGCAAGGTCAACCGGCGGCTGGTGGTGGCGCCGCTCGGCGAAGCGGGGGACCGCACGCGGGTGACGTATCCTGAATTGGGCCTGATGGTGGAATTGCGCCGGGTGGAGGCGCTGGGGGATGCGCTGGTGCCCGACTGGATGGCGGCGGCGCTGGCGTAGACACGAGTGTTCGCACTCGCGTGTTGCGTGTGCGAGCGGATTGTGGCCATGTCGGACGGGAGATAAGGGGCCCCGAGTGATCCACAGCGCGTCATCGATCTGCCACGCGTCCGCACGGGCGGCGGGCTGGCCCCGGACGGGGATGCACGTGCGGCCCGGCATGTGCCGCCGCTGATGGCGAGCGCGCCTGTT
>NZ_JSBN01000080.1 GCF_000797515.1 Sphingomonas sp. Ant H11
CTAGCGACAGATGGAATCGCAATTGCGCATAATCGGCGCGCTCGACATCTTCCAGCATCGGCACGTCCGCTGAAAAATCGTAAAACAGCGTGATATACTCGGCTAGGTCGGCCGACGGCACGGCATAGTCCAGTTCAATCGATCCCACGCCGCGACGCCCCTGCCCTGTCGCGATCAAGTGTAACGCTTCTGCCAAACAAATAAAAGCGGCCCGGATGGTATACCATCCGGCCGGAGGAAAGATGCTCCGGTCCGGAGCTTCTTGGGTCGCACTGCATTAATGGCGTCTTTCGAAGGTCGTGTATTGGACAAATTCGTCGCTTTTCATGCTAAATGCATAATTAAGGCACCTTTGCCGGCTTTGACGCCAGCGCTCCCGGATGCCATCAGGCGCACGATGCTGTTCCCACTGATCCGCCCCGCTTTGTTCGCGCTCGAACCCGAACGCGCGCACGCCCTCACCCTCAAGCTGCTGGCGCTCGGGGCCACGACAGGCGCTCCGTTCTTCCGCGCACAATCGCCCAACAGCCTGCGCACCTCCGTCGCCGGTCTGGACTTTGCCAATCCGGTGGGCCTGGCGGCCGGGGGTGGACAAGGATGGTCGCGCGATCGACGGGTTTTTCGGGCTTGGCTTTGGCAGCGTCGAAATCGGTACGCTCACCCCACTGCCCCAGGCGGGCAACCCGCAGCCGCGCTTGTTCCGACTGGTCGAGGACCGCGCGGTGATCAACCGCATGGGGT
Organism: Sphingomonas sp. Ant H11; assembly: GCF_000797515.1. Taxonomy (GTDB): domain Bacteria; phylum Pseudomonadota; class Alphaproteobacteria; order Sphingomonadales; family Sphingomonadaceae; genus Sphingomonas. The sequence goes on from NZ_JSBN01000080.1 coordinate 742, forward strand.
TCAACAATGGCGGTATTGCCGCAGCGCTGCCGCGCGCAACGGCGGCAAGGCGGCGCGGGATCCTCGGTATCAATGTCGGGGCGAACAAGGACGCGCCCGACCGGATCGCCGATTATGCACATGGCGTGGCCGCTGCGGCGCAGGTGGCCGATTATGTCACGGTCAATATCAGCTCCCCCAACACGCCGGGCCTGCGCGATCTCCAGCATGGCTCCGAATTGACCGAGTTGCTCGCGGCGGCGGACGAGGCGCGGCGCGCGCCGATCGCGCGGCCGCGCCTGTTCCTGAAGGTCGCGCCCGATCTCGACGCGGCCGCGATCGATGCGATCGCGCGTGCCGCCGCTGCGCATCACGTCGATGCGCTGATCGTCAGCAACACCACCATTTCGCGCCCGCCGCTGCTCTCCGCGCACGCGGGCGAGACTGGCGGGCTGTCGGGTGCACCGCTTGCGGCTCTGGCACGCCAGCGGCTCGCCGATTTCCGGGCGGCGACAGGCGGTGCGATTCCCTTGATTTCCGCAGGCGGCATCGACAGCGCCGAGGAAGCCTATGCCCGCATCCGCGCTGGGGCGAGCCTGGTCCAGCTCTATACCGCCTTGGTCTATCAGGGCCCCGGCCTCGCCCGCCGCATCGTCCGCGGCCTCGCCAACACCCTGCAGCGCGACGGGTTCGCGACCGTCGCCGAGGCGGTTGGCACCAGCGAACGACACCGCGCAGCGTAAATCCTTGCCGACGTCTTTAGAGAGGACGGCGAGGCTGCTGCGGCGCAGGCGGCGGCTTGCCTGTGCGGTGAAGCGCGTTAGGGTCGTCGCATGAAAAGATCGCTCGCCGCCCTCGCCCTGCTGTTGCTCGCACCCGCCACCGCAGAAGCGCGCCGCCCCGCCCCCAAGCCCCCCGCCAGTCTCGGCATGGTCAGCGCTGCCGATCCCCGCGCGGCAGCGGCCGGCGCGGAGATCCTGCGCAAGGGCGGCAGCGCAACCGATGCCGCCATCGCGACGATGCTTGCGCTGAACGTGGTCGAGCCGCAAAATAGCGGCATCGGCGGTGGCAGCTTCATGGTGCATCACGATGCCGCGACCGACCGCACCACCGGGCTCGACGGGCGCGAGGCCGCACCTGCTGCCGCCGACCCAAAGTGGTTTTACGGGGCCGATGGGAAACCGCTGCCCATCTTTACTGCCATCCCCGGCGGCCGCAGCGTGGGCGTGCCCGGCAATTTGCGAATGATGGCGCTGGCGCATCAGCGGTATGGCAAACTGCCCTGGGCGACCTTGTTCGGCCCCGCTATCCACCTGGCGCGCGATGGCTTTGCGATCACCCCGCGCCTCCACAACGGACTCAACAATTTCGGTCGGCATCTCGATCCGTGGGCGCGCGCGCATTTCCTGGGCGACGACGGCAAGGCGCTCCCCGTCGGCACCATTCTGAAAAACCCGGAACAGGCCGCGCTGTTCAGCGCCATTGCCGCAAAAGGCCCAGACGCCTTTTATACCGGGGCGGTGGCGCAGAAGATCGTCGCGGCGGTCAACGGTGCCGCGCAGAATCCGTCCAAGATGACGCTGGCCGATCTTGCCAGCTACCGCGCCAAGGAGCGCGCGCCGATTTGCGGCACATACCGTGTCTACAAAGTCTGCGGCATGGGACCGCCCTCGGCTGGCGGGATCGCGGTGCTGATGATCCTCAAGCAGCTCGAGCGCTTCGACATGGCGGCGCTGGGCAAGAACAACCCGGTCGCGTGGCACCTCTTCGCCGAATCCGAACGGCTCGCTTATGCCGATCGCGATCTGTATCTCGGCGACCCCGATTATGTGCGCGTGCCGGTCAAAGGCTTGCTCGATCCCGGCTATATCGCCGTACGTTCGGCGTTGATCTCGCCCGAGCGCAGCATGGCGAGTGTCGCCCCCGGTACACCGCCGGGCGCTCCGCCGCGCACGCCCGCCCCCAATGCCGATATCCCCGGCACCAGCGATCTGGTCGCGGTCGACCGGCGCGGCAATGTCGCGGAGGTGACCACCACGATCGAGAGCTATTTCGGATCGGGCCTGTCGGTCGGGGGCGTGATGCTCAACAATGAGCTGACCGACTTCGATTTCGTCCCCGCCAAGGACGGCTATCTCGTCGCCAACCGCGTCGAAGGCGGCAAGCGCCCGCGCAGCTCGATGTCGCCGACCATCGTCTATGGCCCCGATGGCAAGGTACGGATCGCGATCGGCGCGGCGGGTGGGTCCACCATCATCGCGCAAGTCGCCAAGGCGCTGGTGGCGGTGCTCGACTGGAAAATGTCGGCGCAGGATGCGATCGGCCTTGGCTTGCTCTATGCCCCCAAGCTTGACGCAGTGGCCGAGAAGGGCACGCAACTCGATGCGATGGTGCCCGCGCTTCAGGCGCTGGGCGAGCATGTCCAGATCGCCCCGCTCGGCCTCAAGGCCAATGCGATCGAGCGCGTGAACGGTCAGTGGGTCGGTGCCGCCGATCCGCGCAGCGAAGGTGTGGCCGTACGCGAAGACGGCCAGACCACCCAGATCGTCCGCGCCGGTGCCGCGCCGCGACCGCCCGAATAACCCCCCTACGCGCAGCCGAATGCGGCGCGCTTACTCCCCGGGAGAGAACCATGCGTACCCTCGAACACTTCCCCAATCTCGTCGCGATGTTCCTCGCGCGCGCTGCCGAAAAGGGGGATGCCCCCTTTCTGTGGCATAAAACCGGCGGACAATGGGTCTCGCGGAGTTGGGCTGAGACTGCGCGTCAGGTGGCGAGCCTTGCGGCCGGCTTGAAAGCAATCGGGCTGGCACCCGGCGACCGGGTGATGCTGGTGTCGGAAAACCGCCCGGAATGGTGCATCGCCGATCTCGCGATCATGGCGGCGGGGTGCATCACCGTGCCGACCTACACGACCAATACCGAGCGCGACCATGCCCACATCATCGAGAATTCGGGTGCGAAAGCGGTCATCGTCTCGACCGCGAAACTGGCCAGGACGCTGCTCCCCGCCGCGATCCGCGCGAGCGCCGCGAAGATCGTGATCTGCATCGAGGATCTGCGGGCGAGCCAGGCCGGAGCACTCGAATTCCATCCGTGGAACCGCTTGCTCGCCGATCACGACACCGACCCGGCCAGCATCGCCGCGACCGCGACGCGCGACGACACCGCCTGCATCATCTACACCAGCGGCACCGGCGGCTCGCCACGCGGGGTGATGCAGCATCACGGCGCGATCCTGCACAATGTCCACGGCTGCTGCACGATCATCGAGGAGGATTTCGGCTGGGAGGACGAGGTATTTCTTTCGTTCCTGCCGCTATCCCACGCCTATGAGCATACCGGCGGGCAATATTTCCCGATCGGGCTCGGCGCGCAAATCTACTATAGCGAGGGCCTCGACAAGCTCGCCGCCAATATCGAGGAAGTCCGCCCGACCTTGATGGTGGTGGTGCCGCGCCTGTTCGAGGTGTTGCGCACGCGCATTTCCAAGGCGGTAGAAAAGCAGGGCAAGCTCTCCAGTTTCCTGCTCGGCCGCGCGCAAGCGCTCGGCACGAAGAAGGCGGCGGGCAAAGCGGGCTTGCTCGACAAACCGATGGACCTGTTCCTGGGCGCAACGCTCCGTCCCAAGATCCAGCAACGCTTCGGCGGGCGGATCAAGGCTTTGGTGTCGGGCGGGGCACCGCTCACGCCCGAGGTCGGCACCTTCTTCGAGGCGATCGGTATCACCATGCTGCAAGGCTATGGCCAGACCGAATCCGCCCCGGTCATCTCGTGCAACCGCCCCAAGGTCGGGCTCAAGATGGATACGGTCGGCCCGCCCTTGGTCGAGACCGAAGTGCGCATCGCCGAGGATGGCGAGATCCTGGTGCGCGGCGAACTGGTCATGAAGGGCTATTGGCGCAACGAGGCCGAAACCGCGCGAGTCCTCAAGGACGGCTGGCTGCACACCGGCGATATCGGGCTGATCGACACCAAGGGCCGCATCCAGATCACCGATCGCAAGAAGGACATTATCGTCAACGACAAAGGCGAGAATGTCGCGCCGCAAAAGGTTGAAGGAATGCTGACGCTGCAACCCGAAATCGCGCAAGCGATGATCTTCGGTGACCGGCGGCCCTATATGGTCGCAGTGATCGTGCCCGATGCCGAATGGACGCAGGAATGGTGCGCGCGCGAGGGCGATGTCTGTGACTTCAAGCGCCTCGCCGAGAACAGCCAATATCGCACCGCGCTCGGCCTCGCTGTGGAACGCGTGAATGCCGATCTTTCGGTGACCGAACGCATCCGCCGCTTCGTCCTCGCCGACGAGCCCTTCGCGATCGAGAACGAACAGCTCACGCCCTCGCTCAAGATCCGACGGCACGTGCTGAAGGCGGTGTACGGTGCCCGACTGGAGGCACTGTACAAGGCGTAGGTCACTTCGCCTTCGGCACCACCTGCATCGTCCAGTCGCGATCCGGGCGAAGGTACTTGGCCGCCGTCGCCTGCAGGTCCGCCGCCGTCATCGTGGAAATGTCCGAATAGAGGTGCGTCAGCGCCGCGATGCGCGCGGGCTCATAGGTCGCGCCGTCGAGCTGGTTCATCCAGAACTGGTTGCCGGTCGATTGCCGCATGATCGATTGCTGCATCGGCCCGATCGTGCGCTTCAGCTCGTCCTCATCGACAGGCTTGGCCACCAGTTCGGCGGCAATCTCGCGCGAGAGCTTGAAAAACAGCGGGATGTTGTCGGGCGCGACCTGGCCGATCGCCATGATGCGCCCCCCCGCTCGGCGTGCCTGTCGGCCACGAACTGGAGACGTTCGGGCTGTAGCTTGCGCCGGCTTGCGAGCGCAGGCGATCGAACAGGCGATCGCTGAAAATCGCCGCCAGCACGTCGAGACGGCGCGATTCGGTCGCGCCCGCGACGCCGCCACCGGTCGGCCAGGCGATCACCGCCGCTGCCTGATTGTCCGGTCCGTCATGCGTGCGCACCACGGGCGACAGATTGTGCGCGGGGAAACGCACCGGCGGCACCACCAGCCCTGCAGGCACGGCGCGCGGCGGCAAGGCTCCCAGCGTCTTTTGCACCGCCGCAATCGCGGCATCGGCCTTGATGTCACCGAACACCATCACTTCGATCGGCCCGGTCTTGAGCAACGGCTCCCACAGCGCGCGGAACGATTGCGGCGTCGTGGCGGTGATCGCCTCCAGGCTGGGGTTGCCCCAGCGCGGATCGCCGTCGTGCAGCAAGCGTTCGAGATCGCGCGACAACACCCCGTCGGGCGACGCGTTTGAGCTCGGATATCCCGAGATCGCCACCGCCCGCGCGCGCAGCACCGGTGCCGGATCCCAGGCTGGCGCGGACAGTGCCGCTGCCATCAAGCGCAATTGATCGTTGAGATCGGTCGGCGAGGTCATCGCATTGTAGGTGAAGGCGTCCTCGTCGATGCCGAAGTCGAGCCCGATCCGTCGGCCCGAGGTCAATTCATCGAGATCGCCCTGGTTGAGTTTGCCGATACCGCCTGCGGTCAGCGCAAGCCCGGCCGCCCAGGCCGCAGTTTCGCGATCGGTCGGCAAGGCGTTGTACCCGCCACCGAAGCGCACGCGGACATAGACGCGGCTGTCCTCCGACGTTGTCGGATAGATCAGCACGCGCACGCCGTTGGACAGCGTATATTCCTGCATGTCGAACTCTTTGATCGGCGTGTTGGACACGATCGTCGCCGGTGCCCCGAGTTTGGGCAACGTATCGAACGTCACTTTGCCCTGCTTGATGCGCTTGCCCGCGAGACCTTTGACATCGACCTTGAGCGCCGCAGCGAGTTTCGTCTCGATGCCGGGCTCGGCCGCCGGGGTCGAGATCAGGGCGCGGGTCGCGCTGCCCTGAAAGAGGCGTCGGGTCGAGGCGAGGATTTTGTCCGGCGCGAAGAAGCCCTTTTTCTCGGCGTCTTCGAAAACCTTCTGGATCGTCGATGGCGCGGTCGTGGTCTCGCGAATGTCGAGTGCCTGCACCATGTCGTCGGCTTCCTTGCTGCCCGCCTCCGCGCGATAGGTGTCGACCAGCGTCTTGAAGGCGATGCGCTCCTCGGCGAGTTCGCGTTCGATCTCGGCCCTGGTCGGCGGCGAAGCCTGTGCGTCGGCGATGACCGCGCGCACGTCCTTCAAGGCCGGCTCCCACGCCGAGCCAACCGGCAGGATCGTGACAAAGGTGCCGTTGGCCGAACGCGACGGATCATCGAGCCGGACGGCGGCCGCGATAAAGCTGCCGCCCGAGCGCGCCCGCGTTTCCAGCCGACGGTTGATCACGGCGAGCGCGGTCGAGTCGGCCAGGCGCTTCTGGTTGAACAGGACAGTATCGTCGTTGTAGCGCCAGGGCCGGAGGATCGCCATTTCGATCCGCGTCGGGATACCGGGCTCGACCACCGCCTTGGTGGTGATCTGCTTGGGATCGGGCACGCCGAAATCGGGGTCGGCGGGATTTGGGCCGGAGCCCTTCCAATCGGCGAAATTCTTGGCGACCATCAGTTCGAGCTTGGCCGGGTCGAAATCCCCCGCAATCACCACCAGGGCACGCTCGGGGCGATACCAACGATCGTGAAACGCTTTCACCGTCTCTGCGGTCGCCGCCTCAAGCTCGGCGACATGGCCGATCGGCGAACGATCGGCGAGCGGCTGCCCGGCGAAGAAGGTCGCGTTCAGCGCATCGATCACGCGCACCTGCGGCCCGGGTGCCTCGCGCTGCTCGGCGAGCACGGCCGGGCGCTCGGCATTGAGCGCTTGCGGCGTAATGTTGGGTTTGGACACCATGCCCGCCAGAATGTGCAGGCTCTCGTCGATCCCGGCATCGGTCGCGCTCGGCAGATCGAGCTTGTAGACGGTCTGGGTCGGGGTCGTCTGAGCATTGGTATCCGAACCGAAGGTCGTCCCCATCCGCTGCCAGATCCGCTTGGCCTCGCCATCGGGCACATATTCCGAACCGCGGAACGAAAGATGCTCGATCAGATGGGCAAAGCCACGTTCGCCCTCATTTTCATACAGCGACCCTGCATCGATCCGCACCCGCACCGAAATCTGGCCGGGCGGCACGCCATTCTTGCGCACCGCATAGCGCAGGCCGTTCTTCAGCACGCCGAAATGCCATGCCGGATCGGGCGTGATGTCGCTGCCTTTGTAAAGCCATGCCGCCCGGCTGGCGATGGCCGCGCCGGGGCGTCCATCGGTGGCGTCGGCGCTCGACGACGGAGTGGCCTGCTGCGCCTCGGCGCGACTTTCGGGGGCACGTACCGAATGCTGGGGGGCGGCGCCGATGGTGAGAAAGGCGAGAAGGGCGAGGCGCGAGGCGCGCGAATACACGATCATGCCGGGCACGATAGCGCGGTGAACCCACCTCCGCCAGCGACACCCGTTCGACACCTGGCCGAGGATTGCTTTTCGGCGACGATGCGTTTCCTATTCGAGTCCTATTCGCAACACATCCGCTCTTGCGCGCACGCCCCCCGCGCGCCACATGCCAGCCATGCTGATCGAGACCGAAACAACGCCCAACCCGGCGACGCTCAAATTCCTTCCCAACCGGACGGTAATGGAAGCGGGCACGCGCGATTTCGTCACGCCCGAGGAAGCCGAAGCTTCGCCGCTGGCAGAAGCCCTGTTTGGCTTGGGTGATGTGACGGGCGTGTTCTTCGGGCGCGACTTCGTTTCCGTCACCGCCGCCCCCGGCACCGACTGGAGCAACCTAAAGCCCGACGTGCTCGGTCTGTTGCTCGACCATTTCAGCGCCGACATGCCACTGTTCCGCCCCGGCACTGCGGGCGCGATCAGCGTCCCGGCTGAAGACTCCTTCACCGACGACCCCGAAGATGCCGACATCGTCGCGCAGATCAAGGACCTGATCGAAACGCGGATCCGCCCTGCGGTCGCCAACGATGGCGGCGACATCGTCTATCGTGGCTTCGACAAGGGCAAAGTCTATCTGGCGATGCAGGGCGCATGCGCCGGATGCCCATCCTCGAGTGCGACGCTGAAGAATGGCATCGAGCAACTGTTGCGATATTACGTCCCCGAAGTCACCGAAGTGCGAGCTGTATGATGACCGTTTTGAACGACGCGACCCTGGACCAGATCTTCCGCACCGCGCGGACCTATAACGGCTATACCGATGCGCCGGTCAGCGAGAGCGACCTGCACGCCATCTGGGAGCTGATGAAATGGGGCCCGACGTCGGCGAACCAGCTTCCCGGTCGCTTTATCTGGTGCACCAGCGATGCCGCCAAGGCCAAGCTGGCGGAATGCTGCTCGGCGCAGAACGCGCCAAAGGTGCTCAAGGCCCCGGTGACGGTGATCATCGGCATGGATCGCGATTTCCACAATTATCTGCCCGAGCTGTTCCCGCACGTCGACGCCAAAGCGTGGTTCGAGGGCAATGCCGAGCTCCGCGCCGCCTCTGCCTTCCGCAATTCGACGCTGCAGGGCGCGTACTTCATTATCGCGGCGCGTGCGCTGGGGTTCGATACCGGGCCGATGTCGGGCTTCGATGCGGGCAAGGTCGATGCCGCCTTCTTCGCCGATACGCCCTCGGTCACCACCAACTTCATCTCGACGCTTGGCCATGGTGACCCCGCGACGATCTTCGATCGCCTGCCGCGCCCGGCGTTCGAGAAGTTCAACAGCATCGCCTGATCGCGGTTTGCGCACCCTCGTCATCGAAACCGCGACGGCGGCTTGCTCGGTCGCGTTGATCGAAGGCACCCGAATCGTCGCCCACGCCCATGAAATTGTAGGGCGCGGTCATGCCGAGCGGCTGGTGCCGATGATCGCGGCGTTGCCCGAGGGCGGCCGCGCAGCCCACATTCTGGTCGATTGCGGTCCCGGCAGCTTTACCGGCATCCGCGTCGGCATCGCCGCTGCACGCGGCCTCGCGCTCGGCTGGGGAGCCAGTCTCAGCGGCTATTCTTCGCTACCGCTACTGGCGGCCGCCGCCTTTTCGCGCGGCATGACGGGCGAAATTGCCGTTGTGCTGGAAGGCGGCCACGGCGAAGTGTTCATGCAGGGGTTCAGCGCCCCGCTTGCCGAAACCGGTCCGTTCGCCTCGCTGCGTCCCGAAGTGGCACTGGCCACTTTGAACGGTCGACCGGCCGTCGGTAACGGCGTGCGCTTCCTCACCGCGTTGGACCCGACAGTGGCAGCCGAAGCCTGGCTGCCCGACGCCATGGATGCAGTGCTGCTGACGCCTGGCCTGGCCGGGTTGGAGCCGAAACCCATTTATGGGCGCGCCCCAGACGCAAAACCGCAGGCCACTGCGGAAGCTGCCGCATGAGCACGATGCTCGGGATCGATTTGCGCAGCGGTGCCGTTGCCGATCTCGCGATCGTCGATCGAATCATGCAGGCAGCGTTTGATGCCCGTTTCGGAGAAGCGTGGACTCACAATCAAGTCCTGGGTCTGCTGGCCATGCCCGGTGTGTGGCTGACGATTGCCGAAGTCGGCGGAGAGCCGGCCGGTTTTGCGCTCTGCCGCCGAGTCCTGGAAGAAGCGGAGTTGCTGCTGCTTGCGACCGCGCCGCATTTGCGGCGGCGCGGCGTTGCCGCTGCTTTGCTCCGCGCGGTCGCGTCGGACGCGTCGGCGCAAGGTGCGCGGACGCTCCACCTGGAAGTGCGCGACGGCAACGAAGCGATCAAGCTCTATAGCAACGAAGGCTTTGCAAAAGTCGGCGAACGTCGAGATTACTATCGGGGACCTAACGGTCGCCTGTTCGATGCTCTGACATTTCAGCGGGACCTAGCCTAACAATTTTACCTAACAATACTGTCATGCGGCACAATACCTACTTGCGCGAACCGTTCTCAAGCGCGATAGGCGTGTCCCTGACGATGCGTAACAATCGTCCAGTTCGGTTGAAAGGATTATTAATGGACACCATGAACGAGCTTCAGGAGACTTTGATCACGCTGACCGCAGATATTGTTGCGGCCCATGTCAGCAACAATAGCGTCGCGGTTTCGGATCTTCCGGTGCTGATCGCTCACGTTCACGGTGCATTAAGCAACCTCGGCGGCCCCGCACCCATCGAAGTCGTGAAGCAGGAACCCGCCGTGTCGGTCCGCTCCTCGATCAAGCCCGACTTCATCGTGTGCCTGGAAGACGGCAAGAAGTTGAAGATGCTGAAGCGTCACCTGATGACACACTATCAGATGACCCCGGAGCAATACCGCACGAAGTGGAATCTTCCTGCGGATTATCCGATGGTTGCACCGAATTACGCGGAACAGCGCCGCACGCTGGCCAAGAAGATTGGCCTCGGCACCAAGCGCCGCAAGGTCGTTCGCTGACCCTTGGCCCCTCCCCGGCGTGGGAGGGCTGACCCCTGTCCTATTGCGAATCACTATCCCCTTTCGCAACAATCGCGAAACGCCTAAACGCGTCTCATGGCGCGTCACATCGATCTCGAAGCTCTCTGTGCAGAAAAAAGGCCTGCGCATCACCGATCAGCGGCGCGTAATCGCGCGCGTGCTGTCCGACGCCGATGACCATCCCGACGTCGAGAAGGTGTATGAACGCGCGTCCGCCATCGATCCCGGCATTTCGATTGCGACGGTGTACCGCACCGTCCGCCTGTTCGAAGAAGCGGGTATTCTCGACCGCCATGATTTCGGCGATGGCCGCTCGCGTTACGAGCCCGCCCCCGAGGCGCATCACGATCATTTGATCGACGTCGAAACCGGCAAGGTCATCGAATTCGTCGATCCCGAACTCGAACAGCTGCAAAAGGCGATTGCGGAACGATTGGGCTTCCGCCTGGTCGATCACCGCATGGAACTCTACGGCGTAGCGCTCGACCGCAAGGCCTGAGGCGATGCCGATTCGCCCGGAAGCCCGCGCGGCGGCGGCGGCGGGCAACCCGCCCCCGCTTGGCTGGCTCGGCTGGTGGCGGCTGTGCATCCGCTCCGTTCTGTTGGCGCTTGCCCTGCTGATCGCGATTCCGCCGCATTATCTGTGGCGAATCCTGCATATTTCCTCGCCGTGGCCGCGCTTCTTTCTGGCCGCCGCCGCCCGGATTTGCGGTGCGCGGGTGAAGGTGAAGGGCGCGGCGCTGAAGCGCGACGTCTTTTACATCTCCAACCATGTCAGCTGGATCGACATCCTCGCGATCGCCGGGGCCAGCGGCACCGCCTTCGTCGCCAAGGCCGAGATTCGCGATGCCCCGATCGTCGGCTGGCTCGCCACGCTGAACCGCACCGTATTCGTCGAGCGCGAGGATCGCCTGGGCGTTGCCGAACAGATCAACCGCCTGCGCGATGCGCTGGCTGAAACCTGGTCGGTCACCGTGTTCCCCGAAGGCACCACCACCGACGGACGCTCCCTCTTCCCGTTCAAGACACCGATGCTGAAGGTGCTGGAGCCGCCCCCGCCCGGCATTCTCGTGCAGCCGGTGTTGCTCGATTATGGCGCGGCGAGCGAGGAAATCTCCTGGATCGGCGTTGAAACGGGTAAGGACAATGCGGTTCGGCTGCTCGCCCGGCGCGGCACGTTTCGCATGACCGTCACGTTTCTGGAACCCTTCCATCCGCGCGACTTTCCGGGGCGCAAGGCGATTGCCGCCGAAAGCCGCCGTCGCATCGAAGAGGCGCTGGTCCGCACGATCGGCCACCCGCTGCGGCCGTTTACCGGACACGCGCAACCGTAATTTGTCACGCTCGCGCGGCGCGCCTATAGCCCGCGCATCATGAAACCCGCCCCCAAAACCTATGCCGTAAAGTCGTTCGGCTGCCAGATGAACGTCTATGACGGCGATCGCATGGCCGAATTGATGGCCGCGCAGGGCCTGACCCAGGCTGATCCGACCGAGGCCGATCTGGTCGTGCTCAACACCTGCCACATTCGCGAACGCGCGACCGAGAAGGTCTATTCGGACATCGGACGGCTGCGCAAGGAAGCGCTGCGCGACATTGGCCGCGCGCCGATGATCGCCATCGCTGGTTGTGTGGCGCAGGCCGAGGGTGCCGAGATCGTGCGCCGCGCCAAGGTGGATGTGGTGGTGGGGCCGCAAGCCTATCACAATCTGCCCGAGTTGGTTGCGCGGGCAGCACGCGGCGAATCCGCGCTCGATACCGATATGCCGGTCGACATGAAGTTCGGCCATTTGCCCGCGCGCCGCCGCGTGCCGCCGAGCGCGTTCCTGACGGTGCAGGAAGGCTGCGACAAATTCTGTACCTATTGCGTGGTGCCCTATACGCGCGGTGCCGAAGTCTCGCGCGGCTGGGACCAGATCGTCGACGAGGCCAAGGCGCTGGTCGATGCGGGCGCGCGCGAGATCACGCTGCTGGGGCAGAACGTCAACGCGTGGAGCGACGATACACGCGGCCTGCACGATCTGATCGCGGCGCTGGCCGAGATTCCGGCGCTGGCGCGGATCCGCTATACCACCAGCCACCCCAATGACATGACGCAGGGTCTGATCGACGCGCATGGCGACGTCGAGAAGCTGATGCCGTTCCTGCATTTGCCCGTGCAATCGGGCAGCGACCGCGTGCTGCAGGCGATGAACCGCAGCCACAGCCGCGATTCTTACCTGCGCATCCTCGACCGCGTTCGCGCGCGCCGCCCCGACATTGCGCTGTCGGGCGATTTCATCGTCGGCTTTCCCGGCGAAACCGATGCCGATTTCGAGCAGACGCTGAGCCTGGTCGATGCGGTCGGCTATGCCCAGGCGTACAGCTTCAAATACAGCCCGCGCCCCGGCACCCCGGCGGCAACGATGGCCGAACAGATCCCTGAAACGGTGATGGACGAACGGCTCCAGCGGCTACAGGCCGCGCTCAACCGCGATCAGGCGTCGTTCAATGCCGCCACCGTCGGCCGCACGTGCCAGCTGTTGCTCGAGCGGCCCGGCAAGTTGCCGGGCCAGTTGATCGGCAAGAGCCCGTGGCTGCAATCGGTCCATTTGGTCAGCGATGCCGCGATCGGCGATCTGGTCGAGGTCACGCTGGCAGAAGCTGGGGCCAATTCCATGCTGGGGACGCGCACCGCCTAAATTCTCCCCTCCCTGAAAGGGAGGGGTCGGGGGTGGGTCGGGCGGCGTTGCCCGG
>NZ_JSBN01000081.1 GCF_000797515.1 Sphingomonas sp. Ant H11
TGCCTGGCTGGCCGCCGCCGACGAACAGGCGGTAAGCGCCGGGCTCGATCGCGCGCGTGCCGTCACGCGCGACCAGGCTGAGGCTGCGCGGATCGAGCGTGAAGCTGGCGTCGCCCGCCTTGCCGCGCGCGATCGCCAGCCGTTTGAAGCCGACCAACTGGCGCTGGAGCACCGGCGTGGTGAAGCCAGCCCCCTTGGTGGCCGGCGGGACGAGATAGGCCTGCACGACCTCTTCACCGTCGCGCGCGCGACATTGGCGACGCGCACGTGCACCGTCGCGCTTTGCCCGGCGGCGACGGTGATCGCATTGGTCGGGGGCGGTATACGCGAAGCGGGTGTAGCTGAGGCCGTACCCGAAGCCCCACAGCGGCGTGCCGGTGAAGTAGCGATAGGTGCGCTCCTTCATGCCGTAATCGACAAAGGCGGGCAGGTCGGTGGTGTGGGCGTAGAAGGTGACGGGCAAGCGTCCCGAGGGATTGTTGCGCCCGGCGAGCGTCTCGGCGATTGCGGTGCCGCCAGACTCTCCCGGATACCAGGCGGCGAGGATCGCGTCGGCATCGGTGGGATCGAGCGCGACGGCGCTGCCGCTGGTCAGCACCAGCACCAGCGGCTTGCCGGTCGCCTTGAGCGCGGCGATCAGGCGTTGCTGGGCGTGCGGCAGCGCGATGTCGGTGCGGTCGCCGCCGACAAAGCCGGGCACGCTGACCGAGAGCGCTTCACCCTCCAGATCGGGCGAGAGGCCGACCGAGACGACCACCACGTCGGCGGCCTTGGCGGCGGCCACGGCCTCGGCGATCAGCGGTTCGGCGGGGGGCAGCCACAACAACCGCACGCCTTCATCGTCGCTGACATGGTCGAGTTCGAGCTTGAACGGCACGGCCTGGCCGTCGCTGTCGAAGTTTACTTCGATGCGCACCTTCTTGATTTCTCCTTCGGCGAGTTGCTTGCCGTCGATCCACAGCCGCGCGGCATCGTGCGATTTGCAATATTTCCAGCAGGCGGGGACATCAAGGACGAGGCGATAGGCACCGGGGCCAGGAGGCGCGAGTTCGCCGGTCCAGCGCGCGCTCCACTGTGCCCCGAGACCAGGGGCCGGGACCGCGCGGTTGATGTCGTGATCGATATGGCGCTCGACGCGCGTGACGACGGGCGTGCCGCTGGTGCCGGGGACCGCAAAATATTCGGCTTGCAGCCCCGGCGCGCCATTCCAGCGCAAGGCGGTTTCGGGGACGAGCACGGGCGCGCCATCGGCGAGCACCGAGCCTTGCGCGTAGCGGACATTATCCGTGCCAAATTGCTGGCGAAGGCCTTCGAGCGGGGTGATCGGGGTGCGAGCTGTGCCGTGGTAATTGCCCTGCAGCACGCCAATGTCATCGGCATCCGCCCCGATCAGCGCGACGCGGGTTCCGGCCTTGAGCGGAAGCCGGTTGCCGTCATTCTTGAGCAGCACGATCGCCTTGCGCGCTGCCTCCAGCGCGACGGCGTGGTGTTCGGGCGTGCCGATGTCGCTGGGCGAAATGCGCGACCACGGGCTGGTTGCGCCATAAACGATGCCGAGCGCCTTGCGCGCGGCCATCGCGCGGTCGAACGCGGTGTCGATGTCCTGACTGGTGATCAGGCCGCGCTGGAGCGCTTCGGGTAGCGCCGCATAGGTGGTGCCGCAATTGAGGTCGGTCCCGCCCTTGAGCGAGGCCGCCGCAGCCCCTGCCGCGTCGAGCCGGTAATGGTGGAACAGGTGGACATTGGCGATGGCGTCGCAATCCGAGACGGTAAAGCCGGCAAAGCCCCAATCATGACGCAGCCGATCGACCATCAGCGGCGCATTGGCGCAGGCGGGGACACCGTGGATGGCGTTATAGGCGCACATCAGCGACTGCGCCTTGCCCTCGGTCACCGCGAGGCGGAAGGCGGGGAGGTAGGTCGCTTCCAGATCCTGCGGCGACGGGTCGACATCGAAACCGTCGCGCCCGGCCTCGGGACCGCTATGGACGGCGAGATGCTTGGGCGTGGCGATGACCTTTGGGTGCTTCGGGTCCGGCCCTTGCAGTCCGGTGATGAAGGCGACACCGAGATGGCCGGTGAGATAGGGATCCTCGCCATAGGTCTCTTGCCCGCGGCCCCAGCGCGGATCACGGAAGATGTTGATGTTGGGCGACCAGATCGTCAGCCCCTGATAGATCTTGCGATCGGCCGAAACCGGTTGCGCGTTGAACTTGGCGCGCGCTTCGGTGGCGACGACATCGCCGATGCGGTTGAGCAACGGCGCGTCCCACGTCGCCGCCATGCCGATCGCCTGCGGGAACACCGTGGCATAGCCATTGCGCGCGAGACCGTGCAGGCCTTCATTCCACCAGTCATACGCCGGCAGACCGGCGGCGGGATCGGCGGGCGCGCTGCTTTGCAGCTGGGCCGCCTTTTGCGCGGTGGTCAGCGTTTCGGGGGCGGGAGCAACTTGCGCAGCCTCGGCGGCGAGCAACATCCAGATCATCGACGGGATCCCAGCGAACGGAGGGTTAGGGCGGCGGCAAGCGCCGTGGGCGACGCGGTGGACGTCACGGTGATGGTGCGGCTTTCGCCCGGCAACAGGTCGAAGCCGTTATCGGAGGGATGCGCGCCGATCTGGCCGAAGTCGAGCATGACCGCGCGGGCGAGCGCTGTGCTTTGGATGGTGACGCTCTTGCCACTCCACGTCGCGGTCAGGCCGGGATCGGGATAGTGCATCGTCTTGGGCACGCCGCGCTCGATGATGGCGCGGCTGACCACGGCGTCACCGACCAGCAATTCGGCGACGGCATAGCTGTTGGCGGGATCGGCCCCGGCGAACACCGTCGCATCGTCGAGCTTGGCGACATCGGTGGCGGACAAAGCGGGCATGCTTGCCGCCGCGCCTTGTTCGCTAAGCGGCTTGCCCGCCATGTCGAACGCGCGGACGCGCCAGCGTGCCGCGATCGGCGTGGTCGCATCCGACACCAAGGCGATGCGCGTGGCTGTGTCCTTATGTTCGGCGACGATCACCTGCGGCGCGAAGAAACGGCGAGCGGCATAATGGAGCAGCTTCCAGCGCCCGTCATAATCGATGCTCGACCAGGAGATGGACGGCCACACGTCGTTCAACTGCCAATAGAGCGACCCCATCGTCACCGGGCGGCACGAACGGTGGTGGAGGGCGGCGAGTGCGATCGCTTCGGCCTGGTTGACCTGGCTGAGATAGACGAAGTCGGCAATGTCCTTGGGCTCGCCGAGCCGGTCGCGAATGTACATCAACAGCCGTTCATTGCCTTCCCCGGCGAGGAACTTCTGATGCACCTTCAGCACCGGGCTTTCGGGGGTGAGCGGGCCGTTGCCAGCAAAGGCGCGCACCGTCGCCATGTCGGGCATCGCCTGGAAGCCATATTCGGACATGAAGCGCGGGCACGCGTCGAGATAGCGCTCGACCGGCTTGGAGCCCGACCACACATCCCAGAAATGGCGGTCGCCCGACGCATCGGTATCGACCGGGCCTTCATAATCGGTCGAGGGCGAACCCGGCCAATAAGGCGTGCCGGGCGAGCGCGTCAGCACCGCATCGCGCAGCACACGATCGAACAGCACCGCCATGCCAGCGCCGATGCGTTCCTGCTCGTCGGCGCCAACCGCCTTTTTTGAAGGCCTTGCGGTCGCCCCAATTCTCCCAGCCCGACAGCACTTCATTGCCGCCCGACCACAGAACGATCGAGGGATGGTTGCCGAGCCGCTCGACCTGTTGCTCCGCCTCGATGCGGACATTCTCGCGATAGGCGGCATCAGGCGGGGTGACGGCACCGCCGAACATGAAATCCTGCCACACCATCAGGCCCATTTCGTCGGCCATGTCGTAAAAGGCATCGTCGAGATAATAGCCGCCGCCCCAGATGCGCAGCATGTTCATATTGGCGTCGCGCGCGGCGGTGAGCAGCGGGCGCATCGAGGCTGGGGTGACGCGGGCCGGGAAGCTGTCGAATGGGATGACGTTCGCGCCCTTGGCGAAGATCGGGATGCCGTTGACGCGAAAGCCCATTGCGCCGCCGCCACGGATCAGCTCGACCGAGCGCAAGCCGATGCGGCGCTCGGCAGTGTCGGTTGCCTCGCCATTCTGGTTGAGCGTCGCGGTGACGCGGTAGAGCGGTTGCGCGCCATAACCGACCGGTTGCCAGCGCTGCGGGTTGGCGACGGTGATCGGCACCGACACGGCGTTGGTGCCGGCTGCCAGCGTCACTTGCTGCACGACATGCTGCTGCGATCCGTCGGGCGCGGTCAGCGTGACGCGGACGTTGGCGACAGTCTCGCGATCGGCCTGGAGGACGGCCTTGGCCGACAGGCGCGCCTCGCTATCGTTCAGCGAATCCTGGTCGACGCGCAGCGTGTCGATGCGCGCCTCGTCCCAGGCTTCCAGCCGCACCGGACGCCATGGACCTACGTTGAGGATGCGTGGGCCCCAATCCCAGCCGTAATTGTATTTGGGCTTGCGGATATAAGGCGAGGTCTGGCGGCCCTTGGGTTCGTCGCCAAAGGCCGAGTCATACTCGCCCGGCAGCGAAGCCTTTTGCGCCAGCACCATCGGTTGCAGCGTCTTGATTGGCGCGGCGAAGGTGATGAGGATTTCGTTGGCGCCAAGGTTGAGCAGCGGCTTGATATCGGTCCGCCAACGGCGATGGGCATTGTCGGCGACGATTGCGGGGCGGCCGTTGACCGTGACGGTGGCGAAGGTGTCGAGCCCGTCGAACACCAGATCGAGATGATCGCGCGCGAGCATTGCGGGCGTTACTTGCAGCGTGCGGCGATATTGCCAGTCGCTGCGCCCGACCCATTGGATCTCCCCTTCGTTGGTGGCGAGGAAAGGATCGGGCACGCGGTGGCGCGCGATCAGATCCTGCTGGATGCTGCCGGGCACGTGCGCCGGGAACCAGCGCGTCTGTTCCTTGTGCGCGGTGACCGCAGCGCTGTTCGACGGGGCGATGCGCGCTTGCCAGCCATCGTCGAGCGCGGTGGCGGTGCGCGGTGCGGCGGCGAGCGGTGCGGCCGCTCCCGTCAGCAATGCAGCGACGATTGCGGCGCGCAACGAGGTGTGCATCAGCGGCGCTCGGTCAGTTGGACCGATGCTACGGCGTAATAAGGATCGGAGGTCGGCGAGGTGAACTGGAAGCACAGGTCGCGGTCCCCGCTCATCTGCGGCAAGGCTCCCTTGAACGTCATCTTGGTAGGAGATGCTGCGGGATCAGGGAGCGGGAAGGTCGCAACTACGACGGGCTTTGGGGCGTCCTTGTCGGGCGCGCCCTTGCGGCCTCCTTGGCACCCGGCGAGCACGACCAATTCGCCATGCGCGGTTACGTTATAGGGCTCGCGCACCGCCGAAGCTTCGTGCGCCAGGCCGTAATGGCGCGCCAGCCGCGCGACTTCGATCGTGAAACCGCCGGCCACGTCCAGCGGGGCCGCCGGATAGGCGCTGCACGTGTCGAACAGGTTGATGTTGAAAGCAGGACCGTTGCTTTCGGCATCAGCGGTCAGCGACACGCGCAGCCCCAGCGCGCCGCGCGGGCACGACACCAGGTCGGAGGCGTTGCGGTAGAGCAAGGCGCTGCGGCTCGTCGCGAAATCGCGGATGCGCGCGGTGGCGATGCCGTCTGTGTCAAAAGCGGCGGCCTTGATCGTCGCGCCTGGGACAAGGCTGAGCAGTGCTGCATAAACGGGCGAGCGTGCCGTCGGCGCGGTGCCGTCCAGCGTATAGCGGATCGTGCCGACCGGGACTTGCGTAGCGAGCGCAACCGTCACTTTATTTGCCCGCAGCGCATCGCCGCGCGCGCTTGCAGGGCGTAGGTTACAGCAAAGGCGCTGTCGGCCACCTCGATCCCACCGCGCCGCCAGCGCGCCGCCTGCGGGGCAAGGCGTGTGGCGAAGCTCGTGAAATCGCGCGGCGCGTTCGACCAGGTGTTTTCGGCCAGCGCCGCCGCACGCGGGAAGATCGCGTGCTGGACTTGATACGGCGTGACGAGATATTCGCTCCACGCATTCACCTGCGCGCCGAGCACATGCTTCGCGCGGTCGCATCGATGCCCTTGGGTAGCGGATCATAAGCGTAGACATCGGCCAGCGTCTGGATCGACAAACGGCCGGGTGGTTCGTCGCGCTGGTCGCTTTGCAGGCTGTCGACGTACAGCGTCGGTGCCGGGGTCAGCACGACATCGTGTCCGGCATTGGCGGCATCGACCGCGCCCTTTTCGCCGCGCCACGACATCACCGAGGCCGAAGGCGGCAGTCCGCCTTCGAGGATTTCGTCCCAGCCGATCAGCCGCCGCCCCTTGCTGGCGAGATAGCGGCCGAATTCGTCGATCAGCCAGCTTTGCAGCGCATTTTCGGTCTTGAGCCCGAGCTTGGCCATCTGCGCCTGGACTTCGGGCGAGCGTTCCCACTGATCCTTGACCGCTTCGTCACCGCCGAGATGGATGAAGCTGCCGGGGAACACCGCCATCAGTTCATCGAGCACGTTCTCGACAAAGGCGACGCCCTTGGGGCCGGGGTTGAGCAGATAGGGATTGACCCCCCAATCGTGCGATACGACCGGACGATCCCCGAACACGCCGATCTCAGGATAGGCCGCGACCAGCGCCTGCGCATGGCCGGGCAGATCGATTTCGGGGACGATCGTGATGCCGCGTTCGGCGGCATAGCGGACCAGATCGCGCAGTTCGGCCTGGGTGTAGAAACCGCCAACGCGCGTGGTCGGGGCGGGGCCGCCGGTGCTTGGCGGCGCGCGGAACGCGCCGATTTCGGTGAGCTTGGGATAGCGTTTCACCTCGAAGCGCCAGCCCTGGTCGTCGGTCAGGTGGAGATGGAGTACGTTCAACTTCACCGCCGTCATTTGATCGACGATCTGGTAAAGCGAGGGCAACGGCTGAAAATGCCGCGCGACATCGACCATCACGCCGCGCCAGGCGAAGCGCGGCGCGTCGCTGATATCGACGCCGGGGACGGTGACGGGTTTGCCGAACGCCTGATCGGGGCTGAGCAATTGCGCCAGCGTCATCGCGCCATAGACGAAACCGCCGCGCGCCGAAGCCGCGATCCGGATGCCGCTCGCATCGGCGGTCAGGCGATAGGCTTCTGCGCCGACAATCGCTGGGTCGCGCACGAAGCGGATCGCCGCTCCGTCGCTGGCGGTATGCAGGGCGAGCCCGCGCGTGGTGGCGACTTGCGCGATCAGCAGGCGCGCGGCGGCTTCGGCTTCGGCATCGCCGTTGGGCACGGCGACGCCCGCGCCATTGGCGATGGTGATGCTGTCGGCCGTGCGCGTGATCTTGGCGGGAAGCGGGAGTAATGGGAGCGTAGATGGCGTGGTTTGCGCCGTCGCCGATGCGGTGATCAGCAGCGAGGACAGCATTCCGAGCGTAGCACCGCACCGCCGAAAATTGCGCTCCGCGGTGCCGCGCTGCTTGCTTTGCATCATAAAATCTCCCTGCCGCCGCTCTGGCGTATCTTTGGCTCGAAGTGTAACCAATATAAGTCCACTTGCAAGCGGACCGGATAACGGTTTTTGATATAAAACTGCGGGATCGACCGGTGCGGCATTCGTGCGAAGCATACCAATATGAAATCGCAACAATCCCGATTGCTCACCTGCCACGCTTTGATTAGGCTGGCTGCTCACACAGCGACGCACGCACGAGACGGGGCGTATCACGTCGCGGCGAAAGGGATGGGCATTGGCGTTTTCGCAACAGATCGGACAGTTTCGCGAAGGCAATCCGGCACCGCTCTACCTGCAGCTTCAGCACCTCATCCGCGAGGCTATCGCGCACGATGTGCTGGCGCAAGACGATGCGATTCCGGCGGAGCGCGACCTGGCCGTCGAATATGATATTTCGCGGATCACCGTGCGCAAGGCGATTGGCGGGCTGGTCGAGGAAGGGTTGCTGACGCGCCGACGCGGTGCAGGCACCTTCGTCACCGGGCGCGTGGAAAAGAGCTTTTCCAAGCTGTCGTCCTTTTCCGAAGACATGGCGGCGCGCGGCAAGACCGCGTCGAGCAGCTGGATCAGCCGGGCGGCGGGCACGGTCGACCCCGACGAAGCGATGTCGCTGGGGCTGTCGCCGGGGACACCGGTCTATCGCTTTCACCGGATTCGCTATGCCGATGACCAGCCGATGGCACTCGAATTCTCGACCATCGCCGGTTACTGCCTGCCCGGCATCAGCGCGGTCGAGGACTCGCTCTATACCGCGCTCGACAAGGCTGGCAGCCGCCCGGTGCGCGCGCTGCAGCGGTTGCGCGCGGTGCCGTTCGGGCCCGAACATGCCAAGATGCTGGGCGTCAGCGCCGGGCATCCGGGCTTGCTGATCGAGCGGCGTGGCTTCCTGAAAGATGGCCGTGCGGCCGAATTTACGCGGTCTTATTATCGCGGTGACGCCTACGACTTCGTCGCCGAACTGTCCGACCTGTAGGCGCGTTCGCGCGCCGACCTTTCCTCCCCGGAGTGTTGCCATGAACCGTCGCCAGCTTCTGCTCGCCAGCGCGGGCGCTAGTGCCTTGCGCGCCGTTCCGGCCGTCGCCGCCGCCGCAGCGCCGCAAACGGCCGATGGGTTTCCGATGCCGCGTCCCGAAAACAGCCTGCCGCCGCGGCCCGTCCGCCAGGACCCGGCGCGGACGCTGCTCGAGCTTGGCTGGCGCTTTCATGAAGGCGATATCGCAGCACCCGCACCGGCGGGCCATGCCGAGACCTATCTTTCCGCGATGGCCGGGAATGCGATCGGTGCGGCGGCGGTGCTGTATGACGATAGCGACTGGGCGGCAGTGCGCGTGCCGCATGATTGGGCGGCGGCGCAGCCCTTCGTCGAGAGCGCGAACATCTCGCAAGGCTATCGACCGCGCGGGATCGGCTGGTATCGCCGCACGCTGCTGCTCGATCCCGCCGATCGCGGCAAGACGATCGAGCTGCATTTCGACGGCATCGCCACCAATGCGACGATCTGGGTGAATGGCAGCGTCGTCGCGCATAGCTGGTCGGGTTATGCCAGCGTCTATGCCGACATCACGCCGTTTGCGACCTTTGGCGACGAACCCAATGTCATCGCGATCCGGGTCGATGCCAGTGCCTGGGAAGGCTGGTGGTATGAAGGGGCGGGGCTGTATCGCCACGCCTGGCTGGTGCGGCGCGCGCCGGTCGCGATCATCAGCGATGGCGTCTATTGCGATCCGCGTCGCGATGTCGCGGGCCGCTGGCAGGTGCCCGTCGTCGCGACGCTGGCCAATAGCGAGCGCGCCGCAGCGACGGTGACGGTCGAAGCGACGCTGTTCGACCCCGAGGGCCATGCGGTCGAGCGCGCGAGCGTTGCGGCGACGGTGCCGGTGCTGGAGCAGGCCGACGCCAGGCTGACGCTCGACATTGGCGATGCGCGGTTGTGGTCGGTGGAAACGCCGACGCTCTACACGCTGCGCGTGCAGGTGCTGCGCGACGGGGGGCGTGGTGGATGTGCGGCAGATCCCGATCGGCTTCCGCACGATCCGCTTCGATGCCGAGCGCGGCTTTTTTCCTCAATGAGCGGCCGGTGAAGATCAAAGGGGTGTGTATCCATCAGGATCACGCCGGGGTCGGCACCGCCATGCCCGATGCCTTGCTCTATTGGCGGCTGCAGCGGCTGAAGGCGATGGGCTGCAACGCGGTGCGCATGTCGTCCAACGCGCCGACCGCCGAACTGCTCGACTATTGCGACCGGATGGGGTTGCTGGTGATGGACGAGAACCGCCATTTCAACCCATCGCCCGACTATATGGCCCAGCTCGAATGGCTGGTGCGGCGCGACCGCAACCACCCCAGCGTGATCATCTGGACGCTGTGGAACGAGGAACCGCTGAAATCGACACCGCAAGGCGTCGAAATGACGCGGCGGATGGTGGCGGTGCTGAAGCGGCTCGATGACGCGCGGCCAGTGACGGTCGCGATGAACGGCGCGTTCAACGATCCGGTCAACACCTCGACCGAAGTCGATGTCACCGGGTTCAATTATTATCAGGACCAATATGACGTCTATCATCGGCTGGTTCCGACCAAGCCGATCATCAGCACCGAGGACACCAGCGCGTATCAGACGCGCGGCGCATTCGAGAGCGACCCCAAGGCGCATATCGCGACGTCCTATGACCGCGAAGCAGCGGGCTGGGGGGCACCGCACGGGCCGAGCTGGAAGATGATCGCCGACCGGCCGTTCGTGGCTGGCGGGTTCGTATGGACCGGCTTCGATTATCATGGCGAGCCGACGCCGTATGAATGGCCGACGATCTCGAGCTTCTTCGGCATTCTGGACCTGTGCGGTTTCCCGAAGACCGCCTTCGGCCTGCGCAGCGCGCAATGGATCGACGATGCGCCGGTCCTGAGCCTCGCGCCGCATTGGACGTGGCCGGGGCGTGAGGGGCACGGCATCGATGTCGTGGTGATGAGCAATGCCGAACAGGTGACGCTCAGCCTGAACGGGCGCGAGTTGGGCACGCAAGCCGTTGACCGGTTCCTGGGGAACAGGTGGAAAGTGCCCTATGCGCCGGGCCGGATCGAGGCGGTGGCGCGGCGCGGCGGGCGGATCGTCGCGCGCGCGGTGCAGGAGACGGCGGGGCGACCGGTTGCGCTGCGCCTGACGCCTGCGCGCAGCGTGATGGCGGGCGATGGCGAGGATGTGCAGCCGGTGACGGTCGATGCGGTCGATGCAAAGGGGCGGCACGTGCCGACCGCCAATCTGCCGGTGCGCTTCACGGTCGCGGGCGCGGCGATCATCGGGCTCGGCAATGGCGACCCCAACAGCCATGAGCCTGAGCAATCGCCGCCCGACCATGGCGCGCGCTCGTTGTTCAATGGCCTGGCGCAAGTTATCGTGCGCGCGGAGACCGGGCGTGGGCGGATTGTGATGACGGCGCAGGCGGACGGCCTGGCCCCGGCGCGGCTGACGATCGACCGGCTGGCGATCGATCCGCCCGGCCAGGTTCCAGCGATCTCGCCGCAGCAGCGCATCGCGCAGTGGCGGCGCTC
>NZ_JSBN01000082.1 GCF_000797515.1 Sphingomonas sp. Ant H11
CCGCCCGCTTGCGGCACGGCCCCACCCCAGCCCCTCCCCTGAAGGGGAGGGGAGCGGAGGTGTCATAGCCTTCGCCCAGCCGCCATATGCCGCCAGCCCAACCATAATGCGTGTTGGTCGTCACCGCGATCGCCAGGTCCATGCCTTCGAGGCCCGGCCACGCTTGCGCCATGGCGAGCAAGGCGGGAATGTCGAACACGCCGTCGGCGGAGTGCGCGATCACCGCATTGGGCGCGCCGCCGCTACGGATTCGGCGGGTGAGCGCGCGCGTGTCGACGCCCGACAGGCCGATTCGCTTGTGCTTGGCCATCCAGGCATCGAGTCGCTCGACGCTGCGGAAATTGCTGGGGCCGGTCACATCCTCGCGCACGATCATGCCGAGCGCGTGGGGATCATCCGCCTCGACGTCATCGGCATTGGCGCCGACATTGCCGATATGCGGGAAGGTGAAGGTGATCATTTGCCCGGCAAAGCTCGGGTCGGTCATGATTTCCTGGTAACCGGTCATCGCGGTGTGGAAACAGACTTCGCCGACCGCGACCCCTTCCGCGCCGAATCCGCGGCCCCACACCACCTCCCCGGTTGCCAGCACCAGAACGCCGGTGGCGCCTTGGGGAGCGATGCTGTTGGACGCAGGCAGAGGTTTGGCGTCGGCCATTGCGGCGGGCACTCCATGAAAAAATTGTCGATGTCGCTAAGCGGCGGGGACTAGGTGCGCGGGGGCGATGCGTCAATCGTATAAAGCCGCTATACCCGCCGACCACCGAAAAGGACGTTCAATGATTCGTGACGACATCAAGGCCGCGCTCATCACCGCGATGAAGGGCGGCGACAAAGCGGGCACCGCGACGCTGCGCCTCGTGCAATCCGCGATCAAGAACCGCGACATCGAGGCGCGTACCGGCAAGGCCCCCGATGATGACGATGCGCTGGTGGTGGAAGTGCTGCAGAAGATGGTCAAGCAGCGCCGCGAATCGATCGAGATGTTCGTGAAGGGCGGCCGCCAGGAGCTGGCCGACGCCGAAGCCGCCGAAGTCGCGGTGATCGAGACCTTCCTGCCGACGCAGATGGACGAAGCGGCGACGGCGGCCGCGATCGAGGCGATCAAGGCCGAGCTGGGTGCGACGGGCATGAAGGACATGGGCCGCGTGATGGCCGAACTGAAAGCGCGCCACGCGACCACGCTCGACATGAGCAAGGCGAGTGCTGCGGTGAAGGCGGCGCTGGCGTAATGCACGAGGGCGCGGCCTTTCTGCCTCCCCTCCCGCTTGCGGGAGGGGCTGGGGGAGAGAAAGCCCCTTCCCCCCAACCGTTCGTTTCGAGCGAAGTCGAGAAACCTGGCACCCGCCCCCACATGTGACCGCTCGACTCGACCGGAGTCGCTGATGCACACTGCCCCATGGCATTTTGGACCTACATGCTACGATGCTCCGACGGTGCTTATTACACCGGCCATACCGATAACCTCGATCGCCGAATCGGCGAGCACCAGACCGGCGGGCATTGCGATTTCACCTCGCGGCGAATGCCGGTGACGCTTGTGTGGAGCGAGAATTTTCCGAGCCGGATCGAAGCGCTGGAAGCCGAGCGCATCGTGGGCGGCTGGTCGCGGGCGAAGAAGGAAGCGTTGATCGCCGGAGATTGGTCGATGGTGTCGCACTTTGCGCGCCCACCAATGGAGCGTTCGGCCCGCCCGCTCGCGGTCAAACCTTGCCTTGCCCCCTCCCCGTTCGTTTCGAGCGAAGTTGGGAAACCTGCGGTGGTGCCGGGTTTCTCGACTTCGCTCGAAAGAACGGTTTGGTGGATGTTCCCGCCCACAAGCACGCGGGAGGGGAAGAAAAGATCGCATGACCCTCTCCCCGCAATTCCTTGATGAACTGCGCGCGCGGACGTTGCTGTCGGGGCTGATCGGCAAGACGACCAAGCTGCAAAAGGCCGGGCGCGAGTGGCGCGCGTGCTGCCCGTTCCACAATGAGAAGACACCCAGCTTTTACGTCAATGACGACAAGGGCTTCTACCATTGCTTCGGCTGCTCGGCGCATGGCGATGCGATCCGCTGGATGACCGATCAGCGCGGCCTGCCCTTCATGGATGCGGTGAAGGAGCTGGCGCAGGCGGCGGGGATGGAGATGCCCGCGATGGACCCGCGCGCGGCGGAGAAGGCTGAGGCGGCCAAGGGGCTGCATGAAGCCTGCGCCGATGCCGCCACCTGGTTCACCGAGCAACTGAACGGCCTGCCCGGCGCGACCGCGCGCGAGGTGCTGGCCAAGCGCGGGATCAAGGCGGAGACCGCGCGCGCCTTTGGCTTGGGCTTTGCGCCCGATTCGCGCGGTGGGTTGAAGGCGGCGCTGAAGGGCTATGGCGAGCCGTTGCTGGTCGAGGCGGGGCTGTTGATCCAGGTCGAGGACAAGGCGCCCTATGACCGCTTTCGCGGGCGGCTGATGATCCCGATTCGCGATCCGCGCGGGCGCACCGTGGCGTTTGGTGGGCGCATCATTGGCGATGGCGAGCCCAAATATCTGAACTCGCCCGAAACCCCGCTCTTCGACAAGGGGCGCACGCTCTACAATCTCGACAAGGCCGCGCCCGCCACGCGCAAGACCGGGCGCGTGCTGGTGGTCGAGGGCTATATGGACGTGATCGCGCTGGCGCAGGCGGGGTTTGGCGAGGCGGTCGCCCCGCTTGGCACCGCGCTGACCGAGGCGCAGCTCGAGCGGCTGTGGCGGCTGGCCGAGGTGCCGATCCTGTGTTTCGACGGCGATGGCGCGGGGCAAAAGGCGGCTCTGCGCGCCGCGCACCGCGCGCTGCCGTTGCTCGCCCCGGGCCGCAGCCTCGCCTTTGTCACGCTGCCGCAGGGTCAGGACCCGGACGATATGGTCCGCCAGAAGGGCCCCGCCGCGTTCGAGGCACTGCTCAAGACCGCCGAACCGCTGGTCGACCGATTATGGTCGAGCGAACTCGCCGCCGAACCCCTCACCACGCCCGAGCAGAAAGCGGGGCTGAAGCAGCGCCTGAAGGAGCGCGCGGAGAGCATCGCCGATCCCGGCGTGCGCACCGAATATCTGGCGGAATTCCGTCGCCGCTTCGACGCGCTCTATGCGCAGCAGCGCGCGGCGTTCGTGCCGCTCGCGCCGTTTACGCCGCGTCGCGGTGGCGCACGCAAGCCCGGACAGCCATGGAAGGCCCCGCCCGGCCCGGTCGGTGCCGGGGCCAAGCGCCTGCAACAGCATGGCATTGACGGTGTGTTGACCAAACCCGTGCTGGCGGGGCTATTACTGCATCCGAGCGAAATCTGTCGGCATATGGGGGAGTTGGGTCGGCTGCATTTGACCGATCCCGCCCTCGCCCATCTGCTCGATGCGATGATTGATTCGGCCGTCGAACATCAGGCGCTTGATAGTGAGCACCTTCTTACCATATTGGCTGCATCTGGATTTGATATAATCGCGCAAGATTTGCTGCGGGCCGACCAACTCTCGTGTTCGTTTACGCAAAAGGACGCCGACCCCGCCAGGGCACGCGAGGACCTCGACGAGGCGATCGCGATCCTGGTGACTCGGCCGGAAGTGGATGCGGCTTTGGCCGAGGCGACGGCGACGATGCAGGCGAAGTATTCGGATGAAGCATATGAGCGGCAAGTGTCGCTTGTGAATGAACAACAGGCTTTGAACGCGCGACTTGCCAATCTGGTGCAGTCGAACGAAGACGCCAGAGCTTTTAGTACTGAGGGCAATTGATGGCGAAGACGGATATGGCGGACGTGGCGGACACCACCGAGGGTAGCGACGCACCGCTGATCGATTTGAACGACGCGTCGATCAAGAAGGTGATCGCCCGCGCGAAAAAGCGTGGCTACATCACCTACGAGCAACTCAACGAAGCTCTGCCCCAGGGCGAGATGTCGTCGGATCAGATCGAGGACATCAGCGCCGCGCTCAGCGAAATGGGCATCAACATCGTCGAGAATGACGAGCAGGGCGAAGAAGGCGACGAAGCCACCAAGTCCGAGGACGATGACGACGCCGAACCCGTCGACGCTTCCGAAGACCTTGGGCCTGCGCTCGACGTCAAGAAAAAGGAGGTCATCGATCGCACCGATGACCCGGTGCGGATGTACCTGCGCGAAATGGGCGCGGTCGAGCTGCTCAGCCGCGAGGGCGAAATCGCCATCGCCAAGCGGATCGAGGCCGGTCGCGACACGATGATCCTCGGCCTGTGCGAATCACCCATCACCTTCAACGCGATCATCGCCTGGTCGACCGCGCTTAACGAAGGCACGATGCAGCTGCGCGAGATCATGGATCTCGACGCGATGCTGTCGAAGGACCCCGCCCCGGAAGCGCTGGCCGAAGCCGAAGAGGGCGATGGCGAGATTTCCGAAAAGAATGCAGGCCCGTCGTTCAAGGAAGAGGCCGAGCCCGAAGAGCCGTCAGTTGACGAGGATGAGGATGGCGAGCGCCGCACGCCGCGCGCCTCCGACGATGAGGAAGAGGACAACACCCTTAGCCTCGCGCAGATGGAAGAGCAGCTCAAGCCGATCGCGCTGGAACGCTTTGCCAACATCACTGCGCTGTACAAGAAATTCTCCAAGATCCAGCAGGCCCGGCTCGACGCGATGGCGGGCGGCGGCGAACTGTCGAGCAGCGACGAGAAGAAATATCACAAGCTGCGCGAGGAACTGACCGCCGAGGTCGAGAGCGTCCAGTTCCACAATGCCAAGATCGAATATCTGGTCGACCAGCTTTATGCCTTCAACCGGCGCCTGACCGCGCTGGGCGGGCAGATGCTGCGCCTCGCCGAGCGCCACAAGGTGTCGCGCAAGGACTTCCTCGATCGCTATATCGGCCATGAGCTGGACGAGCAGTTCCTGCCCTCGGTCGCCAAGCTCGACAAGAAATGGACCGCCTTCGTCACCAACGAAAGCGAAGCCGCCGATCGCATCCGCATGGAAATTTCGGACATCAGCCAGGCCACGGGCATGGCGCTGACCGAGTTCCGCCGCATCGTCAACATGGTGCAGAAGGGTGAACGCGAGGCGCGCATCGCGAAGAAAGAGATGGTCGAGGCCAATCTCCGCCTCGTGATCTCGATCGCCAAGAAATACACCAATCGCGGCCTGCAATTCCTGGATCTCATCCAGGAGGGCAATATCGGCCTGATGAAGGCGGTGGATAAGTTCGAATATCGCCGCGGCTACAAGTTCAGCACCTATGCGACCTGGTGGATCCGCCAGGCAATCACCCGCTCGATTGCCGATCAGGCGCGCACCATCCGTATCCCAGTGCACATGATCGAGACGATCAACAAGCTGGTGCGCACCAGCCGTCAGTTCCTCCACGAGCAGGGCCGCGAGCCGACGCCCGAGGAAATGGCCGAGCGCCTCTCCATGCCTTTGGAGAAGGTCCGCAAGGTGATGAAGATCGCCAAGGAGCCGATCTCCCTCGAAACGCCGATCGGCGACGAGGAAGACAGCCATCTCGGCGACTTCATCGAGGACAAGAACGCGATCATCCCGGTCGACGCGGCGATCCAGGCGAACCTCAAGGAAACCGTTACGCGGGTTCTGGCCAGCCTCACCCCGCGAGAAGAGCGTGTGTTGCGCATGCGCTTCGGCATCGGCATGAACACCGATCACACGCTGGAAGAAGTCGGCCAGCAATTCTCGGTCACGCGTGAACGCATCCGCCAGATCGAGGCCAAGGCGCTGCGCAAGCTGAAGCACCCGAGCCGCAGCCGCAAGATGCGCAGCTTCCTCGATCAGTAAGCCAAGGGCCCGGCGGCGCAGGTACGTCGCCGGGCTTTGCTATCGCACGCCGTCCAAATTGCTCCGTTTCGGAGGCGAGCTGTGACGTAGCGGCGAGCGTTGCGTACATTGGGGCGTATGTCGTCCCTCACCGCACCCGCTGCCGAACACATGGTTACTGCATCCGATTTGGTGCGACATTTCGGCTTGTGGCAGGAACGCGCGTCACGCGCGCCGATCTATATTCTGCACCGCGGTCGGCCGCGTCTCGTTCTCGTTTCGGTCGAGACAATGAACGCCTTATGCGCGATCCCGTCGGATCCACCGGACCGCGCCTTTCTCTCCGCCGAAGCGATCACCGCAACACAACTGCTCGACAATGTCCGCGATATCGTCTTGCTTGCAGACCGCGAGACCACGATTTTGGCATCCAGCCGGACTGCGCGCGCACATTTCGGGCAAATCGTCACGCCCGGCGCGCCCGTCGACACGATCACCCCGCCGCCATCCCGCGCGCTTCTTGCCGGGGCAATGCGGCGGGTTGGCAATTCGGGCATTGGAGAAAGCCTGACACTCCCGTCCGCCGCCCGCGCTGGCCGTATGCTGGCGCTCAGGATCGAACCGATCGGCGACGGCACCGGCATCTTTGCCGAAGATGTCACGCCCTAGCCGGTGCCGGACCTGCCGCGTCGCCCTCTCGCCGCGATGGTCGGAGCGCAGGGCGCTGCAAAAGCTGGTTGAGACACCCTTAATCGCAACTACACCAGGTCTTTACGCCCTTCGGTATAACCCTTGCCGCACTGCTTGCCCGACGGGCGCAATCCGGCGGCACTGCCGGCAGATATAGGGACGATTCGAAGATCATGGTGATCGCATCGATACAGGTGAAGACAGGGGGCTATGCGGGCAGCATTGCGGCTCTGGCGACAAGCGACGGATGTGCTGGCCACGCGATCGTCCGCCGTTTGACACAGGCCGCAGTCGTCGGCCGCGATCTCGCCGATGCTGTCCATGCCCTATGCGCCGTTCACGGACGCCTGACCAATCTGTTCGAGGAGGCGAATCGTCGCCCCGTACCCGATCTCGACAATCGCTGGCTTGCGGAAGCGACGGACGCCTTT
Organism: Sphingomonas sp. Ant H11; assembly: GCF_000797515.1. GTDB lineage: Bacteria > Pseudomonadota > Alphaproteobacteria > Sphingomonadales > Sphingomonadaceae > Sphingomonas. The sequence continues at coordinate 6,865 of NZ_JSBN01000082.1, forward strand.
GGCGTTGAACGGGCTAATCTTGCGCGCCTAACCGCTGCCGTCGGCCCCCTACCCTCCACGCCGGGCCAGGCGGAAAGCGATGCTGCGTTTGCAGCCCAGCGCCATGCCTTCGATATGCTGGCGCGCTCTGACCGCTCGGGATGTTCCGTAGGAGCGGCCATGGCGTTGGTAATCGACTGGCACGCCTTTCGCGCTGTTCTCGACGCGGCCGCGCTCCGCACCGGCGGCACCATCGTGCCCTGTGTCCTGCCCAGTGCCTCGACGATTACGATGCTCGCAACCGATGCCATCCCCGCACCCGTCCGCCGCGCGATCGCCTTCGGCGCTCAGCAGACTTTCGCCCAGCATCGTGGGCTGTGCGATTTGATCGAGGCCCGCGCAAGCGCACGCGACAAGCTATAGCCACCGCTTGCGCGTGAGGGGCGTTTCCCTCTATCGCCGTACCCGGTATTCAAATGAAACGGGATGCAAGCGATGAAGCGCTTCGACGGTACGCAAGGCTATGTCGCAACCGATGACCTGAAAGTCGCGGTCAACGCGGCCGTTACGCTCCGCCGTCCCTTGCTGGTAAAGGGCGAACCCGGCACCGGCAAAACCGTCCTCGCATATGAAATCGCCAAGGCACTCGATACCGAATTGATCGAGTGGAACATCAAGTCCACCACCAAGGCGCAGCAGGGCCTGTACGAATATGACGCGGTGGCGCGCCTGCGCGACGGGCAATTGGGCGACGAGCGCGTCCACGATATCGGCAATTACATCCGCCGTGGCAAATTGTGGGAGGCGTTCACCCGGCCCAAGCCGCCGGTGCTGCTGATCGACGAGATCGACAAGGCCGACATCGAATTCCCCAACGATCTGTTGCAGGAACTCGATCGTATGGAATTCCATGTCTACGAAACGCGGGAAACCATCCGCGCGGTCGAGCGCCCGATCGTCATCATCACCAGCAATAACGAAAAAGAGCTGCCCGACGCCTTCCTGCGCCGTTGCTTCTTTCACTACATCAAATTCCCCGATCGCGAGACGATGCAGGCCATCGTCGATGTCCACTTCCCCGGCATCCAGAAGATCCTGGTCAACCGGGCGATGGACATTTTCTACGATGTGCGCGACGTGCCCGGCCTGAAGAAGAAGCCGAGCACCAGCGAATTGCTCGATTGGCTGAAATTGCTGCTGCACGAGGACATGCCGCTCGACGTGTTGCAAAACCGCGATCCGACCAAGGCGATCCCGCCGCTGCACGGTGCCCTGCTCAAGAACGAGCAGGATGTGATGCTGTTCGAACGCCTCGCCTTCATGGCCAAGCGGCAGCAGAATAAGGGATAGCGCGCGCGCCCCCGTTTCCGCCAAAACAGCTCAATTTCAACGTGGTAAACGCGGCATAAAGCCTGTAACGATACGCTCTTGCGGGGGTGCAGCCAGTATTGGGTGCATGTATGCGTTGCGTCGTTGTTTCTCTTGCGTTGGTATTCGCCCCACCGGCGATGGCCGCTGCCGCGCCATCCTTGCTCGATTATGTAGGCGAGTGCGTTCCCTTTGCGCGTGCCGCTTCCGGCATCCAGATTTATGGCGACGCCTGGACATGGTGGGGTCAGGCCGCCGGGCGCTATCGGCGCGGCGATACGCCGCGCCCCGGCGCGGTCATCGTTTTCGCGCGCAGCGCGCGACTCCCGCTCGGCCATGTCGCGGTGATCAGCCGAGTCGTCGACCATCGCGTCGTCATGGTCACCCACGCCAATTGGTCGCGCCAGAACGGCGAACGCGGCCACGCCGAGCAGGATGTGACGCTGACCGACGCCTCGCCGTATAATGACTGGAGCGCGGTGAAGGTGTGGTATCGTGACCGGGACGGACTCGGCAGCACCATCTATCCGACCTACGGCTTCATTTACGGCATACCGGAAAGCCATGGTCCACGCGCGCGGACCGCGGCGGAATTGACCGGGCGCAGTCCAGACTATGTCGGTGCCCTGATCGACGCCTATCGGTAACGCTGCCCGTGCTTGCAGGAGCGCACCGCACCGGGCATGTTGCAGGCAACGGGGCATCTGGCCCCTGCCCTGGCCTCTCCCCGGATGCGGGAGGGGGAAGAGATGTGCCATGTTTCTCGATTTCCTCGACGCACTGCGCGCCGCCGGCATCCCGGCCAGCCTCAAAGAGCATTTGCTGCTGCTGGAGGCGCTCGACGCCGAGGTGATCGATCGCACGCCTGAGGATTTCTATTACCTGTCGCGCGCGGTGTATGTGAAGGATGAAGGCCTGCTCGACCGCTTCGATCAGGTCTTTGCCAAGGTGTTCCGGGGCGTTGCCACGACCTTCGGCCAAAGCCCGGCGGAAATCCCGGCTGACTGGTTGAAAGCGGTCGCCGAGAAATATCTGACGCCCGAAGAGATGGCCAAGATCGAATCGCTCGGATCGTGGGACGAGATCATGGAGACGCTCAAGAAGCGGCTCGACGAGCAGCAGGAGCGCCACCAGGGCGGCAATAAGTGGATCGGCACCGGCGGCACCTCGCCTTATGGCAATTCGGGCTACAATCCGGAGGGCGTCCGCATCGGCGGCGAGTCGACGCACAAGCGCGCGCTGAAAGTGTGGGACCAGCGCGACTTCAAGAACCTCGACAACACGCGCGAACTGGGCACGCGCAACATCAAGATTGCGCTGCGCCGCCTGCGCAAATTCGCGCGCGAGGGGGCCGCCGACGAACTCGACATTGATGCGACGATCGCGGGAACGGCGCGGCAGGGCTGGCTCGACGTGGTGATGCGCGCGGAACGCCGCAATGCGGTGAAGCTGCTGCTGTTCCTTGACGTGGGCGGATCGATGGACCCGTGGGTGAAGCTGTGCGAGGAATTGTTCTCGGCGGCGACGAGCGAGTTCAAGAATCTGGAATTTTTCTACTTCCACAATTGCCCGTATGAAGGCGTGTGGAAGGATAATATGCGCCGCTTTTCCGAGCGCACCCCGATGTGGGACGTGCTCCACAAATTCGGCCATGATTACAAACTGGTGTTCGTCGGCGATGCCTCGATGAGCCCCTATGAGATCACCCATCCGGGCGGCTCGGTCGAGCATTTCAACGAGGAATCGGGTGCTGTGTGGATGCAGCGGCTGACCAATACCTATCCGGCGGCGGTGTGGCTGAACCCGATCCCCGAACAGCAATGGGGCTATTCGCAAAGCCTGCGCATCCTCCGCGAATTGATGAACGAGCGTATGTACCCGCTGACGCTGGCGGGCCTCGACGAGGCGATGCGGGAATTGACGCGGAAGCGGTAAGCCGGGGCTTTACACCGGCATCGCCTGTAGCTTTTGCAGATAGGTTTCGATCAGAACGAGGCGACGTTTCCGTGCTTCCTCGGTAACCGCCCGGGCGACCGCGAGTCGCTCCGCCGTAACGCGACGCATGTAGAAGTGGCGATCGGATTCCACGACGTCCCATCCTTCCGGAGATAAGCGATCCGACAAGGCCCCCGCCTGCCGCGAATCGTATAAAAGCGTCATGACGGGATTGGCGATGTTGCACCACAGCAACAGGTTGGTGGAATCCCTGAGTCGTTGCGCGAGCGCGACGAAATGAGTGACCGTGTCGCGAAGGCGGTCTCAGTAGCGCAGATATGGCTGCCGAATCTGCTCCCAGGCCTCCTCATCCGCCGCCGCCAACACGTTGAGATCGGCCGGAGTCGCGGTCGCGTCATCTGTCCACAAGCGCAAGCCCGGTCCCCCGTTGATGACGTCGATCGGCAATTTGCCGAAAGCGTATTCGTAGGGGAAATCGCGCCACAGATCATAGTCCGGGTACAAGGCTCGGATCGCCTTGAACGCCAGCGCCTGTACCCGCCAGGGGCGGAATGCCGCGTGATCGTAAGACGGCCCCTCGGCATGGATCTGCACGCCATTGCACAGCGTCTTCACATGCTTGTGAAAGGTCGGTTCGAACCAGATGTCGCGCAAGCGCGCGCCGGCGAGCCAATCGGGTGCCAGGCGGCGCATTTCGGCGACGACCGCGCGCGCATCAATGTCAGGCGCGCCGAACAGTTCGAGCGGGCGTGTGGTGCCGCGCCCCTCGGACAAAGTGGTGCCCTCCAGCATCACCGTGCCGGGATACGCGCGCGCCATCATGACATTGGGGGCATTGGGACTGGGGTTGATCCACACGCGATCGGTCGGCCAGCCGAAGCCGGGGGCGGCGTCGGGCTGCCAGCCTTCCATTTCGATCACCCGATACTCGACATCGAGTTTCAGCAGATCGATGAACCAATGGCCGAGTTCGCCCATCGTCAGCCCGTGGCGCATCGGCATCGGCCCCGCGCCGACGAAACTCTCCCAGCCGGGCAACAGCGTCAGCCCCTCGACCGGGCGGCCGACGGGATTGGGGCGATCGAGCACCCATACCGCCTTGTGGTGCTCGGCAGCCGCCTCCAGCACGTAGCGCAGCGTGGTGATGAAGGTGTAGATGCGCGTGCCGAGATCCTGCAGATCGACCAGCATCACGTCGAACGTGCCCATCGATTGCCCGGTGGGCCTGCGGACTTCACCGTAAAGGCTGAACACCGGCATGCCGTAAGTCGGATCGGTGAAGTCGGGCGACTCCTCCATATTGTCCTGCAGATCGCCGCGCACGCCATGCTGCGGGCCGAACATCGCGGTGACGTTCAGCCCCGCCGCGATCAGCGCGTCGACCGAATGCGTCAGGTCGCGCGTGACGGAAGCCGGGTGGGCGAGCAAGGCGATGCGCTTGCCCTCCAGTGGCTTGCGCAAAGCGGGGTCGGCGAGGAGGCGATCGATACCGAAGTTCATGCGTGCTCAGGTGCCGGGAGGGTCGCGATAAAGCAATCCCGGTTGTGGAAATCGGGCGGGCCGGGCGCGTGGGCAAGCGCCCAATAGGATTTGGTGCCGTCGGTTTCCTCGATGACGGCGGTCAGGCCGAGATCAAACGGTTCGCCTGGGAGATCGGAAAGAGGCTGCTCGACCTCGACCAGATAATCGGAGGTGTCGTCGCCGCGATCGACGAGCGGCGGGCTGGACAAAGGCAGATCACGCCCGCCCGCGCGGTGCGCATCGAAGCGGTACGCCGCCCATTGGGTCGAAGGCGAATAGTTGAACTCGACATAGGCCTCCGTCCCCGGCAACCCCAGAAACATCTCGCCACACGTCGTTTTCCATAAGTCATCCCTACGCGTTGAGGTCGCCCAATCAGGGAGCGCGACATGGTCATTGCCGTGGACGATGAAGGTGAGCAGCAGCGCACCCTCGCGCACGACGATCCGAACGCGCACTGCCTCGACCTTGGCCGGCGGCGTGTCGGGGTGCGGTACCAGCTCATATTCCTGCATCAGCGCGTCCTTGGTGATGGCGGAAGACCGCAAGTCGCGTTCTTTGCGGTTGCATGATCTGGTCTTGCCCGCCGATCCTTCAACACCGCCGCTCCTTCCTGTTCCATGCCGGGATCACCCGCAGTCGGCGTTTGCCCCAATAGCTCAGATCCATCGAGATCCTGACTGGCATGCCTGTGTGCGTGTAGATGATCTGGTCGCCACGATCACCGCTGCCTGTGTTGCAGCTTCGCCAGCCCTGCTTTTCCAGCACATCGGTGATCTTATAGACGGCATATTGGTCCTGATCGTGCCACACCGTCACCTGGTCGAAGCCGCCGCTGCCGTCGTTGCCGGTCAGGTCCACCGCAGCCTCATAGGGGCCCGTACCATCGATCATCACGCCGTGGCGGCGGCAGCGCAGGCTGCCCCAATCGGGTGTGACGCAATCGGTGAAGCCCGCGCGGCGGGCATCCGCCATGCTGCCGCTGACCGGAAGCCCGGCGAACATCACGCGCGGCGGTGGCGGTCTGGAGCTTTGCGCGCCGCATCCCGCGAGCAGCAGGAACGCCAGGCAGGGTGCGGATCGTGCCATGAACGGGAACCTTGGCGGTACGGTGTACCGGTTAAACGAGAGGCGAAACCAAGACGATAAAAGCGACCGTCGCGATGGCATAGCCATGAATCACCCGGCGAAGGAAAGGCGCCAGGCAGCGCCCAAGCGGCAATCGCTGGAAAAATCCCGCGACTGCGCTTATGTGCCGCCGTTCCCATGGCAACAACACTCCCCTCCCCGCCGAAGATCGGCATGGTCTCGCTCGGCTGCCCGAAGAATCTGGTCGATAGCGAACGGATCCTGACCAAGCTGCGCAGCGATGGCTATCAGATGTCGCCCGATTATGCCGGGGCCGATGTCGTGCTGGTCAACACCTGCGGGTTTCTCGATTCGGCCAAGGAGGAAAGCCTCGAAGCAATTGGCGAGGCGATTGCCGAGAATGGCCGGGTCATCGTCACCGGCTGCATGGGCAAGGAAGCCGAGACGATCCGCGCGCGCTTCCCCAATGTGCTGGCCGTTACCGGCGCGCACCAATATGAGGAAGTGGTCGGCGCGGTGCATGACGCCGCCCCGATGCCGCCGAGCGCGTTCCTCAATCTGGTGCCCGAAAGCGGGCTGAAGCTGACCCCGCGCCATTACAGCTATCTCAAGATTTCCGAGGGGTGCAACCACCGCTGCGCCTTCTGCATCATCCCGAGCTTGCGCGGCGATCTGGTCAGCCGCCGCCCCGATGCGATCCTGCGCGAGGCGGAAAAGCTGATCGAGGCGGGCACCAAGGAATTGCTGGTGATCAGCCAGGATACCTCGGCCTACGGCGTCGACATCCGCCACCAGCCGCGGATGTGGCATGGCGAGGAAGTCCGCGCGCATATGACCGACCTGTCGCGCGAGCTGGGCAAATTGGGCGCGTGGGTGCGGTTGCATTATGTCTACCCCTACCCGCATGTCGACCAGGTCATCCCGCTGATGGCCGAGGGGCTGATCCTCCCCTATCTCGACATCCCGTTCCAGCATGCCAGCCGCAACGTGCTGAAGCTGATGAAGCGCCCGGCGAACGAGACCAAGGTGCTCGAACGCATCAAGCATTGGCGGAGGATCGCGCCCGACATCGCGATTCGGTCGACCTTCGTCGTCGGCTTCCCCGGCGAGACCGAGGACGATTTCGCCTATCTGATGGACTGGCTGCAGGAAGCGCAGCTCGACCGCGTCGGCGCCTTCCGCTTCGAGCCAGTCGAAGGGGCAGCGGCCAATGCCCTGCCCGATCCGGTGCCCGAAGAGATCAAGGAAGAGCGCTACGCACGGCTGATGGAGCTGACCGCGCGCATCTCAGCGGAGAAATTGCAGGCCAAGGTCGGCCGCACGCTCGACGTGATCATCGACGAGGTCGGCGAGGATGGCGCGACCGGGCGATCCAAGGCGGATGCGCCCGAGATCGACGGCGAGGTGTTCCTGCGCGATGCCGGGCATTTGACGCAGGGCGACATCGTGCGCGTCGAGATCGAGGATGCCGACGAGCATGATCTGTACGGGGTGCCGCTCGCCTGAGCCTCAGCACGGCTTGCGCAGCGGCCCCGCGCTTCCGATAAAGGGCGCATGATCTTCAACCCCGCAGCCTTGCTGCAGCCCGATCGCGGCCAGCCCGCGCGCCTCATCCATGTCGTGCATCCCGACCAGTGGGAGAGCTGGCTGAAGGCACAACCGCCGCGCATCCGTACGACGGTGGCGGCGCATCGGCTGACCGGCAAGGCGGGCAACCGCGCGGTGCTGCCGGGCGATGGGCCAGACGATTGGGCGATGCTGCTGGTGTGCAACGAAAGCCTCGACTCGCCGTGGCGGATCGCCTCGCTGGGCGAGCAATTGCCCGAAGGCATCTATCGCCTGGCCGAGGGCGAGCCCGGCGCCGCGATGCTGGGCTGGGCGCTCGCGCAGCACAAGTTCGACCGCTATCGCAGCGACGAGGTGACAACGGGCGCGCGCGTGCTGCTGACCGGCGAGCCCGCGCGGATCGAGGAGACGGTGCGCCTGGCGCAAGCGGTCGCCAGCGTGCGCGATCTGGTCAACACCGCTGCCGCCGATCTCGGGCCCGCTGAACTGGAGGGTGAAGCGGAGGCGCTGGCCAAGGCGCATGGCGCGAGCGTGACCGTCACCAAAAGCGAAGCGCTGGTAAAGGGCTATCCGATGATCCACGCGGTCGGCCAGGCCGCCGCCAAGGGGCGCGAGCCCCGGCTGATCGAGCTCGAATGGGGAAATCCGGCGCATCCGCGCATCGCGATCATCGGCAAGGGCGTGTGCTTCGATTCGGGCGGGCTCGACATCAAGCCCTCCTCGGGCATGCGGCTGATGAAGAAGGACATGGGCGGCGCGGCGCATGCGCTGGCGCTGGCCGGGCTGGTGATGGCGGCGCGGCTGCCGGTGCGGCTACACCTGCTGATCCCGGCGGTGGAGAACAGCATAGCGGGCAACGCCTTCCGCCCCGGCGACGTGCTGCGCACGCGCAAGGGGCTGACGGTCGAGAACACCAATACCGATGCCGAGGGGCGGCTGGTGCTGGGCGACGCGATCACCCGCGCCGCCGAGGAGACGCCCACGCTGATCCTCGATTTCGCGACGCTGACCGGCGCGGCGCGCGTGGCGCTGGGGCCGGATCTGCCCGCGACCTTCGCCAATGACGATGCGCTGGCCGAGGCGTTGCTGGCGGCGGGCACGGCGGTTTACGATCCGCTGTGGCGGATGCCGCTGTGGGATGGCTATGACGACATGCTGTCCTCCGACATTGCCGACATGGTCAACGCGCCCGATGGTGGCTTTGCCGGCGCGGTGACGGCGGCGCTGTTCCTGCGGCGCTTCGTGCCCGAGGGCACGCCATGGGCGCATTTCGATACCTTTGCGTGGCGGCCTTCGGCCAAGCCGGGGCGGCCAAAGGGTGGCGAAGCGCTGGGCCTGCGCGCGGCCTGGGCGATGCTGAAGGCGCGCTATCCGGGGTGAGCGGGGCATGGTCGTCACCCCGGCCTGTGCCGGGGTCCACCGTCATCCGAGACCTTTGGCCGCAGAATGTGCGGCACGGTGGATGCCGGGACGAGCCCGGCATGACGGGGGAGCGTAGGAAGTGGTTGGGCGATGAGACTGCAGATGATCTTGCGGTATTTCCGGACACTGTTGGTCGCGCTGGCGGCGCTGCCGATGGCGGCGCTTGCCGCCCCCTCCCCGATCCTGCTGTCCGAATTCATCGACCCCGCCCCGCCTTACCCGCAGGCACATGCCTCGACCATCGTCGAACTGCCCGACGGCACGCTCGCCGCCGCGTGGTTCGGGGGCACGGGGGAGAGCCGCCCCGACGTGACGATCTGGTTTGCGCGCCGTGGGGCGCATGGGTGGGACAAGCCGGTTTCGGTCGCCGACGGGCAAAGCGCGGATGGGACGCGCTACCCGACCTGGAACCCGGTGCTGTTCCAGCCGCCGGGCGGGCCGCTCACCCTATTCTACAAGGTCGGCCCCAATCCGCGTGGCTGGTGGGGGATGGTCAAGACCTCCAGCGATGGCGGGCGCCACTGGAGCGCGGCGCAGCGCCTGCCCGAGGGTGTGCTGGGGCCGATCAAGAACAAGCCGGTGGTGCTGGCGGACGGAAGCTGGCTGTCACCCTCCAGCCGCGAAGTCGGCACGCCCGAGGAAAACCACTGGTTTATCCGCATGGAGCGCTCGATCGATCGCGGCAAGACATGGACGGTCGAGCCGCCAATCGCCTCGCCCATGGGGATCGAGGCGATCCAGCCGAGCGTGCTGCACTTTGCCGATGGGTGCCTGGCGCTGATCGCGCGGACGCGGCAGGGTGCGCTGGCGATGAGCTGGTCGCACGATGCCGGCAAGAGCTGGTCGCCTTTGGTGGCGGCGGACTTGCCCAACCCCAATGCCGGCACCGACGCGGTGACGCTGGCCGACGGGCGGCAGTTGATCGTCTACAACCACAGCGCGCACTGGCCCGATCAGCCGGGCAACGGCCCGCGCTGGCCGCTCAACATCGGCCTGTCGCGCGATGGGGTTTCGTGGCGCAACGTGCTGACCTGGAGGACAAACCGCTGCCCGATGGCTATGCCTATCCGGCGGTGATCCAGACCAGGGATGGGCTGGTACACATTAGTTATACCTATAACCGGACGCATATCCGGCATGTGGTGGTCGATCCGGCTCGGCTTGGGGGTTAGGGGGCGGGGTTTGGCCGCTTACGGGTTTGCGATTAGGAGGCGGGTAACTCCAGTTTCGTCCAACAATAGACGGCCCCGCGCATTCGTCACAACAAACATCGAATTGATTTCGGAATCGTTTGAGCGAATGATCCACAGGTCACGAATGGGGGACAAATGATTCAGCGGAAAGCAAACTCGAAGGCAGTTGTCGTTGCGACTATACCAGCCTTCACGCCCCCCTATCATATTCCTGCTTCAACGGCGCCACGCCCTGATTTTGTCGTTGGGCTATGGATTGGATTGATGACAGGCGGATGATCATGTGGATTGCGTTGGCCATACGCGACTCTACCGAGTTAAGGATCAGCGCGGACATTCGATTACAAAGGTAGGAATGATGGCGGTAAATCAGTAGAATTCCGCTACTGATCTAATTGTAGACCTTGAGCGTCAGATTTAATCATGGACACCTCTTGATCTGGAGCAACTATGATCTTTTCACTAATTTTAACAGCCATGTTGCAGGAAATTCCTTCCGAACCAATCCTCTGGCGTGACCTTCGGGCTGGCATGCCGAAATCGCAGGTAAAAACACTATACCCAAAATATCGAGCGGAGGTTGTTGAAGGATGCCCTGTTCAAGTGCTCAGCACCTACAAAAAGATAACTTACGAACAGTTATCCTCGTTAATACAATAAATTCTCCTCCGTGCTCTGATCGTGTCAGGTTAGATTTAGTACAGGCATATGGCTCTCCGCAGATGGAACGTAGTGGGACAGAGGAAACCGGGACCGTATCTGCTGGGAGTTCGGTCAGCAGCTTTTCACATCATCGCCATGATGAAACTTGGGTTATAGGACCATTGAGGATTTTGTTCGTCACGTTTCCGGGCTCGCACAAGGGTTACAATATTATATTCTCGAAAGCATCGGAAGGATTGGTTTCGGGTTACCGGTAGCGGCGGCTTTTCCACCGCTTCCTGCCATTCGCGATCTGTAGCGCTATGGCCTAGATGGCGTAGACCTCCCAAGCTGTTACCTGGGTGACGGACTGGCAACCCAGTTCGCGGCGAAGACGGATCAGAGGAGCGCGTGCGATGGCCACGGGCAAACAACGGCGACGCTTAGCGGCAAATCCCTCTCCCATCGGGCGAGGGAGGGAGCGGCGAAGCGCGGAAGGGTGAGGGTGAGTGGGGGTGATCGCGCCTGCGCGCGCCG
>NZ_JSBN01000083.1 GCF_000797515.1 Sphingomonas sp. Ant H11
GGGAGAGGGGCCGTCGCAAGCGCAACCTCGATAGAGAGCAGAACGCCCTCCAGATTCCCCATCACATCGGTGTTATTAAACCTGATCACGCGATAGCCTTGCTCTTCCAACCACGCCGTTCTGCGGGCGTCGCGCTGCTCGTTGCCTGCGTGCGTGTCGCCGTCAAGCTCGATCACCAGCTTGTGCGTGCGGGCTGCGAAATCGGCGATGTAGGGGGGAATGACGACTTGGCGCGAGAACTTGGTGTCAGCGAAGCGCTTGGCACGCAGAGCGGTCCAGAGTTCGCGCTCGGGCTGTGTCATTTCGCTGCGCATGGCTTTTGCGCGTGCGAGTAACGCTTCGTCCGTTTTTGGCACTGCCCCTCTCCCAAACCCTCTCCCCAAGGGGGAGAGGGCTTAAGTAGCAGATCAGAACGCCAAGCCCATCGCGGTCTTCACGCCGGGCAGGGCGCGGATTTGCGCGAGCAGCTCCGGCGTCACCGCATCGTCGATCGACAGCAGCAGCACCGCCTCGCCACCGGCCGAGCGGCGACCGAGGTGGAAGGTGCCGATGTTGACGCCCGCCGTGCCGAGCAAGGTGCCGAGACGTCCGATGAAGCCCGGCGCGTCCTCGTTGACGACATACAGCATGTGGCCGGCGAGATCGGCCTCGACCTTGATGCCGAACAGTTCGACCACGCGCGGGGCCGAATCGCCGAACAGCGTGCCGGCGACCGAACGCTCGCCCGCATCGGTCTTGACCGAGACGCGCAGCAGCGTGTGGTAATCGCCCTCGCGCTCGGTGCGGACTTCGCGCACTTCGATGCCGCGTTCCTTGGCGAGCAAGGGCGCGTTGACCATGTTGACGGTGTCGGTCTGCGTGCGCAGGAACCCGGCCAGCACGGCGGCGACGATCGGCTTCTGGTTGAGCTCGGCAGCGGCACCCTCGGCATGGACCGAGATGCGCGCGATCGCGCCGTGGGTTAGCTGCCCGACCAGGCTGCCGAGCTTTTCGGCCAGCGCCATGTACGGCTTGAGGCGCGGGGCTTCCTCGGCCGACAGGCTCGGCATGTTGAGCGCGTTGGTGACGCCGCCCGCGACGAGGAAATCGGCCATTTGTTCAGCGACTTGGATCGCGACATTGACCTGCGCTTCGGTCGTCGATGCGCCGAGGTGCGGGGTCGAGACGAAGTTGGGGGTGCCGAACAGGGGCGATGCCTTGGCCGGTTCCTCGACGAACACGTCGAGGGCTGCACCACCGATATGACCCGAATCGAGCCCGGCCTTGAGCGCGGCTTCGTCGATTAACCCGCCGCGCGCGCAATTGACGATGCGCACGCCCTTCTTGGTCTTGGCCAGCGCCTCGGCCGAGAGGATGTTGCGGGTCTGGTCGGTGAGCGGGGTGTGCAGCGTGATGAAATCGGCGCGGGCGAGGAGGTCGTCCAATTCGACCTTTTCGATGCCGAGTTCGAGCGCACGTTCGGGGCTCAGGAAGGGATCGAAGGCGATGACCTTCATCTTCAGCCCGCGGGCGCGGTCTGCGACGATCGAGCCGATGTTGCCGGCACCGATTAACCCCAAGGTTTTGCTGGTTAATTCCACGCCCATGAAGCGGTTCTTTTCCCACTTGCCGGCCTGGGTCGAGGCGTCGGCCTCGGGCAATTGGCGGGCGAGCGCGAACATGAGGGCGATCGCATGTTCGGCGGTGGTGATGGAGTTGCCGAAGGGGGTGTTCATGACCACCACGCCCTGCGCAGACGCCGCTGGAATATCGACATTATCCACGCCGATCCCGGCGCGGCCAATGACCTTCAAATTGGTCGCGGCGGCTAGGATCGCCTTGGTCACCTTGGTCGAGCTGCGGATCGCCAGACCATCATAATCGCCGATGATCGCGATCAGTTCTTCCGGGGTCTTGCCGGTGATTTCATCGACCTCGACGCCGCGTTCGCGGAAGATTTGCGCCGCTTTGGGGTCCATTTTGTCGGAAATAAGCACTTTAGGCATGGGGACTTCCTTCGTTTTCGCGTCCGTCATCTCAACCAGCGTCATCCCCGCGCAGGCGGGGATCCATATGGGCTGGCGTTGCGGATCGGGTATGGACGTCGGGATTATGGATTCCCGCCTTCGCGGGAATGACGGAGACTAGTTCTTCACGCTCGCATAGGCCCAGTCGAGCCATGGCCCGAGCGCGACGATGTCGGCGGTGTCGACGGTCGCGCCGCACCAGATGCGCAAGCCCGCCGGGGCATCGCGGTAACCGGCGATGTCATACGCGGCATGCTCTTTTTCGAGCAGACCGGCGAAGGCCTTGATGAAGGCTTCGTCGGCACCCTCGACCGTCAGGCAGACGCTGGTCCTGGAGCGTGACGCCGGATCGGCGGCGAGATGGCCGAGCCACGAGCGGTCGGCTACGATCTTATCGAGTGCTGCGGCATTGGCGTCGCTGCGGGCGATCAGGCCTTCGGCGCCGCCGACGGTCTTCGCCCATTCGAGCGCGGCGATGGCGTCTTCGACGGCGAGCATCGAGGGGGTGTTGATCGTCTCGCCCTTGAACACGCCTTCGGTGAGCTTGCCCTTGGAGACCAGGCGGAACACCTTGGGGAGCGGCCAGGCGGGGGTGTAGCTTTCGAGCCGTTCGACCGCGCGCGGCCCCAGGATCAGCACGCCGTGCGCGCCTTCGCCGCCCAGCACCTTCTGCCAGGAGAAGGTGGCGACGTCGATCTTCGCCCAGTCAATGTCGTACGCGAACACCGCGCTGGTCGCGTCGGCGAAGCTGAGGCCCTCGCGGGTCCCAGGGATCCAGTCGGCATTCGGTACGCGCACGCCCGAAGTGGTGCCGTTCCAGGTGAACAAAACGTCGTTCGACCAGTCGACCGCGTTCAGATCGGGCAATTGGCCATAATCGGCGCGCAGGACGGTGGGGTCGATCTTGAGTTGCTTGACCGCGTCGGTCACCCAGCCTTCGCCAAAGCTTTCCCAGGCGAGCGCGGTGACGGGCTTTGCGCCCAGCATCGTCCACATCGCCATTTCGAACGCGCGGTGTCGGAACCGGGGACGATGCCGATGCGGTGCGTGGCGGGGAGCTTCAACAACTCGCGCATCAGATCGATGGAATATTGCAGCCGCGCCTTGCCGATCTTCGAGCGGTGCGAGCGCCCCAGCGATTCGGTGGCAAGATTGGCGGGGGTCCAGCCCGGAGGCTTGGCGCACGGGCCCGAGGAAAAATACGGGCGTGCAGGCAGATGCGCGGGACGCGCAGGAAGGTCAGTCATGTAGTCTCTCCTTACAGAGAGCACGCGCGGCGTTGGGACCGCGTGGCCCGTCGACCGCCCTAGACAGTTTCACCCGGCGGTCAACCCGTGATCCGCTTGCCACGCCACGACATCTCTCTGCCGCGACCGCGCAGCTTCGCTATCCCTTCGCGAGTCGCGTGGGCTATAGAAAGAGGGTGAAACGCGCCGCCCTTCTTTTCTTGCTCCTGCTCGCCGGCTGCATGGCCGGCGGTGGGCAGGACCGCCGCCCCCCGCCACGCCCGCGCGGGGCCAGGCCGGTGACGCTCGCCTTGCCGACCAGCCGCGAGACGCAGGCTTGCTACGCCGACCTCTCGCGCGAAGATGTGCGCTTCTCGCCCTTGCCGGATCGCGACTATGGGGGCGGCTGTCGGTTGATCGGGACACTGCAACTGATCGACATCGGCGTGCCGGTCACCAACCTCAAGGCCATGCGCTGTGGCCTCGCGCGCAACTTCACTGCGTGGGTCGATTATGCCGTGGCCCCGGCGGCGCGGCAGATGCTGGGCAGCGATCTGGTGCGGATCGAAAGCATGGGCAGCTATGCGTGTCGCGCCGTGGTCGGTGCGCCGGGCGCTGGCGGGCGCTTGTCGGGCCACGCGACCGCCAATGCAGTCGATATATCGGGCTTCGTGCTGAAAGATGGCCACCGCATCACCATCCAGCAGAACTGGAATGGTGGCGATGCGCAAGCACGCGCGTTCCTGCGCACGATCCGCGCGTCGGCGTGCAAGCGCTTCGGCACGGTGCTGAGCCCGGATTACAATGCGGTGCATTACAACCATCTGCATCTGGAAGACGATCATGCCGGGTTTTGCCGCTAGGCTTCAAATTCGCGGCGCAGTGGCTTAGGGGCGGTGGATGAACGACACTCCGAACCCGGACGCCCCAGCCCAAGACTCGCTCGTCCACGAGTCCGATGCGCGCGATACGCACGTGCCGTCGCGGGTCTTTCCTCGCGCGCGGCAGGATGCCGAAACTGCCAAGACGGCGGTCAGCACGCCGCAGACCGAGAACCCGGCCTATCGCCTCGCCTTTCAGGACATGGATTTCCTGTTGCGCGAGGATTTGCGCCCGGTGCGCTTCCAGCTCGAACTGCTGAAGCCCCAGCTCATCATGGACGAGGCCAATATCGCCTCGACCTTCGTGATGTATGGATCGGCGCGCATTCCCGAACCGGCCAAGGCGCAGGCTTTACTCGAGATCGCGCACGCCGCCGAAGGCGACCGCGAGCAAGCGATCCGCATTGCCGAGCGGCTGGTCGCCAAGTCCAAATATTATGACGTGGCGCGCGAGCTCGGGCGGCTGGCGAGCAGCTTCCCGGTCGATACCGATGGCAAGCGGCACTTCGTGGTCTGTTCGGGCGGTGGCCCGTCGATCATGGAAGCGGCGAACCGCGGTGCGGCAGATTGCGGGCACGAATCGATCGGGCTCAACATCGTGCTGCCGCATGAGCAAGCGCCCAACCCCTATGTCACCCCGGCGCTGTCGATGCAGTTCCACTATTTCGCGCTGCGCAAGATGCACTTCCTGCTGCACGCGCGCGCACTGGCGGCGTTTCCGGGCGGGTTCGGCACGTTCGACGAACTGTTCGAGTTGCTGACGCTGATCCAGACCGGCAAGATCGCGCCGATCCCGGTGCTGCTCTATGGTCGCGAATTCTGGAACCGCGTCGTCAATTTCGAGGCGCTGGTCGAAGAAGGCGTGGTCTCGGCCAAGGACCTCAAGATCTTCACCTTCGTCGAAACCGCCCAGGAGGGGTGGGACGTGGTGAAGGCGTTTTACCGCGACAAGGACTGAGCCCGCCGCCCCCTGGGGTTGGACCCGGGGGGCGCAGATCATATCATTTCTTGGCCGGTTCCGCCCCGGCTGCGGCAGGCACGGTGGCGTTGCCCAGATCGGCTGCGGCAGGCGACGCCTTGCCACCGGGATCAGCCGCGCCAGCGGCGGGCGGTGCCTTGGCTTCGGTCGCGGCGGGCGCAGCTGCTGGCAGTGGCAGGTTGGAGCCTTGCGTGTTGAGATAGGCGATCACGTCCGCGCGGTCCTTGCCGCTGGTCAACCCGGCAAAGGTCATCTTGGTGCCCGCCGCAAAGGCGCGCGGGCTGGTGAGCCATTTGTTGAGCTCTTCGAAATCCCATTTCTTGCCAGCGCCTGCGGTCTTCAGCGCATCGGAAAAGGCGTAACCCGCTTTACCCTGCGCGATCGCTTCCCCCACGGTCGCCCACAGGTTCGGGCCGATGCCATTGGCACCGCCCTGGGCGATCGTGTGGCAAGCGGAGCATTTCTTGAACACTTCGGCACCGTGCGCAGTGTCCGCCGTGGCCAGCAATTCGGCGATCGGCTTGTCGGCGGCAGCCGCTCCGGCACCTTCTTCCGCGCCGCCCTCGATCGGATAGCCGGCCTTTTCGGCCTTGATCGGATGGACGATCATATTTCCGGCGATGCCGAGCGCAAGCGCGACGCCCATGGAGCCCAAAACCCAGCCAGCGATCGTATTGGTCCGGTTGTCCATGTCTCGTCCTAAACCTTCTGCCGCGGGACGGCCCCTGTTAGAGCCACGAAGTCGCCCAACCCATAGATTCGCGCGGCGTGCATCGCAAGCGCCGTTGGCGGGCGGGGTGGCGATGGCTTGCAGCGCGACGACGAGCGCAGTACCGCCCGGCACCCATGGAAAATTTCCCCGAACCCGCCCGCGCGCTCGTCGCCGAGATGACCGCTGCCGCCGCCATCGATCCCGCCCGCACCGTCGCTTTTCAGGGTGCCCCCGGCGCGAATTCGCATATCGCCGCGCGCGAGGCGTTCCCGGATGGGCTGCCGCTGCCGTGCTTTGATTTTGCCGATGCGATCGATGCGGTGCGCGATTTTCGCGCCGATTGCGCGATGATTCCGATCGAAAATTCGCTGCATGGCCGTGTCGCCGACATGCATTTCCTGCTGCCCGAATCGGGGCTGGTCATCACCGGAGAGCATTTTCTCGGTATTCGCTATGCCCTGATGGGCACCGGGCCGTTGTCGGGCGTACGCGAGGCGATGAGCCATCCGCAGGCACTCGGCCAATGCCGGTTGTGGCTGCGCGATCACGGCATTGCCCCCGTCGCCTATCCCGACACCGCAGGCGCGGCGGCGCTGGTGGCGGAGCGCCGCGAGG
>NZ_JSBN01000084.1 GCF_000797515.1 Sphingomonas sp. Ant H11
AGCGGGGGGCACCATCCGCGCGTCCGCCAACCGTTCCGGGCTGGGGCGGACTTCGCCAAAATGCACCGCAAAAGCGCGATCCGGCGCGCGCAGCGCCGGTAGAATTTCGAAGAACGGCTGCAGGCCCTGCGCCATGCCGGCGGGCATCATGCTCGTTGCGATCTTCTCCGCACCCGCCTTGTCGCCCGCCATCGCAAGGATGAAGGCCCGCGCACGCCACGCGCCACGATCACTTTTGCGCAACAGCGGTTCGATTTGGGCCAGCGCCAACTCGCGCTTGCCGGAAATACCAAGCGACAAAGCGTAGCGTCGCTGGGTTTCGTCATTGGCCCCGGCCCTCAGCGCCAGTCGATATTCCCGTTGCGCGCGTTCCTGTTCGCCGACGAGATCATAGGCCAGCCCGCGATCGGCCGCGAAGGTCCGCGGATCACCGCCGAGCGTCTCCGCCTCGGCAAAATGCCGCAGCGCATCGCCAGGACGCTCGGCCGCGACCAGCAACGCCCCCTCTCCGGCTTTGACTCGCGCGTTGCGGGGGTCGATCCGCTCGGCGCGCGCAAAAAAGCGGCGGCGGCGGTATCGTCATCCAGCTTTAGCGCCAATTCTCCCGCGCGGACCAATGCCGACAGATTGTTGGGGTCGACCGCCAATGCGCGAATTTCGCTCGCAAGCAAATCGGCATCTGACAACGGCTGAACGGTCGAGGGATAGGGCGCGGGTGGATAAGGCGATGCGATCCCGGTCTGTGCCTGCGCAGCCGTTCCGCAAGTGGCCAGTGCGATGATCGAACTGGCAAGACGAATGCGCATCCCGTTTCCTAGATCACGATGGCTCTACCGCCACCCGTTCTTTTCGAGTGAAACGAAGGAACCCACAAGAGCGCCGCAAAATGTCCTGCGGACGCCGACTTGCCCGCGCCGGAAGAATCAACCCGAACATGCTGCGCTCTAGACCCGCTCGGGATGCAACCGGCAATGTGGCAAGCCATCGGCTGCGACGGGCCGACCCGCATCGTCGGCAAGCGGTGCCCGCCATGGCGGGCACCGCGCGGGCATCGGTTACTGGTTGTTCTGGCGATGCAGGAACCGTGGAATGTCCAGCGCATCCTTGTCCGGGGTAGGCTCGTCGTCGCGCGCGACCCCGCGCGATACGCTCGACATCCGCTCGAACAACGTGCCCCCCAATTTCACGCGCGGGGCTGGCACGACTGGCTCGGGCGGGAGGGCGGGAGCGTCCTCCACCGCGGCGGCACCCGGCGACAGCCAACGGCGACGCGTCGGAGCTTCGGTCGGCGTATCGTCCGCCGCCGCTGCGGGGACATCAAAGTCTTCCCCGAAGGTCCGGACCGGTGCCGCCACCGGCTCCGGCGCGACGGCAGCTTCGCTGCCGAGCACCAGTTCATCATCGTGCGTCGCAGCAGGCTCGGGTGCCGAGACCGTAGGTGCCGCCGGGGCGATGTCGGCCTCGGGAGCCGCCAAGGGCGCCGGTTCCTCCGTCTTTTTCGCAGCCGTGAAGCTGAACGCGCGCGACGTTGGGGCCGGAGCAACCGCCGGGCGCGCCTCGGCCTCGATCCCGGTCGCGACGACCGAGACGCGGATCTTGCCCTCGAGTTCGGGGTTGAACGCCGAACCCCAGATGATGTTCGCGTCTTCATCGACCAGTTCGCGAATGTGGTTCGCGGCTTCATCGACTTCGAGCAGGCGCATATCGTCGCCACCGGTGATCGAAACGATGACGCCCTTGGCCCCCTTCATCGACACGCCGTCGAGCAGCGGGTTGGCGATCGCCTTCGACGCCGCCTCGATCGCGCGATTGTCGCCCGAGGCTTCGCCCGTGCCCATCATCGCCTTGCCCATTTCCTGCATCACCGAACGCACGTCGGCGAAATCGAGGTTGATGAGGCCGGGCATGACCATCAGATCGGTGATGCCGCGAACGCCCTGCTGGAGGACTTCGTCCGCCATCTGGAACGCTTCCTTGAAGGTCGTGTTCGCATTCGCCACCAGGAACAGGTTCTGGTTGGGGATGACGATCAGCGTATCGACGTACTTCTGCAGCTCCTCGATGCCCGCTTCGGCGCTCTTCGCGCGACGCGTGCCTTCAAAAGCGAACGGCTTGGTCACCACGCCGACCGTCAGGATGCCCATGTCGCGCGCCGCCTTGGCGATGACCGGTGCCGCACCGGTGCCGGTGCCGCCGCCCATGCCAGCCGCGATGAAGCACATGTGTGCGCCTTCGAGCATCTTGGTGACTTGCTCGATCGTTTCCTCTGCCGCCGCGCGGCCGATTTCGGGACGACTGCCTGCGCCGAGCCCTTGCGTGATCTTCGCGCCGAGCTGGATCTTATGGCTGGCGGTCGATTGCTTCAGCGCCTGCGAGTCCGTGTTGGCGACAAGGAAGTCGACGCCCTGCACATCGGCGCGCATCATGTTGGCGATGGCGTTGCCGCCGGCACCACCGACGCCGATCACGGCGATGCGCGGGCTGAGTTCGTCAACTTCGGGTGGCAAAAATTCGATGCTCATAGTTCGTCTCCACCGTGCGCCCACACCCCGGCGCGAAAAATCTGCTTGAACCTGTTCTGCACCATCGCTTGCGGTCGTTCCAGCGCGAACAGCTAAATCCTGTCGTAATTCTTTAATAATTCGCCCGCGCCGCCGCCAGCAAACGGCGGAACAGCGCAAATCCCTTCGGGCGATGCACCAACTGCTGCTTGCTCGACAAGGCCCGCAGGTCGACCGGGTCCGCCGCCGCATAAAAAGCCAGCCCCGCAAGCGTGGTAAACGCCGGCGTCGCATGCGCTTCCGGCAGGCCGGTGAGGCCGCGCGGCCGCCCAATCCTGACCGAGCGGCCCAGCGCCTGCTGTGCGTAATCGGCGATGCCCTTCAGTTCGGCACCACCACCGGTGAGCACGACTTGACGTCCGACTGGCCCTTCAAACTTCAATTCGGCCAGCGCCTTGCCGACTTCGCCGATCAAATGGTCGAGCCGCTGGCGGATGACGGCGATCAATTGCGCCTTGGTGATGCGCGTGCCGTCGCTGGCATCTTCCTCCGCCGATATCGGCGCGACGTCGATCATCTCGTGATTGTCGCGTGGGCTTGCATTGGCGGAGCCGTGAACGCACTTCATCCGCTCGGCCTGCGCGCGGCGCGTGCCGAAAGCAGACGCGATGTCGTCGGTAATGTCCTGCGCGCCGATCGGGATCGACATCAGCCCGACCAGCATTCCACCCGCGAACAGCGAAACGTTGGTGATCCCCGCCCCCAGTTCGACCAGGGCGACGCCAAGCTCACGCTCTTCGTCGCTCAGGCACGCCATGCCCGTCGCCACTGGCGAGGCGATGATCGACTTCACTTCGAGATGCGCGTTCGCGACGCACAAACCGAGATTGCGCACCGGCGACCCATCGGCGGCGACGACATGGATATGGACGCCCAGCCGGTCGGCGTGGAGCCCGAGCGGTCGCTTCACGCCCGTCAGCCCGTCGAGCGTATAGAGCGCTGGCTGCGCATGCAGCACCATGCGGCCCGCCGGATCGATCGAATCGCGCCCCGCCTGCAACAGCGCATCGATATCGGATTGCTCGACGCGGTGGCCGCCCAGCTCAAACTCGATCGAGGCGACATCGGACACCAGCCCGCCCGCCGAAAAGCTGACCCAGACATTCTCGATATTGGTGCCGGCGATGCGTTCGGCCTGTTCGACCGCTTCGCGCACCGCAACTTCGGTCGCGGCGGCATCGGCGATATAGCCGCGTTTGACGCCCTTGCTCTCGCGCTGGCCGGTGCCGAGCACGATCAGCTCGCCGCCATCGCCCTTCTGCGCGATCATCGCCGACACCTTGGAGGAGCCGATGTCGAGTGCGGTGATCAAACCTTCCGGTGCTGCCTTCGCCATTACGCCATACCCCTGTTGTCCGGCTTCGATACCCTATCCCTCACCGGCTGGCCCCGATTGTTTCGCTTCGATTCGCACTGGCTGCGCGGCCGCCCCGGTTGCCCCCGCCACGGGAGCCGCCGGATCGGTGATCGCCCGGTTCGAAACCGTGCCCGGCTTGCGCGCGACCAACCGCGTCGGATCGCGCATATCGAAGCCAAGCCACCCCTTGCCGAGCAATGGCTTGACGCCGTCGAGCTCGGCAAACTTCACCAAAGCCTTGCCCGCTGCGTCCGCACCCTCGGGCAGTGCCAACGTCTCGCCGGTCTCAAAGGTCAGCGTCCAGCGACGATTTCCGACCCAGGTCGCCGCCTTCACTTGCCCGCGCAGCGCCGGTGCCACGTCGAGCAATTGGCGATAGGCCGGCTCCTGTTCATTGGCGTGCGCGCCGATGACGAGCGGCAAATCGGGCATCGCCTGCGGATCGACCGGCTCCAGCCACGTCCCGTTGGCCGCGATCAGCGCGAGTTGTCCGTCCTTCTGCCAGATCGCGCTCGGTTCACGCTCGACGACATGCACGATCAGCGTGTCGGGCAAGCGCCGCGAGACATGCGCATCCTCGATCCAGCCGCTATGCGCGACCAGATCCTGCCGGATCTTTTCGAGGCTCACCAGCGGCATCGCCATTGACGGCTGGTTGGCCGCGATCTTGTAGATGACATTATGGTCCATCCGGTTGAGCCCGGTGATCTGGATATTGGTGACGCGGAAACCCGCTTCACCGATCGCTTCGCCCAGCGCCGAGCCGACCGCGCCCGGCACCCCGAAATAGGAGGCCGTCGCCAGCCCGACCGCACCGACCACGCCCATGATCGTCCACGTTGCGATGCGGCGCAGCGTCGCTTCGCTGACCGGCAGCATCGCGATCACCCGGTCGATCGTCGAGACCTTGGGCGGGGGACGCCGCTTGGGCTGCACCGGTCGGCGCACGGTGCCGCGCTTGATCGTGGCGCTCATTCCGCCACCCCCTTCAGCGCCTCGTCGAGCAGCGTCTGCACGAGCGCCGGATAGGAAATGCCGCAATGCCGCGCCTGTTCGGGCAGCAGGCTGAGCGGCGTCATGCCCGGCTGGGTGTTGACCTCGAGCAGGAACAGCCCGTCGACACCCTGTTCGTCATCCCAGCGGAAATCCGACCGCGACGCGCCTTTGCACCCAAGCAGCCGGTGCGCGTCGAGCGCGATGCGCTTGCAGGCCGCCGCAATCTCGTCGGGCACATCCGCCGGGAAGACGTGTTCGGTCAGCCCGTCGGTATATTTGGCGTCATAATCGTACCAGCCATTCTTGGGCTTGAGCTCGGTGACGCCGAGCGCTTCGCTGCCCAGCACCGCCGTGGTCAGCTCGCGCCCGCGAATATAAGGTTCGGCGAGCAGCTCCTCGAATTCCAACCACGGCCCCGGCGTGCTGCGCGCGATCGGGCTGCCGTAATTGCCTTCGTTGGTGACGATCGCCACCCCGACCGAGGAGCCTTCGTTGACGGGCTTGAGCACGTATGGGCGCGGCAGCGGGTCGCCAGCGTACAGGGTCTCGCTCTTGACGATGCGCCCGCCCGGCATCGGAATCCCGGCGGGAACGAGCAGCAGCTTGGTCAATTGCTTGTCGATCGCGATGACCGAGGTGGCGAGGCCGGAATGGGTGTATTTCAACCCCATCAGGTCGAGCATGCCCTGCACCGAACCGTCTTCGCCCGGCGTTCCGTGCAGCGCGTTGAACACGATGTCGGGTTTGGCTTCGGCAAGCTTGATCGCGACGTCGCGCCCCATATCGATCGCGGTGACGCGGTGGCCGAGCGACTCCAGCGCCTTTACGACGTCGGCGCCGGTCATCAGCGACACGTCGCGCTCGGCCGACCAGCCGCCCATCAGGACTGCGACGTGCAAACTCACTTTTCGACCCCCACCCGCTGAATTTCCCACTCGAGGGTCACGCCCGAATGCGCCCTGACCCGCGCGCGCACCTCTTCGCCCAGCGCCTCGATCTCGGCGCTGGTCGCCGAACCGAGGTTGAGCAGGAAATTGCAATGCTTCTCGCTGACCTGCGCATCGCCGATGCGCAGGCCCCGGCACCCGGCGGCATCGATCAACGCCCAGGCTTTATGGCCGGGCGGGTTCTTGAAGGTCGATCCTCCCGTCTTCGAGCGCAGCGGCTGCGATTCCTCGCGCGCGGCGGCAATGCGGTCCATTTCGGCCTGGATGACGGCGGGGTCCTCGGCATGGCCGTGGAAGGTGGCGCTGACCACGACACAGCCTTCGGGCAAGGTCGAATGACGATAGGTGTAGCCCAGCTGCTCGACCGCCAGCACTTGCCGCGCGCCCGAGCGCAGCACGACCTCGCACTCCACCAGAATATCCTTGGTCTCGCGGCCATAGGCCCCGCCATTCATGCGGACAAAACCGCCGACAGTGCCGGGGATCGCGCGCAGGAATTCCACACCGCCAATCCCAGCATCGCGCGCGGTGGAGGAGACGAGGATCCCGCTCGCCCCACCGCCGCAGCGCAGCGTGGTGGCATCGAGCAGCTCGACCTTGGCGAAGGGTTTGCCGAGACGGATGACCACGCCGGGAACGCCGCCATCGCGCACGATCATGTTGGAGCCGAGGCCGAGCGCCATTACCGGCGTCGCCGGGTCGAGCGCGGCGAGGAAGGCGCTGAGGTCGGCGACATCCTTCGGTTCGAACAGCCACTGCGCAGCGCCGCCGGACTTGAACCAGACTAGGGGTGCGAGGGGTGCGGCGGGGGTGATGCGCCCTTCAATTCCCCTCCCGC
>NZ_JSBN01000085.1 GCF_000797515.1 Sphingomonas sp. Ant H11
GGGGAGGCTGTCGCGGACGCACGGGATGACATGACACTGCCCCCAGCCCTCCCGCAAGCGGGAGGGGAGGACGAAGTTAGCCGGCCGCCACGCGCACGGCGTCACAAATGCGATCGACCACCGCCTCGACCTGGGCGGGGTCATCGCCCTCCGCCATCACGCGGATAACGGGTTCGGTGCCCGACGGGCGGATCACCAGCCGGCCCTTGCCCTTCAATTCGGCTTCGGCCCCGGCGATCACCGCCTTCACCGCCTCGGCCTCCAGCGGCTTGCCGCCCGCGAACCGCACATTCTTGAGCAATTGCGGCAATGGCTCGAAGCGGTGCAGCAACTCGCTCGCCGGAGCCCCCGCCCACACCAGTTCGGCCAGGATCTGCAGCGCCGCGACGAGCCCGTCGCCCGTCGTCGCATAATCCGACAGGATGATATGCCCCGATTGCTCGCCGCCGACATTATACCCTTGAGCGCGCATCGCCTCGAGCACATGCCGATCACCGACCGCGGTCCGCATCAGGCCGATGCCCTGCGCCGCGAGATGCCGCTCGAGCCCGAGATTGGACATGACCGTCGCGACCAGCCCGCCATTCTTCAACCGCCCGCTGCGCGCCCAGCCGCTAGCGATCGTCGCCATCAACTGGTCGCCATCGACGACATGGCCCTTTTCGTCGACCACGATCAGCCGGTCGCATCGCCATCGAGCGCGATGCCGAGCTGCGCGCCGCTTGCCACCACCGTCTCGCACAGGGTTTGCGGCGCGGTCGAGCCGACGCCGTCATTGATGTTCTTGCCATTGGGCGTCACGCCGATCGCGACGACATCGGCCCCCAATTCCCACAAGGCAGTCGGCGCGACACGATAGGCCGCGCCGTTGGCGCAATCGACCACGATGCGCATACCGTCGAGCCGCAGATCTTCGGGAAAGGTCGATTTGGCAAAGTGGATATAGCGCCCCTGCGCATCGTCCACGCGCCGCGCACGGCCAATCTCGGCGGCGGGCGACAGCGCGATCTCACCGTCGATCAGCGCCTCGATCGCGGTTTCGTCAGCATCGGACAGCTTATAGCCATCGGGACCGAACAATTTGATGCCATTGTCGAAGAACGGATTGTGGCTGGCCGAGATCATTACGCCGAGATCGGCGCGCATCGATTGCGTCAGCATCGCCACGGCGGGAGTCGGCATCGGTCCCAACAGCACGACGTCCATGCCCACGCTCGTAAAACCCGCGACCATCGCCGATTCGAGCATATAGCCCGAGAGGCGCGTGTCCTTGCCGATCACCACGCGGTGCCGGTGGTCGCCGCGGCGGAAGTGCGCGCCGGCTGCCATGCCGACCTGCATCGCCATCGCTGCCGTCATCGGGGCCTTGTTGGTCAGGCCACGAATACCATCGGTCCCGAAATATTTTCTTGCCATCAGCCCTCATCCGTTGGGTTATGCCCGTATCTTCAGAGGCGCTTGATAGCGCCGCTTACCGATAAGGGCGAGTATGTCTGCAACGTTGAACAGCCCATCGACGCGGATCCTAGTGTCGCTGGGTGCGGGGTTACTCTTCGGGATTGTTTTTGCCACCTGGCTGCCCGGTGCGGTGCCGGGCGCAACGGCGGTTGCGCAGCCGATCGGCGCAGCCTGGCTCAATGCGCTGCAAATGACGGTGATTCCGCTGGTGTTCTCGCTGTTGGTCACCGGCATTGCGTCGACTGCGGAGGCCGCGCGCAGCGGGGCGGTGGCCGCGCGGGCGATCAGCATCATCGTGGTGGTAATGGTGTGCAGCGCAGTCGCCGCCGCGTTGCTGACGCCGTTGTTCCTTGGCCTGGTGCCAATCCCGGAGGCCTCTGCCGCCGCCTTGCGCGGTGCGCTGGTAAATGTCGGCCCGCCGGGCGCGGTGCCGCCGCTCGGTGAGTTTCTGGCGGGGATGGTGCCCAATAACGTCATCGCCGCCGCCGCCAATGGCGGGTTCCTGTCGCTGATTCTGTTCGCTTTGATCTTCGCCTTCGCCCTTACCCGGATCGACGCCACGGGCCGTACCGCGTTGCTGACCTTCTTTTCCGCGATCCGCGATGCGATGCTGGTGATGATCGGCTGGATCATCTGGATCGCGCCGATCGGTGTGTTCGCCCTCGCCCTGACGGTGGCCGCCAAGACCGGGACGGCAGCGGTCGGCGCACTGTTCCACTATATCGTGACGGTGTCCTCGGTCGGGATCGTGGTCAGCCTGTTTGCGGTGCCCGTCGCCATCTGGGGCGGCCGCATGGCGCTTGGGCGGTTCATCCGCGCCTCGCTGCCGGTGCTGGCGGTCGCGCTCAGCACGCAATCCTCGCTCGCCAGCTTGCCCGCGATGTTGCGCAGTTCGGAAGAGATGGATGTACCGGTGGCCACTTCGGGCGTGGTGCTGCCGCTCGCCGTTGCGATGATGCGCGCGACTGGCCCGGCGATGAACCTGGCGGTGGCGATCTATGTCGCGGCGTGGTGCGGCGTGCCGATGACCTTCGCAACGCTGGCGGCAGCGACCGTGGTCGCCGTGCTGACCTCGCTCGGCTCGGTCAGCCTGCCGGGGCAAATCAGCTTCATCAGCGCGATTGCGCCGATTGCGGTGACGCTCGGCGTGCCCGTCGCCCCGCTTGGGCTGCTGGTCGCGGTCGAGACGATGCCGGATATTTTCCGAACCCTCGGGAACGTCATCTTCGATCTGGCGGTTACGCTGACCGTGGCAGCGCGGGGGGACAAGCTCCCGCTATCCGCCGCCGACACCTTGCTGCAGGAACACCCTTCATGAAATATCGCACGCTTGGCCCCGACCTCACGGTTTCCGCACTTGGCCTCGGCTGCATGCCGATGGCGGGCGTCGGCCCCAATATGTACGGCGCGGCGACCGAAGCCGAGAGCATCGCCACGATCCACCGTGCGATCGAGTTGGGCGTGACGCTGTTCGACACCGCCGAAGTCTATGGTCCGCTGATCAACGAGGAACTGGTCGGCCGCGCCATTCGCGGAAAGCGTGACGGGCTGGTGATCGCGACCAAATTCGGCTTCCGCTTCGGCGACGACGGCAAGGTATCCGGTGTCGACAGCACCCCCGCCAACATCCGCCGCGCGTGCGAAGGCTCGCTCCAGCGGCTTGGCATCGACACGATCGATCTGTTCTACCAGCACCGCGTCGACCCGAACGTGCCGATCGAGGACACTGTCGGCGCGATGGCCGAGCTGGTGCGCGAGGGCAAGGTCCGCTTCCTCGGCCTGTCCGAGGCGAGCGCCGCGACGCTGCGCAAGGCGGCGGCAGTGCATCCGATCGCCGCGCTGCAATCCGAATATTCGCTGTGGGAGCGCGATATCGAGGAAGAGATCCTGCCCCCCTGCCGCGAACTCGGCACGGGTTTCGTGCCCTATAGCCCACTCGGGCGCGGTTTCCTGACCGGCCAGATCACGTCGCGCGACGATCTGCCCGAGGGCGATTATCGCCGCAACGATCCGCGGTATTCGGAAGAGAATTTCGCGGAAAACCTCAAGATCGTCGATGTCGTCAAGCAGATCGCCGCCGCCCACGGCGTCAGCGGCGCTCAAGTCGCGCTCGCCTGGTTGCTGGCACAAGGCGACGATATCGTGCCGATCCCCGGTTCCAAGCGCCGCGCGACGCTGGAGGACAGCATGGCGGCGGTGGAGGTGAGCTTGACCGCCGAAGATCTGACCGCGCTCGACCGCGCAGCGCCGCGCGGTGGCACGGCGGGGCCGCGTTATGGGGGCCCGATGATGAAGATGGTGCGGCTCTAGCGGTAAACCCAGTGCCACAGCCCCACCGCCACACCGGCGATAGGGATATGCGCCCAGGTCGCGGCCAGCCAGATCACTACCCCGCCCGCCAGGTCATGCGGGCGGAAGCCGCCGAAGCGCGCGCGGCCCTGCGCGATGGCGAGGAACGGCCAATAGCTCGTCTTGCGCTCCCAATCGCGCCACAGATCGGGTTGCAGCACCTCCTTCTTGCGGTCCTGCAGCGCCGCGCCGACCAGCGAGAGCACGATGATCGCGATCGCGACGACGATGTTGGCGGCGATCGGATAGACCGCGATGTGGCACAGCCCCCACAAAGCGAACGCCCACAGCATCGGGTGCCGCGTGACGCTGAACATGCCGCGCGCCGCAGCCGGAGCGGCCGCGACGGGTGGCCCGGGCAGCGCGGGATTGCCGAGCAGCGATCCCATCAGCAGCACGCTTGCCAGCAACATCACCAGCGTGACGGGGCCCCAAATCCCCTCTCCCACCGCCCATAAAGGCGCGGTGGCAGGGGCGGCACGATAGGCATGCGCCAGCCAGCCGAGCGTGGCGAAGGCGACCAGTGCGTAGACCCCCATGAACCCGTTCGCGCCAACCGCCTTGACGAGGGGGCTGCGCAGCGGATGCGACAGCAGGAAATGCGTTCCAACGAAGGCCGCTGCCGCGGCGATCACCATCTCCGTGCCATCCATCGCGCTTCCCCTATTTGACGCCGTGCATCCACTTCTTCAGCGGCCAGGCCAACAATAGCAGAAGAACGCCCAACGCCATCGCAACTTCGGCGATGGTCGTGAAGGTGCCCGTATAGGTGTCGAGGCTGACCTTCAGGTTGGTTACCTCGCCGCCGACCGTATCGACGCTGGCGAACTGCGCGACGATCCCGGCGACATATTGCGCGCAGGAGATCGACAGGAACCACACGCCCATCATCAATCCGACGATCCGCGCGATCGACAGCTTGGTGATCATCGACAGGCCGACGGGTGAAATGCACAATTCCGCAACCGAGTGGATCAAGTAGAGCCCGGCCAGCCACCATATGCCGACCTGGAAATTGGGGCCGGCAAACCCCGCGCCCAGCACCAGGAACAGGAAACCCGCACCGACCCCGATCAGCGCGATGCCGAACTTGACCGGAATCGATGGCTCCAGCCCGCGCTTGGCAAGTGCCGTCCACAAAACGCTCATCACCGGCGCAAGCGTGACGATAAAGAAGGCGTTGAAGAACTGCGTCTGCGGTGCCGAGATCGCGAAATCGCCGAACAGCCGCAAATCAGTATTGCGATCGGCGAACAGCGTCAGCGACGAACCGGCCTGCTCGAACAGCGTCCAGAACACGACGTTGAACACGATCAACACCATCGCCGCCAGCATCATCTGGAATTCGCGGCGGTCGCCCACCACGAACGACCAGATCAGGATGCCCGGGATCGAAATGAGGAAGGTGCCGAACAGCAACTTGCCCATCAGCGACAGCGACGCAAGATAGCCGATAAAGCCCGAGCCCGGCACCGGCGGCACCGCATTCATCAAATTGGTGAACAGGAAATACAGGACCGGCACCGCGACCAGCGCACCGATATAGATCGGCAGCGCGCGATCGGGCCCGCTGCGCACCGGGGCCTCGCCATAACCGTTGAGCTTGCCACCATCGAACTGGATCAACGCATAAGAAATCAGCATGCCGACCGCTGCGAGGCCGAAGCCCGCCCACCAACCGAAGGTGTCGGCGAGGATCGGACACAGGATCTGCGATCCGAGCGACCCGAGATTGATTCCCATATAGAAAATGGTGAAACCCGAATCGCGGCGACGATCGCCTTGGGGGTAAAGCTCGCCGACCATCGTCGAGATGTTGGGTTTGAAGAAGCCGTTGCCGACCGAAATCAGGCTAAGCGCGAGGAGCATGATCGTCACGAACAGCGGGCTGCGCTCGGCATCCGATTTGAAGCCGTCCTTGGCGATCGTCCGCGCGGAGCTGCCGTCGGGCGCGAGCAAGGAGACGGTGCCGTCGTCATTGCCCTTCACTTGCAGTCTTTTGCCGTGGTCGACGATGTAGCGCTGTTCGGTGCTGCCCTTGGCTTCGACCTGCACATCATAGCGCTGGCCGTCGATTGTCGCGAACGGCACTGCCGTCTGCCCACCGAAGCACAAGGTGAAATAGCCGACCGCCATCATGATCGCGCCGAACTTCACCGACCGCTTGGAGCCGAGATACTGATCGGCGAGATACCCGCCCACCAATGGGGTCAGATAAACGAGTGCGGTGAAGCCTCCGTACAAACCGGTCGCGGCACGATCGCCGAACACGAAATGCTTGGTGAGGTACAGCGTGAGCAGCGCGCGCATGCCGTAATAGCCGAAGCGCTCCCACATTTCGGTGGTGAACAGCCGGGCGAGCTGGCGCGGATGGCCGAACCACATCGCGCCCGTCGCCGGATTGACGTGCGTAATATCCGGCTCGCGCGGGGTGTCCGCGGTCGGGGTGTCCACCATGTAAGAAGCTCCCTGAAATGGCGCAGTGTCCGTAAAGCCGACACCGTTGGTTACCGCAGAGACTAACGCCAATCGTGGGTGTGTAAATATGCCTGCGTGGCCGCTATGGGATCGCGATGCTCAACGACCGCACCACCCCGCTCTCGCTTCTCGCCACCCGCCGCTCTGGCCGCCCGCGCGATTTGGTCGCGCCCGGCCCCGATGCGGCGCAGCTTGACCAGATCCTCACCATTGCCGCGCGCACGCCCGACCACGGCAAGATCGCCCCGTGGCGCTTCGTGGTGGTGGCCCCCGAACAGCGCGACGCGCTCGCCAACGTCATCACCACCGCCTATCGCGCCGAACGCCCGCAGGCCGCCACGACCGAGATCGCCGCGCTCGAGCAATTCGCGCACCAGGCCCCCACGCTCGTCGTGCTGCTCTTCTCGCCGCGCACCACCAGCCATATTCCTTTGTGGGAGCAGGAACTGTCGGTCGGCGCGGTCGGCATGAATCTGCTGCACGCCACGCATGCGCTGGGTTTTGCCGGCGGCTGGCTGACCGGCTGGCCGAGCTATTCGGACGCGGTGCGCGATGCGTTCGGCGCGGCGCCGGAACGCATCGCCGGATTCTTCTTTCTCGGCACGCCCAGCCGCCCGCTGGAGGAGCGCCCCCCGTCCCGATCCGAGCGCGATCATCACAAAGTGGGATGGCTGAAGTACTGGACAGAAACGACCATTGCTGTATTAGGGTAGCATGACAGCGTTGAACAGCGAAGACAGCCCGGTCTATATCAAGCTGCGCGGCACCATTTCCGCGGCGATCCTGCGCGGGGACTTTCGCGCGGGTGACCAGCTCCCATCGGTCCGCGCGCTTGCCGCCGAACATGGCGCCAACCCGCTGACCGTCGCCAAGGCCTATCAGAGTTTTCAGGACGATGGCTATGTCGAGGTGCGGCGCGGCGTCGGCATGTTCGTGCTGCCCGGTGCCGCCGAAAAGCTGCGCGCGGCCGAGCGCGAGCATTTCGTCAAAACCAGCTGGCCGCGCATCGCCGCGCATATCGATCTGCTCGGGCTCGATGCCGCGGATCTGCTGGAACGCGAAAAGGCCTAAGCGCCCGCCCCCACACCGTTCGCCCTGAGCCTGTCAAAAGGGCACCTCTCCCCGCGCGAACGCTGCGCCTGTGGAGAGCGGGGCTTCGACAGGCTCAGCCCGAACGGATGAGGGGGAGTGCCCCGAACGGACCAGTGCGTTCGTCCGAACGGGATCGGGGTCACCGCCTCTTCCGCTACGCCGCCACCACCCCCAGCGCCGCCACGTCCTCGGCGCTCAGCGTAATGCCGAACATCATGCTGAGGCGCATCCGGTAGACGCGCGGATCGGTGATGATCGCTTGCGTTTCCTCGCCCCCCGCACGGCGGCGATATTGGGCGTCGGTCAGTGAGGCGAGCCCGTTGGGCAAGACGATGCTGACCACGCGACCTGGCGGAAGCGACTTTGGGGCGCGGTCGACGTCCAATGGTTGCTGAGCGCGAGATCGGTGGGATGCACCGGCACGGGCGAGAAACTATATTGCGGCTGAAACCCGCTGCCGGTCCCGCGCCCGTCGGTGGTCGCGGGGTCGCCGTCGCGCAGCAGCATCCAGCCATGCGCATCGTTCTGCTCAAG
This sequence comes from Sphingomonas sp. Ant H11, assembly GCF_000797515.1. Lineage (GTDB taxonomy): Bacteria > Pseudomonadota > Alphaproteobacteria > Sphingomonadales > Sphingomonadaceae > Sphingomonas. The sequence continues at coordinate 7,912 of NZ_JSBN01000085.1, forward strand.
CCGGAAGGTCGCACCATCGGGCGCGCTCACTTCGGTCCCGGCGATCAGCGGCATTGGCGGAGTGTAGCTGCCGCCAAATCCGGCATCGGCGATCCATGTCTCCTCGCCGAGCGTGACGAGGCTGAAGGTGTGCGTCAGCGGTGGCACATCGGTCGCCCCCAGCCAGACCCGCGCGAGCACCGGGCTGGCGACGAAGCCCAACGCCGCCAGCGCATCGAGGAACAGCCGGTTATGCTCGAAACAATAACCGCCGCGCCCGGCCGTCACCAATTTGGCGAAGACGGAGTCGCTGTCGATCGCAATGCCGCGCCCGAGCAAGACGTCGAGATTCTCGAACGGAATCGCCAGACGGTGCGCGCGCTGCAACGCTGCCAGACCGTAGGAATCGACGGTCGGGCGGGCAGGCAGGCGGATGCGGGCGAGATAGGCGTCGAGATCGAAGGCGGTCTCGCTCATGCAGCGAAAGCCTCCGCCGTTACCGAATAGAGCACGTCCGCCGTGGCGGTTGCCGCCGCCTTCAGCCCCAGCGCCTCGGGCACGATCTGCGCGACATAGAAGCGCGCCGCCGCCACCTTCATGCTGAGAAACGCGCGGTCGCCCTCGGCAGTGGAGGCGATGCGGCCCGACCGCTCCATCAGCCAGCCGCACACCGCGACCGACAGCATCGTCAGGAAGGGATAGCTCGCGGCCAATTTGTCATCGGCCGACAGCCCCGCCATGCCGCGCCCGATCTCGTCACAGGCGTCGATCAGCGTGCGCAGCCCTGCATCCGCGGCCTCGGCGCGCATGTCGGCGATCAGGCGCGCAAACACCCCGCCATTGTCGAGCCCGAGCTTGCGCCCGACCAGATCGGCCGCCTGAATGCCGTTGGTGCCTTCATAGATCGGAGTGATACGCGCATCGCGGAAGAACTGCGCCGCGCCCGTCTCCTCGATATAGCCCATCCCGCCATGCACCTGAATGCCGAGGCTGGCGACTTCATTGCCGATATCGGTGCCATGCGCCTTGGCCAGCGGAGTCAGGATATCGAGCCGCTCCTGCCCGCCCGCCTGGCCGAGCGTCGCGCGGTCGACTTGGCTTGCGGCATAATAGACCAAGGCGCGCGCCGCCTGAGTCTGCGCCTTCATGCGCAGCAACATGCGCCGCACATCGGGATGCTCGACGATCTTGACCGGCTCGGCGCTGCCCGATCCGGCGCGCGGCGATTGCACGCGCTCCAGCGCATAGCCGACCGCCGCCTGCGTCGCGGCCTCGGCCACCTGCACGCCCTGCAAGCCGACATTGAGCCGGGCATTGTTCATCATCGTGAACATCGCGCGGATCCCGCCGAACTCGCCGCCGATCAGTTCGCCGATGCAATCATCGTTGTCGCCAAAGCTCAGCACGCAGGTCGGCGAAGCGTGCAGCCCCATCTTATGCTCGATCGACACGACGCGGACATCGTTAAAGGCACCCGGCGTGCCATCGGCGTTGAGGCGATATTTCGGCACCAGGAACAAGGAAATCCCCTTGGTCCCGGCGGGTGCCCCCGGCGTGCGCGCGAGCACGAGGTGGACGATGTTGGGGGCCATGTCATGGTCGCCGAAGGAGATGTAGATCTTGGTGCCCTTGATGCTCCACTTCCCGTCGCCAAGCGGGGTCGCGGTGGTGCGCAGCGCGCCGACGTCCGAACCCGCCTGCGGCTCGGTCAAGTTCATCGTGCCGGTCCATTCCCCGGTCGCCAGGTGCGGCAGATACTGCGCCTGCTGTTCGGGGCTGCCGTGATGCGCCAGCGCCTCGATCGCGCCGACCGTCAGCGTGGGGGCAAGCGCAAAGCCCATATTGGCGCTGCCGAGCGTATCGAGCACCGCGGTCTGGATCGCAAAGGGCAGGCCCTGCCCACCGAATTCCTCCGGCACGCCGATCGTGCCCCAGCCGCCTTCGACATAATCGTGATAGGCCTTCACGAAGCCTGCGGGCATCACCACGCCTTCGGGCGTCCATTTCGCGCCAACCGTGTCGCCCGTGCGCAGCAGCGGTGCCCATTCGCCCGCCGCCAGTTGCCCAACGCCTTCGAGCACGGCATCGACGACGTCGTCGCTCGCGGCGGCGAAGCGGTCGGTGGCGACGAGATCGGCAATGCGACGACATGATCGAGCACGAAGCGCTGATCGGCGGTGGCGGGGGTGAACATCGGGCATCCTCTTATGCAACAGGCTTTGCACGGCTATAGCCCGCGATAATGACCACGCCAAACCCGCCTTGCGCGACACAGACCTTACCCTACGGCGCGGCGGGCATCGCCGCCGCCGCCGCGCTGATCGCTAAGGGCCAGCCCGTCGCGATACCGACCGAGACGGTCTATGGCCTCGCCGCCGACGCCACCGATTCGCACGCCGTCGCGCGGATCTACGCGGCCAAAGGCGCCCGAGCTTCAACCCGCTGATCGTGCATGTGCTCGATCTGGCAGCCGCGCAGGCGATCGCCACGTTCGACGACACCGCGCTGGCGCTGGCGACGGCGTTCTGGCCGGGGCCGCTGACGCTGGTGCTGCCGCTCCGCGCCGATGCCGGGATCGCCGCTACGGCTGCCACG
>NZ_JSBN01000086.1 GCF_000797515.1 Sphingomonas sp. Ant H11
CGCCGCCAGCCATGCCGAGCGCGCGGCGGAAGGCGGCTGGGCGCGGCCCGAGCTTGCCGACCATGCCTGTTTCGACATTGTCGGCGGGCGGCACCCGGTGGTCGAGGATGCGCTGGCCAAGCGGGGCGAACGCTTCGTCGCCAATGACTGTCGCCTGTCGGAAGATTCGCGGCTGTGGCTCGTCACCGGGCCCAATATGGGCGGTAAATCGACCTTCCTGCGCCAGAACGCCGCCATTGCCGTGCTGGCGCAAGCGGGCAGCTACGTTCCCGCGACATCGGCGACGCTAGGGCTAGTCGACCGGCTATTCAGCCGGGTCGGGGCCTCCGACAATCTCGCGCGCGGGCGTTCGACCTTCATGGTCGAGATGGTCGAGACCGCCGCGATCCTGGCACAAGCGACCCCGCGCAGCTTCGTCATCCTCGACGAGGTCGGGCGCGGCACCTCGACCTATGACGGGCTCGCCATTGCCTGGGCGGTGGTCGAGGCGATCCATGACGACAATCGCTGCCGCTGCCTGTTCGCCACCCATTATCACGAACTGACGCGGCTCGCCGAACGCTGCGACGCGCTCACCCTCCACCATGTCCGCGCGCGCGAATGGAAGGGCGAGCTGGTGTTGCTGCACGAAGTGTCCGAAGGCCCGGCCGATCGCAGCTATGGATTGGCGGTCGCGCGATTGGCGGGCTTGCCGCCTGCCACCATCGCCCGCGCCAAGGCGGTGCTGGCAAAGCTGGAGGCAGGCCGCGCCAAGACCGGGGGACTGGCGGCGGGCCTGGACGATCTGCCGCTCTTCGCCGCCGCGATGGAGGTGGAGGAAGAGCAAGCCGACGCGATCCGCGCCGAGGTGGAGGCGCTCGACGTCGACGCGCTCACCCCGCGCGAGGCGCTGGAAACGCTCTACCGGCTGAAGGCGCTGGCGCGGCAGGGATAGGTCAGCGCAGCAGCAACGCCGTGATCGCACCGCCCGGCACGGTCGGTATCAGGATCATCAACATCGCCAGCACCGCCAATGGCCGCCACCACTGCGCCAACGCGCGGATGCCGGGCGTTGCAGCCAGCGCGATGCCGGGCCACAGCACGGCATAATAACGCGACTGCGCGATCGACTGGTCGCCGATGCGCTGGAACGCGCTCCATCCGAACCAGAAGTGGATCACCAGCGTCACCCCAAACGCGGCGAGAAAAGGCCAGCCGATCGCACCGATACGCCGGTCTGCTCGACTCCCCAGCGCCGCCAGCGCAACCGGTGCCAGCGCCAGTATCGCGGAAAAGACGACGGGCAGCTGAAATTCCGCAGCCGGCCATTTGTCGGCGAGCGTGGCAAAGAAGAACACCGCATAATCCTGGATGTAGATTTGCGGCCGGTCGGCCAACGGAACGCCATACAGCGCCTCGTTGACGTAAAGCAGATGGCCGGTGCGCGCATAATTGGCCAGGTATGGCAGCGCTCCAACGCCCCCCCCCAGCGCGATCGGCCAGAGGTCCGCGAAGCGCCACGCGCGCCGCCCGCGCATCAGCGGCCATCCGCGCGCAATGATCACTGCCGTGCCGAGCGAGACGAGCGCGGTCAGCTTCGTCCACCCGGCCAATGCCAGCCCGATGCCGAGCAGCCACGCGCCGCCACCCGCCCCGGTCAGGCCGACAAAGACGATCACGGCGGCGATATTCGCCAGATTGTCGTTGTTGACGATCCCGCCGATCAACGGTGCCTTTGGGAAACAGGCGATCAGTATGACGAACACCGTCCGGTCGCCCCCCCGGCCCCCAGATAGCGTACACCCGCCCAGAGACCGATCGCCAGCGCCACTAGCGCCAGCACGACATTGGCAAGCCGCAAGGCATACACATCGGACGTAACGCGCAGCATCTGCCCGATCATCATGTAATATAGCGGCGGGTGGTTGATGTAATTGCTGGCCGTCGTCCACCGCGCCAAATCGTCGCGGCTGACCATGCGATAGGTGCTGGCATCGGCAAACGGCGCTGGATGTTCATATTGCGCCCGCACGACCGACACATGCGGGAGTTCGTCGAAGGTGGACGGATAGGGCATCCGCAGCGCGACCATTGTCGTCAAAGCGGCAAATACCACCAGGACGACCATCGCGCAGCTCCGCCAGCCGGGCTGTGGGCGTTTCATCCAGGTCGGCGGCATCTGCATCGCCGCCTTCTGGCATGACTTGGTTTACCGGCCCGTTACCGTGGCGGCGACAGTCGCGAAGGCCGCGCGCCCTCTCGGCAAGCGGCCGAAAACGCCCTATGCCCGCGCGATCACCGTATAGGTCATCTCCCGCCGCGTCTCGAAACCGAGCGCGCGGTACAGCGCCACTGCCGGGTTGTCGGCATAGCTGTGCAGAAACACGCCCTCCCCACCCGCGATCAGCGGCGCAATCACCGCTTCCATCAACGCGCGGGCGAAACCCTGCCCGCGAAAATCGGGATGCGTGCACACCGCGCTGACCTCGCTGAAACCCGGCACCTTCATCCGCTCGCCAGCCATCGCGACCAGCCGCCCGGCGCGGCGCACGCCGATATAGCCGCCTTGCAGATGCGTCGCCGCGAAGAACGGTCCCGGCGCGGTCAGCGTTGCGAGCGCCAGCATCTCGGGCGCGTCCTCGTCGCCCAAGCGCACGATGTCCACGGCGCGCGCCGCGCGGTGGAGCCGCCTCGCCACCATCTGGTCGAGCCGCCGCTCCGACACGATCGTCGTCCCCGACGGCAGCACCGCCGGGCCGACACCGATCAGGCCAAGCGTGCCCCCTTCCGTTATGAGCGCCGCCAATGCCGCCAGCGCCTCAGGTGATCCGTCGGCAGCCTCCCCGAACAGATTGACGTCAGGACGGAAGCGCACAGCGCGGGTATCGCCTGTCGCCAGCGCACTTTGGCGGCCGGTGAGACTGTGCCAGATTGGTCGATCGAGCGGCGTGAACGGCATATTGGTCATCGGCCCCTTACACACTGGAAGCGACGTTTGGCGCATCCCGTGAATTGCCATCAAACCCCGCGGCTACGCGACACTGTGCATCATCGCGCAGTTGCACGACAAGGCGTACCGCGAGGCCCCGCGCGCATCGCGCGTGGACGCGGATCGCCCGACCCCCTATCTGGAACGCATGCCGCCGCGCTTTGAAACCCTCCCGCAACGCCGTTCGATCATCGATCGGCGCACCGTCGCCGATGCGCTTGCCGCGCTCGAGGGGGATCGCAACACTTTGCGGAACGCAGCAACCGCCTTGCTCAAGCAAGCGCTCGACGCAGGGCGTGCCGAGATCGGGCGGCGGTTGATCGAGCATCCTTCGCGCGGGTTGGAGGCAGCGGCGGGCCAGGCCTTCCTGATCGACCAGTTGCTCCGCTTGCTATACGATTTCACCGTCCAGCGCCTGTATCCGATGAGCAATCCGACCGCGGCCGAGCGTATCACGATCATCGCGGTCGGCGGCTATGGGCGCGGCGAAATGGCCCCCTATTCCGACGTTGATGTCGGCTTCCTGACTCCCGGCAAACAACCGCCCTGGGCCGAGCAAGTAATCGAGACAATGCTCTATGCGCTGTGGGATCTCGGCCTGAAAGTCGGCCATAGCAGCCGCTCGCTCGACGAGATGGTGCGCCAGGCCAAAAGCGACGTGACGATCCGCACCGCCTTGCTCGAGGCACGCTACGTGTGGGGCGATCAGGCGCTATATGACGAGGCCGCGCGCCGCTTCAAGGTCGAGGTGCAGGCCGACACCGCACGCCAGTTCATCGCCGACAAGCTCGCCGAGCGCGACGTGCGGCACCACAAGATGGGCGACACGCGCTATGTCGTCGAACCCAACGTAAAAGAAGCGAAGGGCGGCCTGCGCGATCTGCACACGCTCTTCTGGATCGGCAAATACGCCTATAATGTCACCGAGCCCGCCGAGCTGGTCGAGGCCGGGCTGCTCAGCCGCGCCGAATATCGCCAGTTCCACCGTGCCGAGAATTTCCTGTGGGCCGTGCGCTGCCACCTGCACGCCATTTCCGGTCGGGCCGAGGATCGGCTGACCTTCGACCTGCAGCGCGAGATCGCCGAGCGGATGCGCTTTGCCGACCGGCCCGGCAAATCCAAGGTCGAGCGTTTCATGCAATATTACTTCCTGCAGGCGCGCACGGCAGGCGACCTGACCGGCGTGTTTCTGGCGCATCTCGACGAGAAGTTCGCCGCGCGCGGACGGCGGTTCGGCTTGTCGGTGCTGCGGCGATCCCCGCGCAAGCTGAACGGCTTCACCGTCATTCGTGGTCGACTGGCGATCCCCAATGACGGTTTTCTCGCCGAAAAGCCGGTGCGGCTGATCGAATTGTTCGCGCTGGCCGACAAACACGGTCTGGAAATCCACCCGCTGGCCATGCGCGCCGCCGCACGCGACGCGAAACTTGCCGATGATATCCGCCAGGACCCGACCGCCAACGCGCTCTTCCTCGACGTGCTGACCTCGCCGCGCGACCCCGAAACGGTGCTGCGCTGGATGAACGAGGCGGGGGTGTTCGGTCGCTTCGTGCCCGATTTCGGCCGCGTCGTGGCGCAAATGCAGTTCGACATGTACCATCACTACACCGTCGACGAACACACCATCCGCGCGATTGGCCTGCTCAGCCGGATCGAACATGGCGAGCTGGAGACCGACCATCCGCTGTGTACGGTGTTGCTGAAACAGATCGTCTCGCGCCGCGCGCTCTATGTCGCGGTGTTGCTGCATGACATCGCCAAGGGGCGCGGCGGCGACCATTCGGTGCTGGGTGCCGAGGTCGCGCACCGGCTCTGCCCGCGCCTGGGACTGAGCCCGGCCGAGACCGAAACCGTCGCCTGGCTGGTGCGCTATCACCTGCTGATGTCGGCGACCGCGTTCAAACGCGACCTGTCGGACTTCAAGACCATCCTCGATTTCGCAGAAGCCGTGCAAAGCCCCGAGCGTTTGCGGCTGTTGCTGCTGCTGACGGTCGTCGACATTCGCGCGGTCGGCCCCGGTGTGTGGAACGGGTGGAAGCGGCAATTGCTGTCCGACCTGTACGAATCGGCCGAAGAAGTGCTGCGGCTGGGCCACAAGCAAAAGGGGCGCGGCGAGCGGATCGCCGCCAAGCAGGAGGCGCTGCAGGCGCTGCTGGGCTGGGATGCGGCGCAGTTTGACCATCTCGTGCGCCGCTTGCCCGAACCTTATTGGGTGGCCGAGCCCGAGGACGTAATCGCCCGCAATGCCGGGCTGATCGCCGAAGCGGGCTCGGCGCAGCTCTCGATCAGCGCGCAGGTCTATCCCGAGCGCGGCGCGACGCTCGTCACCGTCTACGCCGCCGATCACCCGGGGCTGTTCTACCGCATCGCCGGCGCGATCAGCGTGGCTGGCGGCAATATCATCGATGCGCGCATCCACACCACACGCGACGGCATGGCGCTCGACAACTTCCTGGTGCAGGATCCGTTCGGTCGCCCGTTCGACGAGACGGCACAGCTTTCCCGGCTGAAACAGGCAATCGAGGACGCACTCGCCAATCGCGGCAAGATGATCGACCGGCTGATGGCAAAGCCGCCATCGCGTCCGCGTGCCGAGGCGTTTGCAATCGCTCCGAACGTGCTGATCGACAACAAGGCGTCGAACCGCTTCACCGTGATCGAGATCAACGCGCGCGACCGGCCCGCCTTATTGCATCAGCTGGCGCACGCGCTGTTCCAGTCGAAGGTGACGATCCATTCGGCGCATGTCGCAACCTATGGCGAACGCGCGGTCGACACGTTCTACCTGACCGACCTGACCGGCGAAAAGATCTCAGCAGCGAGCCGATTGAAGACGATCGAGCGGCGCCTGCTGGGTGCCGCGGCAGGAGAGCGGATCACCGACGCGGCGTAAACCCGGCCGTGAAGGCGGGTTGCCCCCGCCACGACGGGATCGCTGCGCCCCACGCGTCTTGCGATCCGCGTCGCGACTGTCACCCGTCACAGCGGCGCGTGCGTCTGAAATCCGCCCGATGGCATCCCCTTCGACCGCCGCTCGGGATTTCCACCCGAATAGCCCCGATGGTCGCGGACCTTGGCGATCACCCGCTGCCCTTCGTCATTGCCGGTCTTGAACCGGCTGGCGTTGCGATTGAGGCCGTCGACTTCGCTCGCCAGGTTGCGTGCGGCGGCGGACGTTTGCTCCACCATCGCGGCATTTTGCTGCGTCGCACGGTCGACCTCGTTCACGGCCCCGACAATCTCCTTGATGGTGGTGGCTTGCGTGCGGTTCTCGGCGGCCATGCGGGACACCAGCGACAACACTTGCTCCACGCTGCCGGAAATATTGGAAAGCGCCCCATCGACATCCTGCACCGCACCAACGGCGGTGCCGATATCCTCCTGGGTCGCGGTCAACTGCCCGCGCGCGCGTTTCGCCTCCTCTTCGGACCGCATTGCCAGCGCCGAGACAAGGTCGGCGACGACGGCAAACCCGCGTCCGGCGTCCCCGGCGCGCCCCGCCTCGACTGCGGCATTCATCGCCAGAACGCGCGTCTGGAAGGCGATCTTGTCGAGGCCTTCGATGACACTGTCGATCCCTTTCGCGCCATCGAGCACGCGGCTCATCGCCGACACGGCATGTTCGGCGGTGTTGCGACCGGCGACCACATTCGACACCGCCTGCTCGGTCTGATCGACCGTCTGGCCCGCCGATCGCGCCGTCTGCACCAGCACGCCCTCCATTTGCGACAGCGAAGCAGAGGCCTTTTCGAGACTGGCGGCATTGCCCTCGGAGCGCCGGGCCAGGTCATCTGCCGCCAACGCGATCTCGTTGGAGCCGGTGCGAATGCCGTGACACGCATCGGTGACCGATGCCATCAGCTCGCGCAAGTCGCCAACCGCACCGTTATAATTTTGTTTAAGTTCCTGATAATTATTCGGAAACTCTTCGTGAATCTGCGCGGTCAGATCTCCATCCGACATCGCCTTCAAGTGGCGCGAAAGCGTATCGACCACAGCATGCTGCGCGATATCCTCCGCCGCCTTGGCGTGGTCGGCGGCAGCCTTGGCCACCGCCACGTCGCGGAAGGTGCCGAGTGCACGTGCCATGTCGCCCAATTCGTCGGACCGGGCGAGGCCGGGAATGTCCGACGCGGTGTCCCCCGCCTGAAGTGCCCCCATGCGCGCGGTCAGCGCATTCAGCGGTTGCGTGATCGAGCGAGCGAGCAACCATCCAAGGCCCGCCATCGCCAGAATCCCGAGCAGTGCGAGACCAACCAGCAAGGACGCTTCGCCCCAAATCGCCGCCCAGGCGTCGGTCTGATAGGCACCGGTGCCGATCACCCAGCCCCACGACGCGAACTTCTTCACGAACGAAATTTTGGGTTGCGGTGCCTCGGAGCCTGGCTTGGGCCAGCGATAGGCGACAAAGTCCCCGTCCGGATTGCGCTCGGCCGCCTTGACGAACTCCACGAACGGAAAACGCCCATCCGGGTCGGTGGTCTGGCGAAGGTCCTTGCCCTCCAGTTCCGGCTTGACCGGATGCATGATCATCCGGGGTAACAGATCGTTGACCCAGAAATACTCTTTGCCGCTGTAGCGCATCCTGCGAAGGGTGGAGAGCGCACCGGCCTGCGCCTGTTCACGGGTTAGGCGACCATCGGCCTCCTGCGCCTGATACTGCTCGACCACGCCATATGCGGTTTCCAGGGTTGCGCGGGTTTGCATCGCCTCGTCGTGCAGCATGACACCGCCCAACCGCAGCAATGCAACGCCAAGACCAAGCGTCATCGCACAGAGCGCCGCCAATGTAAGAAGGTGAAGTCGACGGCCGATATTCAAACGCATCTCATAATCCTCGGTACCCTGAGTGCATTATAGACGGGAGCCGAAGAGGGCGCGGAAGCGCGACAACATTGATTTCGAAAGTCGATTTGCCGAATGCAGCGGCGTTCCCGGTGAGCGGATATGCTGCGCGAAACATGCCTTTTATAGGGGATCGGCTGGCTGCATTCCTGCTTTCGCGAGGCGTATTCCGTGATATCGTGCCCGTCGCCCCGCTGCCGTCGGCGAAGCTCGGGGCAAAGGACATCACAAGGAGGATTGCATGCCCGTACTCGGCATTGGCGGCCTATTCTTGCGCAGTAAGGATCCCGATGCGCTGTCCGCCTGGTATCGCGATCATCTCGGAGTCGGTGCGGGTTGCGTTTCGGTCGAGGGAGCGACGGCGGACCCGTGGTCCTGGCTGGCACAGGGCGGGCCCGTTATATTCGCGCCATTCGCCGCCGATTCCGATTATTTTCCGGCAGACCGACAGTTCATGCTCAACCTGCGTGTGGCGGATCTGGACGCTTGATCGCCAATCTGACCAGCGCGGGAATCGACGTTCTGACCAAGCCCGAATGGGACGACCCGGCGACCGGACGCTTTGCCCGAGTCCACGATCCGGAGGGACGCCCAATCGAGCTGTGGGAAGCACCCGCAGACTGACGCGGGGCGGGCAGGGTGCCCGCCCGACCTATTATTTCGGCGCGAGCACCATCAGCATCTGGCGGCCTTCCATGCGCGGATAGGCTTCGACCTTGGCGGTTTCCGCCACGTCGGCCTGGACGCGCTGCAGCAGGATCATGCCGAGCTGGCCGTGGCTCAATTCACGACCGCGGAAGCGCAGCGTGATCTTGACCTTGTCGCCTTCGTCGATGAACTCGAGCACCTTCTTCATCTTGGTGTCGTAATCATGGTCATCGATGTTGGGACGCATCTTGATCTCTTTGATCTCCTGCGTCTTTTGCGACTTGCGTGCGAGGTTCGCTTTCTTCTGCGCCTCGTACTTGAACTTGCCGACATCGAGGAACTTGGCGACGGGCGGATCAGCGTTGGGCGACACCTCGACCAGGTCCAAACCGACCTCGCGCGCCTGCTCCATCGCCTCGCGCGTGTACATCACGCCAAGATTTTCGCCGTCCTGATCGATCACGCGGACCTTGGACGACACAATGAATTCGTTGAAGCGAGGGCCGTTCATTGGCGGCGCCTGCCGGGTCATGGGAGGACGGATAGGTGTAGCTCCTGTCGTTGTTGATGGACTGATATAGGGGATTTTCGGGCAAAACGAAAGGTGGACTCGTTCGATCCTCATACCACCCCGGCGAAGGCCGGGGCCCAGCCGGACAGGCTCATGCTGAAAGCGCTCCGCTCCCTTGCAAAAACCTTCGCAACTGGGCCCCGGCCTTCGCCGGGGTGGTCGTCATTTTACAGGTCCGGGGCTTGGCCGCCTCGGTCAGCATCGCGATCGCCTCGTCCAGCGTCAGGAATTGCTGCCGGTCGCTGCCCAATTGCCGCAAGGCGACCTTGCCCTCTTCGGCCTCGCGCTTGCCGACGACGAGCAGGTTCGGGACCTTCGCCAGCGAGTGCTCGCGCACCTTATAGTTGATCTTCTCGTTGCGCAGATCGGTCTCGACCCGGATCCCCGCCGCCGCCAGTTTCGCGGCCACTTCGGTGGCATAGCCATCCGCATCGGACACGATCGTCGCGACCACCGCTTGCACCGGTGCCAGCCACAGCGGGAAGCGCCCGGCATGGTGCTCGATCAGGATGCCGATGAAGCGCTCGAACGTGCCCAGAATCGCGCGGTGCAGCATCACCGGGCGGTGGCGCTCGCCATCCGCGCCGACATAGCTGGCGTCGAGTCGTTCGGGCAGCACGCGGTCCGACTGGATCGTGCCGACTTGCCACGTCCGCCCGATCGCATCGGTCAGGTGGAATTCGAGCTTGGGCGCATAGAACGCCCCCTCGCCCGGCAGTTCCTCGAAATTGGCCTTGATCGTCTCGCTGAGGTTGGAGCCGAGCACCGCCTGGCGCAATTCGTCCTCGGCCTTGTCCCACATCTCGTCCGAGCCGAAGCGCTTTTCGGGGCGCAGCGCGAGTTTCACCGCGTAGTCCGAGAAGCCGAGATGCTGGTACACACTGTCGAGCAGTTCGCAGAATTGCTGTACCTCGGCGACCAATTGATCCTCGCGCACGAAGATATGCGCGTCGTCCTGCGTGAATTGGCGCACGCGCATGATGCCGTGCAGCGCGCCATGCGGCTCGTTGCGGTGGCAGCAGCCGAATTCGGCCATGCGCATCGGCAGGTCGCGGTAGCTCTTGATGCCCTGGCGGAAAATCAACACGTGCGCCGGGCAGTTCATCGGCTTCAGCGCCATCAGATCGGCTGTGCCGCTGAAGATCGCCGCGTCATCCTCGGTATTCGGGATTTCGTCGGGCACGACGAACATGTTCTCGCGATATTTGCCCCAATGGCCGGACTGCTCCCACTGGCGCGCGTCCATCAATTGCGGGGTCTTCACCTCGACATAGCCCGCTGCGTCGAGCCGGCGGCGCATATAGGCCTCCAACTGACGCCACAGCATATAGCCCTTGGGGTGCCAGAACACGCTGCCTTGCGCTTCGGACTGGAGATGGAACAGGTCCATTTCCTGGCCGATCTTGCGATGGTCGCGCTTGGCGGCTTCCTCCAGCATCGTCAGATGCGCATCGAGCTGCTTCTTGTTCAGCCAGCCGGTGCCGTAAATGCGGCTGAGCATCGCGTTCTTCTGGTCGCCGCGCCAATAAGCGCCCGACACACGCGTCAGCTTGAACGCCTGCGGATCAAGCTTGCCGGTCGAGGCCAGATGCGGCCCGCGGCACATGTCGAGCCACGCGTCGTCACCCTTGCCGGCCTTGTAGACCGTCAGTTCCTCGCCCTCGGGCAGTTCGGCGGCCCATTCGGCCTTGAAGCTCTCGCCCTGCGCGGTCCAGCGCGCGATCAGATCGGCACGGCTCCACACTTCGCGGATCAGCGGCTCGTCCTTGCCGATGATGCGGCGCATCTCGGCTTCGATCGCGGGCAGATCCTCGTCGGTGAACGGACGATCCTTCGGCGCGAAGTCGTAATAAAAGCCGTCGTCGGTCGAGGGACCGAAGGTGATCTGCGTCCCCGGAAACAGGTTCTGCACCGCTTCGGCCAGCACATGCGCAAAATCGTGGCGGGCGAGTTCGAGCGCATCGGCCTCGTCCTTCGCGGTCACCAGCGCCAGCGCGCTGTCGCCCTCAAACGGGCGCATGATGTCGCGCAATTCGCCATCGACGCGCGCGGCGATCGCCGCTTTCGCCAGGCCCGGCCCGATCGCTGCGGCCACATCTGCGGGGGTAGTCCCCGGGGCTACCTCACGGACGGAACCGTCGGGCAGCGAGATGCGGAACAGGGCGGACATCGGGATGGGATCTTTCTTGGCTTATAGGAGCCCCGGCGCTTAAGCCGGGCTGGTCGATATAAGCAAGCGCGGGCGATCCGTCACCCTCCGCCAATTACCGCCGCCTGCAGGCCGGAGGGTCGCACCGCCCGGCCCGCGTGGGTACGTGCATGCGTGCGCTCAGCAATGACCGCCGACCCTCGTTTCCAACAGCGCCGTCGGCGGGGGCATCCGTCGGCCCTGCTCAACCTGGAAGCGATCGGCCTGGGCGGACAACTGCCCCACTTCGCCGGTCAGATTGCGGGCGGCAGCCGAGGTTTCCTCGACCATCGCGGCATTTTCCTGCGTCGACCGGTCGATCGCGTGGACGGCCAGGCTTACTTCGGTGATCGCGCCGGCCTGTGCTTCATTATCCTTGGCGATCTGCTTGGCCAGAACGGTGACACGGTCCCCCGAGGTGAGGATGACGCCGAATGCCTCGTCCACCTGCTGTACCGCATCGACCGCAGCGCCGATGTCGACCCGCGTGACGCCCAGTTGGTCGCGCGCGCGCTTGGCCTCTTCCTCGGCGCGCATCGCCAGCGCAGAGACCAGATCGGCCACCACCGCAAAGCCGCGACCGGCATCGCCCGCGCGCCCGGCCTCGACCGCCGCGTTCATGGCGAGAACGCGTGTCTGGAACGCGATCTTGTCGAGCCCGCCAATCACGTCATCAATGCCCTTGGCGCTGTCGAGCACGCGCGTCATCGCCTGCACAGCGGCATCGGTGCGCCCGCGCCCTTCGAGCACCGCCGCATTGGCTTGCTCCGAGGTTTCGACCGATTGCGACGCGGCAAGGGCGGTCGCCTTGAGCCGCGTATCGACCTGCTGGATCGCGGCGGTGGTCTGCTCCAGGCTTGCCGCCGTGCTTTCGGTGCGGCGCGCGATGTCATTTGCTGCCTGGGCGATTTCGTTCGAGCCGCCCTGAATGTTGCTGGCGCTGGATTTGACCGAAGCAAGCAAGGTCCGCAAATTTCCAAGCGCCTCGTTGTAACTATTCTTCATCGGCCCATAAGCCGCCGGGAAATTTTCCGTAATATCTGCGGTGAGGTCGCCATTAGAAAGCCGCCCCAGCTTGTCGACCATCGTCCTGGTGACCGTCGCATTGAGTTCCGAATTCCGCTCCAGTTCTTCGTTCATGACGACCTGCTTCTGGGCGTTATCGCGAAACGCGAACATCGCCTTGGTCATGCGTCCGACGCAATCGGTGAATTCGGTGAATTCGATCGGCGACTGGAGATCGCCGGAGGCGAGCCCCTCCATCCGCACGACCGTCGCGACATAGGGGCCGGCGATCGCCTCGCGGAAAAAGTGCGCCATCCCGAGGCCGACCGTGGTGGCAATCACGCCGACCAGTAACGCGCCCTTGGGATTCACCCACATTGCGCAGGTGGTTACGGCCAATAAAGCAACGAAAAACCCGAAGGCTACAAGGAGTTTCAACCGGACGGGCGCTGAGGCTTTAAACCAATACACGTAGGATCTCCTGAAATCATGCTTTAGAACTAGAGAGATCGTCTGCGCAAAAGTTGCGAGGACGCCCACCCGGTTATTGTAGGGGAATTATCGGGAAGCGTTGCGCGCACACGAAAATCTTGCCTCCCTCCGCCATTGCCGATTGTCGACGCGACCCATTATGGTGCGCGCCGAAACCCACAGAGATTGCTCGCCTGTCAGCCAAGGAATAGGATGATGCTAACCGGATTGCTGGTGTACACGATCATCGTGATGCAGTTTTTCCCCGAAACGGCGGTCGCACGGTGGTTGGATCGCACGGTGGCGATCACACGCGATGTGTTTGGCAGGATCGAGCGTCGACACCTCATCTTTTTGATGCTGACGGCCGTCATCCTCATCGCCGGTGCGGAGTTGCTGGCGATCGCCGGGCCGTTCGACATGGCGCTGGTCGTGCTGTGGGACGTGTCGACCTATATCGACATTGTTCTGACGACCGCGATCACC
>NZ_JSBN01000087.1 GCF_000797515.1 Sphingomonas sp. Ant H11
CCCGCCACCCTGCAGCCGCAAAGCCCGCACCTGCCGCGCCAGCCGCCGTCAAGCCCGCAGCCCGCAAACCTGCCGCTGCGGCCACCGGGCGTATGGTCACCACCAAGACCAGCACCGGCAAGACGATCACCTACAATTGTTCGAAGGCCGGCAACGCCAACAAGGCCGCCTGCAAATAAGCGAACCAAACCCACCCCTGCGCCGCTGCGATGCGCGCGGGGGTGGCGTTTCGTTGCGCGCTCGGCTAGGGTTTGTCGCATTCCCGTAACACAGCCGAAGGCACCATAAATTGACCGACGAGACCGTCCTCGCCGACCCTTCCGACATTGCCCCGATCTCGATCGTCGACGAGATGAAGTCGAGCTATCTCGACTATGCGATGAGCGTGATCGTCGCGCGCGCACTTCCCGATGTTCGCGATGGCCTGAAGCCCGTTCATCGTCGCATTCTTTGGTCGGCGTCCGAAAGCGGCTTCGTCTACAACCGGCCCTATCGCAAATGCGCCCGCATCGTCGGTGACGCGATGGGTAAATATCACCCGCACGGTGACAGCTCGATCTACGAAGCCTTGGTCCGCATGAGCCAGGACTGGTCGATGCGCGTGCCGCTGATCGACGGCCAGGGCAATTTCGGCTCGATGGACCCCGATAAAGCCGCCGCGATGCGCTATACCGAGGCGCGTCTCGCCAAGGTCGCAGGGTCGCTGCTCGAGGACATCGACAAGGATACGGTCGACTTCGTCCCCAACTATGACGGCTCCGAGCGCGAACCCTCGGTGCTACCGGCGCGTTTCCCCAATCTGCTGGTCAATGGTGCAGGCGGCATCGCCGTCGGCATGGCAACCAACATCCCGCCGCACAATCTCGGCGAAGTGATCGACGCGACGCTCGCCATCATCGATTCGATGACCGGCGCGCGCGAGCCACTGACCACCGAGGAACTGATCGAGATCGTCCCCGGCCCCGATTTCCCGACCGGCGCGATCATCCTTGGCCGCGCAGGCGCGCGCTCGGCCTATGAAACCGGGCGCGGCTCGATCATCGTCCGCTCACGTTACGTCGTCGAGGAAGGGCGCGGCGATCGCCGCTCGATCGTGCTCACCGAAATCCCGTATCAGACCGGCAAGAACGGCCTGGTCGAAAAGATCGCCGAAGCCGCCAAGGACAAGCGCATCGAAGGCGTCAGCGACATTCGCGACGAATCGAGCCGCCTCGGCGTGCGCATCGTCATCGATTTGAAGCGCGATGCGACCCCGGAGGTCGTGCTCAACCAATTGTGGCGCCACACGCCCGCGCAATCGAGCTTCCCCGCCAACATGCTGGCGATCCGGGGCGGTCGCCCGGAATTGCTCAACCTGCGCGACATTATCACCGCGTTCGTGACCTTCCGCGAGGAAGTCATCACTCGCCGTTCCAAGTTCGAGCTGGCCAAGGCGCGCGACCGCGCGCATCTGTTGCTTGGTCTCGTCATCGCGGTGACCAACCTCGACGAGGTTGTCCGCATGATCCGCGGCTCGTCCAGCCCCGCCGCCGCGCGCGAAGCGTTGCTGGCGCGCGATTGGCCGGTCGCCGAGATCGCGCCGTTCATCAAACTGGTCGAGGCGGTCGAAGTCGAAGTCACCGGAGACAGCTATCGCCTGTCCGAACTTCAGGTCCGCGCGATCCTCGATCTGCGCCTGCACCGCCTCACCGCGCTCGGCCGCGACGAGATCGGCAACGAACTGCAGGGCCTCGCCGATTCGATCGCCGAACTGCTCGCCATCCTCGCCGATCGCGCCAAGCTGTTCGCGGTGATGCGCGAGGAACTGGTCGCGGTCCGCGCCGAATTCGCGACCCCGCGCAAGACCGACATCGCCGCTGCTGCTGACGGCATTGACGATGAAGACTTGATCGAGCGCGAGGACATGGTCGTCACCGTGACGATGCAGGGCTATATCAAGCGCACCACGCTCGACACCTTCCGCGCCCAGGCGCGCGGCGGCAAGGGCCGCGCGGGCATGGCCACCAAGGACGAAGACGCGATCACGAACCTGTTCGTGACCAGCACGCACACGCCGGTCTTGTTCTTCTCGACGCTCGGCAAGGTCTACCGCATGAAGGTGTGGAAGCTGCCCGAAGGCGGTGCCGCCACGCGCGGCCGCCCGATGATCAACCTGCTGCCGCTGGCAGAGGGCGAGACGATCTCGACCGTGCTCGCTTTGCCCGAAGACGAGGCGGAATGGGCCGCTCTGCACGTCATGTTCGCAACGGCGCGGGGCAGCGTGCGCCGCAACTCGATGGACGCCTTCACCAACATTCCGACCGCCGGCAAGATCGCGATGAAGTTCGAGGGCGTCGATGCCGATGACCGGCTGATCGGCGTCGCTTTGCTCAGCGAGAATGACGACGTGCTGCTCGCCACCCGCCAGGGCAAGGCGATCCGCTTCGCCGCCGACGAAGTGCGCGAATTCCAGAGCCGCAATTCGACCGGTGTGCGCGGCATGACGCTGAAGGGCGATGACGAGGTGATCTCGCTGTCGATCCTCCACCGCGTCGGCGCAACACCCGAGGAGCGTGAGGATTATCTCAAGTTCGCGCCGTGGAAGGGCGAGCGCGAAGGCCAGATGGCGATGACCCAGGCGCGCTATGAAGAGCTGATGATCCGCGAGCAGTTCATCCTCACCGTCTGCGCCAATGGCTACGGCAAATTGTCGTCGGCGTATGATTATCGCCGCACCGGGCGCGGTGGCCAGGGCATCACCAACATCGACAACATCCCGCGCAACGGCCCCGTCGTGGCGAGCTTCGCCGCGACCAAGGGCCATCAGTTGATGCTGGTGACCGACCAGGCCAAGGTGATCCGCACCACGCTCGGCTCGATGCGCGTGATCGGCCGCAACTCGGCTGGCGTGAAGCTGTTCGATGTCGGCAAGAACGAGCATGTCGTCTCCGCCGCGCGGATCGAGGAAGCCGAAGGCGATGCCGAGGCCGATGTGCGCGACCTGACCGCTGTCGAAGTTGCCCCCGACGATACCGGCGATACCGGTGAGGATCTGGCGGCTGGCCCGGACAATGGCGAATGAGCGAGCTGCCGCTCACTGCCTATAAGGTGCTGACCGCCGAGCAGATGGCGACGCTGGAGCGCGAGGAATCGTTCGCCGGCGCCCCCATCGACTTGGCTGATGGCTATATCCACCTCTCGACCGCCGAGCAGTTGACCGAGACGGTCGACAAGCATTTCGCGGGGCAAAGCGATTTGCATGTCGCGGCGGTCGATCTCGGATCGTTCGGCGCAGGGTTGAAGTGGGAGGAGTCGCGCGGCGGCCAGCTTTTCCCGCATCTCTATGGCGGCCCGCTGCTGCTCGAGACGGTGATCGCTTACGGCCCGCTCGAACGCGATGCCGACGGCCGCGTGAAACTGCCCGTCGCGGGCTAACGCCGCTCACGCATAGAGATCGACCACCTCTGCGCCTTCGGCCTCTGCCTCCAGCAACAAAGTGCGGTGGCAGTGGCGCGGGTCGCGTTCAAAACAGAGCAAGGCGCTTGGCTTTTCAGCCGCCAGCGCCAGCATCTGCGCCGCCTGTGCCTGCGCCTCGGGGAGTTCGAGCTGGTCGGCATAGACCGCCTCCAGCGTCGCCACATCGCCCTTCTTGGCGGCATCGCGCCCGCGTTTGGGGGTGCCGAGCGCCTTCAAATGCACATAGTCGATCCCCGCCTCGGCCAGCGACGCCGCCAGCGAGGTCTTCGAAAATCCCGGCCGCCGCGACAAGGGCAGCGCACGCACATCGATCACACGCTCCACCCCCGCGCCCGTCAGCGCCGCCAGAAAATCGGCCATCGTCGTGGCTTCATAGCCGATCGTGAACACCTTCATTTCCCGCGCGCTCCGTTCTCACCACGCCATAAGCGATCATCGCCTGTCCCGCGACGTAGAGCGGCCAGACCAACAACGTCGGAACGATCGAATCGACCAGCGGACCCAGTCGCGCGAAAATGAGCAGGTCCGACACCGCGAACAGCAGCGCTCCGGCCCCGACCCAACTGCGGGGAAAGCGGCTGATCCACGCCGTCGCCACCATGCCGCCAAGCGCGAGCCCATAGACCAGCACACCCGGTTGCCCCGACAGCGCATAGCCCGCGCACGGAATCCCCAGCAGCAGTGCGATCGCCACGCCCGTTCCCGACCGGTCGCACGCAGGTTGGTCCAATACAGTCCGGTCGCCAGCAGATGCGAAGCGAGGAAGGCAGCGCCGCCAATCGTCATCCCCGACGTTTCCAGCAGCACATCGCCCAGCGCCGCAAACCCAAGCACCACCGCCAACCAACGTGCCGCCAGCGTCCGCGCGGCCAGCGCGACCCAGACGGCCAGCAGCGCAACCGCAGTCCCCTTCCACGCCACCAGCGCTGGTCCAGCCGGCAAGATATGGCTGGCCGCCCAGAAACTCACCCCCGCAACAAGGGCCGTTACGAACAAGGCTGGGATCGGCACACGCTGAGACATTGTGGGAGGATGCGCCACCGACTCCGCTTCGGCAAGCACACCGGGCTTGACCTGCACAAAATTCATCTATTTCTGTATTTACAGAAATTGGAGTTACTGGTGACCCTGCTCGACCATCCCGACGCCAAGGCCTTCATTCTCCATTGGGGCGAAATGGGCACGCATTGGGGCGTCAACCGCTCGGTCGCGCAAGTCCATGCGCTGCTCTATCTCTCCGAAAAGCCCGTCGATGCCGAGGCGATCGTCGAGGCGCTGGGGCTCGCCCGCTCCAACGTGTCGACCGCGCTCAAGGAATTGCAGGCCTATGCCATCGTCCGCCGCGTCCATGTCGAGGGCGACCGGCGCGACCATTTCGTGGCCGAAGGCGACCTGTGGGAAATGCTGATGCGCATCGTCGCCGAGCGCAAGCGCCGCGAGATCGACCCGACCATCGCTTTGCTCGCCGAACTGGCCGAGCGCCTCCGCCAGGACGACACCGCCCCCGCCCATTTGCGCGACCGCGTGCTGCGCATGCACGAATTCCTGTCGACGCTGAGCGGCTGGTACGAACAAGTCCGCACCCTGCCCAAGACCACCCTCGTCACGCTGATGAAGCTCGGCAGCAAGGTCGCCCGCTTCATTCCCGGCGGCAAGACCAAGGATTAAGGCGATGCGCACCCACCCAATCCCACCATAACTTTGCCCGTTTATTTCGGTCCTTACAGAAACGACAGGTATAAGGAACCGGTCATGGTCGAAATTTCATATCTTCTCTATCTCGCGATCACGCTCGCGATCACCATCTGGGTCGCGCGCACGCTGTCGAAGAATGGCGAGGTCTTCCTCATCCAATGCTTTGGCCAGAACGAGACGCTGGCGCGCTCGACCAATCATCTGCTCGTGGTCGGCTTCTACCTCGTCAACATCGGCTTCATCACGCTGACGCTCAGCCTCGGCAACGAACCGACGACGCTGACCGGCGCGATGCGCTTCCTCAGCAGCAAGGTCGGGCTCGCGGTGCTCGTGCTCGGCGCGATGCACTTCTTCAACATGGGCGCGATTGCCCGCTTCGGCCGCAAGGTCAGCGGCTGGATCGAAGCACGCCCACTGGCCGCCGCCCACAGCACCCGCACCGACGAGCGGATCACGCGGTGACGTAACCACCCAACCATCAACGGGGAGTGCAGATCATGGGCATGCAAACCGTCGCAACCTACCGCCACCGCATCGGCACAGTGGAATGGCGCGATCTTGTCGGGATGCGCCCGCGCGACGGGCTGGTCGAATGCCTGCACCCGCTGCCGTGGCTGGCTGCGAGCTGGGGGCTGGCGGCGATGGGGCTGTGGCCGCTCGCCGCGGCGGCGTCCTTCATGTTTTTCCTGACCGCGCTGCGGCTTAATCACGAAGCGATCCACGGCAATCTCGGCTTCGCCAGGCGCACGCACCGCATCGTGATGCACGCACTCAGCGCGGTGATGCTCGGCTCGAACAACGCCGTCGCGTTCAATCATTTGCGCCACCACCGCCACCTCGGCACGGCGGAGGACACCGAAGGCGCGTGCGGCCGCATGACCTTCTGGCAAGTCCTGTGCGAAGGACCCCGTTTCCCCTTGCGCAATCATGCCGATGCGTGGCGGCACGGCACGCCCGCCTTGCGCCGCCGGATGCGGATCGATTTCGCGCTCAACCTCACCGTCATCACCGCCGCGCTCGGCACACTGCACCCGGTACTGCTCTATCACGTCGCCGCGATGCTGGTCGCGCAGTGCCTCACCGCCCTGTTCGCGGTGTGGATCACCCACCACGATTGCGCCGAGGACGACATCGCCCGCACGCAGCGCTCACCCCTGGTCAATTTCGCGACCTACAACATGTTCCTCCACCTCGAACACCACCTCTACCCGGCGGTGCCGGTGCGGCGGCTCGGCATCCTCGCCCACCGCATCTCCGACGCCGCGCCCGAGGTGGCGGCGCGGGAACGGCTGGTGTTTCCGGAGGTGTGGCGGTGAGGAGGGGGCGGGCCGAAAATGATAGACCGCCGGCTTCGTCCAATTGCGGACATCCGACAAGCTGGTACGCTGGTTTCTGGAATGGGGATTCAGACGTGATCAGAACAGCGACCGCTTTCGCCGTCATTGCCTTTGTGGGATTTGGCTTCCCCGAGATGGCTCATGGCCAAGTGTTTTTCCCTCCATCTTTATCGAAACGAACAGTCTCGTGCGCGTGGTATCGCAGGGGCCATATGCCCATCATAAGCGACTTCGAGACTAAGTGGTTCTCCTCCCAGCTTGCTGCCGCGAAGGAACCATCGCTATTCAATCTGACGCGGCAGGGTCGTCCTTTCAACGACGTCGTACGATTTACTTGGTTGCCGACTTTTCATCATCCTGTGATCGTACGAATAGAAGGATTGAATTCAAACACGGCTCGCTTAGTAGCAAAGCAGCTTACGGGTGCCGGTGGCTATGATCCGGGGAAAATTGACAAAGAAATTGAGAGACAACTGACGCGCCAAGAGGTTAGCAATTTACGCAGCTTGATAGCGCGCACTCGTATTGCGAGCTTGCCAGCACGTATTTGCGACGGTGGAACCGATGGATCGCAATGGCTGATCGAGGTTACAGATCGTGATGGCTATCATTTTTTGAATCGATGGACGCCGGAGCAAGGCGAAGTGCATGAGTTCGGCCTTGCCGCTATCAAGCTGACCGGTTGGCAATTCAAAACAATCTACTGAACGACCGATTTCCACCAACCCCAGAAATCCGCTCTGTCCTACACACCGTCAATCTGTCAGCCTCGGCAAACCCGCTCTTTCAAACCGTCGACACCCCCAGACCAAGCGCCCAAAAAACGGCGCCGATGGTGCGACTCGTGTGACTTTAAGGCATCCCCAACCGCCCGCTTCCGCCGTCGTTGGTGTGACTCTCCTGTGACTTTAAGCCCCTCCCCGCGCCCGATCGACCTTTGCCATT
>NZ_JSBN01000088.1:0-7500 GCF_000797515.1 Sphingomonas sp. Ant H11
CCCCAAGCGGGAGGGGAGTTAGAGGCGCGCTCGCTTCGGCAACCACCGCGCTTACTCCTGTCTCGGCGACCCCGCGGCTCGATGCCGAATTGCTGATGGCGCACGCGTTGGGCATTTCGCGCGAAACGCTGTTGCTGCAGCGGCTCGATTCCCCCACGCCGCACAGCTTTGGCCCGCTGCTCGCGCGGCGGCTCGCGCATGAGCCGATCGCCTATATTACCGGCAGTCGTGCCTTCTGGACGATCGAGCTGGCGGTCGGCCCCGGCGTACTGGTGCCCCGCGCCGATAGCGAGACGCTGATCGAGGCGGCGGTCGATCATTTCGGCACGGCTGGCCCCAAGACCATTCTTGATCTGGGGACCGGACCCGGCACCTTGTTGCTGGCGGCGCTCGACCAATGGCCTGCGGCCACCGGATTGGGCGTCGATGCGTCGCCCGAGGCGCTGGCTTATGCCGAGCGCAACCGGCTTGCGCTTGGGCTGGCGGCCCGCGCAACCTTGCGGCGCGGCGATTGGGGCGAGGGCGTGACCGAGGTGTTCGACCTGATCTTTTCGAATCCGCCCTATATCGGCACGCAGGAGCACCTTCCGGCTGAGGTTCGCGACCATGAACCGGGCGCTGCCCTGTTCGCGGGCTCGGACGGGTTCGACGACTATCGCCGCATCGCCCCGCAACTACCCGGCTTGCTTGCGCCGGGTGGGGCCGCGATCCTTGAGATTGGGGCTACGCAGGCTTCCGCCGTCACTGCGCTGCTGGAAGCGCAGGGGTTTGCCGTGGCGCTGCGCCATGATCTCGGTGGGCGTCCGCGCGCGTTGATCGCAACGCACTCGTCCGAATTGGTCACGCGACGGTCATAATATTCCGCTTGGCGATTGGCTTTGCAGTCGCTATTGAACGGCGCAGGGGCTCGCGTTTTCATCGCAACTGGTTGAAAACGGGCTGTAGCCTGCATCCTTAGTCATGCAGTCGCTGTCGTCCGGCGACCGTGGCGGGCGCGCGTTGCCGATGGTCGGCGGCGGTGCCGGGGGCATTTGCATCCAGATTTGTTGGAGCACGGCCGGGTTGGTTTCCAAGCACAGGACAACAAGAACTTGATCAATAATCGTCAGGCCGGCCGCCGTCGCGGCCGTGGCGGGCAGCAGCAGCGCTCGTCGGGTGGCAATCCGGGTCGCCAGGATACCGGCAATCGCATCGACAATCGCGCGCGCGGCAATGCCGCCCAATTGCTCGAGAAGTATAAGACGCTTGCGCGCGACGCGCAGATGCAGGGTGACCGCGTCAACGTCGAATATTATCTGCAATTTGCCGATCATTACTTTCGTGTGCTGGCCGAGACCCGCGCGCGCTTCGAGGAAAATGGCGGCGCGCCGTCGACTCGCCGCATTCAGGGCGCGACCCTCGATGAAGACGAGCCCGATTATGAAGATGAGGCGAGCGCGTTCCGGAGCAGCCGCGCGGCGATCAGCAGCGTGGCGGCCAGAACGGCAACGGCCAGCAAAACGGGTATCGCCAGGACGGCAATCGTCAGGATGGGCGTCAGGACGGCAATCGCTCCTACAACCAGAATGGCGGCCATCAGCAAAACGGCAACCAGAACACCGCACCCCAAAACGGCGCATCCGAAGCGCGCGGCGCGGGCCAGGGTTATGACGACCGTGGCCGTGGCCGGGCAAATGGCAACGCCCAGGGCAGCGAAGGCGGTTATGAGCGGCAGACCGATGCTCCGCGCGAAGAACGCGGCGAACGCCGTCCACGCGGCGACCGCTACGAGCGTGAGGATCGCGTAGCGCGGACTCCCGAGGCGAGCGAAGAAGCGGTGTCGGTCGAAACGATCGTGCCCTTTGAAGGCGCACCCGCCGTCGAAGGCGTGGTCGCGGTCGAGGCGGTTGCAGCGGCACCGCGTCGCGGCCGTGGTCGTCCCCGGCGCGAGCCCGTTGCGGTTGCCGTCGTGGAAGATGCTGGCGAGGATAGCGGTTTCACCGCCGATCGCCTGCCGCCGTCGCTCAACCTCTCTGCAGTCGTCGAGCCTGACAGCGATGGCGAACTGATCGAGAAGCCGCGCCGCCGTCGCGGCCGCCCACCCGGCAGCACGACCAGCACGCCAAGCGAGTAATCCGCCGCTCCGTTTAGCGGGCCTGACTATGGGATTGTAACGCCGTTGTTATATCCATAGCCTAGGCCCGCGATAACGGGAGAGCGATGACATGCGCATGTGGCTGGCGACGACGATGCTCTGCTTGCCCGGCGTGGCGAACGCGCAAAGCGCTGCCCCCGACCCGGTCGCGAGCAGCGCGCAGGGGGACCTGTCGGTCACCATCTACAATAACGATCTGGCGCTGATCCAGGATACCCGCCAGCTCGCCCTGCCGCGCGGTCGATCGCGCCAGGAGTTCGCGGATGTCTCGGCGCAGATCCGCCCCGAGACGGTGACGCTCACCGCCGCCGGTGCCGGGATCATCGAGCAGAATTTCGATTACGACCTGCTGTCGCCCCAAACCTTGATGAACAAATCGGTTGGCCAAAGCGTGACGCTGGTGCGCACCAACCCCGCCACCGGTGCGGAAACGCGCGAGGCGGCGCGCGTGCTCGCGAATAACGGCGGCACCATCGTCCAGGTCGGCGACCGCATCGAGGTTCTCGATCGTAACACTGGTCGCGTGGTATTCCCCTCTCTCCCCGCCAATTTGCGCGCGCGGCCGACTTTGTCGGTGACGCTCGACAGCGCGAATGCGGCACGCGCCCGGCCACGCTCAACTATCTTTCGCGCGGGCTGGGGTGGAAGGCGGACTATGTCGCCTTGTTCGATGAGAAAGCCGGCAAGCTCGACGTGCAGGGCTGGATCACGCTGACCAACACCACCGGCACGACCTTCAATGCGGCCAAGACGCTGCTGGTCGCGGGCGCGGTCGGCACGGCGGATGGCGGCAATCGCCCGAGCTTTTACGGTGGTCGCGGCACGCCCGGCCCACGCGGCAACCAGCCCGGCACCGAGACGGCGCGCCGTGAGCAACTCGGCGATTTCTACCTCTATCCGCTCGCCGAGCGCACCACGATCGCCAATGCGCAGACCAAGCAGGTCAGCTTTCTCGACGTGGCAGGCGCGCCTGCCGCCAAGAGCTATTTCTATCGCAACCCCTGGCTGCAAAAGCTTGACGAGGCGGTCAGCGTCGACACGGTGTTGAAGTTCAGTTCGTCGCGCGAGGGCGGCCTCGGCGATGCGCTGCCCGCCGGCACGGTGCGCGTCTATATGCGCGATGCGCGCGGTGCGCCGCAATTCATCGGCGAAAGCGAAATCCCGCACACGCCGATGGGATCGAAGCTCGCGCTCAAGACCGGCGAAGCGTTCGACGTGAAAATCCTGCCGACGGTCGAAAAGCGCGAGCGGATTTCGGATGAGCGCTGGCGTACGACGATGCGCTACACCCTCACCAATGCGCGCGCGCAGGGCGTGACAGTCGAACTCGCCCAGGCCGGGCTCGAGCGCTGGTGGCACGACACGAAGATCACCGACGAGAGTCAGCCGAGTACGCGCGCCGATGCCGATGAGGCGGTGTGGCAAGTCGCCGTGCCCGCCAACGGAACGGCAAGCGTCACCGCGACCTTCGACACGCGGTTCTGAGCGCGGTGCGGCGCGTGCTGCGCTGGGGGATGGCACTGCTGGTCGGCGCGCTGGCGAGCGCGGCGCCCGCGCAGACTCTGTCGCCCGCGCCCGACCGCGTTGCCGTGACAATCTACCGCGCGCCCTGCGTGCGCCCGATCAGGCGATCGATCGCGCCTGGCTACAAGGCTATGCACTGATCACCGAGCAGCGCCGCGTGACCATCCCGGCGGGGCGGACGACGCTGCGCTTTGAAGGCGTGGCGGCGGGGATTTTGCCGGAAAGCGCGATCGTCACCGGCCTGCCGCAGGGCGTGCGCGAGAAGAATCTCGATGCCGATCTGCTCTCACCGCGCACCCTTTACGCGGGCAGCTTCGGCCGTCCGGTGACGATCCGGCGGACGATCGCCAAGCGCATCGTCGAGGAAGCGGCGATCGTCCGCTCGGGGCCGGACGGTGCCGCGATCCTGCAGACGCGCGACGGTTTCCTCGCGGCGGATTGCGGGCCATCCCAGGATGCGCTGGTCTATAACCGCGTGCCCCCTACGCTTGCTGCCAAGCCGACGCTGTCGGTTGAGCTAGATTCTCCAACTGCGGTGAGTGTCACCGTGACGCTCTCCTATCTCGCCTGGGGGTTTGACTGGCAGGCCAATTATGTCGCGACGTTGCGCCCCGACGGCCAAAGCGCGGATTTGCTGGCGTGGGTGACGCTCGCCAGCAGCGACACCACCAGCTTCGCCGATGCCGAGACGATGGTGGTCGCGGGTGCGGTCAAGCGCGAAGGTAGCGCGCCCAATCCGACTTGGAATGTCGCCGACGAATCGCTCACCTTCCGCTGTTTTGCGCAGCCGATCGTCCCAGCACCGGCGGCAGTGTTTGCGCCTCCGCCGCTGCCTGCACCCGCGCCGATGGCATTTGAGGCGGATATCGTCGTCACGGGCACGCGCTTGCGGCGCGCGATGGTCCAGCAGGAGGATCTCGGCGACCTGAAACTCTACCGCGTGCCCGATCGCACCACCGTCGCCGCGCTCGCGCAAAAGCAGGTCGCCTTGCTGGATCGCGCGGCGGTGCCGGTCAGCATCGTCTATGTCTCCACGGTCGATAGCGGCGGCGATGCCGACGCGCCGCGAATCACGCTGCGCCTGCGCAACCGCACCGATCAGGGGCTGGGCGTGCCGCTTCCGGCGGGGCCTGTCGCCTTATTCCAGCCGCGCGGCGACACCGCGCTGTTGATCGGGGAGGGCGCGATTGCCGATAAGGCAGTGGGCGAGGAGGTCGAAGCCGGTGTCGCCGATGCCACCCAAGTGACGATCGAAAGCGCGCATCCCGACAGCGGCAAGGATTGGGAGGCCTATCGCCTGACCGCGCGCAACGCCAACCCCTATCCCGTCCGCTTCGAAGCGCGCTTCGCCGGCGAGGATTTGCCCCGCATGTCGCGCATGACCGAGACGCTCACGCGCAAGGACGGCAAAGCGGTGTGGTCGGTGGAGATCCCCGCCAACGGCACGCGCAGCTTCGGCTATCGCATCAAGGATAGCGATTAGAGTTGGGTGATCTTTCACCAGTTCCGTTCGTTTCGAGCGAAGTCGAGAAACCTGGCACAGCGATTGCTACTGTTTCTCGACTTAGCTCGAAACGAACGGGGCGAAGTGAAATCATCGCGCTCAGGCGTCCGACGGTTGGCCCTCGGCTCAGTCCCGCCGATCGACCGACTCATCGTGACCCGAGCCCGAGCTGAGGAAGATCAGCCCCATCAGCACCGCACTCAGCATGATCGATCCGCCCGCGCCGCCGATCACCGCGAGGATCGCCACCCACCCCATTGGCCCATAAAAATGCTGCAGCACCACGATCGCCGCGACGATGAACACCGCTGCCAGCACCGCCATCCAGCCGAGGATGCAGCGAAAGCGCGCCCAGGCGAAGGCCGCATAAGCAGGATCATCGAGGCCGGAAGGAGTCGTCATTGCTTCCCATAGATCGCGAAACGTGAAATCCTCAAGCGCCTGAGAGACTCGGATGACGAGCGCAGTAGGAGAGAGCCGATGACGATCGCAGCAATCCTGGGCAATAAGGGCCGTGAAGTGATTTCGATCACCGCGCAGCACAGCGTCGGCGACGCGGTGGCGGTGCTGGCGACGCGCCGCGTCGGCGCGGTGCCGGTGATGGAGGGCAACAGCGTCGTCGGCATCTTTTCCGAACGCGACGTGATTCATGCGATCCACGCGCATGGCGCAGACGCGATGGCGCGCAGCGTCGGCGATACGATGACCGCACCGCCGATCACCGTGACCCCGTCCGAGGCGGTGATCGGTGCGCTGTCGCTGATGACACGGCGGCGGATCCGCCATTTGCCCGTGGTCGAGGGCGATACGGTGATCGGCTTCGTCTCGATCGGCGATTTGGTCAAATATCGCATCGACCGGATCGAGGCCGATGCCGAGGCGATGCGCAGTTATATTCAGTCGGCCTAGGCGGTTGCGAGCGGAGTGGGCTGTTTGCGCACCACCGCGATCATTTCGCGCACCACGCCGCGCGCGAACAGCGCGAGCCATCCGCCATAAGCGCCCGCGCCCACCGCCACCAATATGGCAAGGCGCGGGAAGGCTTGCATCGCGGGCAGAGCCTCGTCGACCAGCGTCACCACCAGTGCCATCGCCAGCGCGGCGAGCAACGCTGGCGCGATTGCGTCGGCGATGCGCGCGGCGAGGTGCCGATGACGGGCAGTGATCGCCACAGGCTGACGCCGAGATAGACCGGATAAGCGCAGATCCACGCCGTCGCCAGGCCGGTCGCCCCCCAACGCACGCCGATCACAAACGCGATCGTCAGCACCAGCGCGCCAACCGCACCATTGCGCACGCCGATCCCGGGCCGTCCACACGCGTCGCACGCTGGCTGCAACAACACCTGCAGCGTCATGAACGGCATGGCCAGCGCGAGCAAATGCACGACGGGCGCGGCTTCGCGCCATTTCTCGCCCAATACCGTCAGCACCAGCGGCTCGGCGGTCGCGGCAAGGCCGAAATAGAAGGGGAGCGCCGCGATCATGATGATTCGTACCGATCGCGCAAAGGCGGCGGCGACCAGCGCGCGATCATGCTGGATTCGCGCATAGGCCGAAAAGGCGACTTCGTTGAGCGGCGGCACGAATTTCGAGACGAACACCTGCGTGAGGAACAGGCTCTCGGTGTAGATGCCGAGCGTGTGCGGGGTGAAGTGGCGCCCGGCGATGAACACGTCGGCCTGGCTTTGGGCGAACCAGAAGAGCTGGCCAACCGCCATTACGCCGCCATATCGCGCGAGCTTGCCCGCTCCGCGAAAATCGAAGCTTGGCCATACCAGCGACTTGGCGACGATCGTCATGCCGATCGCTCGAACGCTGAAGAGAACCAACGGGGCGAGCACCAGCGTCCATACACCGAGCCCGGCCATCGCCCCGGCCAAGGCTGTGCTCGCGCTGGCGATCGATGCAAGAATATTGACCCGCGCCTGCAGCTTGAATTCGAGCGTGCGCGACAGCAGCGCATAGGGCAGCGCGATGAAGGGCGTCGTCAGATAGAGCAGCGCTTGTACCTGCAGCAGGTGCGCGACGATCGGCTGCCGATAATAAGCGGCGGCGGCGGGGGCGAGGAGGAAGACCTGCGCCGCCGCCAGTACGCCGTTGAGCAGCAGCAACATGCCGAACAGCTGGCGAATGTCGCGCGGCGTGATTTCGGCCTTCTGGATCAACCCGCTCGCCAGCCCATAGCCGTTGAGCATGTTGAGGAGGACCAGCACCACCCCTGTCATCGCAAACAGACCATAATCGTGCGGGTCTAGGATCCGAATCACGAGAAAGGTGGAAGCCCATTGCACGATCTGCGCGAGAATCTGGCTGCCCGACCGCCAGATCACGGCGCT
>NZ_JSBN01000089.1 GCF_000797515.1 Sphingomonas sp. Ant H11
CCGGCATCGTTTGCACGCACGCATGAGCGCGGCGGGATCGAAGGCGTGCCGACCGGATCGCACATTTTCCGGCATTCGCTTGCCACCAACTTGCTGCGCGCGGGCGCAGGGCTGGAGTCCGTTGGAACGATCCTGCGCCACAGCTCGCCCGAGACCACCGCCATCTACGCCAAGGTCGACCTGCCGATGCTCATGAAAATCGCGCAGCCATGGCCGGGAGAACCGTCATGCTGAGCACGCAGATTGCCAGATACGTCTCGCTGTATCGCAGCTTGGGGCGGAAGTTCTCGGAACAGGAACGACTGCTGCGCCAATACGCCGCTTTCGCTGAACGCTTCGGTGACCGGCACACCCGAGTGCAGCGCATCTACGACTGGTGCCACACGGCAAGCTCGCAAAAACGTGGCTCGCCATAGGTACGACGCTGCTCGTAACTTCAGCCTTTTCGCTCATGCCGAGGACCCAGACAACGAAGTCCCGCCTGTCGCGTTTTCGGCCGGGGGAAGCGGCCACGTCCCACTCCGACCATAATCGAAGCGGACCAGGTGCGGGCGATCATGGCGGCGGCATTGAACGTTCCGCCCCATGGCACGATTAGCCCATACACGTACCATTACCTGTTCGGCCTGCTCGCGGCGACAGGTCTCCGGATTTCCGAGGCTCTCGCGCTACAGTGCAACGATCTGGTCGAGGATGGGCTGGTCGTCCGCAACGGCAAGTTCGGCAAGCAGCGACTGATCGCCTTGCAGCCATCGACGCGCCAAGCACTCGAAGCCTACATTGCGATCCGCGCGAAGCACCCGGCCAAGTGTAATGACCTGTTCGTCACTATCCGGGGGCGGGCGCCGCACAAGGTGCGCGCCCACGTCGTGTTCGTCAGGTTGGCCCGGCTTCTCGGATATCGTGGAGCAACCGGTACGGCAGGCATGCGACTCCACGATCTGCGACATACGTTCGCTGTTCGCTCGCTTGAGTCCTGCCCGCGTGAGAGGGAGGCCATTGCCCACCACATGGCCGGTCTCAGTGTCTACCTGGGGCACGCGTCGATCGCCAACACGTACTGGTATC
Organism: Sphingomonas sp. Ant H11; assembly: GCF_000797515.1. Taxonomy (GTDB): domain Bacteria; phylum Pseudomonadota; class Alphaproteobacteria; order Sphingomonadales; family Sphingomonadaceae; genus Sphingomonas. Next base: position 1,069 of record NZ_JSBN01000089.1, read on the forward strand.
TCGAAGCCACGCCAGTGCTGCTGCGCGACATTGCGGCTGCAAGCGAGCAACTTTTTTTCAAGGAGAAGCGGCATGACGGCGCTTGCTCCCCATCTCTCGGCATATCTGCGGGAACATCTGCCGCGCGAACGCGCCGTCAGCCCGCACACGGTGAAGACCTATGCCAACTGCTTCGTCCTCCTCGTCCAGTTCGCTGCCGATCGGCTGAAGCGCCGACCGACCGATCTCGAGGTTGAGGATCTCGGCACAGACATGATCATGGCCTTCCTCGATCATGTGGAGATCGGCCGCGGCAGCTGCGTGCGGACCCGCAATGGCAGGCTCGCCGCGATCCGATCCTTCTTCCGATACATCGAGTACCGGATTCCAGCCTGCCTCGATCAGGCACTCCGTGTCAGAGCAATCCCGACCAAGAAGACAGACAAGGCGCTGATCGATTACCTCGACCGGGCCGAGATCAAGGCTTTGCTCGATACACCCGATCCCCGGACACGCCTCGGCACCCGTGATCGCGCGATGCTGCATCTTACCTATGCTGGCGGACTGAGGGTGTCGGAACTCGTAACGCTGCAACTGGGCGATTTCCCGGACCGCTCCCTGTCCACCATGCACATCATGGGCAAAGGGCGACGTGAACGGGTCCTGCCGCTGTGGAAGGAGACCCAGATCGCATTGCGCGCATGGCTTGCGATCCGGCCTCAAGTTGAGGTCACCGAGATTTTCCTCAATGCCAACGGGCAGCCGATGACCCGCGACGGATTTGCGTTCCGATTGGCCGAGCACGTCAAGACGGCAGCGACGAAGCAGCCGTCGATCCTTGGGAAGCGCGTCACACCCCACGTGCTTCGTCATTCTTGCGCGATGCACACGCTCGCGGCGACGGGGGGACATTCGCAAGGTCGCATTATGGCTCGGCCACGCCAGTATCCAGAGCACCGAGACCTACTTGCGCGCCGATCCCGAAGAGAAGCTGCAGATTCTCGCAGCCCACGGTGCCCCTGCGATCAAGCCGGGGCGCTTCAAGCCGCCTTCCGACGCCTTGATCACAATGCTCACCGACGTTCGAAGGCGGGCCTGACCCGTCTTCGAACACTCCCTCTAACCCGCATATTATCTGGAGTGAAATCATGGAAAACCGAAGGAAACCTGCGTCTCTCGCCGCCACGCTCGACATAAACTGCGACTGCAAAGAATATGTGCTGGACTATCTCGAGCACAGTTTCCCGGTGCAGCTCTACGAGCCATACACCGATGGCGAAGGCAATATGTTCTCGCGCCCGGTGCGCGATGACCAGGGGAATCCCGTCGTCAATCGCGAGGCCGTGCGTCGCCGCGAGGCCATGATCGAACGGCTCGCCGCGCTGCCGCCGGTGCCGGGCGCGCTCGACCAGGTCATCCATCACTTCGGAACGGAGAGCGTTGCCGAAGTGACGGGCCGTTCGCGCCGCATCGTCAAGCATGTCGGATCTGGCGGCGATGTTCGCTTCGCCGTCGAGAACCGGCCGGGATCGGCCAACCTCGCCGAGACGCAGGCGTTCATGGACGACCTGAAGGGCATCCTCGTGTTCAGCGAAGCGGGTGGCACCGGGCGGAGCTATCATGCCGATCTTGGCGCGAGGAATCAACGCCTGCGCATCCACTATGGCCTCGAAATGGGCTGGAAGGCCGATGCCGCCATCCAGGCTTCGGCCGCGACCATCGCACGAACCAGAGGCAGCCGCCGCGCTATCGTCCGGTGTCGACGAATGTGAAGGGACAGAAGCGATTCATCTCGACGATCGCAAAGCGCCTGGACTCGCTGGGCGCGATCACGCGCGGCCAGCGCCAGACTGGCGGGCAGAATATGTTCCGTCCCGAAGACAATCTGGAATCCTGGTATGCCCACGACGCGCTCAACCAGCTCTACCGGCTGCTCGCGCGGGGCAAGGTCGAAGGCTGCTCCCTCAGTGAGTTCGAGGACGCGACGGGTCTGTCGCTGCTCGATCGTGAAGGTGGTTTACGGGACGAATTGCCGGGCATCAGCACGTTCCTCAACCGCATGTTGGCGCTGACCATCGCACGGCAGGACATCCTGTTCGACGCTTTCGAGGGGCTGCTCCTGGCGCGCATCGAGAGCGCGATCGCGAATGGCACCTATGAGCTGGGACTGGAAACGCTCCATGCCGAGCATTTCGAGGTGATCGATCGCCGGACGATCTACACCCATCCCGCACCGGCGCCGAGACTCTCTTGCTGACGATCGAGCGCCAGGATCGGCTGCGCGTCCTGACGCTGGACGAGGCGCTGGCGATGGTCGACGAGCGCGGCGGCAAGATGCTGGTCAACGCCAAGACCGGCCGCGCCGCCGTCCAGCGACGGGCACGCAGCGTCACCGACGATGACGGCGGTGTGCGCCCGCGCGCGCGACTCGTCTGGCCGCTTTCCGATACCGTTGTCCCGGCCGAGATGCTGCCGACGAGCCATTGGGAGCCGGCGGAGCGCGCGGCGTTTGCCGATGCCTGGAACGCGGAGCTGGCCGAATTGCCGCAATATGACCGCTCGACCATGCACATGGTCTCGGGGTTGTTGCTGCCGATCTGGAAACGCCTGCCGGACGAGTCGACGCGGGTCTATCGGCTTCAGACCGATGCCGGGGAACGGGTCATCGGCCGGAAGGTCTCGCCGGCCTGGGTCGCTTCGGTCACCAACGATGACGGACCGCCGCAGTTCTCCGGCGCGGACGCCCACGCGATGCTGCTCGCTGGGGATGTGAGCCTTCATCTCACCGAAGGTCAATCGCTCCGCCGCGTCCGGGCCATGAACGATTGGCGGATCGAACTTGCCGGCTTCAACGACCTCGGCGTCGAGCGATTGAAGGCGATGGGCTTGATCTCGGAAATCGTCTCGTGGAAACTCAAGCTCTATGTGCCGACAGGGGCTGTCGGCGCCGACGTGCTCGGTCGCTTGCTCGAACGGTTTCCGGTCGAGCGAATTGCCGGGCGCAAGGCCGCTTGAGGAGCCCCGCATGAACAACCCCGTCACCACTCTCGCGCACGCGCTCGCCGACAACGCAGAGGCGGTGTGTCGCCGCTATCTATCCAATGGCCATCGCGAAGGGCGATACTGGCTAGTGGGCGATGCTCACAACACGCCGGGGCGCAGCCTCTATGTCCGCCTGGTCGCGTCTCCCGATGGGCGCGGCCAGGCCGGCAAATGGACCGACGCCCAGAACGGCGATCACGGCGACTTGCTCGACATCATCGCCGCGACCTGCGCCCATTGCTCGTTGCGCGAGACGCTGGACGAGGCCCGGCATTTCCTGAGTCTGCCCATGCCGCCTCCCGCAGAAAACGAACCCGGCCGCCGTGAGCCCAAGGCGCCGACCGGATCGCCCGAGGCCGCTCGCAAGCTCCGGGCGGCCTCGAAGCCCATCGTCGGCACGATCGCCCAGCGATACCTTGCCGGACGCAGTCTCGTCGATCTCATCGGCTGCGAGGCGCTCAGCTTCCATCCGCATTGCTATTATCGTCCATCCAAGGACGACTTGCCCGACATTCGTGCCGCATGGCCGGCGATGATAGCCGCGGTCACCGACCTCGATGGCGCCGTTACCGGCGTTCATCGCACCTGGCTTGATCCCGCCACATGCGACAAGGCACCGGTCGCTTATCCCCGTCGTGCCATGGGTCATCTTCTCGGGCATGGAGTCAGGTTCGGACCGGCAGGTCCGATCATGGTCGCAGGCGAAGGCATCGAAACCATGTTGTCGCTGCGCCAAGTCATGCCAGCGATGCCGATGATCGCGGGTCTCTCGGCCGCCCATCTCGCCGCCATCCTGTTCCCGGCCGGTCTGCAACGGCTCTATGTCGCGCGCGACGACGATCCTGCCGGCGCTGGGGCATTGGCGACGCTGGCCGAGCGCGCGACCCCTTTCGGCATCGAGGTCGTGCCGCTCGAATCCCGCCTGGGCGACTTCAACGACGATCTGCGCATCCTTGGACGCCAGCGCTTGTCGGCTAGTGTTCGGGTCCAGCTCGCCGCGCCGGACGCCGGACGTTTTCTCCGGCCCGTATAGATCAGAGACGATATAGCGGTGTGACGGCGCGTGGGCTGGCCGGGCTGGTTCGCCACATCCCCCTGGCCTTGGAGTCGCCGCGCCTCGGCCTTCGGAGAGGGCGACCAGACGGCAAACGGCCCTGGACGGCAATGGCGTTCGCGCAGCTATTTTCCGCCGGGCCTGACGGCCCTTTGCATCGCGAAGCAAAATAGCCTTCTCCCGCCATCCTCCGCTGCGCTCCGGCCGCGCCCCTTCGGGGACGCGGTGCAGTCCTGTTCCGCCCGCCGCTGTCCGTCGCCACGAAGGCCGCGCGAGGCGCGGCTGTCAGGCACGGAGATCATCATGCGGACCAGCCCTATCTTCCCGACGACGCGCAAGAACCGCAGCCCGGCTCAACCGCCTATCTGCTCCAGGAGATGCAGCTCTACGGCTACCGGCCCTATGACGACGAACCCGATCACCGGCCGCTGCCCGACGATCGCATGGCCAGCGGCGCCATCGTCGATATGTTCGACGGCCTGGTCGCCTGTCTGATCGACACGAGGATCGAACCCGATATGGCGGATTTGCTCTGGGGCATCGTCAACGTCTTCCAGCGCGCGGGCGAGCGGATCGAGCGCGAGTTGGACGACAATGAGCGCGAGCAGAAGCGGCTCCAGCGCGAACAGGATGGCAGCGAGGTCAACTCGGTCAATCTCGAACGCAAGATTGCCGAAGGCATCACGATGATCGAGCGCCGCGACACGATGGAGTTCTTCCGCGACGTCGCCGCCGACCAGTTCCGCATCCATATCCGCAAGCCTTGGCTGCCCCGTTCGGGCTCGATGGTGAACCGCAAGGCGTTGACGTCGGCGGTGCTCGACAGCCGCAAGCATATCAACAAGCGCGCGTATCAGGATGCCCGCGTCCTTAACCCCGACGGCACGCGCATCGCTGTCAGCGCCGGCCCACACTTCAACGATCACCGGCTGATCTACGACGTGCTGAACAAGGCGCTCGCGCAATATCCCGACATGATCCTCATGCACGGCGCAACGCCGACCGGCGGAGAGCGCATCGCCGCTTGTTGGGCGCGTGACAACAATGTCCCGCAAGACCCGTACAAACCGGACTGGGACAAACATTCTCGGGCCGCGCCATTCAAGCGCAACGACACGATGCTGGCGGTCGTGCCAAAGGGGGTAATCGTCTTTTCCGGGACGGGCATTCAGGATAATCTTGCGGACAAGGCCCGCAAGATGGGCATCGTGGTCTGGGATTTCCGCGACCGAGGTCAGTCCTGACCCCGATCAGCGCGGCTCCCGGTTTCAGCCCAGCGGGTCATTCGACAAGCGCATATATTCGCTTTCCGTGACAATGACGCTGAGCTGCCTGCCCGCACTGTCCGCGACATGGCCGGTTGGATAGCTTTCCGTCCCATGAAGGATCGTACCGCCAATCAGTACATGTCCGTCATGGGTATGGTCTTGGACGTCGATCCGGAATGTCAGGACGCCGCTCCGGCCATGATAGACGAAATGCTTGCCGAAATGCGGTAGGTCGGGCGCAAGGTTCATGCGCAGCATGGTTCGGGCTCCGGCACGCTCATGCGGCCATTCTGGCAATGTCAGGCGGCGATGCAACGCAAAACCGTGTGAGAGTGATGCCGGCATTTTAAGAAGTCGGCGCTAGATTGGCGAGTATGCCCACGCTCGAAGACCTTCGGCCAACGCGCAAGGATTTTGTCCATGACCTCGTGCGCGATGCGGGCCTAGACGTCTCCGACTGGTCCAACAGCAAACGCGGCGCGGCCGGCGCACGCACCAATCCCAAATACTGCTACGAGTGGGTATTCGTCGAGCCGAGCAACGCCATCGTGCTCAATCTCTGGCACGTCGTTCTCGATCAGGAGCCCGATGGCCGCATCGTCCATCGGGGCAATTTCCGGGAGGACGCGCGAATTCAATTCGAGCGTGGATGTGGCAATCCCTGGGGCCGCCGAGCCGAAAAACTCGACCAGGCACTCCAGCTTGCGCGCCGCGACAATCTCGCGATCCGCGTGATCCTCACGCCGGCATCCGCCGCGGGCGCGATGACCCCGATGCCAAAGCCTCGAAGGTGACCGAACGCGCGCTTGATCCTGAGCCCTGGACGTTGATCGCCTATGACGGCGCGACGGGCGCACATGTCTTGGCACGTGGGACAGCAGGCCCGCGCTTCGTCGACCAGTTCGGGCCTTCCGCTCCGGAGGATCTAGCTGTCCGCCGTCGTGAACAGTCCGGCCTTGTCTATGTTCGCGATTCCAGGATTCGCGAAGCAGCGCTGATGCGGGCTGGCGGCTGTTGCGAATATTGCGGCGTCCCCGGCTTCCTGCGGGCAGACGGCGCGATCTATCTCGAAACGCACCATATCGTGCCTCTTTACGAAGATGGCCCCGACACGCTGGCGAACGTCATTTGCCTGTGTCCCAACCACCATCGCGAAGCGCATTTCGGCGCCAACGCTACCCTGCTACGAGCCGATTTTCTCCGGCAGATCGCTATCCTGCTCTCGGCGTGATGTGCGCGAACCGGGGCGAGTCCCGCGCGCGCGGTTGGGCGCAGGTCGTCCCGGAGCGACGACGCTAGTCGAAGCATGACCATGTAGCCGTGGCCTTTCCAGGTCCGATCGAAGCCACAAGCACTACCTCAGCCGCTTTGGACCACCCCCTCCTTGTCGCCTGTCTGCGGGGCTCGCTCGCCTCGTGCCGTCAACCCCGCAAGGGGGTTCCCCTGCGCTACGCTTCGGTGACGTCGGCTTCCGGCCCCTTCGGTAGGCGCCATCGGGGATGGTCCCCGAGCAACCGAAGGAGTTCTGAAAATGGCTGTCACGATCGCAAACCTCACCGTCAAGGCCGACAACACCCTGGAAGGCACGCTCGCGACCCTCGTCGTCACCGCGCCGATCGCCCTGGTCCCCAACGTGCGCAAGTCGCACGACCTGGCGCCGGATTACCGCATCATCAGCCGCAAGAACGGCTTCGAGCTCGGCGCCGGCTGGATCAAGGTCTCGGAGAAGGGCAACGAATATATCTCGGTTTCGCTCTCGGCTCCCGAGTTCGGGACGATCTACGGCAACGTCGCCAACGCGCCGGGCGATGACCCGAAGAAGAAGGTCATCATCTGGAACCCGCCCGCCTGAGCCGCTGGCTGCGGCCCCGCCTTCGAGCGGGGCCGCATTACCACGTTCTCGCCGCCGGGCATGACCGATGCCAGTCGCCCTCGGGCATCAAGCGCCCGGGAGCGACATTCCCTTTGAGCATCCATGAGCTAGGCCTCTGCCGCCCCAGCAAGCGCGAGCTTTGCCTGCAGCGCCTCTTCGAGGACCGTCAGCGCTTCCACGATCTGGTCGAAGTCTGCTGGCAATTGAAACTGCTCGGGTCTCTCGTACCGAAACCAGTGCTGCTTATAGGGCGCTCGCAATACCTCCAGGATTTCGCGCAAATTAGGGGCTTCCGATACGAATCCACGCTTCTCGGCCTCGTCGAGCGCCCCGACCAGATCGTGGCCGACTTTGTTCTGAAGATATTTGGCATCGACGTCGGGGTCGCAGGCGACGATCGCCGATTTCAACATCAGTTCCAGGCCAAGACCAAGCAGATACTGAATCGACAGCGAGTTTGGCCCGTTGAAGGCGTGAGATGCGGTATCCTCGATACCCTCAACGACTGCATGCTCAACTGTGGCTCTATATAATAGGCAAGACGCCGCTGCATGTGATCTGCCCGTATGGCAGAGTTCCTTGGCGAGTTCGATGCTCATGCCGCGAGAATGGCGCACGCGCGCGACTTTGCAAGCGCGGTCAGTTCGTCTCAGTCCGGCCGGACGATGACCATTTCACTTCGCGGTAGCGCTGGGATGGGCCAACCAGCCGCAACCTTCACGAGCGGCGAGGTTCCAGGCGAACGACTGTGCGGCGCGGCATGGCGGCACACGTTCGGCGCGAAGCCCATCCCCGCTCGGCTGGCGCTAATCCCTGGGCGCGAAGCCAGGTCTCCTTCAATCAACCCGTAAAGGGTCCGCTACGCCAAGGCGTGCGGCCGCGCATCGCGCGGTGATTGCGACCTGTCCCCGGCCGGCGGGGCGCTGTCGAGCGGGGATGGTCTCCGCTCCCCGACAGGAGCCGTTCATCATGCCGCTGACCACCGCACAGTCGTTCGCCTGGAGCCTCGCCAGGACGCTGATGATCGTCATCGTCCTGATCAAGACCGACCGAGGCTATATCGCGATGCCGAGCGACGAGTTCGACGGCAATCCGGACCAGGTGGTTCGTGAGTACGACCCATGGGCCTGATCGAAACTCAGTCACCCCAAGACCGACAGGCCCCGCTTTGGCCATTTCCCCAGATGGACTCGCCTGCTATCCTCTTCATGCAGATCGCGCTGTGGAGGTGGTGGAGGGCGCGTCCGAGATCCATGTTGCATGGAGGACGCACATGACCATCCTGCTTGTGCTCGGCCTGTTCGCCGGGCTCTATATCTTCTGGCTCGCGATCACTCTCGCGGTCCATGCGCTACCGCTCTATGTCGGCCTCGCCGCCGGATTCTGGCTCCATAACCATGGTCAGGACTTTATCGTTTCGATCCTTGGCGGCTTCCTCGCGGGCGTCTTGACCCTGAGCGCCGGCCGGCTTCTCTTCGACCTGACGCAGTCGCCGACCGTGCGCCTCGTTATCGCGTTGCTATTCGTTCTGCCCGCCGGCTTTGCAGGATATCAAGCCATCCACGGTATCGTCGGACTCGCATTGGGCACGGGGATGGCGCTCACCGTCATGAGTGTGGTCGGGGCGTGCATCATCGCCTGCATGGCATGGTCGCAGCTCGGCTCGGCACAAACATCAGTGGCAGAGTCAGCCCGCGACGCCGATCGAGGCGTCAGGGACGGCGCTGCCGGCTAGACCGTTCCCATACCAGTTAGGTCGTGCCAGCGGCGCCCGTCCGTTCGATCCGGCAGATCGGCGCGGGCGGGTACTGGCCCTTTGCGGCATCAGAACGGCCAAGCCAGTTGATCGCGGTCCACCGGCACCTCGATCTTCTCAAGTCGGTCGAGGATTGTGGCCGCAATCGTGTCGGCAGCACGTTCCCGCATCTGTTCATCGCGCATGGTCAGGCCGACCCGAGCCCAGCCCGGCGCGGAGAGGATGGCGGTGGCAATCGAATCGAGCGTCATGCGCCCATGAGAACAAAACGGAACACATTGGCAAGCCCATCGAATGATGTTCCGCGGGCCTCGCAAGGTTTCTTGTCACGGCCATCGCCGCCCGGTCTCATTTCCATATTCGCGCCACACCCTCACGGCCCCTCGATACCGCGCATCTGTCAGCAGGCCGCTATCGCTCGGTCGACTTGCCGCAACGGCTGCTCCCGAACTTTCTTCCCCCCGGCGTGCCGCCGTTCCTCGCGAGACAAGAAAGTCCGTTTTCCGCCGTCCTCCGCTGACGCTGCGGGCCGATGGCTGCGGCGTCGACCGCCCGCTGACTTCCCATGCGCATCGAGGCCGCAAGGGCGCGGCCCGAGACATGGAAAGGACAAGGACATGAGCAAGATTGGCAGCTTCAAGAAAATCTCCGGCGAGCTTCGCGGCGAAATCTTCACCCTCGCGCTCCACGCCAAAGCGGTTCGGATCGTTCCCCTGGACAATGTGACCGGCAATGCGCCGAGCCACCGCGTCCTTCTCGGCGAATCGGAAGTCGGCGCCGCCTGGACCAAGCGGACGAACGACGATCGTCCCTACCTCTCGGTCAAGCTCGACGATCCCAGCTTCGTCGCTCCGATCTTCGCGCAGCTCTTCGAGAAACCCGAGGGCACCTTCGATCTGGTCTGGACCCGGCCGCAGCGCCGCAGCAAGACCTGACCCCGCCACGAGCCGCCCGGCGTTCGCGCCGGGCGGCCTCCCAATTTCTGGGGATAAGCTCCTCTAGAACTTGGAATGTTCCCGCTCGATCCCCGCATCCAAGCTGTGCCCCCCACCTCGAAGGGCCTGGCGATGACCGGAGAACGCAGGGGAAACGGCGCGACGCGGCGCAATCTCGATTTCGCGGGATTCGCACAGGAATTCCTCCGCCGCAACCCCGCCTATCGCAAGGACTATCAGGCGATCTCGCGCAATAACGCGCGCGGCATGCCCACGGCCGAGCAGGAGGTGATGGCCCGTCGATGGGGGCTTTGCTTTTCCATGCGCACCGGATGCGCTTCCGGCCAGTGAACCGGCGCTTTGGCCGCCATCAATCTCGCCCGCGACCGTCATCCTCGACGCCGCGCCGCCCGACATCGCCGACGCGCCGCCATTCGACATCGGCGACTGGCCCATCATCCTCGCTGATCGTACATTGTCCGATGGTCGCCATGTCGTTCTCGGCGACATCGATGGTCCACATCACCTCTGGCTGCGCGATACGCCCCCCCGGCCAGCCGCTCGCTTATGTGATCGTGCGCGACCCGGCGATCGAGGCGCGCCGCCGTGCCGCCTGGCGGCGC
>NZ_JSBN01000009.1 GCF_000797515.1 Sphingomonas sp. Ant H11
GCGAGCGCTTGCCGCTCGCCCGGCTGCCGCGCGGGTTCGACCTCGCCGATGCGTTGCCGCGCCCGCGCGAAATCCTCGGCACCCCAGAACAGATGCGCCACCGCCGGATCGCCATCGCGGCCCGCGCGCCCGTTTCCTGATAATAGGCCTCGATCGACTTGGGCAGCCCGGCATGCGCGACGAAGCGCACATCGGGCTTGTCGATGCCCATGCCAAAGGCGACCGTCGCGCACATCACCATGTCCTCGCTGGCGACGAAATCGGCCTGATTCTTGGCACGCACATGCGGATCGAGCCCGGCATGATAGGCGCGCGTCGGCCGTCCGGTCTTGGCCAACGCCTCCGCCATTTTCTCCGTCCCCGCGCGGCTCTGGACATAGACGATGCCCGCCCCCGGCGTTTCCGCGATCAGATCGGCGATCTGGCGGGTGGCATTGTCCTTGGGGCTGATGCGGTACTGGATATTGGGCCGGTCGAACCCGGCGACGATCATCCCGTCATGCGGAATACCGAGCTGGTCGAGAATATCGGCACGGGTATGCGCGTCGGCGGTCGCTGTCAGCGCCAGGCGCGGCACCTCGGGAAAGGCATCGAGCAGCGGGCGCAGCAGCCGGTAATCGGGGCGGAAGTCATGCCCCCATTCGGACACGCAATGCGCCTCGTCGATCGCGAACAAAGCGAGCGGCGCCTGCCCCAGCAAATCGCGAAAGCTGCCACTCGATGCGCGTTCGGGCGCGACATAGAGCAGATCGAGCTCGCCGCGCCGGAAGCGCGCGATCGTCTCCATCTGGTCGGTATCGACCGAGGTCAGCGTCGCCGCGCTGATCCCGATCGCGGTCGCCGCACGCAACTGATCGTGCATCAGCGCGATCAGCGGCGACACCACGACACAGGTGCCGGGCAGCGCCAGCGCAGGCAATTGATAGCAAAGCGACTTGCCCGCCCCCGTCGGCATCACCGCCAGCGTGTTCTGCCCCGCCAGCACGCGCTCCACCACCGATCCCTGTACCCCGCGAAAGGCGGGAAAGCCGAAGGTCGATTGCAATATGGGGAGGGGGTCGAGCGTCATGCCCCGATCTAGCGTGCCCCGCCCCGAAGCGTAAGGGGCACACCCACGCAATTAACCGGGCGCTCACAATCCGGTCCTAAAGTCACCCCATCCCGAAACCCGGACCGGCTGGGGGTGCCGTGCACGCGACAATGACGATGGTTTCGGACGGTATCGGCTGGCTTGCCGGCTATTGGGCCAATCAACTCGGCGGAACCTTCTTCGGCACGGGGTCGACGCTGTCGATTTTCGGGCTGGTGGTGACGGTGCTGATCGCCGCGTTTCTTGCGGTGCCGCGCGGGCGGCGGGCGATGCCCCGGCTGGCGGTGTGGCGGCGCGCGCTATTCCCCCGCCGGATCTTCTCCAGCGCCTCGGGCCGCGCCGATCTGTGGTGGTTCGCATTCAGCCTGTTCGGCTATGGGCTGCTGTTCGGCTGGGCAGTGCTGTCGAGCGTGCAGATTACGGCGCTGATTCGTCTGGCAACCGGCCCGATTGCGCCGCTCGGCCTGCCGCCGCTCGTGGCGAGTGCGGTGCTGACGGTGCTGCTCTATCTCGCTTATGAATTTTCGTACTGGCTCGATCATTATCTGAGCCACGCAGTCCCGCTGCTGTGGCAGTTCCATGCGGTCCATCACTCCGCCGAAAGCCTGTCGCTGTTGACGACCTTCCGCGTCCATCCGGTCGACACGATCGTCTTCGCCAATATCACCGCCATCCTGATCGGGGTGACGCAAGGCCTGGCCGGTCCGCTGCTGGGGGAACCGCACGGTGTGACGATCGGCGGGGTGAACGCCTTGACGATGATCGGTGCCATCACGCTCACCCATCTGCAGCATTCGCATCTGTGGGTGACGTTCGGCCCGCGCTGGGGCCGGTGGCTGCTGAGCCCGGCGCATCACCAGATCCACCATTCGATGGACGTGCAGCATCACAACCGCAATTTTGGCAATACGCTCGCGCTGTTCGACCGGCTGTTCGGCACCTTATACGTGCCGGGCGCACGCCGCGAGCCGTTGCGGTTGGGCGTGGAAGGTGGCGGGATGCGGCCGCATGGCTGGCGAAATGCCGTGTTCGCGCCGTTCGGCAAGGCGTGGGCGCTGCGGCCTCATACTCCCAACCCTCTTGCGCAACCCGATCCATCGCGGGCAAACGCCGGGCATGGATAACGTGATCGACAACAAGGCCGAGGCCGAATTCGAACTGACCGTCGGCGGCAAGCGCGCGGTCGCGGCCTATCAGATGGAAGGCGGCACGATCGTGTTCACCCACACTATCGTGCCCAAGGCGCTGGAGGGCCGCGGCGTCGGCTCGAAACTGATCCGCGCCGCACTCGACTCGGCGCGCGACCGGGGGTTGAAGGTCATCCCGCAATGCCCGTTCGTCGCGGCCTATATCGAGAAGCATCCGGAGTATCGGGAATTGCTGGCGTAACAGCATTGCCCACCCCGTTCGTTTCGAACGGGAATTCGGGACTGTCCACCGCCCGATCGCGCTACTCCGCCGCCACCGACTCCTCCGCCCGCTCCTGCGCCTGGCGGTTCCACATTTCCGCATACAGCCCGTTCTTGCGCAGCAGCACGGCATGGCTGCCGCGTTCGACCACGCGCCCGGCTTCCAGCACGACGATCTCGTCGGCATGGACCACGGTCGACAGGCGGTGCGCGATCACGATCGTGGTGCGGCCGCGTTCGATCGCCTGCAGCGTATCGAGAATCTCGCCCTCGGTACGGCTGTCGAGCGCGCTGGTCGCTTCGTCCAGGATCAGCACTGGCGGATTCTTGAGCAGGGTCCGCGCGATCGCCACGCGCTGCTTTTCACCGCCCGACAGCTTCAGCCCGCGCTCGCCGACACGCGTCGCATAGCCCTCGGGCTGGCGCTCGATGAACCCCGCAATCGCCGCGCCCCGCGCCGCAGCCTCGATCTCGTCTTGCCCGGCCCCTTCGCGGCCATACGCGATGTTGTAGCCGATCGTGTCGTTGAACAGCACGGTATCCTGCGGCACGATGCCAATCGCCGCGCGCAGGCTCGCTTGCGTCACCTGCGCGATATCCTGCCCGTCGATCGTGATGCGCCCGCCGGTCAGATCGTAGAACCGGAACATCAGCCGCGCGAGCGTCGATTTGCCCGCGCCCGATGGCCCGACCACCGCCAGCGTCTTGCCCGCCGGAATATCCAGATCGATGCCCTTCAGGATCGGCATCCCCGCATCATAACCGAAGCGCACATCCTCGAAACGGACGTGGCCGCGCGCCACCAGCAGCGGCGTGGCGTCGGGTGCGTCGACCACCTCCGACTGCGTATCGATCAAGTCGAACATCGCGCCCATATCGATCACGCCCTGACGGATCGTGCGATAGACCATACCGAGCAGATCGAGCGGACGGAACAGTTGCGACAGCAGCGTCGAGACGAACACCACGTCGCCCGCCGAGAATCTGCCGCCGCCCCAGCCCCAGGCAACGAACGCCATCCCGCCGCCGAGCATCAGGTTGGTGATGAGCGCTTGCCCGACGTTGAGCCATGCCAGTGAGTTTTCGGAAATGACCGCGGCATTGGCATAAGCCGCCATCGCCGCATCATAGCGCTTGCCCTCGCGCTCCTCCGCCCCGAAATATTTGACCGTCTCGAAATTGAGCAGCGAATCGACCGCATGGCTGACCGCCCCGGTGTCGAGATCGTTCATCCGCGTGCGCAAGGCGGCGCGCCAGTCGGTCACCATCCGCGTGAACCAGATATAAGCGACCACCATCACCATCGTCGCCGCGACCAGCCCCCAGCCGAAGCTCGAGCGGAAGATGTTGAGCACCAGCAGCAGCTCCAGCACCGTCGGCGCGATGTTGAACAGCATGAAATACAGCATCGTATCGATGCTCTTGGTACCGCGCTCGACCACCTTGGTCACCGCCCCCGTGCGCCGTTCCAGATGGAAGCGCAGGCTGAGCTGGTGGAGGTGGCGGAATACGCTCGCTGCGAGGCGCCGCGTCGCATCCTGCCCGACGCGCTCGAACACCGCATTGCGCAGATTGTCGAACAGCGTCGTCGCGAAGCGCGCACCGGCATAGCCCAGCACCAACGCGATCACGATCCACATTGCGGAGCGATCGCCCTGCGCCATCCGGTCGACCGCCCATTTCAGCGTGTAAGCGCTGACATAGACCTGGGTGACCTTGGACACCGCGACCAGCAGCATCGCCCCCACGATCCGCAGCCGCAGCATCGGCGCGTCCGCCGGCCACAGATAGGGCAGGAAACGCTTGAGCGTCGGCAGCATGGGCCGCTCGGACGCGGTCGAGGAGGTGGCGGTATCGGGGGGCATCTTTCCCTCATGTAAGCGCAGTCAAGCGGTATCCCAAGCGCTTCATGGAACAAGCAAGGCGTCTCGTCGGTTTTACAGGCGAACGGAGACGATCATGGAACCGCTGTTCTACGTCATGGCGATCATGGGTTGCGGCGACGGCAGCACCGCCTGCCAGCAGGCCCGCGTCGAGCCCGCGCATTACCAATCGATCCGCGCCTGCCAGATGGCGATGCCCGCCGCCCTGGCGCGCAACAGCGATATTGATTACCCCGTCGTGGCCGCATCGTGCCGTGCGACCGGCGAACGCATGGCACAGGTCGTGCCGCACTCGCCGCGCGGATGATTCCCAGCGCGCGCGGCGCGTGGTAAGCTCGCGCTTCCAAAGCGGGGCTGATGTGAATGCGTAAACTCTTTGCCGTCGCCGCGGGGTGTCTGGTCGCGTTCGCGCTCGTGGCTCTGTTCGATTTTATCGGCAGCGCGCTGTACCCCGTATCGGGCGACATCAATGCCGCCGACACAGCGACGCTGGCCGCGCTGATTGCCAGCATTCCCCTGCCCGCAAAAGTACTGATGGTCGTCGGCTGGCTCGCCTCGCCGCTCGGCGGTGCCTGGCTCGCCTTGCGCATTGCCGATGGCCATTGGGTCGGCTGGGTGGTGACTTTGGTGTTTCTGGTGGCAGGCCTGGTCAATCAGGCAATGCTGCCGCATCCGCTATGGATGCAAATCTGCGCGGTGGTTATGCCGTTGCTCGGCGGCTGGCTAGCGCAAAAGCTGCACCACAAACCTTATCCCGGCGAGCCCTTGCTCGGCTGAATCAGCGCGGCCGCGTCCACAGCGCCGGATCGCGCGGCTGTGGCGGATACAGCGTCGCGCGCTGCCGCGCCTCGCGCCATGCGCGCACGATGAAACCGATCTTGGCGATGCCCGAGGTGCTCACCCGCCGATCCCAGGCGCGTGCGCCAAAGGCTGCCACCTTGCGCCCGATCGCGCCATAAATCCCCGCCGCCGCCAGCACCGCCCAGGCCGAGCGGAACGGGAGCACCGGGGTGCCACGCCGCGCACTCGCCTCATAGCGCGCCGCCAGCGTGCCCAACCGCTCGCCCAATTGCCCAAGCCGATCGCGATGCTGTGGCGCAAGCAGGTCGTCCGCCGGAATCTCCAGCTCGTCGAGCCACGTCTGCGGCAAATAACACCGCCCCGCGCGCGCATCCTCGGCCACGTCGCGCGCGATATTGGCAAGCTGGAACGCCAGTCCCAGATCGCACGCGCGGTCGAGCGTCGCCTCGTCATCGGCGGGCACGCCCATCGCCAGCGCCATCATGCAGCCGACCGCGCCCGCGACATGATAGCAATAAAGATACAGATCCTGCTCGGTCTGCGGCCGCCACCCTTGCGCATCAAGCGCAAAGCCCGCGATCAGGTCACGCGCCAGCGCCGGGGGCAACGCCGTCTCCGCGGCAAAGATCCGTAGCGCATCGAACGCCGGGTCCCCGACCACGATCCCGGCCAGCGCCGCCTCGGTCAGCGCCGAGATTTCGGCCAGCCGCGCCGGGCCATCGCTGACCCCGGTCATGTCATGGCCGTGGTCCTGCCCGTCGGCAATGTCGTCGCACGCGCGGCACCAGGCATAGAGCAACCACGCCCGTTCGCGCGTCTTGGGCGCGAACAGGCGGCTGGCGGCGGCAAAGCTCTTCGATCCGCGTGCGATCGATTCCTGCGCGGTCGCGACGATCGCGTCGCGCGAGGGTGCCGCCGCGCTCAAAGGTCGCGCGCGCGATCTTGGTGATCGTCTCGATCGGCTCGTGGCTCGCCATTTGCGCCAGCAGCCCGTCAAGCGCGCTGTCGATCAGCAGGATCCCGGCATGTTGCGGCCGCAGGAAACCGACGCTCGCCATATGGTGATAGAAAGCGATTAGATGGTCGTAATAGCCAGCGATATTGAGCAGCCCGACCGGCTTGGCGTGATAGCCGATCTGCGCCCAGCTCAGCGCCTCCCACAATTCGTCCATCGTGCCGGTGCCGCCGGGCAGGTTGATGAAACCGTCGGACAGATCGGTAAACGCCTGTTTGCGCTGGTGCATCGTGCCGACGACATGGAGTTCGGTGAGGCCCTGATGCGCCACTTCAGCATCGACCAGCGCCTGCGGGATGATGCCGATCACCTCGCCGCCCGCGGCCATCGCCGCATCGGCCACCGCGCCCATCAGCCCGAGCCGACCACCGCCGTAAACCAGGCCGATGCCACGCTCGGCCAGCGTCCGGCCAACCTCTTTCGCACAGTCAATATACACCGGGTCCGCCGGCGTTGCCGACCCACAATACACCGCCAGACGCTTCACCGTTCCGTCTCCAACATCAATGCCGCCGTGGCCTTTGCACTGCCGACCACCCCCGGAATCCCGGCCCCCGGATGCGTGCCTGCCCCCACGAAATACAGGTTCGGGATATGGTCGTCGCGATTGTGCACGCGGAACCACGCGCTCTGCGTCAAAATCGGCTCCAGCGAGAAGGCGCTGCCGAGATGCGCGTTCAGATCCTGCGCGAAATCGTTGGGTGCATAATGGAATTTGGTGACGATCCGCTCGTGAATGTCGGGGATCAGCCGCCGCCCGACCTCATCGAGGATGCGCTTCTCCAGGATCGGACCGATCTCGTTCCAGTCGACCGGGAATTTGCCGAGATTGGGCACCGGCGCCAGCACGTAGAAAGTCGAATGCCCCTCGGGCGCCATCGACGGATCGGTCACGGTCGGATGGTGCAGATAGAGCGAGAAATCTTCCGGTAGCACGCCATGATCGTAAATGTCGGCGAGTAGCCCTTTATAGCGCGGCCCGAACAGGATCATGTGGTGCGGAATACCCGGCCAGGTGCCCTTGATCCCGAAATGCACCACGAACAGCGACGGCGAATAGCGTTTGCGCGCCAGCCCGTTCTTGGTCCGCTGCGCACTGCGCGAGGATTTGAGCAAGTCGCGATAGCTGTGCATGATGTCGCTGTTGCACGCGACCATGTCGGCATCCTGGTGCCAGCCGCTCGCCGTGGTGACGCCGGTCGCACGGTCGCCCAGCGTGGCGATATCGACCGCGGCATCGTTCAGCCGCAACACCCCGCCCAGCCGCTCGAAATGCTTGACCATCCCGGCGATCAACTGGTTGGTGCCGCCCATTGCGAACCATACGCCGCCGTCTTTTTTCGAGCTTGTGGATCAGCGCATAGATCGCGCTGGTGTTCATCGGATTGCCGCCCACCAGCAGCGTGTGGAACGACAGCGCCTGGCGCAGATGCTCGTCCTTCACATAAGACGACACGATCGAATAGACCGAGCGCCACGCCTGATATTTGGCGAGCGCGGGGGCGGCCTTGATCATCGACGCGAAATCGAGAAACGCGACCGAGCCGAGCTTGCGATAGCCCTCCTCATAGACCCCGGCAGAATATTCCAGGAACTTGGCGTAGCCCGCGACATCGGCCGGGTTGAGCTTGGCGATTTCGGCGCGCAGCGCAGGCTCGTCGTTCGAATAATCGAAATTGACGCCATCGGGCCAGTTGAGCCGGTAGAAAGGCGATACCGGCGCCAGCGTCACGTCCTCGGCCATGTCGCGCCCGGTCAGCGCCCATAGCTCCTGCAGGCACGGCGGATCGGTGATCACGGTTGGCCCGGCATCGAACACGAAGCCGTCTTTCTCCCACACATAAGCGCGCCCACCCGGCTTGTCGCGCGCCTCGACGATGGTCGTCTCGACCCCCGCCGATTGCAGCCGGATGGCGAGCGCGAGCCCGCCAAACCCCGCCCCGATGACGATCGCGCGGCGCGGCGTGCCGCGTGGTGCCGCCGAGCTCATGCCGGTTTCCCCCCGATAATCGCGCGCAATGCCCGCGTGATCGGGACCGGTGGCTTCCCGGTCAAAATCCGTGCCTTGTCCATCATCGTCGATTGTCCTGCGTAGAAGCGCCGCACAAGCTGCGGATCGAGCCGGTAAAACCGTTCGAGAATGCGGTAGCGCTCATCAGGGCCGGCGGCGCGAAACAGCATCTTGTCGAGCATACGATAGAAGCCGCGCGCCCGCCACGTCCTTCTGGCGAAATCATGCGTCAGCGTGTGTAACGCCGTGCCCGACAGATCACTCGCCCGCGCGATCAGCGCGGCGAGGCGCACCGCGTCGGGCAACGAATAGCCCGTGGTCGGATGGAACAGCCCGGCGCGCATTCCGGCCTTGGCCACCTTGTTGCCGCCCGATTGCCAATAGGCCTCGAAATCGCCGCCCATCGCCACCGGCAGCACACCCCATTCCTCGCGCGTAACGGTGCGCGTGTCCCAGCCATGCGCCGCGCCATAGGCACGGACGCGCTCGGCGACCGGGTCGGCATTTGCCCCGCCGGGTTCCGCCCGCGCCAGATCGGGCGTGTCGCTATAATAGGTATCCTCGATGAACAGCCGCGTCGCCGACAAGGGCAGTGTGTAGACGAAGCGATAGCCGTCGATCTGCTGCACCGTCGCGTCCATCACGATCGGGCCCGACAGCGCGTGCGGTTCCTCCAGCGCGAATTCGAGCCCGACGAACTTCTGCCAGCCAAGATCGAGCAGGGAGAGATCGCCCGACCCGCGCGCATCGATCACACCCTTCGCCTCGATCCGGTCGCCATCGGCAAGCACCACCGCCGTCGGGCTTGCGGCAAGCACCTTGCGCCCGGTCATCACCGCCTCGGGCGGGAGGGCGGCGCGCACCACCGCGTCGAGCCGTTCGGACTCGATAGAATAATAGGCGCTTTTCAGGGTGCGGCGGTGCGCCGGAAACGCGATGTTATAATGCGTCCAGCCATAACAGATCAGCGGCGCAACCAGCCAGCGATTGTCCTGCGCAATGTCGGTGGCGAAGAACGACCATAAATGATTGCCGCCAATGCTGTCCGATCCCTCAACGATGCGGACGTCGAGGCCGGGTCGCTGCTTGGCCAAGGCCAACGCGATCAGCCCGCCCGCCAGCCCGCCGCCGACGATGGCGATATCGCAGGGGATGATCGAAGGCATCGCCAAGCGATAGCCGAAACGCCGCAGCGCGCAAGCACGCTGCACGCCGAAACCGCCTGACGCGGGGCACCACACGCGCTAATGCGACATCATGGTTGCCATCGCTATCGTCGCCTCAGCGCTCGCCATGTCCGCGATCGTCGGCGTGCGCTATCTCCTCGTCTCGGGTGTGTTCGCGGCGGCGACGCGCGCGCGCCATCCGGGGCTGTATGACGGCCTTTCCCCACAAATCCGGCGCGAGATTGGCTGGAGCCTCGCCTCCGCGCTGATCTATGGCGTGCCCGCCGGCGTGCTGGCCTGGGGTTGGCAGCAGCACGGCTGGACCCTCATCTACCGCGACGTCCACGCCTATCCCTTATGGTATCTGCCGCTGTCGGTGCTGTTGTACCTCTTCGCGCACGACACCTGGTTCTACTGGACGCATCGGTGGATGCACACACCGCGCGTGTTCCGCATCGCTCATGCGGTGCATCATGACAGCCGCCCGCCGACCGCCTGGGCGGCAATGGCGTTCCACCCGATCGAGGCGGTCACCGGCGCTGTGATAATTCCGCTACTGACGCTCGGGATTCCGATCCACATCGGCGCGCTGGGCTTGGTGCTGGGCATCATGACGGTTATGGGGGTGACCAATCATATGGGGTGGGAGATTTTCCCCCGGTTCATGTGGGCCGGTCGATTAGGCGGCTGGGTGATTACCGCGAGCCATCACCAGCGACACCACGATCTGTATCGGGGAAATTATGGGCTTTATTTCCGTTTCTGGGATCGCCTGTGCGGCACCGACAAGGGCATCGGTGATTTCTCGCGCGCGCATACGCAGGCTCGTCGGCGTCGGCGGCGCGGGGATGGGGCTGCTGCTCTCGCTGCCCGGGGCAGTGGCGACTTCTGATCTGGCCGTCGACATTGCCAACCTGCGCTCGCACAAGGGTATGGTGCGCGTCTGCCTGACCGCCGACCCGGCCAATTTCCCCGCCTGCATCGACGATGCAAAGGCGGTGACGCGCTCGATCCCGGCCAGCGCCAGCGGCCTTCATTTCGACGGACTCCCCCCGGGCGGCTATGCCATTGCCGTGATCCATGACGAGAATGGCAACAAAAGCTCGATACCTTTGCCGGCATCCCCCGCGAAGGCTTTGGTTTCTCGCGCAATCCGCCCATCGCCTTTGGCCCGCCGCGCTTTTCCGCAGCCCGCTTCACCCTGACAGGTGATGCCGATCGGCAACAGGTGCGGATGCGATACTTGCTCTAATCGGGCAACAACGGACCTAAAGCGGTCGCGAGGACGTTACCCCGCCAAATCTCTCTCTGGGAGCTGCCTGTGATTGACCGTCGTTTATACCTTTCCGCCGCCGCCCTGCTGCTGGCCGGTGCCACCCCCGCGCTCGCCCAGGAAACCCCGGCGACGTCCGAACGCGATCAAATCGCCGCGGACTTCGACAAGGACACCGTCACGGTCGGGATCGGCGGGGCGTATTTTCCGGACTATGAAGGTTCGAAGACCTATCGGTTCACGCCCGCCCCGGTCGCGATCGGGTCGGTCAAGGGCTTCGCTTTCTCGGTCGTCGGGAACCGCGCGAGCCTGGATGTGATCCCCAACCGCCCCGGCCAGACGCTCGATCTGCAATTGGGCCCGGTCGGCGTGGTCAATTTTGATCGCTCCAGCCTCTCCAGCATCGATGACCCGCGCATTCGCGCGTTGGGCAAGCGCGGCACCGCGATCGAGCTTGGCGGCTATGTCGGGATTGGCAAGACCGGCGTGATCACCAGCCCGTACGACAAGGTGTCGGTGTCGGTCAGCTATCGCAAGGGTGTATCCGGCGGCCATCGCAGCGACATTTGGGAACCGCAATTCACCTATCTCACCCCGCTCAGCACCAAGGCCGCAGTCGGCCTGTACGCCTCGGCCGAACATGTCGGTCAGGGCTATGCCGACAGTTATTTCAGCATCACGCCAACGCAGGCGCTGGCCAGCGGCCTGCCGACCTACAATGCCCACAGCGGCTGGAAGAGCTATTCGGTCGGCGGGTTCGTGACCTATTCGCTGACCGGCAATTTGCTGCACGGCTTCAAGGTACTGGCGGGGGGTAGCTACTCACGCGAACTGGGTGACTTTTCTTATAGCCCGGTCACCCGCATTGCCGGGTCCCCCAACCAATGGCTGGGCGCGCTCGGACTCGCTTATACCTTCTGAGGAAGCCGCCATTCGACCGGCAGAAGCGCATCGGCGCGACTGCCGGGTCGTCTGCATTTGGTCGCGAAAAGGTCGGCAGCTCGACCGTAACTCGCTCTAACTGGCGCAAACTTGATCAACGCCGCGAAATCCAGTCTTGCGTCGCCACGCCCGAGGTGCCACGCAGCCTGCGCCAGAAGGCCCGTTTCACGATAAAGAGGGTTCGCCCGCATGACCGATCTCCCCCAGGACTCCGGCGCACAGCTGCTCGAGCGACTCGAAGCGGGTGCCGAACGGCGCAGCGAACGCCGCGAATTCTTCCGCACCGCGCTTGGCGCAGGGGCGATCGCTGCGGTGGGCGCCGCAGCCGTGACGCTTGGCTCGCGTGCCATGGCGGACACCACCAGCGATACCAACCTTCTGAACATCCTGCTCAATTTCGAATATCTTGAAGCGCAATTCTATGCCTTCGCCGTCACCGGCGCGGGCCTTCCCAGCGCCCAGCTCGCCCCCGGCAGCGCCAGCACCACCACCGTCGGCGCAGTGACCGGCGGCAAGCAAGTCAGCTTCACCGATCCGCTCGTCGCGAAATATGCGCGCGAGATCGCCAATGAAAAGGCAGCGCAAGTCGCCTTCCTGCGCGCTACGCTGGGTACCGCCGTCGTCGCCCAGCCCGCGATCGATATCGGCAGCACCGCGACCAGCGCCTTCAGCGTGGCGATGCGTGCGGCCAACGTGGTCGCGTCGGGCGTGGCCTTCGATCCCTATGCCAGCGACGAGAATTTCTTGCTGTCCGCCTTCTTCATGGAAGATGTCGTGGTCACCGCATACAAGGCGGCGGCACAGCTTATTTCCACCCCCGCCTATCGCGATGCCGGTGCCGGACTGCTGGCGGCGCATGCGTATCACGCCGCGCTGATCCGCACCGTCCTGTACACCAAGGGCGCGACGACCGCCGCGCTGCGGACTCAGGCCGACGCGATTTCTGCGGTCCGCGACACGCTGGACGGGACGACCAAGGACGATGTCGGCATTTCGCCGGCAGCGATCGCCAACAGCCAGCTTGCGGCGCTCAATGGCTTGACCGCCTCGAACATCGTCCCCGCCGGTACCGATGGCATCGCCTATGGCCGCCTCGTGGCGAACGTGCTCAACATCTTCTATCTCAACAGCCTGGCAGTGACGAAGGGCGGGTTCTACCCGAACGGCCTCAACGCCACCGTCGTCACCAGCGCGGCCAACTGAGCGCCGCCTTCTTTATTGCCTTCGCCCGTATGGGAGAGTTACCGTGAACGACAGCGATATCCTCGTGCCAGCCCCCGATGCCAAGGAGCGCCGCCGCGCCGGGCGTCGTCACTTCCTGCGCAGCGCGAGCGTGGCGACGCTCGCCTTCGGCGGCAGCGCACTGCTTTCTGCCTGCGGCGGTTCGGGCACTTCGACCCCGAGCGCGACCGACAGCTCGACGCCGACGCCAAGCCCAAGCTCGACCGACACGCTGAACGATCAGGACAGCTTCAACTTCCTGCTCAACCTCGCCTATCTCCAGGCGCAATTCTACACCGTCGCGGTGACTGGCGCGGGCCTGCCCAACGCCTTGATCGCCAAGGGCGACGGCAACCAGACCGTGCAGGGCGCGGTAACGGGCGGGCGGCAAGTCACCTTCACCGATCCGCTGGTCGCACAATATGCGCGCGAGATCGCCGCCGATAAGGTTGCGCATGTCGCGTTCCTCCGCTCGGCGCTGGGTGCGGCGACGGTGGCGCAGCCTGCGATCAACATCGATGGCAGCGCGAGCGGCGCCTTCAGCGCGCTGGCGCAGGCGGCAACCGTCGTGGCGGCAGGCGCGGCGTTCGATCCTTATGCCAGCGACGAGAACTTCCTGCTGGCAGCGTTCATGCTGGAAGACGTGGTCGTCACCGCCTATACCGGTCGCCAATCGACGATCGCGACCACCCTGCTGATCGATGCGGCGGCAGGCATTCACGCCACCACGTCGTATCACGCCGGGCTGATCCGCACCGTGCTCTACGCCAAGGGCTCGGTCTCGACTCCGTCGCTGCTGACCAATGCTGGCCTTATCAGCAATGCGCGCGACGCATTCGACGGATCGACCGATCTCGACCAGGGCATTGTCGGCGATTCGGTCACGTCGAACATTTCCCCGCTCGACAGCAACGGCCTCGCGCTCGCCCGCACCGCGGGCCAGGTGCTCAACGTGCTGTATCTCAATAAGAATGCGGTGGTTGGCGGCGGGTTCTTCCCCGGCGGCGTCAACGGCAATATCAAGACCAGCGCGGCAAACTGAGCGACATTACGGGGCTTTGCAGCCGCCGCCAATGCGCCTAGACTGACACCATTCCCCGGGGGGCTGCGCCTGAGCAGCTGAGAGGTAGCTGAGGCTACGACCCGTTTGAACCTGATCCCGTTAGCACGGGCGGAGGGAGGGAGCGGTGTCCGCAGTGGGTTTCCGTTTTCGCTCCATTCCGAGTCTTTGGAGCGACACCATGGCCGACATCCCCGCCCGTACCGAAATCGGCGTCACCACCGGCGCCATCCGTGGCAGCCGCAAGATCCACGTCCCCTCGCCCAACATTCCGGGCCTGGGCGTGGCGATGCGCGAGATCGTGCTCGAACCCTCCGCCAACGAAGCCCCCTTGCGGGTCTATGACACGTCGGGCCCCTACACCGACCCCAAGGCGCAGATCGACATCAACCGCGGCCTGCCGCAGCTGCGCCGCGACTGGATTCTCGCGCGTGGCGACGTGGAAGAATATGACGCCCGCGAAATCCGCCCCGAGGATAACGGCCTCACCGGCCCCGATCGCTCGGCCGGCGTGCCGCAATATCCCAATGTCGTGCGGCGTCCCTTGCGCGCCAAATCCGGCCACAATGTCAGCCAGATGCATTATGCCCGGCGCGGCATCATCACGCCCGAGATGGAATATGTCGCGATCCGCGAAAATCTCGGCCGCGCCGCCGCCAAGGAACAGCTGATCCGCGACGGCGAATCGTTCGGCGCCAGCATCCCCGATTACGTCACCCCCGAATTCGTCCGCGATGAAGTCGCGCGCGGCCGCGCGATCATCCCCAACAACATCAACCACCCCGAAAGCGAGCCGATGGCGATCGGCCGCAACTTCCTGGTCAAGATCAACGCCAATATCGGCAACTCGGCCGTCGCCAGCAATGTCGCCGCCGAAGTCGACAAGATGGTGTGGTCGATCCGCTGGGGCGCGGACACGGTGATGGACCTCTCGACGGGCCGCAACATCCACGACACGCGCGAATGGATCCTGCGCAACAGCCCCGTGCCGATCGGCACCGTGCCGATCTACCAGGCGCTCGAAAAGGTCGGCGGCGTGGCCGAGGACCTGACCTGGGAAATCTTCCGCGACACGCTGATCGAACAGGCGGAGCAGGGCGTCGATTATTTCACGATCCACGCCGGCGTCCGCCTCGCTTACATCCCGATGACCGCCAAGCGCGTCACCGGCATCGTGTCGCGCGGCGGCTCGATCATGGCGAAATGGTGCCTTGCGCACCACAAAGAGAGCTTCCTCTACGAACGCTTCGATGAAATCACCGAGATCATGAAGGCGTATGACATCGCCTACAGCCTCGGCGACGGCCTGCGCCCCGGCAGCATCGCCGATGCGAATGACGAAGCGCAGTTCAGCGAGCTCTACACGCTCGGCGAACTCACCCACCGCGCGTGGAAGAGCGACGTGCAGGTGATGATCGAAGGCCCCGGCCACGTGCCGATGCACAAGATCAAGGAGAATATGGATAAGCAGCTCGAAGTGTGTGGCGAGGCACCCTTCTACACGCTCGGGCCGCTCACCACCGACATCGCGCCCGGCTATGACCATATCACCAGCGGCATCGGCGCCGCGATGATCGTTGGTACGGCACCGCGATGCTTTGCTACGTCACGCCCAAGGAGCATCTGGGCCTTCCGGACCGTGACGACGTCAAGGTCGGCGTGGTCACCTACAAGCTCGCCGCGCACGCCGCCGATCTCGCCAAGGGCCACCCAGCCGCCAAGCTGCGCGACGATGCGCTCAGCCGCGCGCGCTTCGATTTCCGCTGGCGCGACCAGTTCAACCTGTCGCTCGACCCCGATACCGCCGAGCAATATCACGACCAGACGCTCCCCGCAGAAGGCGCCAAGACCGCGCATTTCTGCTCGATGTGCGGCCCGAAATTCTGCTCGATGAAGATCACGCAGGAAGTGCGCGATTTTGCGGGCAAGCAGAATCAGGGCGTCGAAGGCTTCATCGCGACCGGCCCGACCGCGCGGAGACCGCGGCAGCCAGCAAGGCCGCGGCGATCAAGGGGATGGAAGAGATGAGCGCGCGGTTTAAGGCGGAGGGCGCGGAGATTTATTTGCCGGCGGCGGAGTAATTCAACAAAAAAGGGAGGCAACGCCTCCCTTTTCCATACATATCGTTATAAAACTAGGCAGCCAAACCTTCGTTTGGTCGGTCTTCATCCTGCCGATTATCTTTTTCGGCGGCATACGTCGATTCTCTCGAACTCGTGGAGTTGCCTGAACCGTAGATGCGGTACGCATCACCCGAAGCAGGCTTCCAATTCCAGTCCTTTGCCTCAATCACTTCGCTTGCTTGCATCTTTTCAAGATAACGCAGTCCAAAAACGCCCATTGCCCGCTCCTACATGCTCCTGATCAACGAACTAGCGATTTTCTCTGAGATAGGCAAGTTTAGCAAGTCCTCGATCCATAGCCATTGCCCTGCAGAGTTGACTTCGAGATACCACCACTTCCCATCCTTATCGACGATGAAGTCGAACGCTCCATAGGATAGACCTAACCTAGCCATAATGGACGACACTTGCATATCTATTTCATTTGGAAGCGAAATTTCCGAGTGAGGCGTGTTTGCAACGTCGTACCGACGCCAATCAACGTTCGCTCGATTGGAACGCTGGGATTCTATTTTACAAGTAAAATTAATCCCCGAAACAAAGGTGTTTCTTACCTCAAAGTCCTTTTCGATATATCTCTGTAGGGTAATTGGATTTTCCGAGTCTGGCATAAAATTGTCTAGATCATCGGGTGATATCTTGTTAACATATATGCCAGAATATCCGCCGTCAGCCGCCTTGAATATGTCCTGAGTCATAAATTTTATGGCTGTAGGACCGGCCTCGCTGAACCTTCGTAACGCTTTTTGATCATTGGACGAAATCATATCCGGGATATTGAAGCCAACTGATCTTGCCAATTCAAATTGAAAGTATTTATTATCCGCCAAGGAGGAGTTTGATATTGGATTCATCCAATATTGACTTCGGAGAGAAGCGTATAAACCATACAGGCATCTATTCCACTCCGATCTCCAGAGTCTAAATGAAGACGTCTCCTGTTCTGTTTGCTGTTCGAGCGTCAGGCTGACTGTCAGTCGCCGCGGCCACACGCATTTAATTTCACTAGCACGGAACTGCCTGCCGCTTTGATTGATTACCCACTCATTTGCTGCGTGATCCAGAACCGTATTTTCTAACGAATTGACATCGAGATTTAATCGAAAGTGCGTCGCCCCGGATCGGGACAGGTGCCCCTGGACAACATCTGCGTGGGTATCAAATATATCTGCAATAATTAGAATCACGGCTTTTCCCTAACAGTGAGCCTTATAGGATTAACCTTCTCAGGCGATTAAAATCCCGATTATAAGATAATGGATATTTAGAACAGTAGTGATACCCAAAAACCTGCGCATTTAAAGTAAAGCTCGGCGGCAAATTTCTCCCTACAAACACCGCGCAGGGTCCATCGCCTTATGCAGCACGCGCGCGATGACGAGTTTGCTGCCGTCGATCCGGTAATAGATGCGATGTTCGCGCGCCGCGATCGAGCGCACACCCTGCCGGAGGCCGCTCGCTATACCAATCTCGGGATAGTCGAGCAGACGGGCGATCGCGGCGTCGATATCGCGCAGATACGCCTTGGCGACTTCGGGGCCGTGCGTGGTCACGCTATAATCGAAGATACCGTCGATATCGCGGACGGAGGCGGCGCGGTATACCGGCTTCAACGCAGCCCGTGGCGCGCCAAACCCCGCGCGATGATGTCCTCGATCGTCGTCTCGACGACGGGAGACGCCAACCCCTCATCGATCGCCGCCTGCAACGCCGCCAGCTTCTCGGCATAGTCCCGGTCGCGCCGCACGAGATCGCGGACATACTCGCTGCCGCTGTCGAACCCGCCTTCGACGGCGCGCGCGTCGGTCCAGCGCTGGAGGTCGTCGGGAAGCTGGACGTTGAGCTGCGCCATCCCGGAAATATACGCTGCCGCGCCGATGCCGACAAGCGACTCAAGAACGATACCGGCACTGCGCCACCTGCACCGCACCGGACAGGCTCACCTCCGACGCGGCAACGCCTTCGCCTACAACCACCGCCCCACGTCCATCGCACTATGCAGAACGCGCTCTACCAGCACCGCATCCGCCGCGACGGTATAGAAAATCCGATGCCGCTGAACCGTGTAGGCCCGCACGGGCGGCACCACATTTGAATGCACGCCGCCGATTTCCGGGTGGTCCAGAATGAGGCGAAACGCCGCCTCAATCCCGTCGAGATAGAGAAGGGCGCGCTCCACGCCGAACTGCTCGACGCTGTAATCGCGAATATCCGCCAGATCGCTTTCGGCCCGGCGGCTTAGCTCAAGCCGGATCGGCACTCGGGTGTTGCGCGCGCAGCCCGGCGCGCAGTTCGTCGAAATAGTCGAACGGATCGCGCTCGCTCACCCCCGAGGCCCGCCCCGCGTCGATCGCCGCCTGCAACGCCGCCAGCTTCTCAGCATCCTCCCGGTCGCGCCGCATCAGCTCGCCGATATAGTCGCCAGTGCTACCGAAGCCGCCCTCGACAGCGCGCGCGTCTGCCCAACTTTGGAGATCGTCGGGAAGGATGACATTGAGTTGCGCCATCGCCGAAATATATGATGGCAGAGCAAGGCCGACAAGCGCCTCAATAACGATACCGGCACTGCGCCACTTCGATCACCGGCGCGTCGCCTTTGCCGCTCACGCGGTACACCAGCCCGCTCCCGCCCGCCAAAATCCGCTGTCCTACACGCGCGCTTTCTGGTTCATCCTGGTCCATGACCAAGGCTCCCAAACGCTCCGCCCGCGCTGCGTCCGGCAGTGCTTCTTCCGCCCCCCTCCCGGACTTCGTGCCCGTCGCGCTGCGCGGCCGCCACGATGGCTGGACGCCTGAGCGACAAACCGAGTTTATCGAGGCGCTCGCCGAATGCGGTTGTGTCGATGCCGCGTGCCGGCGTGTCGGGCTGGACCCGAGCTCCGCCTATCGCCTGCGCCGCCGGGTGGACGCGCAGAGCTTTCGCCAGGCCTGGGATTTCGCTTTGTCCTATGCGATCCGGCGCTTGTCCGACGCGGCGTTTTCGCGCGCCATCAACGGCGTTTCGCGCCCGGTCTTCTATCAGGGCGAACAGATTGGCGAGCGCCGCCATTATGACGAGCGGCTGACGATGTTCCTGCTGCGCTACCGCGACGCTCCGCGCTACGGCAAATGGCTCGACGGGATGGTCACGACCGAGCGGTACGATGGCAGGGCGATCGACCTGTCCAAAATGGTTCACCGCGTCGAGGAGGATGCCTATTACCGCGACTTCGGCCAGGTGCCACGACGGCATGAACCGATCCGGCAGACGCATCTGGTGATGCCCGACGAGCTGGATGCGATGCGCGCGCACGCCGAGGCGCGGCACCAGGCGGCCGAACAGCAGCCCGCCGCGCGCGAGGAGGAAGCGGACTGGCAAGCGTATCTCGACACGCTCGGTCCCGACGCGGGAGAGGACCGGAGCGGGGGCGAATCCGGGGGGACGTAGCGTGGACTTTGTGGACTTCCGCGCGCTTCACACCGTCTCTGGCAGCGCCCAATCGATCGGCGCGCGGCCATGCGCGGCAAGGAACGCATTAGCCTTGGAGAAGGGGCGGCTGCCGAAAAAGCCGTTATGCGCTGCCAGCGGGGAGGGATGCGCCGACTTCAGCACCAGATGCCGCCCGCCCTGCGTCACATCGGCCACGAACGCGGCTTTTTTCTGCGCATGGGCGCCCCATAAGAGGAACACCGTCGGCTGCGCGCTCTCCGCCACCAGCCGGATCACGCGTCGGTGAAGCGTTCCCACCCCTGCCCCTGATGCGAGGCGGCCGCCCCCTCGCG
Organism: Sphingomonas sp. Ant H11; assembly: GCF_000797515.1. Taxonomy (GTDB): domain Bacteria; phylum Pseudomonadota; class Alphaproteobacteria; order Sphingomonadales; family Sphingomonadaceae; genus Sphingomonas. Next base: position 19,757 of record NZ_JSBN01000009.1, read on the forward strand.
CACCGTCAGCACTGCGTTGAGCAGCAGCACGCCTTGGCTGGCCCATGCCTCCAGAAAGCCGTGGCGCGCGGGCGGGATGCCGAGATCGGCCTCCAGCTCCTTATAGATATTGCGCAGGCTCGGAGGCAGGCGCACGCCGGGCTGGACCGAGAAGCACAGGCCATGCGCCTGCCCCGCGCCGTGATAGGGGTCCTGCCCCAGGATGACGACGCGCACGTCCTCGCGCGGAGTGAGATCGAGCGCGCGGAACCAGGCGGCAGGGGGCGGAAACACCGGGGTGCCCGCCGCGCGTTCGGCCGAGAGAAAGCCTTTGAGCGCGTGCATATAGGGCTGCTCGAACTCCGCCGACAGCGGCTCGCGCCAGCTCGGATGCAGCTTGATCGCGCGCTCGGCCACTCGCGAGACTCAGCGCTTCTTGACGAACTCGGCGCGCAGCACGAGGCCCTTGATCCCGTCATAGCGGCAGTCAATTTCCTGCGCGTCGCCGGTCAGGCGGATCGATTTGATCAGCGTGCCGCGCTTCAGCGTCTGCCCGGCACCCTTCACGGTCAAATCCTTGATCAGCGTCACCTGGTCGCCATCGGCCAGCACATTGCCGACCGAATCGCGGACCACCACCGCGTCGTCGCCGCCCGTCGCCGTGCTGGCGGCGCTGGCGGCGACCCATTCGCCGGTGGCTTCGTCATAGACGAAGGTGTCGTCGTCGTTCGTCATGCTCATCCCTTGATATTGACCATCGCCACCGGCTGGCCCTTGGAGGTTGGGTTGGACGCGTTCGCCTTGGGGGCCTTTTCGGCCTTGGGCTTGCGCACTTCCTTGTTCGACTTCTTCTGGCTCTTGGCCATTGCGGTTCCTGACCGGGGCGGAAGGCCCCGCGCGACCTTAATCCCAAACCGTGCCGCGACCCGCATCAATTCGCGCGCCGTAAAAGAGCGTCACTTGATCGAAGTCAACATGATTTCCGGACCCAGCCAGCAACCTCTGCGCGCGCGCGCCGTTGATGGCAGACGCCGGGCGTGCCCCCCTTCGCGCCCGGCGTACCGCCCCCGAAAAATGCGTTAGGAGACATGCGATGGGACTGTTCACCAAAGACATTGTGACCTTCGAGGACTTGTTCCTGCACCAGTTGCAGGACGTTTTATTATGCCGAGCATCAAATCCTGAAGGCGCTCCCCAAGATGACCGAGAAGGCGACCAACGGTACGCTGAAGGCGGGCTTCGACCAGCATCTGCGCGAGACCGAGGGCCAGGTACGCCGCCTGGAGCAAGTGTTCGACCTGATCGGCGAGCAGCCAAAGGGGGCCACGTGCCCGGCGATCGAGGGCATCATCAAGGAAGCCAATGAAGTTGCCGGCGACATTGCCGACAAAGCAGTACTCGATGCAGCCTTGATCGCCTCGGCACAGGCGGTCGAGCATTATGAAATCACGCGCTACGGCACGTTGATTGCCTGGGCCAATCAGCTCGGTCGCACCGATGTTGCCGCGATCCTGCAGGAAACGCTCAACGAAGAATATGCGACCGACGACAAATTGACCGACCTGGCAACGAGCCGGGTGAACCTCACCGCCGAGGATGCCGTTTCGGCGCAATAAGCACTAGAATGCCCCCGGCACCTCACGCTGAATGGTGCCGGGGCGTTCGGGCGACAGCAGCTCCATCGGTTGACGCAGCGTTGCGACGCGTGCGGCCTGCCCGCTTTGCAACGCGCTCGTGGCCGTGGCCGTAACAGCCGTACAACTCCGCCCCGCCAGATAGTCGAGCGCCGCGCGCGTCGATCGTTCCTGCGGGTTGCCCATGGGATGGGTCAGGTCGTCATCGGCCTGGCAACTCGCCTCCACCGTACCCGCCAGGCCGTTATAATAGGCCCCCTGGTGATTGGCATTCTGCAGCGCGAAGGCAATGACGCGCAGACGATCGTCGCATTGGGTGCGGTCGAGCGCGATCTGGCCGACGGGTTTGCCGTAAGTGTTGGTGCCGATCAGCGCGGCATTGGCGTGCAGATACGGGATTTGAGCGGCGATCACCAATTCGCTCGCCGACGCGGTGCCGGAAGTCCCGATAAACGCAACCTTGGTCGCGCGACCGACTCAGGCTGCGGCGCGAACATCGCCGTTATGTTGTTCGCCGATTTCTCAGGCCGGAAGGTGGTGTAATCAATCACCTCCGAGGTGGAGCGGTTCGCACCGAGCAAATTGCTCATCAACTCGGCAATCGAGATCAGCCCGCCCCCATTGTAGCGCAGATCGATGATGATATTGGTCACGCCCGCTGCGCGAAACGACGCGAAAGCGCTGCGCAACGCCGGATCGGCGGTCGAGATGAAGGTGCGCAAATTGATGTAGCCGACTTGCCGCCCACCGTCGTTGAGGATCTGCGCGCCAAAGCGGCTGGACACTGGCGTCAGCGCATAGTCGCCCTTGCTGATCGAGACGGTGCGTGTGGCGCCGGTGTCGGTTACCTGGAACGTGCGACTCGTGCCGGAGGTGTCCGGCCCCAGCGCGTTGCTGAGCCCGGCGCTGCCCTCCGCCGCAAGGATCGCCGATACCGTGCGAAGGGTATTCGCACTGGTGCCGATGGCGAGAATCTCGGTGCCGCGGTCCAGCCCGGCGGAAAGCGCCGGCGCGCCTTCAAAGCTCTCCGCGACGAACAGCCGTCCCGCCGTCGGGTCAAGCGTCAGGCGAAAGCCGTAGCCCGCGCTGGTACCCGAATTATAATAAGCGTTTTCCGACGCGATCGAGGTCAGATAGGTGAAATAGCGGTCCTTGCGCTGCGCGCGCGCGGTCGCGGTCAGCGCGTCGATATAATCGCCTACAGTGGTGTAGGGCGTGGGATCGAGCGTGCTCGGCAAGGTATCCGGAAAGAGATACCATTCCCGCAACTGCGCCGCCGCCCAATCCTGCCGATCCCGCAAGGAACAAGTTCCGCCGCTTGCTGGCGTTGGGGTCGGGGTGGACGCGGTCGGCGTTGGGGTCGATCCGCTCGACGTGCTGCCCCCCTCGCCGCAGGCGGACAGCAGCACGATCAGGCTAAAGAGAACCGTTGGGACGCGCGCACGGATCATACCCACCTCTTTGTCGTTGCGCGGAAACGTGCCACGAGCGGTGTGTGCGGTAAAGCGCTCCAATCAAACATTTTAGCGAAAGATGCCGCCTCCGCCGATCATGCGATCGGGGGAGAGCGACACGGCCGTGGATGCGAGAACGAAGGTGAAAGCGACGGCGGCGACGAGCAGAAAAGGCAACGCGCGACAGCGATTCAAAACGAACGGACATGATGATTTTCCCTTTGTTACTTGGCGGTCCGGACCACCCGTCCGCCAACGCACAAAGGATTTGCAGGGAGCGTGCCAAGTTCTCAAGATATTGATTTACAATAACTATTGTGGCGAAAGGCGCTTGCGCCGCAATAATAAACTGGCACAACTTCCCAACTATTGGCAAAAAATGCCGTTGCTGCAAAGTTGGTTGCGGCCATTGTCCTTGGCCAAATACAAAAACCGGTCGGCACGCCCGAAAACCGAGCAGAGGGGCTCGCCCGGTTCGGCTACGGCGATCCCACCCGAAAACGTCACCGCGCCCAAGGGGGCGTCGGTTTCCCGGATGCGATAGCGCTTCGCCGCAACGGCGACCCGCGCAGTCTCCAAGGTAGCGCGGGCTTGCTCGGCATCTTCGCCTTGAAACAGGACGACAAATTCCTCCCCGCCATACCGTGCGACAAAGTGGCTGGCGCACGCCTCGCGCAATGCCGCCGCGATGGCGCGCAATACCCGGTCTCCCACAGAGTGGCCAAACTGGTCATTGACGCGTTTGAAGCGATCGACATCGCATACCGCCAGGCACAAACGCTGCCCATTACGGGATTGTTCGGAAAACGCCTCCTCAAAGGCACGACGATTGGGCAAACCGGTCAGCGGATCGCGACGCGCATCGCCCCGTGCCTCCTCCAGCTTCGCGCGCAACTGATCCGCTTCGCGCGTCGCGACGGCCAGGCGCGACTCAGCCGATTGCACGCGATCGAGCATTACGGTCGCCAGTCGCACGACATCGGCACCGGTGGCGGCCCCGCGCACCGCATTGGCGCTGGCAGCCAAATCGCGCCCGAAATCGGCCGTCTCCTCCTGCATGGACCGCATCATGTCGCTAAAGCCTTCGACGTGCATCTGGGTCTGTGCCACCAACCTGGCCGCGACGTCGTCATCGACCCTGGGGGTTAGTGCTTCTCCCCAATGCGTAGGGTTCTGGCTCGCAAGGCCGCCACCCAGGGCCTCGATGTCCCGAGTCGAAAGTCGGATACCGCCCTCGGTCAGGGTTGCCACCGATCGGGCCAGCGCGCCCGTCGGGTTGGTCATCACGTGATATGCGAAAGCGTAATGGACCGGGTCGGGGCCCAAGCGGTGAAGCGTCAAGAACGCGCGAATCCGGTCAAAGACGGCGTCAGCCCGCTCTTCGACGGCGATCAGCCTCGCTTCCCTTGCTGCCCCCATCGCTCCATTGGCCTCATTACGCCAAGCGTCGCTTGATAGCGCGCTCTGCCTGCAGGAACGAAGTAGCGCAAAACTGCTAACATTGGGTGACCGCAGGCGCGATGAGCGCACTCGGGCGGGAAACCGGGGCATGCGGGCTGGCGCAACGCGGCGAGCCGGTTTACGCAAGCAAGATGCGCGTTACCGACACCGATCTTGCCCTTGCGGCGGCTCTCGCCGATGCCGCCGGATCTGCCATTCGTCCTTATTACCGGGCCGACCACGGGCTTGAGGCAAAATCGGATGCCTCGCCCGTCACACTCGCCGACCGGGCTGCCGAGGGGGCGATGCGCGCGTTGATAGAACGGGCCTTTCCCGCCGACGCGATCATCGGGGAGGAATATGGCACCAAGGACGGCACGTCGGGTCGGACCTGGGTGCTTGATCCGATCGACGGCACCCGCGCCTTCATCTCCGGTCGCCCGATCTTCGGCACGCTGATTGCGCTGATGATCGACGGCTGGCCGATGATGGGCGTGATCGACCAGCCGATCCTGCAGGAACGCTGGCTGGGCGTGATGGGCCGCCCGACCCTGTTCAATGGCACCGCAGCCGTCGCGCGGCGCTGCCCCGACCTTGCCAAGGCCCTGCTGGCGACCACCTCCCCCGCTTTGTTCGACGATACCCAGCTCCACGCCTTCGAGCATCTCGATGCTGCTGTGATGAGCACGGTGCTCGGCGGCGATTGCTATAATTACGGCTGCGTGGCGAGCGGGTGGCTCGACGTGGTGGTCGAAGCGCAGCTCAAGATTTATGATTTCGCAGCGCTCGTCCCGATCGTCGAGGGCGCGGGCGGGCGGATGTGTGATTGGTCGGGCGATCCGCTCACCGGTGATTCGATCGGTGAAGTCATCGCTGCGGGCGACCCGGCGCGGATCGAGGAAATTCTCGAACTGCTCGCCTGTCGCGGCCATTGATCTTGCGTTTTGCGCGACTCACCGCTATGCGCCCGCCTTCCTGCGAGTAAGAGGAACTGCCCGGCCGGTATGGGCTGCCGTGGCCGTTCATAGATCGTCGCACAACTGAAAGGACGAAAATGCCCAAACTCAAGACGAAGAGCGGCGTTAAAAAGCGCTTCAAGCTCACCGCGAGCGGCCTGCTGAAGCACGGCGTCGCTGGCAAGCGCCACCGGCTGATGAGCCACAACGCCAAGTACATCCGCCAGAACCGTCGCACCAAGGTGCTGTCGAAGGCCGATACGGCAACCGTCAAGGCGTGGGCGCCTTACGGTCTGGGCTGAGCGGAAAGGAATTAAAGAATGGCACGCGTCAAACGGGGTGTAACCACCCACGCTAAGCACAAGCGGATCCTCAATCAGGCGAAGGGCTATTATGGCCGTCGCAAGAACACGATCCGTATCGCCCGCCAGGCCGTCGAAAAGGCTGGCCAATACGCCTATCGCGACCGCAAGGTTAAGAAGCGCAACTTTCGCGCGCTGTGGATCCAGCGCATCAACGCTGCTGTCCGCGCCGAAGGCCTGACCTACGGCGTGTTCATGCACGGCCTGAAGCTCGCCGGTGTCCAGCTCGACCGCAAGGTCCTGGCCGACATCGCGATGCACGAAGGTGCCGCGTTTAGCGCCATCATCGCGCAGGCGAAGGCGGCTCTGCCCCAGGCCGCCTAAAGGCGACCTGCTGCGAGACGAAAGATTGGGGCGTCGGTGGCAACACCGGCGCCCTTTTCGTTTTGACGAAAGACCTATCTAATGCACCTCCTGCCGATGACCGATGCGCATTTTGCCTGGCTGCTGGGCCAGTCCGGGGTCGATGATGCGCCGCATTTGCCGGAAGGCGGCATTGCCTCCCGAGACATCCTCGATCTGTTGCGCGGCGTCGCTGCGGAAGTTGGTGGAGAATCCGCTTGGTTGATGGTTGTGGAACGCGAAGCGGTCGGCATTGTCAGCATCAAGAAGCGTGACGCGCAGGGGCGATGGGATATCGGCTACGGCGTCGCGCCAGAGCGCGAGGGCCGCGGCCATGCAACCGCAGCAGTTGCCGCGCTCAAGCGGATCGCGCGTGCGCACGGTGCTCGCGGCTTGACCGCCGAGACCTTGCCCGACAGTGGAGCGTCACCAAGCGTGCTGCGACGGAATGGCTTTGTGTGCATCGGGCAATTCGATCACCCGGAAGACGGCACGGTGGATCAATGGGTAGTGGAGTGGACGGCGTGAGCGACATAGAGAAGCTGAAGGCCGATATCGTCGATGCTGTCGTGGCCGCTGCCACGCTCGATACGCTGGAGGCGGTCCGCGTCCAGGCGCTCGGCAAGCAGGGCAGCATCACCGCCTTGCTCAAGACGCTGGGCGGCATGTCGCCCGACGAGCGGCTGGTGCAGGGCCCGCGCATCCAGGGCGTGCGCGAGGCGGTGACCACCGCCATCGCCGAGCGCAAGGCCGCCCTCGACCGTGCCGAACTCGATGCAAGGCTCGCGCGCGAGACGCTCGACATGACGCTCCCGGCAGAGGCCGCACCGCAGGGGTCGGTCCACCCGGTCAGCCAGGTGCTCGACGAAATGGCGGAGATATTCGCCGATCTCGGCTTCGCGGTCGCCACCGGCCCCGAGATCGAGGATCAGTGGCACAATTTCACCGCGCTCAACATGCCCGAGAGCCATCCCGCGCGCGCGATGCACGACACCTTCTACCTGAAGGCGGGCGAAGGCGAAGAGGCCAAGGTTCTGCGCACCCACACCTCGCCCGTCCAGATCCGCACGATGATGGGGCAGGAGCCGCCGATCCGCATCATCGCGCCGGGCCGCGTCTATCGCTCGGACTGGGACGCGACGCACACGCCGATGTTCCACCAGATCGAGGGGCTGGTGATCGACAAGGGCATCACGCTCGGCCATCTCAAATGGACGCTGGAGACCTTCCTCAAGGCCTTTTTCGAGCGTGACGACATCGTGCTGCGTCTGCGCCCGAGCTATTTTCCCTTCACCGAGCCTTCGGCCGAAGTCGATGTCGGCTGGACGATGGAAAAGGGCCGCCGTGTGCTCGGCGGGTCGGAGGGCTGGATGGAGCTGCTCGGCAGCGGCATGGTCCACCCCAAGGTGATCGCCGCGTGCGGGCTCGATCCGAACCAATGGCAGGGCTTCGCCTTCGGCGTCGGCGTCGATCGCCTCGCCATGCTCAAATACGGCATGGATGATTTGCGGCCCTTCTTCGAAGGCGATGCGCGCTGGTTGAAGCATTACGGTTTCTCGGCACTCGACGTGCCCACGCTGAGCCAGGGAGTCGGCGCATGAAGGTCACCCTCGATTGGCTGAAGCAGCATATCGACACCGACGCCTCGCTGGAGACGATCGTCGAGACGCTCACGCGCATCGGCCTTGAAGTCGAAGGCGTCGAAAACCCCGGTGCCAAGCTCGCCGCGTTCCGCGTGGCGAAGGTGCTCAGCGCCGCCCCGCACCCGCAGGCCGACAAGCTCCAAGTCCTGTCGGTCGATGCCGGGGACGGCCCGCTCCAGGTCGTGTGCGGCGCGCCCAATGCCCGCGCAGGGTTGGTCGGCGTGTTCGGCTCCCCCGGCGCAACGGTGCCCTCGAACGGCATGGTGCTCAAAGTCGCCGCCATCCGCGGGGTCGAATCGAACGGCATGATGTGTTCCACGCGCGAGCTGGAACTGGGCGAGGACCATGACGGCATCATCGAGCTTCCCGCCGATGCGCCGATCGGCATGGCTTATCCCGATTATGCCGGGCTGAATGATCCGGTGATCGAGATCAACGTCCTCCCCAATCGCCCCGATTGCATGGGCGTGCGCGGCATCGCGCTCGATCTGGTCGCCGCCGGGCTCGGCACCGCCAGGCCGCTCGCTTATGCGCCCGTCGAAGGCACAGGCGCTGGCCCCGATGTCCGCACCGACGATGCCGAGGGCTGCCCCGCTTTCTACGCGCAAAGCGTCACCGGCCTCGTCAACGGCACCGCGCCCGAATGGATGCGCCGCCGCCTCACCGCGATCGGCCAACGGTCGATTTCCACGCTGGTCGACATCACCAATTACGTGATGTTCGATCTCGGCCGCCCCTTGCACGTCTATGATCGCGTCAAGCTGTCGGGCGGCCTCGTCGCGCGCAAGGCGGCGGCGGGCGAGCAAGTGCTCGCGCTCAACGGCAAGACGTACACGCTCACCGAGACGATGACCGTCATCGCCGATGACGCGCACGTTCATGACATTGGCGGCATCATGGGCGGCGAGGATTCGGGCGTGACGCCCGAGACGACCGATGTCGTGATCGAATGCGCCTATTTCGATCCCGACGGCATTGCCCGCACCGGCCAGGCGCTGATGCTCACCTCGGACGCGCGTTCGCGCTTCGAACGCGGCGTCGATCCGGCGTTCCTCGAACAGGGTCTCGCCATCGCGACGCGGCTGGTGCTCGATCTGTGTGGCGGCACGGCAAGCCTGCCGACCCATGCCGGCACCCCGCCGACCACGCGCAAGCGCATCGCTTATGATCCCGCCCGCGCGGAAACGCTCGGCGGTCTGGCAGTTGCGCCCGATCGCCAGCGCGAGATCCTGACCGCGCTCGGCTTCACGGTCGAGGCCGACTGGACCGTCCTGCCCCCGCCCGCGCGCCGCGATGTCGATGGCCCGGCCGATCTGGTCGAGGAAGTGATCCGCATCGTCGGCATCGATTCGGTACCCGCAACCCCGCTGCCGCGCGCGGCGGGTGTCGCCAAGCCGACCGCGACGCCTGCGCAAAGACTCGAAAGCCGCGTCCGCCGCGCCGCCGCCGCGCGCGGTCTCAACGAGACGATCACCTGGAGCTTCCTGTCGGAAACCCAGGCCGAGGCGATCGGCGGCGGCACCTGGACGCTCGCCAATCCGATCAGCGAGGAGTTGAAGGTGATGCGCCCGTCGCTTCTCCCCGGCTTGCTGTCGGCGGCGGAACGCAATTTGAAGCGTGGTGCTGGCGGTGTCCGCCTGTTCGAGCTTGGGCGGCGCTATCTCAGCGACGGCGAACGCTCGACGCTGGGCGTGGTGTTGGCCGGCGAAGCGCGTCCACGCGGCTGGCAGAACGGCAAGGCGACGCTGTTCACCGCCTTTGACGCCAAGCCGAGGCGCTGGCGCTGCTGGCGGCGGCTGGGGCACCGGTCGACAATCTGCAAGTCATGGGCGACGCGGGCGATGCCTGGCACCCCGGCCAATCGGGCACGCTGCGGCTGGGGCCAAAGACCGTGCTAGCGGCGTTCGGCATCGTCCACCCGCTGACCACGCGCGCCTTCGACGTCGATGGCCCGGTCGCGGCGGTCGAGCTGTATCTCGATGCGATTCCGCCCAAGCGCGCGTCGAGCTTCGCGCGCGCGGCCTATGCGCCACCGGCGTTGCAGGCGGTGCGGCGCGACTTCGCCTTCCTCGTGCCCGACAGCGTGTCGGGCGACGCACTGGTGCGCGCGGCGCGCGGCGCGGACAAAGCGGCGATCGTGGCTGCGCGCGTGTTCGACGTGTTCACCGGCACGGGCGTCGAGCCGGGGCATAAGAGCATCGCGATCGAAGTCACGCTCCAGCCGGGCGAAAAGAGCTTCACCGAGGCGGACCTGAAGGCGGTGGCGGACAAGGTCGTGGCGGCGGCGGCGAAGCTTGGGGCAAGTTTGCGGGGGTAAGGCCGAGCGTCACCCCGCATCCACCCCGGCGAAGGCCGGGGCCCAGCAGGGCGGGTCGAGGTAATAGGGCACGGCACTCGCCATGCCCGGCCCGCGCCTGGGCCCCGGCCTTCGCCGGGGTGGTCGTGGTTTTTATTGGAGGATCGACGCTATGCCCCAACCCAACCTGATCACCATCGCCACCGCGCAGCTCTCCGCCGCGATCAACCCGTTCGGTGCGGAACTCACCCACCTGCGCGATGCCGACGGCCGCGAACTGATGACCGATGCCGACCCCGCTTTCTGGACCGGCCACGCGCCCTTGCTCTTCCCGGTCGTCGGGCGGCTCAACGGCGACGTGCTGCGCGTTAACGGCGCGGCCTATCCGATGAAGCAGCACGGCTTCGCCCGCCGCAGCCTGTTCACGCTGGTGGAGCAAAGCGCGACGCACGCGGTCTTTCTGCTTCAAGACAGCGCCGAGACCCGCACGGCCTATCCTTTCACCTTCGCGCTGCGCGTGACCTACACGATCACCGACGCGACGCTCGCCATCGCGGTGGCGATCGAGAATCGCAGCGAAGGCACGCTGCCCGCCAGCTTCGGCTTCCACCCCGCCTTCGCCTGGCCGCTGCCTTACGGCCTGCCCCGCGCCGACCACCGCATCGTCTTCGCCAAGGATGAGCCCGACCCTTTGCGCGAACTCGTCGGCAGCGCGATTTCCACCGGCCGCCGCCCCTCCCCGCTGCAAGGGCGAACCCTCGCCCTCGACGACGCGCTGTTCACCCAGGACGCGCTGATCTGGGATCCGGTCCATTCGCAAAGCGTCCGTTATGGTGCCTCGACCGGCCCACAGCTCCGCGTTGATTTCCCCGACACGCCGATGCTCGGCATCTGGACCAAACCTGGTGCCGCCTTCGTCTGTATCGAGCCATGGCACGGCATCGCCGACCCCGAGGGCTTCACCGGCGACATCCGTGAGAAACCCGGCATCGTCACCATCGCACCGGCTGCGACATGGCGCTGCGCGATGCAGGTGACGTTGGAGGCCTGAAGCGCTACAGCGCGGCGATGAATCACACTTCCGACCGCCGCACTTTCGCGATCATTTCCCACCCCGACGCGGGCAAGACCACGCTGACCGAAAAGCTGTTGCTGTTCGGCGGTGCGATCCATTTGGCGGGCGAGGTCAAGGCGCGCGGGCAAAACCGGCGTGCGCGCTCGGACTGGATGAAGATTGAGCAGCAGCGCGGCATTTCGGTCACCTCCTCGGTGATGACCTTCGAGCGCGAGATCGAAGGCATGGGTGGCCTTACCTTCAACTTGCTCGACACGCCGGGCCACGAGGATTTCTCGGAAGATACCTATCGCACGCTGACCGCCGTCGATTCCGCCGTGATGGTGATCGACGCGGCGCGCGGTATCGAGGCGCAGACGCGCAAATTGTTCGAGGTCTGCCGCTTGCGCTCGGTGCCGATCATCACCTTCGTCAACAAGGTCGATCGCGAGGGACGCCCGCCGTTCGAATTGCTCGACGAAGTGGCCGAGATGCTCCAGCTTGACGTCACGCCGATGAGCTGGCCGGTCGGCATGGGCAGCGATTTCGAAGGCATTTACGATTTCCACGCCAATGCGCTGAGCCAGCCCGAGGGGCCGAGCCGCGAATTCATGGGCAAGGCGAGGCGTTTCACCGGGCTAGACGATCCCGCGCTGGAAGGCGTGCTGAGCGCAAACGGCCTCGCGACGCTGCGCGACGAGGCCGAGCTCGCGCTTGGCGGCTATGGTGCCTTCGATGTCGAGGCGTATCGCGCGGGCGACCAGACCCCGGTCTATTTCGGCTCGGCATTGAAGGACTTTGGCGTCGCCGAGCTGATCGACGCGCTCGGTCGCCATGCGCCCGGCCCACGCCCGCAACCCGCAGAGCCCGCCCAAGTGCTGCCTGAGCGCGCCGATGTCACCGGGTTCGTGTTCAAGGTCCAGGCCAATATGGACCCCAACCACCGCGACCGCATCGCCTTCATGCGGCTGTGTTCGGGCACCTTCAAGCGCGGCATGAAGCTGACGCCGACCGGCCACGGCAAGCCGATCGCGATCCATTCGCCGATCCTGTTCTTCGCGCGCGAACGCGAACTGGCCGATGAGGCGTTTCCGGGCGACATCATCGGCATCCCCAACCACGGCACCTTGCGGGTGGGCGACACGCTGTCCGAACGCGCCGACGTGCGCTTCACGGGGCTCCCCAATTTCGCGCCGGAAATCCTGCGCCGCGTTGCGCTGAAGGATCCGACCAAGACCAAGCAGCTCCGCAAGGCGCTCGACGACATGGCCGAGGAAGGCGTGACGCAGGTCTTCTACCCCGAAATCGGCTCGAACTGGATCATCGGCGTGGTCGGGCAGCTCCAGCTCGAAGTGCTGCTCTCGCGGCTCGAGGCCGAATATAAGGTCGATGCCGGGCTCGAAATGGCCCCTTATGATACCGCGCGTTGGGTGTCCGCAGCCGATCCGGCCGACCTCAAGGCGTTCATGGACTTGAATCGCACCTCCATGGCGAAGGATCGCGACGGCAATCCCGTGTACCTTGCGAAGACGGCCTGGGACGTCGGCTATGTCGCGGACCGCTATCCCAAGGTCACCTTCGCCGCGACGCGCGAGCGCTAGCGCGCTTTGATCGCGGCACGACGACGTCGACGCCAAAGTACGACGCCGACTGCGAACGCCGCCGCCGCGACCCCCAGCACCGCCGGGAGGAGCCTGGGCAACCAATACCGAAGGGCATTGTCGCTGATCTGCTGGTCGGCGGTGTAACCGGCGGGCATTGGCAGCACCTGATCGCGCCGGGCAAAGGCGTCGTAATCGCGGCGCATGCCGATGAAACGATCGGGTTGCTCGGTCGACAGATCGTGTGTCTCGCCGGGATCATGCGTGATGTCGAACAGCTGCCAGCGACCGTCGCCGAGCGGCGGCAGGTTCCTGACGAGCTTATAGTCGCCGCGGAACAACGCCGCATTGCCCGATAGCTCATAGCCAAGCGGCGTATCGCCATGCACATTGGTGCGTCGGCCCAGCAGCATATCAGCCAGGCTGAACCCAACCATCGGCTCCACCGCCCGCCCGGCAAAGTGCCCGGTCTGCGCGGGCACCCCGGCCAGCGCAAGCAAGGTGGGCGCAATATCGGTAACATGCGTGAAGCCGCCAACGATCGTGCCGCTGCGCATCGCAGGATTACCGGGCCAGCTCACGATCAGCGGCACGCGCAAGCCACCTTCTCCGGCCGAAAACTTGTAGCCCGCAAGCGGCGCGGCGGCGGCACTTGCCCAACTCGGCCCAATCGCGGTCAACGTGCCGCGCTCGCCTGATGGTCGGGCGCGAAATCGCGCAGCAGCCCGAGCACCAGCCGGTTGAGCAGCCGCCCGCGCGGGTCGGTCGGTTCCGGGCCATTGTCGGACAGGAACACGAAGATCGTATTGTCATACGCACCCGTCGCCTTCAGATGATCGATCAAACGCCCGATCTCATGATCGGCCGCCTCCGCCATCCCGCCATAAGCCGCCATCGCCCGGGCCGCCGCATGGCGTTGATCGGGCGACAGCCGGTTCCAGTCGGCGGTCGAGCGCATCACCGCCGCGCGCGTTTCCGGTGGAACCAGCCCCATGGCGATTGCCCGCGCCTGCCGCGCCGCGCGCAAAGCGCGCCAACCGCCATCATAGGCATGGGCATAGCGCGCGATGTACGCGTCGGGCGCTTGCACCGGAATGTGGTTGGCCAGGAAATTGACCGAGGCGAAGAACGGCTTGCCCGATCCCCGCCCGGCATCGATGTAGCGCAGCATCGTATCGACGATGAAGGTCGAGGAATAAAACGGCGTCGGCAAGGTGGCGGGTCTACCGTCCTCGGTCCAGTCGGCCTTGTCATAGAGCCCGGCGATCGGCTTCTGCTCGAAATTGTCCGCCCCGGCATCCGCCAGCGAAAAGGCATGGTCATAACCACGCGCGGTCGGCAGCCCGTCGCTCGCCTTGCCCAAATGCCATTTGCCGGTGAGATAGGTGCGATAGCCCGCCTGGTGCAGCACCTCCGCCAACGTCACCACATGGTGGTTGAGCACGGTGTTATAACCCGGTTTGCCGATATGCTCGGGCGGAATGGTTTCGGGCATGTTGCCGAGCCCGGCGCGGTGGCTGCTGACGCCGGTCTGCAACATAGCGCGGGTGGGAGCGCACGATCCGGCGACGTGGAAATTGGCGAAGCGGACGCCGTGCGCGGCGAGCGCATCAATATTGGGGGTGCGAATCTCGCTGCCGAAGCTGCCAATGTCCGTATAGCCCCAATCGTCCGCCACCAGCAGGACGATATTGGGGCGGGGCGCGGGCGGAGCACCCACGGCGGGAAGCGCCAGCAAGGCCAGCGCCGTCGCCAGCCCCCGTCGCGCCGCCCGCCTCACTCGAGCCGGCTTTGCGCGATGGTGGTCGTGCCAGCGGACAAGCTGAACAGCATCCCGTCCTCGCCCACCGTGATCGGCCCCGCAAAATGTCGCGCGGAGTCGCCCAGAAACGCTGGATAGGCGAAGCGCAAAGGCAATGGCGGTACAATATGGTTGAGCACCAGCCGCTTTACTCCGGCGGCTTTCGCAGCATCCGCAGCCTGCTCGGGTGTCGTGTGATAGTTGCGAATATCGCGCGTGACTTGCGCCAGATTGTAGCGATGGTTCCGCTCAAGCGCAGCGGTCAACAAGCCGACCAGCCGCGGCTGCAAGGCCTCATGGACCAGCAGGTCCGCTCCCTTGGCCGCCGCAACCAGCGATGCGCTTGGCCCCGTATCCCCGCTGAATACAACCGAACGGCCTTTATAGTCGAAGCGATAGCCGACCGCTGGGCGAACCGGGCCATGATCGACGCAGAAGGCGGTAACCCGCAGCCCATCATGTGCGAACACGACCTCGGGCGCATCGGGCTTGGGCATGGCGAACGGAATCGCCACCGCACCTGCGCCGCTCGGGGGTGCGACGCCGGCACCATGATGCGCGGTGCGATACCGTGAGTCGGTCGCATAGGCCGCATCGAATCCCGCCACTACCGCCTCCACTCCGACCGGACCGTGCACCGGTAGCGGAGACGTGGCGGAGCTCGCGATCCAGCTTTGCAACATCAACGGACCGAGTCCGTCGATATGATCCGAATGGAAATGCGTCAGGAACAGCCCCTCAATTCGCCCGATCGGCAAACCCATCCCAACGATCGTGCGTGCGCCGCCTTCCCCGATATCGACCACGAAAAGGTGCTTCCCCGCGATCACCACCGAACACGGCCCCGCCCGGGTCGGATCGGGCAAAGGCGAACCCGTTCCGCACAACGCGACATGCAGTCCATCCGGCAATGTCTCGGTACCGTCTCGCCCCACCCGCGCATCGACAATCCACGCCAGCATGGCGGTCGCGATTTGCCGCTGGAAGAGGCTGACCAGCGTCATCCCGACAAGGCCAATCAGGGCAACGGCCAACGTCCACTTCCCGTATTTGCGCATTCGGCCACCCTCCTCCCTTGGGCGTATGTCGTTGCGGTTGAGCCTGCGACAAAATTATGACACATTCAATGCCACATTGGGAGGACAATAGACCGAGGTGGATCGGAGGGATAAGCGCACCACGTGGATATGAAGCGCAGTATGACGCCGGTCTCTGGACCAAAAGACAACTCAGCAGCCGACGGGCGCCGTGCGCGCAGTGAAAACAGCCGCGCCAAGATCGTCGCCGCGATGCTCCATCTCGTCGGCAAAGGCGATATCGCCCCGAGCGCTGCGCGCGTCGCCGAAACCGCCGGTGTCGGCTTGCGGTCTGTGTTCCGGCACTTGCCGATATGGACACGCTCTACAGCGAAATGTCCCAGGTCATCGAAGCACAGGTCTTGCCGATGGCGCTCAAACCCTTGACGGGGGCGAGCTGGCGCGACCGGCTGCTGGAAATCACTCAACGTCGCGCGCTCGTCTTCGAGGCAATCCTGCCCTTCCGTATCTCGGCCAATATCAAACGCTTCCAGTCGGAATTCCTGATGCAGGATTATCGCCGCATGCTGCGGCTGGAGCGCAGCTCGCTCGAAGCGGTGCTGCCGCCGCACGTCCTTGCCGACACCACGCTCGTCGATGCGCTGAATGTGCCGCTCAGCTTTCAGACATGGCGCTTGTTGCGGCACGACCAGGAATTGACCATTGCCGAGGCCCGCGCCGTGGTGGTGCGGCTCATCGAAGCGATCCTCGCCCATATCGACGATTGAGCAGGCCTGCGGTCCGCGTCGATCAACCCGGCGGCGCGCGGCGATTGTCGACCAGCCGCACACCGATATGATCGGTGCCGAGCCCCAATTCCTGAAATTGCCGTGCCGCCGGGCGGTAGCGCGCGCAATAATTGGCGGCACATAGATACGACCCGCCCTTGATCACACGCCGGTCGCCGTCGGCAACCCCGCTGGTCCATTCCCACACATTGCCGATCATGTCGTACAGGCCATAGCCGTTGGCAGGGAAGCATCCGACCGCGCGCGACCGCGATAGCCATCGATGCCAAGATCGCGGGCCGGGAACACGCCTTGATAGTAATTGGCGGTCGGCGTGCCGTGCGCGTCGATCGGTTCGGGCAAAGCAGGCTGGCCACCCCGCGCGGCATATTCCCATTGCGCTTCGGTCGGCAGGGCCTTGCCCGCCCAGCGCGCATAGGCCTCGGCATCTTCATAGGCGATCTGGACGACGGGAGTCGTACCCTTGCCGACAATCGATTCGTTCGGGCCCGCCGGATGTTGCCACGTCGCCCCCACCACCCACCGCCACCAGCGCGGATCGTCGCCGGACGGGACCGCGAACACCGCCGACCCCGGGACCCGCATCTCGGGCGGCGCGCCCGGCAGAACCGGCGGTCTCCGTTCCGCCATCGTGCGATAGCCGGTCGCCCTCACGAAGGTGGCGAATTCGGCGTTGGTCAGCTCATGCGTGTCGATCCAGAAGCCGGGCACGGTGACGGTGCGTGGCGGTCCTTCTTCAGGATAATGCGGATCTTCCCCCTGGACGAAGCGCCCCGCCGGAATCCAGCGCATCGCTCCGGGCGCGAACGTGGCACACGCGTGTTGAACGGGCGCGCCCGCTGGAGCCCGCGAGCAGGCGCTCATCGCCAACAGCCCAACAATCGCCAACCACCGCAATCTCATCGGGTCATCGATCCCCTCCAACCGACACCCTAGCGAGATTTCAGCCGACGAACAGCACGCCCCTATGGTCTGAAGCCGCGGTCCGCGAAGCGGGCATAATTTCACCATCCAGCGCCAGCGCCGGTGTCAGCGGCGCATGGCT
This sequence comes from Sphingomonas sp. Ant H11, assembly GCF_000797515.1. Classification (GTDB taxonomy): domain Bacteria; phylum Pseudomonadota; class Alphaproteobacteria; order Sphingomonadales; family Sphingomonadaceae; genus Sphingomonas. The sequence goes on from NZ_JSBN01000009.1 coordinate 37,189, forward strand.
CACGATCAGCAGCCCCTGCCCGCGCCGCCGTAACCGATCGTCCAACCGTTCGAGAACGATCCGTGCGGTGACGGAGTCGAGGCCCTCGGTCGGCTCGTCCAGCAGCAGCCACGGCGCGGGCTTGAGATACGCCCGCGCAAGCGCCAACCGCCGCCGTTCACCGCCGGACAGACTCGCCCCATTGTCGCCGATCCAGCTATCCAGCCCCTGCGGCATGGCGCGCACCCGCTCCGCAAAGGCGGCATCCTCCAGCGCTTCCCACAACGCCGCATCCGGCGCATCGGCCTGCGCCAGCAACAGCGTGTCGCGCACCGTCCCCGCCAGCAGTGCCGCATCCTGCGGCAGCCACGCGAACGACGCTCGCAACGTGGTCGCGGGCAGCAAAGCGATATCGACCCCGCCCAGCGCCACTTCGCCCGCGATCGGGGTACGCAGCCCGACCAACCGTTCGACCAGGCTGGACTTGCCGCTACCTGACACCCCCCGCAGCGCAATCCGCGCTGGCGGCGCAATCGGCGTACCGCGAAGGATCAGGTCTGGTTTCAGCGCGACCGTTGGTACGGTGGTCCGGGGGGCGTCCTCGAGCAACGCGCCGAGCCGAGCATAAGCGGCGTGCGCGGCGCGCGCTTGCGTCACTTGCCGGATCGCGGGTGCCAGGCCGTCAAGCGCCATCGCCGCCGCCAGCGCGGCCAAGGCAGCGATCGCCGCCCCTTGGGGTGCCGCCAAGACCAGCGCCAACGCCGCCCCACCCCCGATCGCAACCGGCGACGCCACCTCGATCCACGCACGCACATCGCTGTCGCGCCGTTGGGCGGCGGCGAGTGCGGTGCCGCCGTCGACGATGCGCGCCACGGCCCAATCTTCCAGCGCATAACAGCGCAGCTCGGCCGCGCCCTCGACCAGAGCGGCGGTCTGGGCCTTAGCCGTTCCGCCTCGCGCAACAGCGCACTTCCGCTGGCCTCGAGCTCGCGCGACACCGTCCAGATCGCCGCGTACAGCAGGACCGCGACCAGCGCGACGGCGACGACCGGAAGCGGGCCGGCGAGCGCGATCAAGGCTCCGCCCGACAGGATCGCCACGGCCCCGCCGACTGTACCCGATCGCAGCACCAGCGCCGTTTCGATCGCACTCGCATCCTGCACCAAACGGGTGGAGGCTTCCCCGGTCGACAGGCTCAGCGCGCGCGCCACCGGTGTCGCCGCGAGCGCGGCGAACAGCGCCGGGCGCACCCGCGCAATCGCCGACAGGGCCGCATCATGGCTGGCGAGCCTTTCGCCATAGCGCGCACCGGTCCGCACGATCGCAAACAGCCGGATCGCGGCACTGGGCAGCATGTAATTAAACGCCAGCGCCGTCCCGGCCCCCGCCGCGAGCGCCGCCGCCGTGAGGAACCACCCCGATAAGGCGAGCAGCGCGACCGAGGCGACCGCCACCAAGGCAGCACACAGAACGGCGCGGCGAACCGCTTGTCGTTCGGTGCGTGGACGGTCGGCCAGCAAATCTTTCAACGTGCCGTTCACGCAACACCCCCGAGATCGACGATGCGATCAGCAAGTGCGGCCAGCGCGGCGCTGTGCGTCGCGATAATAACAGTACGCCCGACACAGGCACGGGCAATGACGGCGATCAGCGCGGCCTCGGCGGCGTGGTCAAGATGGGCGGTCGGCTCGTCCAGCAGCAGGAGCGGCGCGTCCTTCAGCAGCGCGCGCGCACCCCGATGCGACGGCGCTCGCGCCCGCCCGACAAG
>NZ_JSBN01000090.1 GCF_000797515.1 Sphingomonas sp. Ant H11
CCCCGGCCGCAACGCCGCGCGCGCCACCGCCAGCCCGCGCGGCGCATAAAGCCGGTTGTTCTCGGCGCGCACCAGCCCGTCCGGCCCGTTATCGACATCGAGCAGGATCGCGTCATAACCACCCGGTGCCACAGCGATCGCCTCGGCGACATCGGCCTCGACCACGCGCACGCGCGGATCGTCGAGGCACCCTTTCGCCACCGCCGCCATTGGCCCGCGCGCCCAGGCGAGGATTTCGGGCACCAGTTCGGCCACCGTCACCTCGGCCTTGGGGCCGACCACGCCCAGCACCGCGCGCAACGTAAAGCCCATGCCGTACCCGCCGATCAGCACGCGCGGTGCCGCCACTCCCGCGATCCGCGCACACGCCATCGTGCCCAGCGCCTCTTCCGAGCCGTTCATCCGCGTGCTCATCAATTCGTTGCGATCGACCACGATCATGAAATCGTCGCCGCGCCGGTACAGCGTCATTTCATCGCCGCCGGGAATGCGCGCACTGTCGATCCTTTCGCGGGGCACCATGACGTTCGTCCTTCCTGTCGTAGGGGACGGCGTTAGCGCGCACGACGAACGGACGCCATGCCGGTGAAACCGTCCTACCTTACAACCCCCGCACCCGCCCGCCGCCGCGCCGTTTGAGCAGCAGCTCGCCCAGCGCCCAGACCAAGCGTCGGCGCGGTCAGGGGAGCGGCTCGGCCCTTGATAGCCGCCACCCACCACCAACCCGCATAACTCCCGCTCCAGCTCGGGCATCACCCCGACATGCGAGACAGCCCCGCGCTCGTACAGCAACGCCACCGGCTCGGCGCGCGCGACCTTGCCGTCGCTGGCATGGACCAGCTTCAGCGGCAGGCTGGCGTCCGCTGCCAGCAATACGCTCTGCACCATCCGCCCGCCCTGATTCTTCTCGGCGATCACGCGGTCGGCGCGGTGCCGCGCGGCGCACCCCGCCACCGCCTGCGCCCAGCCTTCGGGGGATAATCCCGTCACGCTTGCATCCTCCAGCACATAACCGCGCCCGTCACGCCCGAGCCCGACCGCGACGATCCCGCACGCATCGCCGCCGCGCCCGGAGTCGGTCCCGGCCGGGGGATCGACCGCGACCACCGTGCGCACCAATGCCGGGGCAACCCCCACCCGCGCCGCATCGAACTGAGCGTGTGTCCACAAAGCCCCTTCGACATCGGCAAGCAGCTCGCCCGCAATCTCCTGCCGCCCCAGCCGCGTGCCGCCATAGGCCCGCTCGATTGCCGCCAGAAAGCTCTCGGGTAGGAACACGTTCTTGTGGGAGCTCCCACCGCTTTGCGCCAAGCCCTCCAGCGCCATGATCCGGCGCAGCAACGGAGTCGGGCGCGGCGTTGTCGTCACCACCACTTGCGGGGCGTCGCCCATCCGCATCCCCAGCATCAGATTGTCCCAGGTCGCATCGCCATTGCGCCATTTGGCGAGTTCGTCGCACCAGGCGGCGGCATGTTCGGGCCCGCGCAATTTCTCCGGCGCGCTCGCCGAAAAGATCGTCGCGCGGGCCTTGGAGGCAAACTCGACTTCGGTGCCGCGCGATCGATAGCCGACCGATTCGCCCGGCCGCGCCACCGCGATCAACCCGCTTTCGCCCTCGATCATCACGCGCCGCACATCCTCGATCGTCGCGCCGACCAGCGCGATCCGCGTGCCCGGCATTGTGCGCGCGATCTCGCTCACCCATTCCGCACCCGCCCGCGTCTTGCCGAAACCGCGCCCGGCGCGGATCAGCCACACCCGCCACGGGCCGGCGGGCGGCTCCTGCCCGTCCTGCGTCCAGCGCTCCCAGCTCCAATTGAGTTCGGCCCGCTGCGCGGCGGTCAGGTCGCGCAGCACTGTTTCGCGCACGCCCGCCGGCAAGCGCGCCAGCTCCAGCATCAGCGCCCGCGCTTGCGCGCCGGAATATCGCTCGCTCATTTCGACCCCATCCGCCGTGCGAGCTGATCGAGCTTGCGCCGCAGCGCGGCGTCGGTTTCGGCCGGGGACGCCATTTTCACCCCGCGCCCGAGCGTAATCTTTCCCTCGGCGGCAGCGCGTTGCCGATTGAGCAAGCCGACCGCGAAGTGCAGATCGCTGGCCGAAATGGTGCGCTCGGCAAGCGCCGTGATCGGGCTTTGCGCCACCGCCTCGGGATCGGCGGCGGCGGGGTCGGGCGTCTCACCGACAACGCGCGCCAGCGCATAATCGAGCAGCGCCTCCTCCAGCCGTTGATAGCCGGTGGCGATCGCCTCCTCCCACGCCGCCGCGAAGGCGGCATCGCGCATCCGCGCGCGATAGCAGCTCGACTGAGCCACGCCCGCCGCCCGCACCGCCGACGTTACGTTGCACGTCGCCGCCAGCGTATCGAGGAAGCGCTTGCGCTTGGCCTTGTCGAACCCGCCCGAGCGCAACCGGCGGACTTGCAGTACGCGATTGTTCCCTGCCGTAATCCCGTCCATTCGGCCCTCCGCACAGCAAAACGGGCCGAAAGGCGTTGCCGCCCCGGCCCGTTGGCCGACCCCGAGGGGCCGACTCGCAATTCTTCATCGTTCTCTTTATGTACCAAAACAGCGCCGCGATGTCAAGCCGTTTTGTGCCTATTTGGTTATCGCGGAGCGTGCCGCCTCAAAACGTCGCCCAATCGTCACCTGCGCCGCTCTTGGTCACTATCGCCACGACCGGCAAGGTGCGCGATCGACCGGCTGGCGCTTTGCGCGCCGCCTTTGCATAGCTCCGCATCTGCGGCGGTGACCCCGCGTCCCCGATCGTGAACTGCGCAGCCTGATTCGCCAGCGAGGCGACTTCGGAGGTCAAATTGCGCGCGGCCGCCGAGGTTTCTTCGACCATCGCTGCATTCTGTTGTGTTGCCTGGTCCATCGTCCCAATCGCCGCACTGATTTCCGAGATCATGGTCGACTGCGCCGTGTTGTCGCTTGCCATCTCGCCCAAGAGCATATGAACCTCGCCGACATCCCCGGAAATCGTCGAGAGCGCGCCGTCGACCCTGTGGACGCGCTCGACCGCGGCGACGATGTCGGTCTGCGTTGCGGTCAACTGGTCGCGCGCACGCCCTGCTTCCTGCTCTGCCCGAATGGCCAGCGCCGAAACGAGATCCGCCACCACCGCAAAGCCGCGCCCGGCCTCGCCCGCCCGCCCCGCCTCGACGGCCGCGTTCATGGCGAGCACGCGCGTCTGAAACGCGATCTTGTCGAGCCCCTCGATCACGCTGTCGATGCCCTTGGCGCTTTCGCTCACTCGGTTCATCGCCTGCACCGCCTCATCGGCGATGCCGCGCCCGCCGGCGACGGTGGCGATCGCTCCGTCTGCGCGCTGCACGGTGCGCGCGGCGGCGGCGGCGGTTGCTTTTAGCCGTTGTTCGATCTGCGCGATCGCCGCCGTGGTCTGCTCCAGGCTGGCGGCATTGCCTTCGGTGCGCCGGGCGAGATCCTCGCTCGCCTGTGCGATTTCGCCCGATCCGGTGCTGATCGCCGACGCGCTCTGCGTCACCGCCGCGATCAGCGCGTTCAATCCGCTGACCGCGCTGTTGAAATTGTCCTTTAACGCGGTGAACGGTGCCTGCAGGTTAGCGGTCACCGCAACGGTCAGATCCCCTTCGGCAAGCGAAGTCAGGCCGGATCCCAGACTATCGACGATCAATTGCGCCTGCGCCTGCTTCGAGGCTTCGGCAGCTTGCAACTGGTCGCGAAACGCCAGCATCGCCTGCGCCATATCGCCCAGTTCGTCAGCGCGATCCGCCCCGACCACCGCGACGCCCAGATTGCCCGCGCCGAGTTCGCGCATCGTGTCGGCAAGGCCCGCAATCGGGCGGATAACATGGCGGATAGCCGCCATTACGAGCGCCGAGGTCCCGGCGATGCCCAGCAGGACAATCAGGATCAACGCGACCATTGCCACGATCCCTACGATCTTGCCGGAATCGGACGCTTGCTTGGCATTTGCCGTAATCGCGTCCGACGCCTTCCCCATCGAAACCTCAAGAGTGCGGAACTGATCGAAAAATCCCGGAAGATCCGCCCGGGCCCCCGTCGGATCGGTCTTGATCCGAGCGATGATCTGCGTCGCGGAGGTCGCATAAGCCTCCATCGGCGCGACCAATTTGGTCGTGACGGCCGCAACGTCGGCGGAGCCGGTGTAACTGCCGTCGGCGGCGATCCCGTCGCGCAGCGCTTTCAGATGTTCGTCAAAGTCCTTCACGACATCGTCCATCTTGATGCCGCTATGGGGCGTGGTCGATTCGAACGCGGCGAGGACGTCGCTGCGGATCGCGTCGTGCATCATGTCAGCCAGTTCATGATTGGCAAGCAGCGCACCCGCCTCGTTTTGCCGCTCCAACGCGGCCGACTGTAACCAGGCGGCGGCAATCCCGCTGCCACCGCTCACCACCATCAGACTGAGCAGCGCGACCCCCGCGATCCGGATCGCGCGAGCGAGCGACATCTTGGCCAGGCCGCCGCTAAAATTATTGGATGTCATTTTGGCCAACCCCTTCAAATGGACTCGATGATCAACGTCCGTGGAAGCGAAGCATTGCGTCACCGAACATGTCGCCCGGTCGCTCGCGAGTAGTTCGCGTCCCCCACAAGTCCCCTCAGCCATCCTATAATAGACTATATTTTGAAAACGGGCGTGGGCTCGTCTGGGAAATGATCGATGCGCTGGCTCTCTGCTTCCGTTGTTGCTCTGACGATACTCTGCGGTCGCCCGGCCTTTGCGCAATCGGACGCGCCTGACCGCGCCGCCGCTGCCCCCGAACCGCGTCCGATCACCTTTGACGGCCGCTATGTCATCGATCTTATCGGCGTCGCGGCCGGCGGCGAGGCGCGCCAGACCGACATTCTGGACAATCTCGAACTTACCGCCGACGCGGATCTCTCGCGTCTGGTCGGATGGCGCGGCGCGAAGGCCCGGGTACATCTGCTGAGCAATCACGGCCGCGCCATCAACGATGCTGCTGGCACACTGCAGGGGATCGACAATATCGAAGTGCCTGATGGCCGGATCAAACTCTACGAAGCGTGGATCGAGCAGGCCTTCGCCGGAGGCCGCGCCGCGCTGTTGGTCGGGCTGGCCGATCTCAACGCCGATTTCTACCAGAATGACGGGGCGGCGATCCTGATGGCTCCCGCCTTTGGCGTGGGGTCGGAACTGGCCGCGACTGGCCCTAATGGTCCGTCGATCTTTCCCTCGACCGCGTTGATGGCCCGGCTGAATGTTACGATCGGTACGTCAGGCTATGCGCGCGCTGCCGTGGTCAACGCGCGCGCGGGCGTGCTCGGCGATCAATATGGCGTTGACCTGACCATGCATGACGGCGCGCTGCTCATCGCCGAGGCGGGAACCACGCGCGGCGGAAAACTGGCGGTCGGGCTATGGCGCTACACCCGGCGGCAGGACGACATTCGCGTGATCGATGTCGATGGCAACCCGGTCCACCGCGCTGCAATGGGGGCCTATCTGCTGGTCGATCAGCATATCGCGGGCGGGGATGCGCACGCGCTGTCCTTGTTCCTGCGCGCCGGGCTTTCGGAGGGGAAGACCACACCGTTCCGCGGCGGGTTTCAGATCGGGGCCCATATCCGGGGTGTCGTTCCCGGCCGCCCCGAAGGCCGTTTGTCGTTCGGCCTCGCCCACGGGCTGCTGTCGAGCGGCTATCGGGCCAATGTGGCCGATACCGGCGAACGCGCCGCATCGGCCGAAAACGGGATCGAGATCACCTATCAGGATCGTCTGGCACCGTTCCTGACGATTCAGCCCGATCTGCAATATATCCGGCGCGCCTGCACCGAGGGCGGCGATCGGGATACGCTGGTGCTGGGCTTGCGGATGATCGCGACCTTCGGTCGCCATTGATCCTGCAGCAGCCCGGCACCAGCAGCCGGTTACGTTAGCGGCAGCGCAACTGCGTATTGTTCTGGTCGACGTCTTGCCGACCACGCCGCCGGCAATCGCGCCAAGCAGCGTGCCGACTCCGCGCGAATGCCCGCCCGCGATCAGGTTGCCGAGCACACCGCCGCCAACCGCGCCGGCGATCAAGCCGGTCGTGCCGTCGTTGCGCTTGCAATAGAGCTGCCCGTCGCTGCCGCGGTAGACGCGGTCGTCGGAACTCAGCACGCGCTCCTGATAACGCGGATCGTCTCGATAATAACGTGCGGGGTCATAACCGCCTTCGTCGCGGTCATCGCCACGCGGATCGTAATATGGCCGCGGCGGCGGGGCATAGCCGCGCGCGCGGGCACGCTGGTAGCGGTCGAATTCCTGGCGGAACACCGCAAGCTCGTTATCGAAGCGCTGCTGCGCTTGCTGGAAGCGCTGGTCGTCGGCTGGGCTCTGCGCCAGCGCCGGGGCCGCAGTCGCCAGGCACGACCCAGCGATCAGTGCCGCCAGCATCGGCGCACTACGAAAAAAACGGCTCATCGGGGGAACTCCTTGGATGTTACGGCGCGACAACGATGCACCGCGACTTTGGTTGCGACAAGGAACCGCCTAGGCGATGGCCGCGATCACGCCACGCCATGCCGCAACCTCGTCATCGCTACGGTGCGTCACCGTGACCGGGCCCGCTGTCCGTGTCGCCAGATCGACATCGACCGATCCTGCCCATTCGAAGGTCGCATTGCCGGACAACCGCACCATACCATCGGCACTCGCCTCGGCGCGAACGAGTCCGCCACGATTGAACACCGTGATGTTGCGACCGAATGCACACTTTCCGGTCAGGCACGCGGCATAGGTCGACGCCGCCATCGCGCTGCCGCAACTGTCGGTCAGCCCCACCCCGCGTTCGAACGTGCGCACGAACAGCGCATCCTCGCCGCGTAGCTCGACAAAGGAGACGTTCGCGCGGTTGGGCAGCCAGGCGGGTGCCGCTTCGCACCGCTCGCCCAGCGCAACCAGTTCGGCCTCGTCGACCGAATCGACGAAGCTCACCAGATGCGGATTGGGGATCGCCACCGCAGTAAAGACGCGTGCGCTGCCAAGCGCTGGGATCGGCGCATCGACAATCCGCTCCGCGCCCACCGTCATCGGCCACTGCGTCACGTCGAGATTGACCGGCCCGGCCACTTCGCGGATCGTCGCCACGCCCGGTGCGAGGTCAGGATCGCGCCACACCTCGACCGTCGATGTCTGCAACCGCATCGCCGCGCGCTCGATGCCGAGCGCCTCGAACCCAAGACGCGCCACGCAGCGCACGCCGTTCAAACACGTCTCGGCTTCGCTGCCGTCGGAATTGAACATGCGAAAGCCCATCGCGTGGAGCGCATCCCCCGCCGTCAACAGCAACAGCCCGTCGCCGCCGACGCTGCCGTTCCGATCCGCCAGCGCCACCGCGATCCGTGCCCAGCTGTCGTCGTCCAGCGTCAGCGCGCGCGCGTCCACCAGGGGGAAGTCATTCCCCGAACCATGACATTTGATGAAATCGATGTGCATGTCTGTGGCCTTAGCGGGGCGGCCCGCGCGACGATAGCTACAGCCGCACGACGAACCCGGTATCCGGCGCGGCCTGCCCCGCCACCTGCGTGCGCCAGATACGTTGCAACGCCTCGATGCCCTGGCCATGCTCGACGTGAATCAGCCCCGCCGCGACGGCGACAAAGCCAGTCCATTGCGCCGCGACGGCTGCATTGAACCCTTCCTGCCCGATCTCGCCAATCAGCGCGGTCGCGGCATTGGGTGCAAAGAACCATACCGGCTTCGGGTCCGGCAGCAGCGCGGTTTCGCCACCTGCGTCATGATGCGTCACGCCCACGCGCAGGCATTGCGCCACCCGGTCCGGCAGCGCAGCGTAGGCTGCCTGCAACAGCGCCGCATTTCCGGCAAAATCGATGAGGACAGCCTCGGCGAGGCTCCCCAGACCATTGATCGCGTCATAAGCCAGCACCGCATCGTACAGCCCGGTCTTTTTCGACAAAGCCGACATGCGCGGCGCTGGTCAAACCGATCCGGCGGATTTGCGGGCTGCCTTCGCGCAGCACATAGGCTGTGCCCAGCGCGGTCTTGCTCGACGCACTGGTCAGCACGACGGTGTCGGTGCCGTACCAACCCGCGCGGCGCAGTGTGTCCTCGATCAGGAAGCTGGTCAGGAACAAGGGCTCGAACAGCATCCGCAAATCCTCCCGCGCCGCATCGTGCGCCGGGTCAGCCTGGAGCCGCCGATACTGGTTGTAGACCGCGCTCATCGGCTGGCGATGCGCCGCCATGTCGCGAAACAGCCCGGCCGAAATCTTGCCCGGTTGCACGATCAGATGCGACGCCATCGGCAGGAAGCCATAAACCCGCTCGCCCACCGCAATGTCCGCGACGCGCGACGCGACCACGCGGGCATAGCCCCAGGCCGGCACGATCCCCCAGCCTTCGGGCGCGGGGAAGAAATTCCAATATCCGATCTGCGCGCCGACCACGCCATAGGTCACGGTGTTGGCGGTCACCGCGAACGCCTCGATCTGCAGCAGGATTTCACCCTCGCCCGGCTCGGGGGCCAGCGTCTCGTTGACCGCCACCTGCGTCAGCGCATCGCGCCGCACCATCATTTCGCGCTTGATCGGCATCCTCTTCCCCCAACGATCCACCTCATCGCAACCCATAATGATCGCCCAGGCGATCAAGCGCCAGTGTCAGTACGATTCGCCCGGCCCGCTGCGGCCACCCGAGTGCGCGCTCGGCGATGGGCAGCCCTTCGCCCGCACACACCACGCGCCACGCGACGTCGCGCAAGCCGCCACCAAGCCCGGCCATCGCCGCATCGAAGCGCCGTTTTGCAGCTATCTGCGCCAGTGTCGGATCGAGCCCGCTAGCGCCGCCATCCACCCGTGCCGCCCACTGCATCGTCACCCGCGGGGCGAGCGCCGCCATTTCATAGTCCGCGCGCAAGCGCTCCCCCGCCTCGAACTGCCGCGCATCGATCTTGCCATGCGCCCGCAGCCAGCTGAGCGGCGATTCGCCGACATGCACACTGACGCTGCGCCGAGGCCGATGCGTGCGCGGTGTCGCCGCGCCGCGCACCACACCGCATTCCTCGATCGCTCGCTCCACCAGTTCCCGCATCGCCGTTTCCTCTCACATCGCTTCCGCGAAAAGCGTTGCCATGAGGCCACGGATGTAGGACAGCAAAAAACCAATTTGGTTAGAAGGCTGGCATGATCACCGCTATCCGCGAAGTCCGGCGCGCCAAGGGCATGACGCTCGACGATGTCGCGCGCGCGTGTATACCGCCAACCACCGCGCAGACGATCGGTCGCCTGGAAACCGGCACGCGCACCGTCTCGGTCGGTTGGCTGAACCGGATCGCCGCAGCATTGGGGGTGCGCGCAGCCGATCTGGTCACCTTGCCCGACCGCGCCGACATCGCCGTGGCCGCAATCCTCGATACGACCGGAGCGCATGCCCCCAAGCGCCCGGCGACCGTCGTCCCCCCGGCCCCCGCACCCGAGCATGTCGCGGTGTCGGTCCAGGCCGGCGTGGGGGACTATCGTGCTGGCGACACCATCTGGTGCGTGCGTATTCCACCGGCAGATTTCGCCCAGGCGCTCAACCGCGACGTTCTCGTTCCGCGCCCGGCAGGCCGTTTCCTGTTCGCACGCCTGATCGGGCGCGAGGACGGGAAGCTCCACCTTCTCCCGCTCGGCCCCGGTGCCCGCCAGCAAGTCGTCACCGATCCGCCATGGATCGCCACCGCCGTTACATTGGTTCGCGCTTTATGATCCGCACCCTGCTCTTCGCCGCGCTCCTCGCCGTGCAAGGCGCGGCTCCGCCACCGGCACCCCCGCCGCCCGTCACCACGGCGCAGATCCTCAACCGCTACCCGCATGACACCAGCGCCTTTACCGAAGGTCTGCTGATCGACCACGGCGTGCTGTACGAAAGCACCGGGCGGGAGGGACAATCGGACATTCGCCGCGTCGACTTGGCAAGCGGCCGCGTCCTGGCACGGACGAAATTGCCGCCGAGCCTGTTTGGTGAAGGCATCGTTGCATGGAAACAGCAACTGTTCAGCGTCACCTGGCATGGCGGCCAAGGGTTTCGCTGGTCGCTCCCGGGTCTCAAGCGCTCCGGCGGATTCCGCTATAGCGGCGAAGGCTGGGCGATGACCGATGACGGGCACGCGCTGATCCTGTCGGACGGCACGCCGGTGTTGCGCTTTCTCGATCCGACCACTCAGAAGGTCGTCCGGCGCGTGACGGTGACGATCAACGGCCGCTTGCTCGACCAGATTAACGAGCTCGAATATGTCGATGGCGAGCTGCTCGCCAATATCTGGATGACGCACTATATCGCGCGGATCGATCCGGTCAGCGGCAAGGTGCTCGGCTTCATCGACCTGTCCCCGCTCCTCGCGCAGGTGCAACTGACCGACCCCGATTCGGTTGCCAACGGCATCGCGTATGATCGCGCGGCGCGGAAGCTCTACGTCACGGGCAAGAACTGGCCTGCGCTGTTCGAGATCGCGCGACCCAAGGGGGCGTGATCCGGCTCTTCGCGATTTTGGGCAGGCTCTTGCCATGCAACAGGAAATGACGGTAGCGGCGGCGCGCGTCTGAAGGGCGACCGCGCGTCGGGACCCAAGCGGTTGAGAAGGGTCTGTTGGTTATGACGCACGCACCGTCGGCTTCGTCCCCGCCCCGCCAGGATGGTCTGCGCCGCCGCATCGGCTGGTTGTTCACGATCTTGATCCTGGCGAATATCGGCGCGTGGATTTGGGCGTTCACGCTGTTTCACGAACGCCCGCTGATGCTGGGCACCGCCCTGCTCGCCTGGGGTCTGGGGCTGCGCCACGCGGTCGATGCCGATCATATCGCCGCCATCGACAACGTCACCCGCAAGCTGATGCAGGATGGCCAGCGCCCGGTCAGCACGGGCTTCTGGTTTGCGATCGGCCATTCCGGGATCATCGCAATCGCGTCGGTGGCCGTCGCGCTGACGGCGAGCGCACTCGCCGGCATGGCGGTGCTAAAGCAGATTGGCGGCACCGTCGCCACCATCGTGTCGGCGGGGTTCCTGTTCGCCATCGCGGCGACCAATCTCATCATCCTGCGCGCGGTGTGGAAGACCTTTGCCCATGTCCGCGCGGGCGGTGCCTATGTCGATGAGGATATCGACTTGCTGCTGGCCGGGCGCGGCATCTTGGCGCGGGTGTTTCGACCGATGTTCCGCTTAGTCAACCGACCGTGGCACATGGCCCCGCTCGGTTTCCTGTTCGGGCTGGGCTTCGACACGGCGACCGAGGTCGCGATCCTCGGGCTGTCCGGACAGCAGGCCGCCGATGGCACCGCGATCGGCACCATCCTCGTGCTGCCGCTGCTCTTTGCCGTGGGCATGGCGCTGATCGATACCGCTGACGGGGTCGTCATGTTGGGGGCGTATGAATGGGCCTTCGTCAAACCGATCCGCAAACTCTATTACAACATCACCATCACGCTGATGTCGGCAGTCGTCGCGATCGTGATCGGCGGCATCGAGGCGCTGGCGCTGATCGGCGGAAAGCTGGGGTTGGCGGGCTGGCCGTGGGAGACGGCGGCACGGCTGGGCGAGCAATTCAACACGCTCGGGTTTGCCATCATCGGCCTCTTCGTGCTGTGCTGGATCGTCAGCTTCGGCATCTATCGCTGGAAACGCTTCGACGAGATCGAGGTCCGCCTGCCCGGCTGAACCCGGCCAACATGCCGCATTGGCATTGCCTGCGAACTCGGTTAAGCGGTGCTCGAATTCTCCGGAGAAATCCGGGGGTTCATGATCGCACCGGTGCCCCGCGAGGGGCTTGAATGGGAATGTGGTGCGGGAGCGTGCTCCCAAATCCACAGCTGTCCCTGCAACTGTAAGCGGATAGTGCGATGCGCAGGTCTCCCCTTTGCGGGAGCAGCCACTGGAACGCCACGCAAGTGGGGATCTGGGAAGGTGCGTATCAAACGGTGACCCGTGAGCCAGGAGACCTGCCAGTGCACCGGTCGCTCTTGCCCAGATCCAGGGGATGGTCTTGGCACGGTACTTCTCCGTCTGGGCGACGAAACTGTGCGGCTGGGGCTGCACGGTCGTGCGGCCATGGGCGCTCTCGCGTCGGTCCGGGTCGCACGCCGACCGGTCATGCGCCGGCAAGCCCCGTCCTGTGTTCGTCCTGGCGCGGGGAGATGTACCATGTCCGATCTTTCCAAGATCCCCGTCACCATCGTCACCGGCTTCCTCGGGGCCGGAAAAACCACCGTGATCACGCACCTGATCCGCAACGCTGGCGGCCGGCGGCTCGCGGTCGTCGTCAATGAATTCGGCACGCTCGGCATCGACGGAGATATTCTACAGGGCTGCGCCATTCCGGATTGCCCTGCGGAAAACATCGTCGAACTGGCCAATGGCTGCATCTGCTGCACCGTCGCCGACGATTTCATTCCGACCGTCGAACGCTTGCTGGCACTCGACCCTCGGCCCGATCATATCCTGATCGAGACCTCCGGCCTCGCCCTGCCCAAACCCTTGTTGAAGGCGTTCGACTGGCCCGCGATCCGCAGCCGCATCACCGTCGATGGCGTCGTCGCGCTGGCCGATGCCGAGGCGGTGGCGGCAGGCCGCTTCGCACCCGATCTCGCAGCGCTGGAGGCGCAACGCGCCGCCGACCCCGGCATCGACCATGAAACCCCGTTGTCCGAAGTGTTTGGGGACCAATTGGCCTGTGCCGATATCGTCCTGCTCACCAAGATCGATCTGGCGGGTCCCGAAGGCGTGGCAGCGGCACGCGCGATTATCGCCGCCGAGGCACCGCGACCGGTGCCGATCCTCGAGCTGACCGACGGCGTGGTCGATCCGCGCGTAATTCTGGGGCTTGGCGCGGCCGCCGAAGACGATATCGCGGCGCGTCCGTCGCATCACGATGGCGACGACGATCACGAGCATGACGATTTCGACAGCATCGTGCTCGACATCGGCGAAATCGCCGATCCCGCCGATCTGGCTGCCCGGATCGTGCGCATCGCGCAGCAGCACCAGATCTTGCGCGTGAAGGGATATGCTGCGGTGGCGGACAAGCCGATGCGGCTGCTGGTCCAGGCGGTCGGCACGCGCGTGCGCTACCATTATGACCGTCCGTGGCGGCCGGGTGAAGCGCGGCGCACCACGCTGGTCGTCATTGCCGAGCGCGACCATATCGATGGTGAGGCGTTGCATACGGCGCTGGTCGGCTGAGGCCAGCCCGTGCACGTCCTCTTCCGCGAAAGCCACGGTCTGGAGGAAGCCGCGATCCCGCAGGATCTGGGGCAGACCCCGGCTGACCTGGTCATCCTGTCCTTTTCGGACAGCGACCTTGGTGCGTTCGCGGGCGCATGGCACTCCGCGCGAAGATCCGGGCAAACGCTGCCTTCGCTCCGGTTGGCCAATCTCGCAGCGCTCGGCCATCCGCTGTCGGTCGACACCTATGTCGAGCGCACGCTGAGCGGTGCCAAAGCGATCCTCATCCGGCTCATCGGCGGCATGCCCTATTGGAGTTACGGGTTGCAGCAGGTCGAACTGCTTGCGCGGGCACGGGGGATTGCACTGGCGGTGTTGCCCGCCGATGGTCGCGCCGACGCACGGCTGGACGCCGTCTCCACCCTGTCCGCGCAGACGCTGCGCGCGCTGGCGCGCTTGTGCGACGAAGGCGGGCCCGAAGCGAGCGGAGCCGCGTTGACGCTGCTGGCGCGCGCCGCAGGATTGTGTTGGGACGATACGGTCACGCCCCGATCGTTGCCGCTGGCGGGCGGATGGCATCCCGATTGCGGGGTGGTCGATCCGGCCACTTTTGCGCGTGATCCCGATCGACCGCTGATCTTGCTCGTCTTCTACCGCGCTTATCTCGCGGCGCAGGACCTTGACCCCTTTGCCGCGCTGCATGGCACGTTCGAGCAGCGCGGTTTTGCGACTCTGTCGCTGTTCGGACCGTCGCTGAAGCACCCGCAAACGCGCGACCGGATCGCGGCGTGGATCGGCACACTATCGCCCGTCGCAATCCTCAACGCGACCGCATTTTCGGCGCGGGGCGAGGCTGGGGAAACACCGCTCGACGCGGCGGGGGTACCGGTGTTTCAAGTGGCGCTGGCAACCTCGGGACGCGCCGCCTGGGCAGACGGCACGCGCGGCCTGTCACCTGCCGATCTCGCCATGCATGTCGTATTGCCCGAGATTGACGGTCGGCTATTCGCCGGGGTCGCCAGTTTCAAGGAAGCGGGCACGCGCGATCCGCTGCTCGAATTTGCCCGGACCGCGCATCGGGCCGAGCCCGAGCGGATCACCGCGATCGCGGACCGGGTCGCTGGTTGGACTAGGTTGGCGGCCAAAGCCGTCGGCGAACGGCAAGTGGCGCTGGTCCTGTCCACCTATCCCGCAAGACCTATCAGATGGCCCATGCCGTCGGACTGGATGCGCTGGCATCGGCCGAGGCGATTTTGGCCGATCTGGCAAGCGCGGGATATGACGCAGAGACGCGCGACGACCTCGCCGAGGGGCTTCGCTCCGACACTTTGACCTGGCCGCTGGCTGACTATCGCCGCGCGCTGGCGGCATTGCCCGAGGCCTTGCGACACGATCTTGCCGCATCGTGGGGTGAACCCGAAGACGATCCAGCACTCTTGGACGGGATGTTCCGGTTTGCGGCGGTGCGCGCCGGGCGCACACTGGTGGCACTGCAGCCAGAACGTGGTGCCAGCACCGGGCGCGATCAGGAATATCACGACCTCACCCGATGCCCGCGCCATGGCTATGTCGCTTTCTATCTATGGCTGCGCGCGATCGGCACCGACGCGATCGTCCATGTGGGGGCACATGGCACGCTGGAATGGTTGCCGGGCAAATCGGTCGCGCTGTCGCAAGGCTGCTGGCCCGAAGCTCTGCTTGGGCCGTTGCCCTTCATCTACCCGTTCATCGTCAACGACCCCGGCGAGGCAGCACAAGCCAAGCGCCGCATCGGTGCCGTCACCATCGGCCACGTCCCGCCACCCTTGGCCCCGTCAGGTACGGGGGCCGGGCTTGGGCGGATCGAGGCGCTGCTCGACGAATTTTCCAATGCCGACGGGCTCGATCCGGCGCGCCGCGACCGATTGCAGGCCGATATTCGCGCCGAGGCCGAAGCGCTGGGACTGGAGGCCGAGCTTGGCCTGGATCGCGCGACCCGCTTGAGCGACGCGATCACACGCATCGACCGCTTCGTCTGCGACGTGAAGGAAAGCCAGTTCACCGATGGCCTGCACGTGTTCGGCCGTGGAGCGCAGGGGGCGGCGGAAAGCGCCGGCCTGCTCGCAGCGCTGGCCGGGCGGCGCGTGGCGGCCGGGCCGTCGGGCTCTCCCTATCGCGGGCGCAGCGACGTGCTGCCGACCGGACGCAACCTCTACACGATCGACCCGCGCGCAATCCCGTCGCGTTCGGCGCACGAACAGGGCGTGGTGCTGGCGGAGGAATTAATCCGCCGCCATTTGCAGGATCATGGCGACTATCCGCGCGCTGATCGTCGATCTGTGGGGATCGGCAACCATGCGCACCGCAGGCGAAGAATTTGCGATGGCGCTGCATCTGCTTGGGGCAAAGCCGGTCTGGGACACCGCCTCGGAGCGAGTCAGCGGAATCGAAATCCTGCCGCTCGCGCTGCTCGACCATCCACGGATCGACGTGACCTTGCGCGTGTCCGGGCTGTTCCGCGATGCCTTCCCCACGCTGCCGGTGCTCTTCGGACAAGCGGTGCGCGCGCTCGCCGCACGCGAAGAACCCCCCGACTGGAATCCCTTTGCAGGCCGGATCGCGACGGCGCGAGTCTATGGGCCGCGGCCCGGCGCTTATGGCGTTGGGCTTGGCGAGACGATCGATCTATATACCGACGACGCGCGACGCGCGGCTGGCGAAGCCTGGCTTGCGGCATCTGCCTATCCGCTCGATTTGCCGGAGGGACAGGCGGGGCCCGACGCCCAGGGCTTGCGCGATCGGGTCGCGGAGACGGATGCGTTCGTCCATCTCCAGGATTTGCCCGAAACCGACCTGCTGCTGGCCGCCGACTATGCGGCGCATGAAGCGGGGTTCGCCGCCGCAAGGGCGATCGTGGCCGCACCCGTCGCGCTCTACCATCTCGACCATCGCGATCCGGCTCGGCCCGCAGCGCGCACGCTGACCGAGGAACTGGCGCGGGTGGTCCGCGCGCGCGCGGCGCATCCGGGCTGGGTGGCGGGGATGATGCGCCACGGGTTTCGCGGCGGGGCGGAATTGGCGGCGACGCTGGACCATCTGGGCACGTTCGCGCACCTCTCCGCCAGCGTGCCGCCACAACTGTTCGACCTCTATTACGATGCCACGCTCGGCCAAGCCGAGGTGCGGGCGTTCTGGAGCGCGACAATCCGGGCGCGCTGGCGGCGATGGAGGCGCGCTTTGCCGCGCTCCATGCCGCCGGGCTGTGGCCGACGCGCCGCAATTCGATCTCGCGCAGTTGCAGGGGGTCGCATGAGCCCCTTCATCGTAAAGGGCTGGTGCCCCGATGCGTGGCGACCGATGCGCTCGGGCGATGGACTGCTGGTGCGGGTGAAGCCCCGGCTTGGCCGGTTGACAGCCCACCAGGTGCGCGGGCTGTGCGCGGCGGCGATCGCTTATGGTAGCGGCGTGATCGACCTCACATCGCGCGCCAATCTGCAGCTTCGCGGCGTGTCGGAGGATGGCTGGCAGCCGCTTTTGCAGGCGTTGATCGCACTGGATCTGGTCGATGCCGATGCAGAAGGCGAGAAGCGGCGGATGATCCTCGTCGCGCCTCAGTGGCAGGAGGGCGACGACACCCACCGCATCGCCTGCGACCTTGTCGAACATTTGCACACCGCACCCGATCTGCCGGCCAAGGTCGGTTTCGTCGTCGATGCCGGAGCCACGCGCGTGCTGGGGACGGAGACCGGCGATTTCCGGGTCGAGCGCGCAGCCGACGGGGCGTTGATCCTGCGCGCCGATGGCCGGGCGACCGGGGTTGCGGTGGCACGCGGGGACGAGGCCACCGCGTTGATCGCGCTGGCGCGGTGGTTCATGGACAGCGGTGGTGCGGTCGCCGGACGCATGGCCCGCCACGAAGCGGCCCTGCCGGATTGGGCGACGGGCGCACTGCCCCCCTCGTCATCGCTCGCTCCACTTCAGCCGGGCACGTGGCAGCGCGGCATGGCATGGGCGTTGCCCTTCGGCCAGATCGCAGCGGCGGTGCTTGCCGATCTTGTCACGCCCGGGTCGACCGTCGCCGCGGTGCGGATCACGCCGTGGCGGCTGATTCTGGTCGAGGGCGACCGCACGCCATCGCCGCCGCACGGAATGCTGGCCGACCCGTCCGACTTCCTGCTGCGCGCGGATGCCTGTCCCGGTGCGCCATATTGCCCGCAAGCAAGCGTCGAAACCCGCAGTCTGGCCGCTCGCCTGGCGCCGTCGATCGCCGGGCGACTGCATGTGTCGGGCTGCGCCAAGGGCTGCGCATCACAACGCGCCGCCGACGTCACAGTGACCGGGCGCGATGGCCTTTACGACCTTTCCCTCAACGCGCGCGCGGGGCTCCGGCGGTGCGCACGGCGCTCAGCCGCGCCGCGCTGCTCGCCCAATTCGGAAGCAATTGATGCCGTACCACTATGAAACCGACGGCGCGGCAATCTATCGCCAGTCCTTCGCCACGATCCGCGCCGAGGCGGACCTTGCCCGGTTTACCGCCGAGGAAGAACCGGTGGCGGTGCGTATGATCCACGCCTCGGGCCTGGTGGAACTGGCCCCGCATATCCGGTTTTCCGTTAGCTTCGCCGCCGCAGCGCGCACCGCGCTGGCGGAGGGCGCACCGATCCTGTGCGACGCGCGCATGGTGAGCGAGGGGATTACGCGCGTGCGCTTGCCCGCCTCCAACCCGGTCTTGTGTACGCTGCACGATCTGCACGTACCGGATCTGGCGCGGGCGATGGGCAATACGAGGTCGGCGGCGGCGCTGGAGTTGTGGCGGCCGCATCTCGCGGGGGCGGTGGTGGCGATCGGCAATGCCCCGACCGCCTTGTTCCATTTGCTCAATATGCTGGAGGACCCGGACTGTCCGCGTCCCGCCGCGATCATCGGGGGCCCGGTCGGCTTTGTCGGCGCGGTGGAATCCAAGGCGGCCTTGTGGGACGTACAGCCTGTGCCATGCTGCGTCGTGGCAGGGCGGCTGGGCGGCAGTGCGATCACCGTTGCCGCAGTCAACGCACTCGCGAGCCGCGCCGAATGAGCGCGCGGGTGGGCACCATTTACGGCGTCGGGCTGGGCCCCGGTGCGCCCGATTTGCTGAGCGTGCGGGCCGATCGGCTGGTGCGCGGTGCCACCCATATCGCCTATTTTCGCAAGGCCGGACGCCCCGGACAGGCGCGGCGCATCGTCGAGGGAATGCTGCGCGCCGACGCGATCGAGCTGGCGATGGAATATCCGGTAACGATCGAAATCCCGCTGAGCGACCCGCGCTACAATGCCTGCCTTGCCGCTTTCTACGCCGACTGCAGCGCGCGGCTGACCGCGCTGGCGCAAACGGGCGCGGACGTGGTGGTCCTGTGCGAGGGCGACCCGTTTTTCTACGGGTCGTTCATGCACCTGCATGCGCGCCTGTCGGGCGTGGTGCCGGTGGAGGTGGTGCCGGGCATTACCGGTATGGCCGGGGCGTGGAACGCAACCGCCATGCCGATCACCTGGGGCGACGACGTGTTGACGGTCGCGATGGCCACCTTGCCGGAAACGGAACTCGTCCGCCGGATTCGCGACACCGACGCGCTGGTCGTGATGAAAATCGGACGCCATCTGGCCAAGCTGCGCCGCGCGGTCGCCGCTGCGGAGCGCGAGGATGCGGCGTGGTTGGTCGAACATGCCGCTATGCCAGGACAGAAAGTAACGCGACTGGTCGAGGCTGACAGCGTCACGCCCTATTTCGCAATTCTGCTGATCCACGGACAGGGACGCAGACCATGAGCGCCGGTTGGCTCGCCATCGCTGGCCTGGGCCCTGGCGACGCGGCGCAGATCACCCCGGAAGTGTCGGACGCGTTGTCCAGCGCGAGCGACGTGATCGGCTACGTTCCCTATGTCGCACGGGTCGCGCCGCGCGCGGGGTTGACGCTGCACCCCTCCGACAATCGCGTCGAGCTGGACCGGGCAGCGCACGCGTTGACATTGACGGCGCAGGGTCGGCGTGTGGTGGTGGTTTCGTCGGGCGACCCCGGCGTGTTCGCCATGGCAGCAGCCGTGTTCGAGGCGGTCGAGGCGGGGCTGCCCGCATGGCGCGACCTCGATATCCGGGTGCTGCCGGGGATCACCGCGATGCTCGCCGCCAGCGCGCGTGCCGGTGCCCCGCTCGGCCACGATTTCTGTGCGATCAACCTGTCGGACAATCTCAAGCCGTGGACGATGATCGAGAAACGCCTGCGGCTGGCGGCAGAGGCGGATTTCGCCATGGCCTTTTACAACCCGCGCTCAAAGGCGCGGCCCGAGGGGTTTGCCCGCGTCCTCGCGGTGTTGCGCGCGGCATGTGGCGACGATCGCCCGGTCCTGTTCGCCCGCGCCGTCTCGACCCCCGAGGAACATCTGCAAATCGTGCCCTTGGGGCAGGCGCGCGCCGAGATGGCCGACATGCGGACAATGGTGATCGTAGGATCGAGCCAGACGCGGACGATCCAACGCTCCAGCGGCGTGTTTCTCTACACGCCGCGTTCGGCAGACGTGTCATGAAGCAGCCAATCCAGCACCGCTGCGGGATCGCACATTTGGTGCCGCTCGGGCATGGCCGGGCGGTCGATCATCAGCACCGGCACACCGAGACGCCGGGCGGCGATCAACTTGGCCTCCGCCCCGCTTCCGCCTGCATTTTTGCACACCACCAGATCGATCGCGTGATCGCGCAGCACAGCGACGTCGCCGTCGACGGTGAACGGTCCTCGATCCACGATCAAGCTGTAGTGCGGCAGCGGCGGTGGCTGATCCGGGACATCGACGAAGCGCAGCAGATAACGGTGCTGTGGCTGGGCGACAAAGGCGTCCACATGCATCCGCCCCAGCGCCAGCAAGATGCGACGCGGCGGCACCGTCAGCGCCGCCACCGCACCGGCAATATCGGCGACGTGGCTCCAGCGATCCTCTTCGGTGGGCACCCAGGCGGGCCGGGTCAGGGCGATATGGGCAACTCCCGCCAGACGCGCAGCGGCGATGGCGTTGGTGCTCATCGTCGCTGCGAAGGGATGTGTCCCATCGACCAGATGCGTTATCCGGTGCTCGCGCAGATATCCCGCCAGCCCTCCAATCCCGCCAAAACCGCCGATACGGACCGGCACGGGTTGCGGACGGGGGGGATTGCGTCCGGCCAGCGTAGCTGAGCGTGGCCGCAACGCCGCCGGCCGCCAGCAGCGCCGCGAGCGCGCTCGCCTCGGTCGTTCCGCCCAGCAAAAGGACCTTGCGCATGGCTGAAACGGCTCCGCAGCTTCGGCAACAGCCGTGGTTGACGATTGTGGGCGTCGGGGCGGCAGGCCCGGATAGCCTTTCGCCCGCCAGCCAGACGGCTTTGGCCGAGGCCGAGCTGGTCATCGGATCGGCTCGGCATCTGTCGCTATTCCCGGCGATTACCTGCCCCGTGATCGAATGGCCAGTGCCCTTTGCCGACGGCATTGCGCTGTTGCTGACGCATCGCGGTCGAAAGGTGGTGATGCTGGCGTCGGGCGATCCGTTTTGGTTCGGGGCGGGCAGCAGCGTCACGCGTCACCTGTCGCGCGATGAATGGGTGGCGCATCCAACGCCCTCCACGTTCAACCTCGCCGCCGCGCGCCTGGGCTGGGCATTGCAGGACACTGTCTGCCTCGGCCTCCACGCCGCGCCATTGGAAAGGACGCGTCCGCACCTCGCTCCCGGTGCGCGGCTTCTGGTGCTGGTGCGCGATGGCGCAGCGGTGGCGGCTCTCGCCACCTATCTGCGGGATCTCGGCTTTGGCGCGTCGCGGCTGCACGTACTGGAGGGACTGGGTGGACCGGACGAGCGCATCCGTCCGGCGCAAGCCGATACGCTCGATGTTGTCGATATCGCCCATCCGGTCGCAGTCGCAGTCGAATGCGCGGGTTCGGGGGCCGTCGTGCCGCGTGCATCGGGCCTGCCCGACACCCTGTTCGATCATGATGGCCAAATCACCAAGCGCCCGATCCGGGCGCTGACGCTGTCGGCGCTGGCCCCGCGCCCGGGGGAAACGCTCTGGGACATCGGGGCTGGATCGGGCTCGATCGCGATCGAATGGCTGCTGGCGCACCCGGCCAACCGCGCGCTGGCGATCGAGGCGGATGCGCCCCGCGCCGAACGCGCCCGCGCCAATGCCTGGGCGCTGGGTGTCGATCGGCTGGAGGTGCTGATCGGAACCGCGCCGTCTGCTCTGCCCGAAGGCGCGAGCCCCGATGTGGTGTTCATCGGTGGCGGCCTCTCACACACGCTGCTGGAGGCGCTGTGGGCACAGCTGCCAGTCGGCACGCGGCTGGTGGCCAATGCCGTGACGCTGGAATCGGAGGCACTGCTCGCCACCTGGCAGCAGGTGAAAGGCGGTGCCCTCCTGCGGATTGAGCTCGCTCAGGCAGCGCCGCTCGGCGGTCGGCGCGGGTGGCGGTCGCAGTATCCCGTCGTGCAATGGAGTGTCATCCTGTGATCGTCGCCGGGTTCGGCTTTCGCGCCGGGGCACCGTTGGAATCGCTCCGTGCCGCCCTCACGCTGGCGCAACAAGGCCATCCGGCGGTAACGCATCTTGCCACGGCGCAGGGCAAGGTCGCCGAGCTGTCGCCGCTGGCCGAAGCCTTGGGTTTGCCGTTACGAGCCGTGTCGTCGGATGCCCTGTCCGGCGTCATCACGCCCACCCGCTCCACCCCCAGCCTGGCCGCGCACGCCTGCGGCAGTGTCGCCGAAGCGAGTGCGCTCTGTGCCGCTGGTGTCGGTGCACGCCTGCTCGGCCCGCGCCATGTTTCGCCCGATCGCATGGCCACCTGCGCGATCGCTGAAGGACCCCAGTCATGACCGTTCATTTCATCGGGGCTGGCCCCGGCGCGCCCGATCTGTTGACGCTGCGCGGCCGCGATCTGATCGCCGCCAGCCCGGTCTGCCTGTATGCAGGGTCGCTTATCCCCGAAGCGGTGCTGCGCCACTGCCCGCCGGGGGCGCGGATCATCAACACCGCGCCGATGGACCTGGACGCGATCATCGCCGAAATCGCCACCGCCCATGCGCTGGGGCACGATGTCGCGCGGCTGCATTCGGGGGATCTGTCGCTATGGTCGGCGATGGGCGAGCAACTGCGTCGCCTGCGCGCGCTGGGCATTCCCGTCACGGTCACCCCCGGCGTGCCCGCCTTTGCCGCCGCCGCTGCCGCGCTGGAGGCGGAACTGACCTTGCCCGCGCTCGCCCAGTCGGTCGTGCTGACGCGCACGCCGGGACGCGCCAGTACGATGCCCCCTGCGGAAAGCCTCGCCCATTTCGCAGTCACCGGGGCAACACTGGCGATCCATCTGTCGATCCACGCGCTCGATCGCGTCGTCGCCGATCTTACCCCCGGCCTACGGCGCGGATTGTCCGGTGGCAGTGGTCTGGCGGGCGAGCTGGCCCGATCAGCGTATCGTGCACGCCACGCTGGCGACGATCACGGATGCGGTCGCGGGCAGCATGGAGCGCACCGCGCTGATTCTGGTCGGCCGCGTGCTGGCAGCCGAGGATTTCGCCGAAAGCAGCCTTTACGCCCAAGGCTATGACCGGCGCTTCCGGCCGCAGGATGCAGCCTCGCGTTTTTGCGGAGTCTGCCGAATGAGCGTGCCGGGCCTCATGATCGCCGCCCCGGCATCGGGCACGGGCAAGACAACGGTCATGCTCGGGCTGCTCCGCGCGCTCAGCGCACGCGGGCTGGTGGTGCAGCCGTTCAAGAGCGGACCCGATTATATCGATCCGGCCTTTCACCGCGCGGCGTGCGGGCGCGCGTCGTTCAACCTCGACAGTTGGGCGATGACGGGTGGTTTGCTCGATACGATCGCAGGCGAAGCAGCGGGCGCGGATCTCGTCCTCGCCGAAGGCTCGATGGGGCTTTATGATGGCGTCGCCCAACCCGGTGCCACTGGCAACGGGGCAAGCGCCGACATTGCGCGCCGCATGGGCTGGCCCGTCGTGCTGGTGATTGATGTGTCGGGCCAGGCGCAGTCTGCGGCAGCGATCGCGCTTGGTTTCAAGCTGCTCGACCCCACTGTCCCGCTCGCCGGGGTCATCCTCAACCGCGTCGCCAGCCCGCGCCACGAACGGCTGGTACGGCGCGGACTGGAAGCGGTGGGAATTGCGGTGCTGGGGGCCTTGCCGCGCCGTGGCGACTTGACCTTGCCCGAGCGGCATCTGGGGCTCGTCCAGGCGATCGAACATCCCGCGCTCGATGCCGCGATCGCCGATTATGCCGCCTTCCTGCGCGACCATGCCGATCTCGACGCGATTTGCGCCGCCGCCGCGCAGAAACGGGCGCACACGCCCGACCGTTCGCTCCTGCCCGCGCCGCCAGCCCAACGCATCGCGATCGCGCGCGATGCCGCCTTCTCCTTCGTCTATCCGCACGTGCTGGAGGGGTGGCGACGCGGCGGCGCGGAAATCCTGCCTTTCTCGCCGCTCGCCAATCAAGCACCGGATGCCACCGCCGACATGGTGTGGTTGCCCGGCGGCTATCCCGAACTCCACGCAGGGCCGATCGCCGCCGCCACAACCTTTCTGGGTGGCCTTCGCCACCATGCGGAGACGCGCCCGGTCCACGGCGAATGCGGCGGCTATATGGTGCTGGGCGCGGCGCTGATCGACAAAGACGGCGCAGCGCATCGCATGGCCGGTCTGCTCGGGCTGGTCACCAGCCATGCCCAGCGCCGCATGCATCTGGGCTATCGCCTTGCCGAACTGGTCGCGCCGGTGGGAGCGCTGGCGGCGGGCACGCGGCTGCGCGGCCATGAATTTCATTACTCGACGGTCGTCGAACAGACCGACGCACCGCTCGCTTATGTCACCGACGCTGACGGCGCAGCGGTCGCCGAAACCGGCTCGCGGCGCGGCCGCGTCACCGGCAGCTATTTTCATATGATCGCTACCGCACAATGACCGGCTTTGTTTCCTTTGTCGGCGCCGGCCCCGGCGATCCCGAATTGCTGACGCTGAAGGGCCTGTCGCGGCTGCAACAGGCCGATGCCGTGCTGTTCGACGATCTCGCCTCCGGTGCGATGCTCGACCACGTCCGCGCCGGTACGACCTTGATCGATGTCGGCAAACGCGCCGGACGCCCCTCCCCCAGCCAGGCCGAAGTGAACCGCTTGCTCGTCGCCCATGCTGCCACGGGTGGGCGTGTGGTGCGGCTAAAGTCGGGCGACGCCGGGATCTTCGGTCGGCTGGAGGAGGAGATCGAAGCGTTGCGGCTGGCGAACATCCCCTTCGAGATCATTGCCGGCGTCAGTTCGGCCAGCGCAGCGGCGGCGGCGGCGGCGATCCCGCTCACGCGGCGGGCGCTGGCGCGGCGCGTTCAGTTCATCACTGGGCACGATGCGACCGGGGCGCTGCCGCACGACCTCAATCTGGCGGCGCTCGCCGATGCCGAGGCGACGACGGTGGTGTTCATGCCCAAGCGCACCTTCCCCGCGCTGGCCACGCGTCTGATCGCCGCCGGATTGCCGCCGCAGACACCCGCGTTGCTGGCCGAAAATGTCGGCCATGCCAGTCAGCGGATAACGCGCAGCTCGGTCGCCGCGCTGGCCGATGCGCTGACCAAGGGCGCGGGATCGGCCCCCGCGCTGATCCTCTATGGCCCGTTGATGGAGGACGCATGATCGATCTCGACCTGATCGGCATCGCCACCGGCAATCCCGACCATCTGACCGCGCAGGCGGTGCAGGCGATGAACAGCGCCGACCTGATCCTGCTGCCGCGCAAGGGCGATGCCAAATCCGACCTGATCGACCTGCGCCGCGCGATCTGCGCGCGGGTGCTGACCGGGCCGACGCGGATCGTCGCCTTCGACATGCCGGTGCGCGCAGCAGGCGGGGACTATGCCCACGCCGTCGACGACTGGCACGACGCCATCGCCGCCGCATGGCGCGCTCAGATCGTGGCGCATTTGCCCGAGGGCGGGCGGCTGGCGCTGCTCGTCTGGGGCGATCCCGCGCTCTATGACAGCAGCTTGCGCATCGCGGAGCGGTTGCGGGCGAGCGGCCTGCCGCTCCGCGTGCGCGTCGTGCCGGGACTGACCAGCCTGCAGCTGCTCACCGCCGCGCACGCCATCCCGCTCAATGCCCTCGCGGGTGCCGTCACGATCACCACCGGGCGGTTATTGCGCGCCTGTGGCTGGCCCGACGCGGCCGACACGGTTGTGGTTATGCTCGACAGCGGCTGCGCGTTCGAGGTGCTGGAGCCGGACGGCATTTCGATCTGGTGGGGTGCCTATGTCGGGATGCCACAGGAAACGCTGATCCACGGACCGCTCGCCACCGTCGCGCCGCGCATTGCCGCCGCGCGAGCCAACCTGCGCGCGCGCCATGGCTGGATCATGGATATCTATCTCTTACGAAAGAACCGCGCCGATGTCGCTTGACCCCGAAGACGCTGCGTCGGCGATCGAAGCGCGGCACACCGAGAAGATGCGCAAAAAACAGGCCGCGCAAGCCAGGATCGTCGCGGGGAAGGCCCGCGAAAAGGGCCTCCTGATCGTCCACACCGGCAAAGGCAAGGGCAAGACCAGCGCCGCGCTGGGCATGGTCGTGCGCGCGATCGGGCACGGCATGAAGGTGGGCGTCGTCCAGTTTGTGAAGGGCGCGATGCAGACCGGGGAAGCGCGCGTCTTCGCCGCCTTTCCCGACAATGTCGAATTCAAGCCGATGGGCGAGGGCTTCACCTGGGACACGCAGGACCGCGCGCGCGATATCGCCGCCGCGCGCCGTGCGTGGGACGAAGTGCAGCGCATGATCGCGGACCCCGCCTATCACATGGTGCTGGCCGACGAGATGAACATCGCGTTGCGTTACGAGTATCTGCCGCTCGACGAGGTGCTGGCGGTGCTCGCTGCCAAGCCCGAGAGGAAGCACGTCATCGTCACCGGCCGCAATGCGCCCGAGGCGCTGATCGACGCAGCCGATCTCGTCACCGACATGACGATGGTCAAGCACCCGTTCCGCGCGGGCGTAAAGGCGCAGGCGGGGATCGAATTTTGACCGAAGGACCGCCCGCCTTCGATGTCGCGTTTCAGGCGCGCTTCGGCAACCTGCTGCGCTGGCGACGCGATGTGCGCCATTTCGATCCGCGCGCGGTGGCGGAAGCGGACATACGCGCCATCCTGCATTCGGCCGCTTTCGCGCCGTCGGTCGGCAATGCGCAGCCGTGGCGCTTCGTGCGGGTGCGCACGCGTGCACTGCGCGACGCGCTGGCCATCCATGTCGATGCGCAAAAGGCCGAAGCGGCAACGCGTTATCGCGGCACCGAACGGTACGATCGCTATCAGGCGCTGAAGCTGCACGGCTTGCGCGAGGCCCCCGAAGTGCTGGCGGTCTTCTGCGACGAGCAACCCGCCGCCGGGCACGGCCTCGGCGTCGCGACCATGCCCGAAATGCTGCGCTATTCGTGCGTCATGGCGATCCACACGCTGTGGCTGACGGCGCGGCTGCGCGGCATCGGCATGGGCTGGGTATCGATCGTGGATCCGCTGGAGGTTCAGGCGCTGCTCGACGTGCCGGCGCAGTGGTCGCTGATTGCAGTGTTGTGTGTCGGCTACCCGAGCGAGGCCTCCCTTACGCCCGAACTCGAACGGCACGGCTGGCAGGCACGCGAACCCATGGACGACCGGATTTTCGAACGATGACCCCAACAGAAAAGGCCCGTCCCTAATGCTGACCCCCGTCGAGGATGGCCCCGCCATCGTCGCCTGCAACACCTGTCGCCACAGCGCCGATGCGAAAGAGGATGCGGTCGGCCTGCGCGGCGGCGCGCGGCTGGTCGCGGCGTTACGCGAAGCACAGGCTGGTGACCCACGCTATGCAGGCATCGCCGTGCAGGAAATGCCGTGCCTGTTCGCCTGTGCCGAATTCTGCACCGTGCATCTGCGCGCGCCGGGCAAGGTCGGCTATGTGCTGGGCCGGTTCACGCCGGATGCCGATGCCGCAACCGCCTTGCTCGACTACGCGCTGGCCTATGCCGAGAGCGAGCATGGCCGCGTGCCCTTCAAAGAGTGGCCGCAGGGCGTGAAGGGGCATTTCATCACCCGCACGCCACCGCCGGGCTTTGTCGCGCAATGAGCGGTTTTGCCACACCCGCCGCGTTCGATGCCGCGCTGGCCAATTTACCCGAGCCCGATGCGACGGCAATTGCGCAAGCACGCGCGCGGCAAGCGGCATTGACCAAGCCACCGGGGTCGCTCGGCCGTCTGGAGGATCTCGCGCTGTTCATGGCCGGGTGGCAGGGCACCGCGCGACCGCGCATCGCGCACGGGCGCGCCGCCATTTCGCCGGCAATCACGGCTTTGTCGCGCATGGCGTCAGCGCCTTTCCCGCCAGCGTCACCCAGGCGATGGTCGCCAATTTCGCGAAGGGCGGCGCGGCGATCAATGCCCTGGCGGCGGCGGCGGGGCTGGAGCTTTCGGTGGTCGCGCTGGAGCTCGATCGTCCGACGGCTGATTTCACGCAAAGCCCCGCAATGACGGAGGGCGAATGCCTGGCCGCCCTTTCCGCCGGGGCCACCGTGGTTAAGCCGGGGCTCGACCTGCTGGTGGTCGGCGAGATGGGCATCGGCAACACCACCGCCGCCGCCGCCCTGTGCGCGCGCAGCTTTGGCGGCGCGGCGGCGGACTGGGTCGGGCCGGGAACCGGTGTCGACCCGACCGGCATCGCCCGCAAGGTCGCGGTGGTCGAATGCGCGCTGGCGTTCCACGCGGGGGCACCGCGCACCCCCTTTGAAACGTTGCGACGACTGGGCGGGCGCGAAATCGCCGCGATTGCGGGCACCATACTTGCCGCGCGGCGGCAGCGCGTGCCGGTGGTGCTCGATGGTTTTATCACCTGCGCGGCGCTGGCACCGCTGGCCGCCCACGCGCCTGCCATCCCCGATCACTGTATCGCCGGGCATTGTTCGGCCGAGCCGGGGCATGTCCGCCTTCTCGGCCAATTGGGACTGGAGCCGCTCCTGTCGCTCGGGATGCGGCTGGGTGAGGGCAGCGGCGGCGCGGTGGCCGTGTCGGTCCTTCGCAGCGCGCTCGCCGCGCATAACGGCATGGCGACCTTTGCCGAGGCGGGGGTGGCGGAGGCGTTGTGAGCAGCTTCGTCCTGCATCTCCTGCGTCATGGCGAGCCGGAAGGTGCGGGGCGCTTGCTTGGCCACACCGACACCGCCCCGCTGGCGTCGGGCATTGCCGCGTGCGTGGCGCAAGCGCGGGAGCTGGATCTCGAGGTGCTGATCGCATCCGATCTCACGCGCGCCAAGCATGCGGGCGAGGCGATCGCGGCGATGACGGACATTCCGCTGACGATCGATCCGCGTTGGCGCGAATTGGACTTCGGGCAGTGGGACGGCCTGCCCCCCAACGCAGTGGACGGTGCCGCGCTCTCGCGCTTTTGGGACGATCCCGATGGCTGCGCGCCGCCGGCGGGCGAGCGCTGGTCCGATCTCGTCGGGCGGGTGGCGCGGGCGCTGGCCGATCTGGCGGCGGCTCCAACT
The DNA here is from genome assembly GCF_000797515.1 of Sphingomonas sp. Ant H11. Taxonomy (GTDB): domain Bacteria; phylum Pseudomonadota; class Alphaproteobacteria; order Sphingomonadales; family Sphingomonadaceae; genus Sphingomonas. Next base: position 28,691 of record NZ_JSBN01000090.1, read on the forward strand.
CTGGTGGTGACGCACGCCGGGGCGATGCGGGCGGCGCTGGCGGTGCTGTGCGGCTTCGATTCCCGCCAGAGCTGGGCAATCGATCTGCCCTATGCCAGCCTGTTGTCGTTGCGCGTGTGGCCCGGTGAAACGCGCGCTGCGCAGATCATTGGCCTGCGCCCATGAAAAGCCTGCTCCTTGCCATCCAGTTCCTCACCCGGCTGCCCACCCCGCGCGTGGTGGCGAGCGAACGCGATCC
>NZ_JSBN01000091.1 GCF_000797515.1 Sphingomonas sp. Ant H11
CAGCTCAGCCGCAGCGCGCGCTGCGCGTCGGCCAGCGCCACGTCCGGTCCGGCCGCCCAGCCATCCCCCGGCAGCCGATAGAACAGCACGAACACGGTGAAGCCGCGCGCCGCGAGCCAGCGCGCGATCTCATAGCCTTCCTTGTCGATCACCACCAGGCGATAGCCCCCCGCCGGCCGTCACCAGTAGCGCCGCGCCATTGGGGGTCGCCGGGCGGAACACGACCAGGCGCGGGCGGCTGATGCCCTGCACCGCACGGTCGTTCAGCGTGCGATCCTTGCTGCGCTCGTCGACGGTCTCCAGCGGGAGTGTTGGCGGCGCGCCGGCGCGCCCTTGGGCCACAGGTCCAACGTTTCGTCGGGTTCGGGCAGCGCCGTCGCCGGTGCGGCACCGCCAACCCGTGGCGGCGGCGTCTGCGCAAGCCCGCGCGCCGCCCACCCGCTCGCCAGTGTCCCGAGGATGGCGCTGCGACGGTCGATCACGGGCATTCTCTGGAAAAACGAACGGGGAGTCGCCATAGCTTTGGCAACGCCCGAACGGGGAGGAAGGGTCTTCCAAGCTTACATCTTCACACGCGCGCCGAACAGAATGGTGCGGCCGAAATGGTTGTTCTCATAATTCCGGTTCGCATCGACATCGGTGTAGCGATAGCGATAAGTGTCGGTCAGGTTGGTGCCCTCGACCGAAACCTCAAGCCATTTGGTCAGGCGATAGCGCACCGAGGCGTCGAAATTGGTGGTCGCGGCATAGCCTTCGAACACGTTGCCGGTGCCGCTATTCTGGTCGACATAGGGCCCGCGATAGCTGATCGAACCGCGCGCACTGAACTTGGCGTCCTCATAATAGAGCGTGCCATTGAACGCTTTCTTCGACAGGCCGAACAGCGTCGAGGTCCGCTGCACCGCAGTCGGCGCAACGAGCTTGCAGGTGAACTGCGTCGCGCAGACCAGGCTGGATGGCCCAACCACGCCGTAGGTCGCGCTGCTGTCGATGAACGTCGCGTTCGCAATGCCGCCGAAATTCTTGAGGAAGCCGGGCAGGAACTTGAACGGTGCCTGCACCGACAGCTCGATGCCCTTCAGCGACGCACCGGTGCCGTTCACCGTCGTGCTGACCGTGTAGAGCTGGTTGGGATCGAAATTGATGTAGGCCGGCGAGCTGGGCGGCAAGACCGATTTCGGCAATCCGGTCGAGGCGAAGGTCTGGGTCAGCGTGTTCGACACCGGGAAGCTGTCGATCGATTTCTTGAACAAGGCGATCGACGCGATCGACTGGGGTGCGAAATACCATTCCAGCGCGATATCATACGCCGTCGCGCGGAACGGATCGAGGAACGGGTTGCCGTTGCTGATCTTGTAGTTGAACCCGTCCACCGTACCGCCCGGCGTAAGGTTGCCCAGCGTCGGCCGCGTCATCACCTTGGCGACCGCGCCGCGCACGATGATCTTGTCGGTCGGATAGAAGGCCACGTTGAGCGCCGGCAGCCAATCGTCGTACGAGCGCTGGACCGTGGCGGCGGTGCCGCTGACAAGACCGGTCGAGCTCTGGTCGGTATGGACATACCGCACCCCGCATTGAACGCATAGTTCAGCCCGAAGAGCGCGCCCTTGGTATCGAATTCCAGATACCCGCCCGTCACCTTTTCCGAAACGCTGCGGGTATTGCCGGCATCGACGACCAGCGCGCGATTATACAGGTTGGTCAGGGTCGCCGCCGCCGGGATGTTGGCAACGACATATTGCGAGGTCGCGCCGGACGGCTGCCCGGCCGAACCCAGATTGACCAGATCGGTCAGCGCCGCCGTCACCGGGAAACCGTAAACCGCGCCCGACCCGAATTGCGAGGATGGCGAACAGGTCAGCGTGCCGAGCACCAGATCCTTGCCGCCATTGCCGCACACCACGGTATCGCGGGTGAAGCCCACGGTGTCGAAGGTGAACTTGCGGTAGACGCCCCCCGCCTTGATCTGGAAGCCATCGGCCACGTCCCATTCGGTGCGCAATTGCACGGTACGGAATTTGTTGACGGTCTCCGACGGACGATCGCGAATTTCGGAAAGCTGGTAGGCGCTCGGGTCGGTCACGCTGCTGCCATAGCTCAGCCTGGGGTTCGACATGTTGGTATAGTCGTATTTGAAGCCCTGCGCCGCTTTGTTGTCCAGCAGGATGGTCGTCTCGACCGGGATATTCGCATCCGATTTCGACAGCCCGCCCAACAAAGTGAAGCGGAACTTGTCGGTTACGTCCTGATCCCAGGTGCCGCCGATCTGATAGAATTCGGTGCTCGATTTGCGCAGATAATGCTCGTTGCGATTATATGCATCGTTCAGCGTCGCCGAGACGATGTTATTGTTCGCATCGTAGACCGGATTGACGAGGTCGATCGAGCGCTCGTTGCTGCGCGCCAGCACCTCCAGCCATTCCTCCTCGCGGGTTTCCTTGAACTTGGAGTAGAGGCCATCGATCGAGATCTTGGTCTTGTCGGTCGGCGCGAACTGCACGCTGGCAGTGATGCCCAGGCGTTCGCGATCATGCTTGATCACACCGTAGCGCGGAATTCGCGGATGGAAGGCCTGCGCTGCCTTGTCGCACGCCGCGCTTTGCCGATAGACGCCGCCGCTATTGGCCGCAGGCGTGGTAAAGGCCTGCGCCGCTCCCGAACCGGTGGTGTTGTAATAACACGGCGTACCGTCAACCGAGTCGAACTGGGCCTGCGCCCAGCGTGTCGTGTTGTTGCCGAGTTCGAGCGTGTTGACCTTCGAATATGCGGCGGAAACCGACGCGCCGAAGGTGCCCGCCTCGTTCCGCCAGGACAGCAGCCCGGCGACGCGCGGCCCGAGCGTCTTGGCGAGGTCGTTATACGACCCCTGCACCGACAGCGCGCCCGAGAAACCCGCCTTTTTGCCGCCAAGCGGGTTGCCCGTGTTGAGATCGACGACCGCGCCCAACGACCCTTCGTCGAGCGACGCTTCGGCGGTCTTATGGACCACCAGCGAGCTGAACAGTTCGGACGCGAATACGTTGAAGTCGAACGCGCGGTCGCGGTTGGCGCTGGCACCGTCGGTCGAGGTCGCGACGGTTTCCATACCATTCACGCGGACGCGGGTGAATTGCGCGCCAAGCCCACGCACGGTGATCGCACGCCCTTCGCCACCATCGCGCTGGATCGAAATGCCCGGGATGCGCTGCAGCGATTCGGCAAGGTTCTGGTCGGGGAATTTGGCGATGTCCTCGGCGACGATCGAATCGACCGCTGCGACCGAGTTTTTCTTTACGTTGAGCGCCGCCTGGAGCGACTGGCGGAAGCCGGTCACCACGATGTCCTGCCCCGTATCCTCGCTGGCCGGAGGCGCGGACGGCGTCGGCTCGGTCTGCGCCAAGGCAACGCTTGGCAAGAACAGTGCGAGCGCAAGCGCGCCTACCGAGACACCGTGCTGCACCGTCGCTGCCGCAGAAATCTTGCGCATTCTTCATCCCCCCTGGGCGTCGCTGTCCCGCGACGCCGATTGACACCGGTAGCCATGCCGCGCCTGCAAATTGGCGGCGGAATGGCGAGCAGAGGAAGGGAAAGGTGCACTATTGCGGCGCATCGCTCCTCTCCTGCCCGATGGTCGCTCTTCGGCAACTCATCCTGACGCCTAAATGTCGCGTTTGGTAACCGGTGTCAATCGGCTTTTTGGCTTAAGTACCCGGCTGAATATAGGGAATGCGGGCGAACAGTTCGCGCTGCCAGCGGCGGGGATCGTCCTCGCTATGGGGTATTGAATCGAACACCATCGTCGCGCGTCGCGAAAGATCGTAGCGGGCCCATTGCGGAAGCCCGGCATGATTGGGGTCCCCGGCTTGGGCGAAGGCGACGAAGCTGTCCTGCATCGCCCGCGACGCCGCCTGCGCATCCGCCCCCGTCCCGGTTTGCGAGCCCTTCGCGCTGATCGTGCCGAAGACCAGCGGAATGTCGATGGTGTGAAAGGCCCCGCGTCGGGGGTCGAGGCGCGACGTGAAATCGACTTGATAGACAAAGGCCGGAGCCCCGGCGCTTGCGCGTGCCTCGGCCTCGATCACTTGTCCGCGCCAACTCCGCCCAGCGGTGGTCGCGCCGTAAAATACCTCGGTCGGCGACCATGCCGGGAAGTGCGCGCGATACTGTTCGACCACCCATTCGGGCAGAATGTCGATCCGCAATTCCGGTGCGATTCGCGCGGCGACATTATCCCAGTTGAGCCCGCGCACCTTGTCCGAATCGGGTGAGAGAAAGCCACGGGTCTCGTCTCGGACATTGCCCAGGATCAGCGGAATATCGAGGCCTTGCGGGTTGGCATCGGGCCAGAACGGATGCCGCGCGAGCCACTTCATATCGAGCACCGGCCCGAAATAAACGCCGCCGCCAAGGATCGGGTCGGCCGTGTCGAGTGCGGCGACGAAGCGGTCCTGCGGCATCGCCAGCAGCGGCGACAGCTCGCGCGTGTCCACCCCGAGCCGCGCGAGATACGCCCGCGTCCGCGCAGTGGCGTTGAGCGGCCCCGAAGCGGTCACTTGCTGCCCGCTCATCGTGGCGGCGCGGTGGAACAGCCCGCGCGCGGCGGGCATCCCCAGCATGGTCGCGATCTTCGCGCCTCCGCCCGACTGGCCGAACACCATCACCCGCGCCGGATCACCGCCGAACGCCGCGATATTGTCACGCACCCATTTGAGCGCGAGGATCAGGTCGAGCTGCCCGGCATTGCCGCTATCGGGGAAACGCGAGTCGAGCCGCGCGAGATAGAGATAGCCCAGCGCGTTGAGCCGGTGGTTGACCGTCACCACCACGACATCGCCACGCGCCGCCAGTGCCGCGCCATCATTGAGCGGATCGGTTACGCTGCCGCCGGAATAGGCCCCACCGTGAATATAGAGCATCACCGGCAGCTTGGCTGCGCGATCCGGCTGCGCCGTCCAGATGTTGAGGAACAGGCAATCCTCGCTTTGCGGACCATAGGTGGTGCCCGCTTGCGGCGCGACCGGGCCGAACGTGTCGGCCGGATGCGGCGAGGGCCCATAAGCGAAGGGTGTCGGCGCGCGAAAAACGCTCGGCGCGCCCGTAGCGGATGCCGCGATAGCTGCGGACGCCGTTCAGCTCCTTTGTGCCAACAAATCGCCCCGCAGCGCACGCAACGTGCGGGGCCCGCGCCGCGCGCAACGGCGTGGCGGCAGCGGCCAGCGCTGCCGCCACGCCGTTGCCGATCAGTGTGCGGCGGGTGAGATCAGCGCCGGACATCCAGCCCGCCCGCGAGATAGGCATCGATATCGGCCTGGCGGAACAGACTCGCATCTCCCGGAAGGGAATGTTTCAGCGCCGCCAGCGCGAGCCCGGTGCGCGCCGCCTCCGCACTGTCGCCACCGCGCCGCAACGCATGCAACACACCCGCGGCAAAGGCATCGCCGCCACCGATCCGGTCGACGATCCCGGCCAGCACGACCTCCTCGGTCTGCGCCGATCCCGAACGGGTATCGATGCGCGCCGACAGCCGGTGGAGATCGACATGTTCGACATGCCGCGCAGTCGAGGCGATCGTCTGGAGTTTGGGGAAGGCAGCAAACGCCGCTTCGACCGCCTCGCGCCGCCGCGACTCGCCTTCGCCGCCAAAATCGCGCCCTAGCAGCAGAGCAATGTCGCGGTGGTTGCCGAACAGCAAATCGGCCTCCGCGACGAGTTGCGTGAGGATGCCGCGCGGATCGCTGTCCCAGCGCTCCCACAATTTGCCGCGCCAATTGCCGTCGAACGACACCGCAATGCCGCGCGCCGCCGCGGCTTGCGCCGCCGCAATCGCGCTCGCGGCGGGCACCGGCCCTAGTGCCGGGGTAATGCCCGACAGATGCAGCCGATCGACGCCATGCAGCAGCGTGTCCCAGTCCCAGGCGTCGCTCGGCGTTTCGGCGAAGGACGACCCGGCGCGATCGTAAATCACCTCGGTCGCGCGCAGCCCTGCCCCCGAGGTCACGAAATACAGCCCCATGCGGTCCCCGCGGAGCTGGATACCGGCGGTCGCGACCCCGGCACCGCGCAAATAGGTCAGCGCCGCCCGCCCCAGATCGTTGTCGGGTACCACGCTGGCAAAGGCGACATCGTGTCCGAGCCGCGCCAGCGCCCCCGCAACATTGGCCTCGGCCCCGGCAACCCACACGTCGAGCTTGGGCGTCTGCAACAGCAACTCGCGCCCCGGCGGCGAGAGGCGCAGCATGATTTCCCCGAAAGCCAGAAACGTACTCATGCAAATCCCCTCAACGTCACCCTCACCTTCCGGCGCTTCGCGCCTCCCTCCCTCTCCCACCGGGAGAGGGAAGGGGCCCGCCCGGCACCGCCGGGTGGGAAGGGTGAGGGCCCGTTCTTCCCTTATCGCGCCAGCCAACCGCCATCGACCGCCAGAATATGCCCTTGCACATAATCCGCCGCGCGGCTGCACAGGAACACCGCCGCCCCGCCCAGATCCTCCGGATCGCCCCATTTGCCCGCCGGTATCCGCTCCAGGATCGCGCGGTTGCGGGTCTCATCGGCCTGCAAGGCGGCGGTATTGTTGGTCGCGATATAACCCGGCGCAATCGCGTTGACGTTGATGCCCTTGCCCGCCCATTCATTGGCAAGCAGCTTGGTCAGCCCGCCAATGCCGCTCTTCGACGCGGTATAGCTCGGCACGCGAATGCCGCCCTGAAAGGTCAGCATCGACGCGATGTTGACGATCTTGCCAGCCCCTTGCGCGATCATGTGCCGCCCGGCCGCCTGGCACAGGAAGAACACCGATTTGAGATTGGTGTCGATCACCGCATCCCAATCCTCCTCGCTGAAATCGACCGCGTCGGCGCGGCGGATGATCCCGGCATTGTTGATGAGGATGTCGAGCCCGCCAAGCTTATCCACAGCCTCATCCACAACCCTTTGCACAGGCTCGATCGTGGAAAGATCGGCCGAGATGATCTCGGCGCGACGACCCAGCGCGCGGATCTGTTGCACGGTGTCGTCCGCCGGGGTTCGGCCGACGCAGGCGATGTCCGCCCCCGCCGCAGCAAGCGCCAGCGCGATCGCCTGACCGATGCCGGTATTGGCCCCGGTGACGACGGCGACCTTGCCGGAGAGATCGAAGGGATTGTTCATATCTCGGTCCTTCTCCGCTCCCGCTTGCGGGAGGGGTTAGGGGGGAATGGAGAGGACCTGCGCCGCTGCCCTCCCCCAGCCCCTCCCGCGCGCGGGAGGGGAGCTTCACGCCAGCTGGCAAATATCCAGCACGCTCATATCGGTATAATCCTGATTCTCGCCCGCCATCGCCCAGATGAAAGCATAGGCCTTGGTGCCCGACCCCATATGCACCGACCAGGGCGGCGAGATCACCGCTTCTTCATTGGCCATCACGATGTGCCGCAGCGCTTCGCCTTCGCCCATATAATGGAACACGCGGTCGTTCGGCCCGTCGAGTTCGAAGTAGAAATAGATTTCGCTGCGGCGTTCATGAATGTGCGGCGGCATCGTGTTCCACACCGAGCCCGGCTTCAGCACCGTCAGCCCCATCACCAATTGCGCGCTGTCGCAAATGCCGGGGATGACCATCTGGTAGATCGTCCGCTCGTTCGATTCCTCGAGGCTGCCGCGCTCCAGCTTGGTTGCGTCGGCAACCGAAATCACGCGCGTCGCGAACGCCTTGTGCGCCGGGCACGAGGCCAGATAGAAACGCGCGCCTTCGCCGGAAAACACCACGTCCTTCGCGCCCATCGTCACGTACAGGCAATCCTTATTGCCGAGCGTGAACACCTCGCCATCGACCGTGACCGTGCCCTGCGCGCTACCCACATTGACCACTGCCAACTCGCGCCGCTCCAGGAACGGGTGTCCGGCAGCCGAAGCCGGCTCGGTCTGGTCGGGCAGTTTCACCGCCGCATCCGCAATGGCCACGCCGCCGATCACGAACCGATCGGCATGGGTATAGTTGAGCACGCATTCGCCCGCACGGAACAGGTCCTGGATCAGATAGCGATCGCGCAATTCCTCATTGGAAACGCATTCCATCATGTCGGGATGCGTGGCGTAATAGGTGCGGTCGAACATGGGGCTCTCCGGGGTCAGGCCGCTTTGGCGGCGATTTCTGGGGAATCGATACGATAAGCGCGGCGGACGAGGCCGCTGGTCAGTTCCTGCGCCAGTTCGGCGGCTTCCCAATCCTCAAGGCGATGCTCGGCCACCAGGCGCGCGAGGAATCCGCAATCGACGCGCCGGGCGACATCGTGCCGCGCCGGGATCGACAGGAAGGCGCGGGTATCATCGTTAAAACCAACCGTGTTGTAGAAACCCGCCGTCTCGGTGGTCATCTCGCGGAAGCGGCGCATCCCCTCGGGGCTGTCATGGAACCACCAGGATGGCCCCAATTTCAGGCACGGATAATGCCCGGCCAGCGGTGCGAGTTCGCGCGCGTACACGCTCTCGTCGAGCGTGAAGAGAATGATCGACAGCTCGGTCGAGGTGCCGAAACGATCGAGCAGCGGCTTCAACGCATGGACATAATCGGTGCGCATGGGGATGTCGGCCCCCTTGTCGCGTCCGTGGCTCGCGAACAGTCCGGCATTGTGGTTGCGGAACGAGCCGGGGTGGATTTGCATCACCATGCCATCGTCGACCGACATTGCCGCCATTTCGGTCAGCATCTGCGCGCGGAACAGCTCGGCATCGGCAGCGGTCCAGCTCCCACCGACGATCTTGCCGAACAAGGCTTCGGCTTCGACAGGCGACAGATTGGCGGTTGCGGCGGTCGGGTGGCCATGATCGGTCGCGGTCGCCCCGGCCGCACGGAAATCCGCCCGCCGCTTGCGGTGCGCGGCGAGATAGCCTTTCCAGCTATGGACGTCCTCGCCGGTCAGTTGGGCAAACCGCGCCATTGCGCCTGCGAATTGCTCATGCTCGACATCGATGACGCCATCCGGGCGATAGGTCGTCACCACACGCCCACCCCAGCCCGAGGCGCGAATGCGGTGATGCGCGCCCAGATCGTCCTGCGGCCCCTCGGTCGTCGCCAGAAAGTCGATCTTGAAGCGATCGAACAGCGCGCGCGGGCGGAAAGCCGGACTGGCCAGCTTCTCGGCGATGGTATCGAAATACAGGTCGGCCGTACCTGCCTCGAGCGCCACCTCGAACCCGAACACCTCGGCAAAGACATGGTCGAGCCACATCCGCGAGGGCGTGCCACGAAACAGATGCAGGCTCTGCGCGAACAACCGCCATGCGGCGCGCGGATCGGTCGCGGGCGCGCCACTGCGGCGCGGAATGGCGAGCGCGTCGAGGTCGACGCCCTGGCTGTACAGCATCCGGAAAATGTAATGGTCGGGCGCGAGCAGCAACGCGGTCGCGTCGGTCCAGGCGGTGTCGTCGGCAAACCACCCGGCATCGGTGTGGCCATGCGGGCTGACGATCGGCAAGTCCGCGATTTCCGCGTAAAGCGTGCGCGCAATGGCCCGCGTCGTTGGATCGCTGGGAAACAGGCGATCGGGGTTCAGGTCGAGCGGCCGTGCCATTGTCATTCTCCCTCCCCGCACTGTTTTATGCGGGCTCTGGTAACCGGTGTCAGGTTGGGTCGCAACCCCGTTAGTGGATGATCTATATGCTCGGTGCCGCCACCGAGCCACGCCGAATCAAGGTCGACAGGAACAGCGAGGGTTCCTCGACAATCTGTTCCCCATCCAACCCCGCCGTGAGCTTCAGCGCCGCCGAGCGCGCCATCGATGCAATCGGCCATCGCACCGTGGTCAGCGGCGGCCAGACGTGTGCAGCAACGGGCGTATCGTCAAAGCCGACGATCGACAAATCCTTGGGGATGTCGAGACCGCGCTGTCGTGCCGCATGCATCACGCCCGCTGCCATTTCATCGTTGCTGGCGAAGATCGCGGTTGGACGCGGCATCAGATCGAGCAGGCGCTCTGCCGCGGTCAGCCCGGATTCGAAGGTGTAATTGCCGTCGGCGATCATGCTCCGCGGGAGCGCGATGCCCGCTTTGCTCAGCGCTTCTTCGAAGCCCAGACGTCGCTCGCGCGCCGAGCGGAAACCATGCGGCCCAGCGATCAGGCCAATCCGGCGATGCCCCTGCTCGATCAGATATTCGGTCGCGGCTCGCACCGCCTCGCAATCGTTGGAGGCAACCATATGATCGTTATCGTCCAGCGGGGCCGACCCCATGCGGACATAGCGACACCCGATTTCGGCACACAATTTGGCAATCGTGTCATTCTCGCTGATCGGCGGGAGCAGGACGAGCCCGAACAGGCGCTGACGTTCGAGGAAATGCCGCAGATCGACCAGCATCGTCGCCGATCCGCGATCGACCGGGCGCACCACCAGTTCGAATTCGGTGCCGTGCAGCGCCTCCAAAATCCCCTGCTGCACATTCATCACCATTTGCGCATTGGGGTTGTCGTGGACGAGCCCGATCAGGAAATTGCGGCGCAGCGCGAGCGCGCGCGCCTGCGGATTGGGAATATAGCCCAGTTCACCGATCACATCCTCGACGCGCCGCCGCGTATCGTCGTTGAGCAAGGGCGAGCGGTTTATAACGCGGCTGACGGTCTTTTTTGGAAACGCCCGCGATCCGCGCAACATCGTTGATCGTCGGTTGTCCGGTGCTTTTCATGCCATCGGCTTAAACCCAGGATGACCGGCTTGGCTAGTCCGACGGCGCGCTACGGCGAGCATGGGTGCCCTTGCCAAGCGATACGCGCCTGAGGCAGAGGCTGATACCGGTTACCCAAAATAAGCGAGCGAGACGTGGCAAAAGCCCTTCTGGTGCATCCCGACGACAGCGTCGCGACCTTGGTCGAACCTGCGTCGGAGGGCGATGCCGTCACTTACGACGGTCACGAGGTCATCGCGCTTGTCGCCATACCGAGCGGACACAAGGTGGCGATCGCGCCGATCGCCGCGGGCGCGCCCGTGCTGAAATTCGGTTTTCCGATCGGCACGGCCACCGTCGCCATCGCGCCCGGCATGCACGTCCATTCGCACAATCTGGCGACCGCGCTCGACGGGACGCTCGACTATCACTTCACCCCCCAAGCCCCCCGCACCGACGAGCGACGCGCAAGAAGCGGCGACCTTCCAAGGCTATGTCCGCGCCGACGGGCGCGTGGCCACGCGCAATGAAATCTGGATACTCCCGACCGTCGGCTGCGTCGCGCGCACCGCGACCCGTATCGCCGCGCAGGCCGATGCCGCATTGGTGAACGAGAGCGCCGACGGTGCCGTCGACGGAGTCCACGCCTTCACCCATCCCTTTGGCTGTTCGCAGCTTGGCGACGACCTTGACGGTACGCGCAGCATCCTGGCTGCGCTCGCGTGCCACCCCAATGCCGGCGGCGTGCTGATCGTCGGGCTGGGGTGCGAATCGAACCAGATCGACGCCTTGCTGCGCGAAATCCCGGAGGACGGCGTTCCGCCATCCGCACGCTCGTCACGCAATTGGCCGGGGACGAGATTGACGAGGGCGTGGCCAAGGTCGCCGAACTGGTCGCGCTCGCACGCAGCAAACGCAGCACCGTCGCGCTCGACCGGCTGGTGCTTGGGGTGAAATGTGGCGGGTCCGATGGCTTGTCGGGGCTCACCGCCAACCCGCTCGTCGGCCGCATCAGCGAGCGCGTGGTCGCGGCAGGCGGAAGCGTGTTGCTAACCGAAATCCCGGAAATGTTCGGCGCGGAACGCCTGCTCATGGACCGCGCGGTCGACGAAAGCGTGTTCGACGGCATCGTCACGATGGTCAATGCTTTCAAACGCTATTTCCTCGACCATGGCGAGCCGGTGTCGGAGAATCCCTCGCCCGGCAATGTCGCGGGCGGCATCACCACACTGGAGGAAAAATCGCTGGGGGCCGTGCAGAAAGCCGGACGCGCACCGGTATCCCACGTCATCCCCTATGGCGCGCGCGTCGGCGGAGCCGGGCTGACTTTGCTCGAGGCACCGGGCAACGATGCCGTGTCCTGCACCGCGCTGGCCGCAGCGGGGGCGACCGCCATTCTGTTCACCACTGGGCGCGGAACGCCGCTCGGCTTCCCGGTGCCGACGATCAAGATCGCCTCGAACAGCGCACTCGCCACGCGCAAACCAGGCTGGATCGACTTCGACGCAGGCGAAGTTCTCGGTCACGGCTTCGACACGGTGGCGCAGGCGCTGGCCACGCAAGTCTGCGCGATTGCGTCTGGCGCGGCGACCGCCGCCGAGCGTAATGGCGAACGCGAAATCGCAATCTGGAAGCGGGGCGTAACCTTATGACGCGTTTGGGATATGGCACGCTCGATACTGTGCCAGCACAGGTGGCCCGCCCCAACCGCACCGCACCGCCGACCACCGGGATCGTCCATTTCGGCCCCGGAGCCTTCCACCGCGCGCACCAGGCGGCCTATATCGATACGCTGCTCGACGGCGAGCCGGGTTGGGGCATTGCTGCGGTGTCGCTGCGCAGCGCGGGAACGGTGGCGGCGCTGACCGAGCAGCAGGGGCTGTACACGCTCGCCATCCGCGACATCGCGCCCGCCTATCGCATCATCGGTGCTCACAGCCGCTTTCTGGCCCCCGACGACGCAGAACAGACGCTTGCCCTGCTCGCCGACCCTGCAGTGCGGCTGGTGACGACGACGGTGACCGAGAAGGGCTATTGCCTCACGGCGGACGGCACGCTCGACCTCTCGCATCCCGACATCGTCCATGATCTGGCCGCGCCTGCTGTACCGCGCAGCGTCATCGGCTGGATCATTGCGGGGCTCGCCGCGCGCCAAACCGCCGGGATTGCGCCCTTCGTGGTGATGCCGTGCGACAACCTCGCCAATAACGGGGCCAAGGTGCGTGCAGCGCTGATCGGTTTTGCCCAGGCGCATGCGCCCGACCTGGCGACGTGGATTGCCACGCATGTCCGCGTGCCCGGCACGATGGTCGATTCGATCACCCCCGCCGCCGACGAAGCGCTCTATGCCGATGTCGCGGAGGTGCTCGGCGTCGAAGACCGCGCCGCCGTGCAGCGGGAGGCATTCGCGCAATGGGTGATCGAGGATCTCGACGATCCGGTCTGCGCCGCGTTGGGCCGCGCCGGAGCGACGTTGACCGACAATGTTGCGGGCTATGAACAGGCCAAGCTGCGCATCCTCAACGGGTCGCATTCGACGCTGGCCTATGCCGGTTTGCTGCGCGGCCATACCAGCGTCGCCGACGCGATGGGCGATGCCACGCTGGCCGGATTCATCGATGCGATGATCCGCGACGACATCATCCCGACGTTGCGGCCCGTCGCCGGGTTCGATCTCGATGGCTATCGTTCGGCGGTGCTGGCCCGCTTCCGCAACCCCGCGATCGTCCATCGGCTGGAGCAGATCGCCGCCGATGGCAGCCAGAAGATCCCCTATCGACTCGGCGACACGCTGGCGGCGCACCGCGCGCAGGGCCGGTTGCCGCGCCATGTGCTCGCCGCGCTCGGCTGCTGGATCGCCTTTCTGATGCAGCGCGCGCGCGCGGGGGTTCCGATCCTGGACCCGGCGGGCTCCGTCCTCGCCGATCTTGCGGCAACGGGCGACGCTCGCGCGGTGTTGGCCCGGCTGATCGCGGCGAGACTGGGCTTTTCGGGGGCATTGGCCGAAGATTCGGAGGCTGCGCAGTCGATCGCGCTCGCCGCGCAGGCTGCGTTCGACGGCGATTGGGCGACTGCGCTTTCCGGCTGATCGCGCCGATCCGCGATCCCTCTTGTCAATGACACCGGTTTCCCATACCCAGTCGTCGAGATCGTCCTAGCGATCCATGAGGGGATGAAGCCACGTGCAGGCCAAGAAACGTCAAGACAATATCGCGCGAGTCGCAACCGAATTTGTCAGCGCCCGGCGCAGCGCGTCCGCACTGGTCGATTACCCCGGCACCATGCCCGCTGCGCTCGCCGAAGCCTATGCGATGCAGGATGCCGCCATTGCGCTTGCCGACCGCGTGATCGCCGGCTGGAAGGTCGGGCGGATCAACCCGCCCCTGGAGGGGGCAGACCGCCTCGCCGGGCCGATCTTCGCCGACCAGACCTTCGACGCTGGAGAAACCCCACGCGCGATGACCGTCTATGCTGGCGGATTCGCGGCGGCAGAGGCGGAATTTCTGCTGCGGATCGGCACGGCACCCGACCCTGCCAAGATCGATTATACGCTGGCCGAAGCGACCGCGCTGATCGACCGGGTGTGTGTCGGCATCGAAATCGCCAGTTCGCCCTTTGGCGGCATCAACGACCATGGCCCCGGTGTCACCATTTCCGATTTCGGCAACAATAACGGGCTGGTGATCGGCCCCGATATTGCCGACTGGCGCGACCTCGACCTCAATCAATGGCCGGTCGAGTTGACCATCGACGGCGCATCGACCGGGGTCGCCACCGCCGCCGCCATGCTTGATGGCCCCTTCGGAGCCGCGCGCTTCCTGTTCGAACTGATGGCGCAGCGTGGCATCGCGCTCAGCGCAGGGCAGTGGATTTCGTCCGGAGCGGTCAGCGGCGTCCACCAAGTTCACATCGGCGCGCAAATTTCGGCCATCTTCGACAACCGACTGACGGTGGCGTGTAGCATCGCCGCCCAATAACCGCGATTATGATCCGGCAAAGGTTCGAAACAGGGCCGCCGACAGGAGAGAGATGATGGCGACGGCCGAACTTCCGATCGAAACGGGTGCAAGCGGGACGATAGCGGCCGACGCAAGCACGGTCGGACGCTATCGCTGGGTGATTTGCGGCCTGCTCTTTGCCGCCACCGCGATCAATTATGTCGATCGACAGATGATCGGGCTGCTCAAGCCCAACATCTCGGGCGAATTCGGCTGGGACGAGAATGCCTATGCCGACATCGTCTTCTGGTTCCAGGCGGCCTATGCGATTGGCTATATCAGCTTCGGCTCGATCGTTGACCGGGTCGGGGCGCGTGTCGGCTATTCGATCGCCTTCATCATCTGGACGCTTGGCCATACCTTGTGCGGCTTTGCCGGATCGACCTTGCAGTTTGCGGCTGCCCGCGCGGTCCTGGGCCTTGGCGAATCGGGCAATTTCCCGGCGGGCATCAAGGCCGTCTCCGAATGGTTTCCGGCACGCGAGCGGGCACTGGCGACGGGCGTGTTCAACGCCGGTGCCAATATCGGCGCGGTGGTGACCCCACTGATCGTACCCGCGATCACGCTCGCCTTCGGGTGGCGGATGGCGTTCATCGTCACCGGGGTCGCGAGCCTGGTGTGGCTGGTCGCCTGGATCGCCATCTACCGCCGGCCACGCGAACAGCCGCGCCTCAGCGCCGCCGAACTCGCCCATATCGAAAGCGACCCCGCCGACCCCGCGCAGAAGATCGCGTGGACGCGGCTGCTCGGCTATCGCGAGACCTGGGCCTATGCGCTCGGCAAGTTCCTGATCGACCCGATCTGGTGGCTGTTCCTGTTCTGGACGCCCGATTTCCTGTCCAAAGCCTATCATCTCGATTTGAAGAGCTTCGGCCCGCCCTTGGTGGTGATCTATCTGATCTCGGACTTTGGCAGCATCGCCGGCGGCTGGTCCTCCTCGCGGCTGATGAAGCGCGGCTGGTCGGCCAATGCCGCGCGCAAAACGACGATGCTGGTCTGCGCCTTCCTCGTAATGCCGATCTTCTTTGCGCAATATATCGCCAATCTGTGGGCGGCGGTGGCGATCGTCGGGCTGGCGACGGCGGCGCATCAGGCGTTTTTCGGCCAATCTCTACACCATCCCGTCGGATATGTTCCCGCGCAAGGCGGTGGGATCGGTGGTCGGCATTGGCGGCATGGTCGGCGCGATCGGCGGCATGGGGATGGCCAAATTCACCGGCTACATCCTGCAAACGACGGGCAGCTACACGCTGATCTTCGCGGTCGCGGGCAGCGTGTATCTCATCGCGGTCGGTGTCATCCATCTGCTCTCGCCGCGACTGGCGCGCGTCGATGCGCTGTAAGGCCGGCTTGGCGAGCCTGCTGGCCATCGCTGTCGCCACCCCGGCGGCGGCGCAGGATGCGAGCGGCCTGCTGTTCCGCGTTTCCGCCGACACGAGCCTGACGGCGGACACCGCAATGGGTGACCCGGTACCCAATTTCCGCAGCGGCGTCAGCGTGGTGCCCGATGGCGCGATCGGCGGCGCGGCGCGCTGGGCCGATGACGGCTATGTCGCGTGGAAGGCACCCGGTAACATGCGCGCGCAGCGCGGCACGCTCAGCTTCTTCTGGCGGCCGCGCGAGCCGCTGGGCGTCGCGCCCTTCGTGATCTTCCGCGCGGGCTTTGCCGATCACAGCAGTTGGGACATGGCGTTCCTGCGGATCGACTGGAACGGCCACGGCTTCGATGCCTTCGTCACCGACGCGAACCTGTCGCGCATCCGCGTCTCCTGGACGATCCCGCAGACACCCGCAGCCGATGCGTGGAAGCACATCGCCTTCGCCTGGGACGAGACCAAGGGCGTCCGGCTGTTTGTCGATGGCCGCGAAGTCGCGTGCAAGGATCAGGTCGCCGATCTCGATTCGGGGCTGGACCAGTTCGGCCTCGCCGGGCGCGTGCTCTCCCCCCACCAAGTGCAGAGCCGCTACCATTTCATGCGCGGCAGCGATCTCGACGAGATTCGCGTGTACGACCGGATGCTGGCCGCCGCCGACATTGCCGCGCTCGCCGACAAGCGCGATCCGGCCCCGGCCCCACTAGCGGACACCGCCGCCCGCCGCACCGCCTGGCTGCACCGTTATGGCTGGGATGCAGGCGCGCCGCCCCGTGCTCGATGCCCCCGTCACCACGGTGCGCAAGGTCGAGTTCGCCGACGCCAAGGATTTGAAGGAGTGGATGTGGAAGGGCGTCGACGGCATATCCGAGACGACCTGGCCCGGCGTCTATAACCGCTCCAGACTGCCCGGCCGCGACGATTATTTCGAGCTGCCGGACTGGAACGTCTATGTCGAAGGCGGCAAGCGCTATGACCTGACCGTACCACCCGGCGAACGCTTCAACCGCGTCGAGATTCGCGGCGCGGCTTATGGCTCCTTGCTATGGTCGGACGGCGGCAAAACCACCACGCTCGCCACCCGCGCGCACGGCACCGTCCGCAGCGTCAGCGCGGTGCCCGAGCGGCAGGGCGGCACGCTCAGCTTCGTCAACACGATGAAGGAGCAGCCGATCCAGGAACTATGGGCCTATGACGTAAAGGCCGGCGCGGAACCGGCGGGATCGTTCAAACTCTCCTACACCGTGGACGCCACCGCCTCGACCAGGATCGCCGCGCTCGCCAGCCTCGAATCCTTCATCACCGGCCGTTATGCGCCCGACGAGCGCAGCATGGTCGTCGCCTTGCCCAGTTCCGGCATCAAGGCCGCTGTCGGAGCCGCTGCCGCGGGGGCTGGCGCACCAGCGCAAGCCCGCACGCCCGGCCTACCGATCGTCCATATCCTGATCCCGGCCAGCCTTGGCGATGCCTATCCCGACAAGCCGCTGGCGCGCGCGTTCGATTATGGCTGGCAGAACCTGCATGACGGGCTCGACGGCATCGCGATCGATCTGCCCGCGCTCGCCGGCACCGGGCCGGTCCCGCTCAATATCCGCGTGAAGGACCCGATCTGGCCTGGCCGCGACATGGTCGACCTGTCGGTCAGCGTCCCCGCTGGCACGCCGCGCACACTGTGGCTCGATCTGCGCGACCGCGTGCTCTCGAATGACAGCCTCTATCTCAGCATCGCCTCGGCGCTGCCCGGCTTCGATGCCGCTGCGCTCAACGGTGCGAAGATCCGATTAGTGTTCAAGGATCGCGCCGCCGCTTTGCCCGAACACATCGCCGACCGGCTCAATCAGGTGAAGGACAATTGGGGCTTTCTGGTCGAGGAACATACCGCCTCCAAGCGCGCCGCGCTGTACGCGCGCCTGTTCGGCGACATCACCGACCTGTTGCGCGTCGACCCCGACAATGTGACCGCGCGCCAATATTGGGCCGACATCAATTACCGCCCCGAAAACCTGCCCGCCGTCCCCCAGCCAACCGCCCCCCCGGGCGTGCCGCTCTGGGCGTTTTCGGCAGCTTGAGGATCTGAAACTGGTGCGCCAGTTCGTCAATTGGTGGATCGACCATCGCCAGGTGCCGTATGGCGATTTCGGCGGCGGCATTTCCGACGATACCGATTTGACGCAGCAATGGCCCGGCCTCGCGCTGATGGGGGTCGAGCCCGACAAGATCAACGCTTCGCTGCGCGCCCTCGCCGATGCCGCGTACAAGAACGGGATGCGCGTGAACGGCCTCGGCTACATCGCCACCGACGAGCTTCACGCTTATGAGGAAGGGCTCAACTCGGATGCCGAGCGGCTCTATCTCAACTGGGGCGAGCCACGCTCGATCGAGCGGCTGATGGCAACGACCAAGGCGTTGCAAGGCGTGATCCTGAAGAACCCGGCGGGTCACCTGCATTTCGCCAGCAACTGGTATGGCGGGCGTATGATGTACCGCGAGGGGGCGTGGGAATGGCAGAAGCCCTATAGCTTCACCGTGCTGCACGCGCCGATCCTGCTCGGCCTGTATAATGGCAGCACGCCCGCGCGCGCGCTGGTGACCGGCGTGATCGACGGCTGGATGGCGCATGGCAAACAGGCGGCCGATGGCGCGTGGTCCTACCCCAATGAAATCAACTGGCGCAGCGATGCCGAGCGTGTCGGCGATGGCGGCGGGGTGAGCACGCCGCTGCAGGCAAGCTGGGCGGCGTGGCGCTTTACCGGCGATGCCAAATATCTGCGCCCGATCGAGGCGCGGGTCGCCAAGAGTCCGGCGGGGCTGGCCGAATTCAACGAAAAACGCCTTCACCGCCTTGCCCGATGGCACCGCGTTGCGCGCGCGGGCGGCCAAAAGCGAGGAGCCGTTCGGCCGTTATGCCGCTTGGTCGGCAACGGGCGATCTAGACGTGCTCGCCACGCTGCACGGCGAGGCGATCGCCGATAAGATGCAGCATATGGCGATGTACACCGACGGCCATTGGTGGAGCGACCGCGTCGAACAGCCAAGCGACATCCTGCAGCGCGAACGGCTCGGCGGGATCGCGCTGAAGCGCAACCAGACCTGGCCGGGCAATACGGTGAGCTGGCGCTTCGCCACGCCGGACGCGGCGGAGCAGGTCGCGATTCTGCTGCCCGGCGCGACGCGCGACCGCTTCAAGGTGATCGCCTATAACACCAGCAACCGCCCGCAAGCCGCGACGATGACGGCGTGGAACGTCACCGCCGGACGCTGGTCGATCGCAACCGAGCGCGGCGCGGCACCTGAGCGCACGACGGTCGCGCTGGAGCGCAGCGCCGCGATCCCGCTCACCTTCGCGCCGGGCGAGACCGTGCTCGACTTTGCGCTGGTGACACCCACCACGCCGGTCGAAACCCGCCCCGATCTAGGCATTGGCCGCGACGATGTGCGCGTTGCGGGCCAGCGCGTCACGGTCACCGTCCACAGCCTAGGCGCAGTGCCAACCACGGCGGGCCGCGTGTCGCTGTGGCAGCAGGATCGCAGGATCGCCAGCGCCGCCGTGCCGCCGCTCGCCGCGCCGGGCGATCTCATCCCCAAAACCGCGCAGGTGACGCTGACGGTGCCCACGGGCATCGACCCGCAACAGCTCTTGGTTCGTGTCGAACAGGCTGATGGCGGTGCCGAAGTCACCCAGCAGAACAACACCGTCGCCATCGCCGATCGCACGCCATGACGACGCGGCGCGCGCTGCTCGCCGGTGGCGCGGCGCTGGCGCTGGCCGG
>NZ_JSBN01000092.1 GCF_000797515.1 Sphingomonas sp. Ant H11
GGCTTGGGTTTTCGCCTTGGGCTTGGGCTTGGCGGGCATCGGCATGTCCATCTTCATGCCGGGCATCATTTGCGCAAAAGCAGGCGCGGGCAGCAGCGCGGACAGCGCGCAGCCCGCGATCAACATCGATCGGGTCATCGGAAAATCCTCAACGGGGAAAGCATGCGGGCGGGCGCGATGGCCCGCCGGATCACACGGTCCGGCGCGGAGGAGGGACGATCGGTGGTGTGGCCGTGCCCGGATCAAACGCGGTCGCGACGATGCGGCGCGGCACGGCCGCCTTCACGCCGGGTTGATCCACCCCGCGCGCGGCGAGGCTGGCCGGGGGAATGCAGCCGATGCAGATATGCGGCACGGTCGCCTGATCGTCCTGACGCGGCATGTGGTGCGCGCCATGCGCCATCGGCGCGGCGATTGGCATTTCATGGCACGACTGCCCATGCGCTATCGCCGGGATGGCAAAGGCTGCCAGCAGCAGCGCAAGGATCAGGCGGGCGAACATCGCGGAAACCCTAGGCCGCGCGTCGCCCGCCGACAAGATTAGACGTTGAAGCGGAAATTCAGCACGTCGCCGTCATGGACGACATACTCTTTGCCCTCCTGGCGCAGCTTGCCGGCATCGCGCGCACCGGTTTCGCCGCCGAGCGCGACATAATCGTCATAGGCAATCGTCTCGGCGCGGATGAAACCGCGCTCGAAATCGGTGTGGATCTCGCCCGCTGCCTGCGGGGCCTTAGCCCCGGCATGGACGGTCCAGGCGCGTGCTTCCTTGGGGCCGACGGTGAAGAAGGTCAGCAGCTTGAGCAGCCGATACCCGGCGACGATCACGCGCGACAGGCCGGTTTCGGTCAGGCCCAGTTCGGCGAGAAATTCACCGCGCTCTTCCGGCTCCATCGTGGCGATCTCGGCCTCGATCGCGGCGGAGACGACGACGGCTTCGGCCCCCTCGGCCTTGGCCTTCTCGAACACGCGCGCCGATTGCGCATTGCCGTTGGCGGCACTCGCTTCCTCGACATTGCAGACATAGAGCACCGGCTTGGCGGTCAGCAATTGCGCCTGTTTGAAGGCGCGGGCTTCGTCTTCATCCTTGGGTACGGTCAGCCGCGCGGGCTTGCCTTCGCGCAGCAGGTCGAGCGCCTGGCCCAGCACCGAGGCGGCGACCTTGGCCTCCTTGTCGCCCTGCGTCGCCTTTTTCAGCAAATTTGGGGACGCGCTTTTCGAGGCTCTCCAGATCGGACAGCATCAATTCGGTTTCGACCGTCTCGGCATCGGCGATCGGGTCGACCTTGCCCTCGACATGGGTGACGTCGTCATCCTCGAAGCAGCGCAGCACATGCACGATCGCATCGACTTCGCGGATGTTGCCGAGGAACTGGTTGCCGAGGCCCTCGCCCTTGGAGGCGCCGCGCACCAGCCCGGCAATGTCGACAAAGCCCAATTGCGTTTCGATGATCTTCTGCGATCCCGCGACCGCGGCGAGCTTGTCGAGCCGGGGGTCGGGCACCGCGACGTTGCCGACGTTCGGCTCGATCGTGCAGAACGGATAGTTCGCCGCCTGCGCCGCCGCAGTCTGCGTCAGCGCATTGAACAGGGTGGACTTGCCGACATTGGGCAGCCCGACGATTCCACAGCGAAAACCCATGATGATCCTTGAAGCACGATATGTGTGATGCGCCGCCGATACGGCGTCCGGCACCGGAATGCCAGAGACGGCGCGGGAAGCCTACCAGCGATAGTTGAAGCTGACGCTCACCCGCTCGCTTTTGGCGGTGCCGGGCGCGACTTCGTGGCGCAGCCAGCTTTCCCACAGGAACACGCTGCCCGCCTGCGGCTCGACATAGACGAAGGGTTTCAGCATTTCGGGCGCGTCGTCGCGTCGCGTCGGTGCCGCCATCATCATCGGCAGACGCGGGTCTTCCAGTTTGAGCGCACCCGCGCCCTCCGGCACGACGATATAGACCGTGCCCGAAATCACGCTGTGCGGGTGGACATGCCCCGAATGCATCCCGCCTGGTTTCAGGACGTTCACCCACAAGCTGTCGAGTTTCAATTTGCGGTCGTTCAGGTCGAACGCGCAGTCTTCGGCGAACTTGGCGACATGCTTGTTGAGCAGCTTGACCAGATCGGCAAAGGCCGGGTCGCGCATCGGCAAATCGTTGAGCGAGGCGTAGGAGGTGTAGCCGCGATAGCCATGCGCCTTGGACCAGGCGCGCCCGGCGCGGTCATCCTCGGCCAGCGCCTGGCACGAGCGGTCGAGATCGGCGACCAGAGCGGCGTTCTTCAACTTGCCTTCGTAGAACGGCGTCGCGAACAGCGTGCGCACGGTCATTTCGTCTCTCCCAGTCGCAGCGCGACATCGCTCATGAAACGGCCATCATCGCCCTTGGCCAGCCACGGGGCCTCCGCCCCGATCGCGCCGAGCAGATCGGCCAGCGGCTCCATCTCGGCCTTGGCATAATTGCCGAGCACATAGGGACTGACTTTGTCTTTGTGGCCGGGGTGGCCGATGCCGATGCGCACGCGGCGAAAGGCGTTGCCGATATGCGCCTCGGTCGAGCGCAAGCCGTTATGCCCGGCAGTGCCGCCGCCGGTCTTCACTTTCACGCGGAACGGGTCGAGGTCGAGGTCGTCATGGAAGACGGTGACGTCGCCGGTATCGAGCTTGTAGAAGCGCATCGCTTCGCCGACGCTGCGGCCGCTCTCGTTCATGAAGGTCGCGGGTTTGAGCAGCAGGATTTTCTCGGAGCCGATCCGGCCCTCCTGCGTCCAGCCCTGAAACGCCTTTTTGACGGGGCCGAAGCCGTGCAGTTCGGCGATGATATCCACCGCCATGAAGCCGACATTATGGCGGTTGAGCGCATATTGCGCGCCGGGATTGCCCAGGCCGACCCAGATTTGCATTCAAGACTCCCTCTCCCCTCCGGGGAGAGGGTAGGGGATAGGGGCCGTTACGCGCGCTTGTGCCCGGTTCAGCCCCTCTCCCAACCCTCTCCCCGCCAGCGGGGAGAGGGCTTTGTCCTCCATTACTCGGCGGTGTCGCTCTCGGCGGCCTGCGCCTCAGCAACAGCTGCGTCCGCTTCTTCGTCGGCAACCGTCGGCACCGTCGGCGGGACGATCGTCGCGATGGTGAAGTCGCGGTCGGTGATCGCCGGGGTCACGCCCTTGGGCAGCGTCACGTTCGAGATGTGGATCGAATCGCCGATCTCGCGGCCAGCCAGCGAGATGGTGATGTCGTCCGGGATCTCGGCTGCGTCGCATACCAGTTCCAGCTCGTGCTGGATGATGTTGAGCACGCCCTTGCCGGTCTTGATGCCGGGGGCTTCGTCTTCATCGGTGAACACGACAGGCACGTTGACATGCACGGTGGTGTGCGCGCCGATGCGCAGGAAGTCGGCATGGACCGGACGCTCGGTGACGGCGTCGAACGACACGTCCTTCGGCAGGGTGCGAACCTTCTTGCCACCGACCTCGATCATGACGACCGAATTCATGAAGTGACCCGTCATCAGGAGACGCATCAGCGCCTTTTCCTCGACGTGGATCGACTCGGGATCTTGCTTGTTGCCGTAGATCACGGCGGGGACGCGGCCTTCGCGACGAAGCAAACGGGAGGCTCCCTTGCCAACCTGTTCGCGCGTCTCGGCTGCGAGCTCCAATTGGTCGCTCATTGCATTACTCCGATATGCGTGTGTGTGGTCTCCGGCCAGGCCTCCAGGGATGACCCTGACCGAAGCGCGGCGCTATAGGGGAGGGCGGGGTAAAGCGCAATATGCTGGATAGCATCTCCCTCTCCCACCGGGAGAGGGAAGGGGCCCGCGCCGAAGGCGTGGGAAGAGTGAGATGAGGCGCGCGTTCGCCCAAGTCACCCCCATCCGGCGCTACGCGCCACCTTCTCCCAACGGCAGAAGGATTTACTCCACCCGCTCGACCTTCAGCCCGCGCTTGCGCAGCAATTCCACCACCGATCCCGGCCCGACCAGATGCCCGGCGCCGACGGCCACGAACACGCGCCCCGGCCGCGCCATCCGCCGCACGATCACGCTCGCCCAGCGCGCGTTGCGGTCGGCGAGCAGCGCCTTGCCAAGATCGC
>NZ_JSBN01000093.1 GCF_000797515.1 Sphingomonas sp. Ant H11
CGGACCGGTGCGGGGCGCGGGGCCTGCGCCGCGCGCGCGGGGAAGGTGATCGGCAAGCGGCCCGACGGATTGACGCGCCCGGTCAGGATATTGGCGATCGCGGGACCGCCGCGCTGACCGGGATACCAGGCTTGCACGACCGCGGGCACGGCCGACAGCCACGGCATCAGCACCGGGCCGCCGGTCTCCATCACCGCGATCGTCTTGGGCTGCGCGGCAGCAACCGCAGCGATCAGCGCGTCCTGTTGATCGGGTAGCGACAGATCGGCCACGTCCTGTGCTTCGGTTGTCCACTGTGTCGCGAATATGATCGCCACGTCCGCAGTTCTGGCGGCGGCAGCGGCGGCGGCCGGGTCGCGGCCATCGATCCAGCTTACCTGCGCCTGCGGCATGGCGGCGCGGATCGCGAGCAGCGGCGATGACGCGTGCCAGGTAACGCGGGCGAAGGAGGATGCAGCGCCGCTCGTCAGCGGGATTTCGACCGGCGCCCCGCCGACCGAGCGGACCTGGCTCGACCCGCCGCCCGACAGCACGCCGACATCGGCGCGACCACCGATCAACACGACGCGTTTCGCGGTGCGCGTGAGCGGCAGGAGGCCCCCCTCGTTTTTGAGCAGCACGATCCCGGCTTCGGCCGCGCGCTGCGCGACCTCGGCATGGGCGTCATAGGGAATCGGCTGCGCGACTGTGGCGGGTGCGTCATAGGCACCGGTTTCGATCAACCCGGTCAGATAGCGCGTTACCATATCGTCGAGCCGCGCCATCGGCACGCGACCGGCGGCGATATCGGCCTTCAGCGCATCGGCGAAGTAGATGGCGTGATCGAGTTCCTGCCCCGATTCCTGATCGAGCCCGGCATTCGCGGCCTTGGCGGTCGAATGCACCGCACCCCAGTCGCTCATCACCCAGCCGCGATACCCCCAATCGCGTTTCAGCACGTCGGTGAGCAAATGCGCATTCTCGCACGCCCAGTCGCCATTGACCTTGTTGTAGGCGCACATCACCGAGCCGGGCTTGCCCGTCTCGATTGCGATCTGAAAAGCGAGCAGGTCGCTCATGCGAAGCGCGGCCTCGCCAATCTGCGCGTCGACGACGGCGCGGCCGGTTTCCTGCGCATTGAGCGCGTAATGCTTGATCGTCGAGACGATCTTGTTCGACTGCACACCCGCAATATGCGCGCCTGCCATCGTCCCGGCGAGCAGCGGATCCTCGCCGAGATATTCGAAGTTGCGCCCGTTCCACGGGTCGCGCGTCAAGTTGACGCCCCCGGCGAGTAATACAGTGAAGCGCTTGGCACGCGCCTCGGCACCGATCATCGCGCCGCCCGCGCGTGCGATTGCGGGGTCGAAGGTCGCGGCGGTAGCAAGGCTGGAGGGAAGCGCGGTCGCGACGTCGCCCTTGCGCTGCTCGACCTGATTGGCGACGCCGAGCGAGGCGTCGCTCTCGCGAATCAAGGGAACGCCCAAATGCGGGATTCCGTCGATATGGCCGGCCGAGGGAATCAGTTCGTTTGGCGTCTTGCCCTTCGCCATTGGCGGGAAAAGGCCGTGGACGAGCGCGATTTTTTCATCGAGTGTCATTTTGGCAACGATCGCCGCCGCCGCGCGCGGGCATCCTGCTTTGTGGCCGGCGCGCTCGCCTGGCGCGCTACAACGGGGGCTTGCGCCCCGATGCCGGAGAGCAGCGTTGCGCCCAGCAGCCAGCCATGAATCGTCTTTGCCATTTCGAAATCCTCCCAGATTTGTCTCGCGCGCGCTTTCGGTGCCGGGGCTTCCCCGGTCGGGCCGTGCCGCCGTTCCAATCCCTAGACAGCATATCCCGAGAACGTTCACAAGAACCCGTTTTCAACGCGCTGGCGACTTGACAATCGGCGCGTCGCGGAACAAGTGAACGTTCTCAAACAAGAAGGCGCAGGGGTAATGCGTCGCTATCAGGGAGGATGACGATGGGGGGCTTCAGCACCCGTTTGGCTACGCGACTGGCACTCGGCGGATCGATACTCGCGCTGGCGAGCTATCCGATGATCGCCGCAGCGCAGGACACGGCATCGACGATCCAGGACCAGCCGACCAACACCACCGCGCTCCCGGCACAGGGAACGGGGGCGTCGGATGCGGCGGACGCGGGCGGCGACATCGTCGTCACCGGCATCCGCGCCAGCCTTCGCAATTCGATCAATCTCAAGCGTGACGCGCAGGGCATCGTCGATGCGATCTCGGCCGAAGATATCGGCAAGTTTCCCGATACCAACCTCGCCGAATCGCTGCAGCGTATCACTGGCGTGTCGATCGACCGTTCGAACGGCGAAGGGCAGTTCGTCACGGTTCGCGGCTTCGGTCCCGAATATAACCTGGTGACGCTGAATGGTCGTCAGCTCGCGACCTCGACGATCGGCGACGGCAACAGCGCACCGGTGTCGCGTTCGTTCGATTTCGCCAACCTCGCCTCGGAAGGCGTTGCGGCGCTTGAAGTCTATAAGTCCGGGCGTGCCAGCGTGCCGTCGGGCGGCATTGGCTCCACCATCAACATCCGGACGCCGCGGCCGTTCGACAAGCCCGGCCTGCGCGGTTCGCTGTCGGCGCGCGGCGTGATCGACACGTCGCAAAATGGCGGCAAGGACGTGACCCCCGAAGTGTCGGGCATTTTCTCCGACACGTTCGCCGACGATCGCATCGGCGTGCTGATTCTGGGTTCGTTCCAGGAGCGGCATTTCAGCGCCAACCAAGCCAATGTCGGCTTCCGCGACGGCTATCTCGGCGCGGAAAACAACTGGGGTTCGCTCGCGCAGAAGGGCGATCCGCGCTACGCCAACATCACCAACCGGCCGGGCGCGACCGATGTCTATCAGGTGCCGCAGAATGCTGGCTATGATGTGGTCAATGGCAAGCGCCAGCGCATCAACGGGCAGGCGGTGCTGCAGTTCAAGCCGACCGATACGCTGACCGCGACGTTCGACTACACCTATTCGCGCAACACGGTCGACATTCGCGATAACAGTGTCGGCATCTGGTACAATCACAACGACACGTCGAGTGCGTGGACCAATGGTCCGGTCGCGGGACCTCTCTTCTACACCGAGCGCTTCCAGGCGGCGGAGACCAAGGATCTTGCCTATTCGGCGTCGCAGACCTCGGCGCGCAGCGAAAACAAGGCAATTGGCGGCAATCTGACGTGGAAGGGGCCGGGTGGTGTCACCATGGTACTCGACGTCAGCCACTCGACCGCAGAATCGAAGCCGAACAGTCCGTATGGCAACAGCAATTCGGTCGGTACGGCCATCTTCGGTATTCAGAGCCAGACGGTCAATTTCGAGAACAAGCTGCCGGTTATCTCGTTCAGCACGTATCCCGGCATCGATCCGCTCAACGCCGCGAACATTGTCCCGACCGGCAATGCGTTCCGCAATTCCTATTTCCGCGACGAGATCAACCAGGTCCAGTTGAAGGGCCATTACGACCATCACGATGGCTTCCTCGACAGCCTCGACTGGGGCGTGCAGTACACCGACAACAAGGTGCGGTCGGCCTATAGCGTGCTGCAGAACGATACCTGGGGCGGGACCGGCGGCGACAGTGCGGCGCAGCGTGCCGCAGCCGCGGCGCTTCTCCCCGACAGTCTGTTCAATCTGGTCAGCATTCCCGATAAATTCTCGGGAATCAGCGGTGCGAACAACGTCAACATCGTCAAGTCCTTCTACTCGTTCGACTTGGCGAGCGTCGTCAACCTGCTCGATCAGGCCTATAAGATCTGCGGCGGGAGCGGCCAGTGCCTGATCCCGTACACCACCGACTCGCGCGTCCGCGAAAAGACGATTGCGCCGTATTTCCAGGTCAACGGTAAGTTCAACGTGTTCTCGGTGCCGGGTCATATCATTGGCGGTCTGCGCTACGAGACGACCGACGTCAGCGCCTCGGCGCTGGTGCCGACCCCGTCGGGCGCACGGCAGAATTCGCAGAACGAATTCAATATCCTGTTCAACGGGAGCGGCTTCACGTCGTTCAAGGGCAGCTATCAGAACTGGCTGCCATCGGTCGACTTCGACATCGAACCGACCAACACCGTCAAACTGCGCGCATCGTACAGCCATACAATCACACGTGCGGATTATGGCAGCCTGCAAGGCGGCCGACGGCTCGACACGCTGTTCCGCGTCGGTGGCGGCACGGGTTCGGTGGGCAACCCAAATCTCATTCCCTATAAATCGAAGAATATCGATCTGTCAGCGGAGTGGTATTACAATAGAGAGAGCTACATCTCGGTTGGGTTTTTCCACAAAAATGTGGCGAATTACATCAGCAGCACCGTGGTCAACCAGACGATCCCCGGGATCACCTCGCCAACGACGACCTTCAACGGTGTAACGCAGAACGGCCCGCGTTATCAGGCGGCGCTCAATGCGTTGGGGGCAAATGCGACCTTCGGCCAGATCCGCGATTATATCGCGGCCAATTATCCGGGTGGTGTGGTCAACGGCACGATCGTGGCGCAGCCCAACGATCCGCTGGTGAATTTCGTTATTCAGACGCCGTATAACAGCGATCAGAAGGCCAATATCGACGGATTCGAGTTCGCGATCCAGCACGCGTTCTGGAACACCGGGTTCGGCACGATCCTCAACTACACGATCGTCAGAGGCAACCACAATTACGATAACACGCTGCCGGCCAGTGTGTCGCAATTTGCGGTGACGGGCTTGTCCGACAGCGCCAACGCGGTGCTGTTCTATGACAAGAACGGCCTGCAGGCGCGCGCTGCCTATAACTGGCGCAAGGGGTATCTGTCGGGCGCGGGCGTCAACCCGTACTATATCGACACCTATGGCCAGCTCGACGTCAGCGCGAGCTATGCGATCACGAAGAACATCTCGGTCTTCTTCGAGGGGATCAACGTGAACAGCGAGAATCGCAGCGGGCATCTGCGCTCGGACCGCAACATCGCGTTCGTGACGAAGCAGGGGCCGCGCTATTCGGGCGGTGCGCGGATCACCTTCTAGCAATGCGGGCGACGCCACCCTCGCGACGCGAGGGTGGCGTTCTTCGGGTCCGCAGGGCATAACCGGGGTCGAACGGGGCCTGAATACGGACCACACAACAGGACGGGCCAATTGCATAC
This sequence comes from Sphingomonas sp. Ant H11, assembly GCF_000797515.1. Taxonomy (GTDB): domain Bacteria; phylum Pseudomonadota; class Alphaproteobacteria; order Sphingomonadales; family Sphingomonadaceae; genus Sphingomonas. The sequence goes on from NZ_JSBN01000093.1 coordinate 5,113, forward strand.
GGCCATTTCTAGAGTCGTTATCGTCGGCGGCGGCACCGCGGGCTGGCTTGCCGCTTGCCGTATTGCCGCAGCGGCAAGCCCGATCGCAGAGCATCCCATCACAGTCACGCTCGTCGAATCTCCCGACGTTCCGACGATCGGGGTGGGCGAGGGGACGTGGCCGACACTGCGCGCGACGCTGGAGCGGATCGGCATTGGCGAGGCCGAATTCCTGCTCGCCTGCGATGCGTCGTTCAAACACGGATCGCGTTTCCGGGGCTGGGCGAGCGGTGCGCCCGACGACGTCTATTTTCACCCCTTCACGCCGCCCGCCGAGGCGGATGCGCGCGCACTCGTCGCCGCATGGCAGACCGAGGCCGCGGGCGAGCCGTTCGCCGATGTCGTCACACCGCAACCGCGCGTGGCGCAGCAGCATCTGGCACCCCGCCAGCGGACGATGCCCGATTTCGCAGGCGCGCTGAACTATGGCTACCATCTCGATGCGGGCAAGCTCGCGGCGCTGCTGATGCGGCACGCGACCGAGCGGCTCGGTGTCCGGCACCTGCGCGACCATGTGACCCGGGTCGAGCGGGCCGAGCAGGGCGACGTAGTCGCGGTGTACACGCGCGCGCAGGGCGCGATCGAAGGCGATCTGTTCCTCGATTGCACCGGCCACGCCGCGCTGCTGATGGGGGATGTCCCGTTCATCGACCGTGGCGACGTGCTGTTCAACGACCGGGCGCTGGCGGTACAGGTGCCGGTCGCCGCCGACAGCCCGATCAAGGCACAGACCGATGCGACCGCGCATGCTGCGGGATGGATCTGGGACATCGGCCTGCCGACCCGACGCGGCGTCGGCTGCGTCTATTCGTCGGCGCACATGAGCGACGACGCGGCATTGGCGACGCTGGCGGCGTATCTCGGCACCGATGCGCCGATCACGCCGCGTCGGCTGACCTTCCGGTCGGGGCACCGCGCACACTTCTGGGTCGGCAACTGCCTCGCGATCGGTTTGTCGGCGGGGTTTCTCGAGCCGCTGGAAGCATCGGCGATCGTGACGGTCGAGCTGTCGCTCGACGCGCTGCTTGACGACTGGCCGACGCCAGCGACGATGCCGCTGGTGGCCGCGCGCTTCAACACGCTGTTCCGCTATCGCTGGGACCGGATCGTCGAATTCCTGAAACTGCATTATGTGCTGAGCCGACGCGACGGACGCTATTGGCGCGATCACCGCGACCCGGCATCGATCCCGCCGCGGCTCGCAGAATTGCTGGCGCTGTGGCAGCATCGACCGCCACTGCGCGCCGACCTGCCGATGGTCGATGAGCTGTTCCCTGCTGCCAGCTATCAATATATCCTCTACGGCATGGGCGCGCGCGTGCCGGAGCCCGGCCCGCTCCAAATGGGCAAGCCACCATCGCTGGCACCGATCGCGCAGCGTGCGCGGAGCATGGTCGCCACGCTGCCCCCGATCCGCGCCTATCTCGATGCCTGCCGGGCGGCGTATCAACCAAACGTTATGGAGCAGATTTCCTGATGGCCAACCACGTCCTGCTCAACAGCGAGGATCACCGCACGCTGCGCATTACGTCCGCGCACGGTGCGGACCTTGGCGACGCGGTGATGTCGTCCCTTGTCGTGCCGAGCGAGTTTCGCCGCGTGCAGAACGACTATCCGATCCTGTTCCGCCTTACCCCCCAGCGCGACCGGTTTCAGGCGCTGGCGATGTTCGGGTTCGAGCCCGGCGAGAATCTGTTCCTCGACGGGGGGGCAATGGGATGCACGGTATCGTCCGCTCGCACTGCAGATCCAGCCTTTCCTGATCGGCCACCCGGCGACGCCAGGCGGCGACAAGCAGATCCACCTCGACCTTGACAATCCGCGCGTCGCGACCGGCGGCGAGGGCGTGCGGGTGTTCGACGACCTTGGCCGTCCGACGCCGTATCTCGAAACAATCGCCGAACAGCTCGGTGAGCTCGATGCGGGCTGGCAGGCGAGCGAAGGATTCTTCGCCGCGCTGACGCGCCACGAACTGATCGAGCCGCTGACGCTCGAGATCACGCTCGACGATGGCACGACCAACCGGCTGGTCGGCTATCACGGCATCGCGAGGAGCGCTTGCAGCAGCTCGACGCCGCCACGCTTGGCGAGCTGCACGCCGAAGGGCACTTGATGCCCGTGTTCATGGCGCTCGCCTCGCTCGCCAACGTCGCCGAACTGATCGATCGCAAGAGCCGACGGAACGCGGCGCGTGGCTGAAGCCGAGTCCGGCATTTTCAAGGATCTGGCGGAAGTGGCCGAGGTCCGGATCGCCGATGCGGTCGAGCTCGACGCGCGGTTGCGGTCCGCCGACGCGCCGTTCGTCGTGCGCGGGTTGGTCCGGGATTGGCCGCTGGTCGCTGCGGGCCGCCGCTCGTCGCGCGATGCGCGGGCCTATTTGCTGCAGCACCACCGCGACACGGCGTTCACGGTTACGGTGGGCGAGCAGGGCGGCGACGGCCGGCTGTTCTACGACGCCGCCATGGCGATGAACTTCCGCACGCTGCGCGCGAAGCTACCCGATATTTTCCAGCGGATGGATTCGGTCGAAGGGCAAGCGGGAGCCCCGCCGGTCTATCTCGGCTCGATCGACATGCACCAGTTCTTCACCGGCTTGCATGAGGCCAATCATGTCGATCTGGCCGATCGAACGTGTCTGGCGAGCATCTGGATCGGGTCGAAGACGCGGATCGCCGCGCATAACGATTTGCCCCACAATCTCGCCTGCGTTGCTGTGGGGCGGCGGCGCTTCACGCTGTTTCCGCGCGAACAGTTCCGCAACCTCCATCTGGGGCCGATCGACAACACACCGGCTGGTCGTGCAATCAGCATGGTCGATTTCCACGCGCCGGACCTGCAGCGGCATCCGCGCTTTCCCGAAGCGCTGGCGCACGCCCAGGTGGCCGAGCTCGACGCCGGTGACGCGCTGTATATTCCGGCGATGTGGTGGCATCATGTCGAGGGGCTCGCCGATTTCAACGTGCTGGTGAACTATTGGTGGCGCGAAACGCCGCGCTGGCTGGGCTCGCCGCAGGATGCGCTGAACCACGCCTTGCTCGCGATCCGCGATTTGCCCGCCGATCAAAAACAGCATTGGCGCGACCTGTTCGATTATTATGTCTTCAACAATGGCGATGACGTGACCGCGCATATCCCCGAGCACGGCCGCAGCGTGCTCGCCCCGCTCACCCCCGAAAGCGCCGATCGCATCCGCGCTTTCCTGCTCAGGAACCTCAGCCATGATGTCCAGCCCACGCCGCATCGTTATTGCCGGGGGCGGCACAGCGGGCTGGATGGCGGCGGCCGCGATCGCGCGGACGATGGGCCGCACCGCCGAGGTGACGCTGGTGGAATCCGACGCGATCGGGACGATCGGAGTGGGGGAATCGACGATCCCGCCGCTCGTCACCTACAACCGGCTGCTCGGCATCGGCGAGGCCGATTTCATGCGCGCGACACAGGCGACCTTCAAGCTCGGCATCCTGTTCGATGGCTGGAAGGACGGTAGCGATCGCTATTTCCACTCGTTCGGGATTACCGGGCAGGACCATTGGTCGGCGGGCTTCCAGCATTTCTGGCTGAACGGTCGCGAGCGCGGTCACGACGCGGCGTATGACGCCTATTGCCTAGAGCTCGTCGCGGCGCTGGAGGGCAAGTTCGCGCATCTTCCCGACGAGCGGATGAATTATGCCTATCAGCTCGATTCGTCGCTCTACGCGCAATTCTTGCGGCGAATGGCGGAAGCCGACGGCACGCGCCGGATCGAAGGCCGCATCGCGCACGTCGCGCTCGATGGCGAGAGCGGAGACGTTGCGGGGCTCCACCTCGAATCCGGCGCGGTGGTCGAGGGCGACCTGTTCCTCGACTGTACCGGCTTTCGCGCGCTGCTGATCGAACAGGCGTTACATGCCGGGTATGACGACTGGACCCATTGGCTGCCGTGCGATTCCGCCATCGCGGTGCAGACCGAAAACGTCCGCCCGCCCGTGCCCTATACGCGCGCGATGGCGCATGATGCCGGGTGGCAGTGGCGTATCCCGTTGCAGCATCGCACCGGCAACGGCATCGTTTATTGCAGCCGCTATCTGGAGCGCGACGCCGCGCTCGAGCGGCTGCTCGGCAATATCGAGGGGACGGTGCTGACCGAGCCGAACCACATCCGCTTCGTCACAGGGGCGAGGCGGCGGCAATGGCATCGCAATGTCGTCGCGATCGGGCTGTCGGGCGGGTTCATGGAACCGCTCGAATCGACCAGCATCCATCTCATCCAGCGCGCGATCCTGCGGCTGATCCGGATGATGCCGGCGGGCGCGATCTCGCCGCGCGACATCGCCGAGTTCAACGACCAGCAATTTGCCGACATGGAGCAGATCCGCGACTTTCTGATCCTCCACTATAAGGCGACCAACCGGCGCGATTCGGCGTTCTGGCGGCAATGTGCGGGGATGGCGATTCCTGACAGTCTGGCGCAAAAGATTGCCTTGTTCCGCGAGACCGGTCGCGTGTTCCGCCGCAACGAGGAGTTGTTCGCCGAAAATAGCTGGGTGCAGGTGATGATGGGGCAGGGCATCGAGCCCGCCGCCTATCACCCGATCGCGGCCAAGCTGCGCGATGAGGAGCTGGCGAAGTTCCTGGCGACGCTGCGCGACAATGTCGTGCGTACCGTCGCCGGGTTGCCGGCGCATGCCGACTATGTCGCGCAATATTGCGGCGGCTGAAGACAATGGCGCGCAGGCGGCAGGCCGTCACGATCAAGCATGTCGCGGCGGATACGGGCGTGTCGTTGCAAACCGTCAGCCGTGTGATCAACAAGGAGCCGGGCGTCCGGCCCGAGACCGCTGCACGCGTGCAGGAGGCGATCGATCGGCTGGGCTATGTGCCGTCGATCGCGGCGCAGCGGATGGGCGGCTCGCGCTCCTATCTGATCGTCGCGCTCAACGATCGCGAACGCACGATCGCCGACTGGCGTGCGCGGCAGGGCACCGACTGGGTCGACCAGATGCTGCTCGGCGGGATGCTGACCTGCGCGACCTATGGCTATCGCATGATCGTCGAGCTGGTCGACACGCATAGCGACCATATCGAGCGCGAGCTGATGGCCGCGATCGCGGCGCTCCAGCCCGATGGCGTTATCCTGACGCCGCCGCATTCGGAGAACCCGCTGATCGCGGACTTGCTGGAGGCCCAGCGGATCAGTTTCGCGCGGATCGGCTCGCGGCGGGCAGGCGCGGGCTTTGCGCTGACGATGGACGATGAGCGCGCGGCGCGGATCGCGACCGAGCATCTCATCGCGCTCGGGCATACACGGATCGGCTTCATCGCGGGGCCTCCCGATTATGAGCTCAGCGCGTGGCGCACCGATGGCTGGCGTGCAGCAATGGCGGCGGCAGGGCTGGCGGACGATTTGCTGACGCGCGGCGATTTTGGATACGCGTCGGGGCGGGAGGCCGCGATCGCTTTGCTCGATGCGGCCGACCCGGCGACCGCGATCATCGCCAGCAACGATCAGATGGCGCTCGCGACGCTTGAGACGTGCCGGGAGCGCAGGATCGCGGTACCCCGCGACCTGTCGCTGATCAGCTTCGACAACACCCCGATCGTCCGCTTCACGCATCCGCCGCTGACCGCAGTGGACCAGCCGATCGCCGATCTGGCGGCCCGCGCGGTCGAGCTCATCATTGCCGAACTCGCAGGGCGTGATTCACCGGGGCAGCCGATCATTGTCCCGGCGAAGCTAGAGCTGCGCCAATCGACCGCACGACGCCGATAACCCTTTGCAATCCCCTGGCTGTGGCGATGCCGATGTCCTAAGCAGGCGTCACATGACCGCGCATTCCGACCGCTTCTTCGCTGTCCGCAAGGCGAAGCGATCGCCCGCACTGATTCCGGTGCTTGGTGCGCTTGGATACGCCGGATGCGTCGTTGCGTATCTGCCGTTGTTAACTTTGCTGTTGCCACTGCGGATCGAGTTGATTGCCGGGGAAGCGCGGTTCGGTGTGCTCGCGACGGCGATGATCGCAGGTGCCGCGATGGCCAGCATTGCGGGTATCCTATTCGGATGGCTTAGCGACCGTTCGCTCGAGCGCGGCACGGGACGGCGATACTGGATCGCCGCAGGCCTTGTCGCGACGATCGCGTCGTACGCGGGCATTGCCAGCGCACGGACGCCCGCGATGCTCGTCCTATCGGTGATGGCGTTTCAGGTCGCGCTCAACATCGCCCTGGCCCCGCTTATGGCGCTGCTCGCTGAGGAAAGCCCGGATCGACAGAATGGCCTGATGAGCGGCCTGCTCGCCGGGGCTCAGCCGCTTGGTGCGGCGATCGGGCCGCTATTGGTGAAATGGGGGCCCCCGACGTTGGGCCTGCGCCTAGCCGTGATCTCGGTCGTTGTCGTCATTTCCCTCGGGCCATTGCTGGCGACATCGCCCAAGCCGACGTTGCCGGTGGCGGATCGCACGGTTGCGGTATCGTCACCCGACCTCGTCATTGCGTGGATATCGCGCCTGATCGTCCAGATTCCCGGTAACGTGGTGTCCGCATATTTCCTGTTCTTCATGGAGCGGTTCGCGACACCCGCCGCACGCGGCGGTGTGTCGGCACAGGTGGGGGCGTTGATCTTTTTGGCGAACATCGTGCCATTGCCCTTCGCCGTTATGTTGGGCCGTTGGTCAGACAGGTTGGAGCGGCGCAAGCCGTTTATGATGATTGCCGTTATTCTCGATGCGGCCGGTCTCGTCATGATGGCCTGCGCGACCAACTGGACTTCGGCCGCGATAGGCCTTTGCATTTATTCGATCGGCTGGACTGTCTTCCTCACCTTGCAAATCGGTTTCGTCATGCAATTGCTTCCCAACCCGCGTCGGCGTGGGCGCGATCTCGGGCTGATCAATTTGGCGAATACCGCACCCGTGCTCATTGGCCCGGCATTGGCGTGGTGGCTCGCGACACCCCAGAATTTCAGCACGCTGTTTTTGACCCTGGCTATTCTGTCATTTGTTGGTGGGGCGACCATGCTTGGAGTAACCGGGCGGAAATAGTCCGTTTCGCGGGATGCCGCGCGTTTCCGGACCGGCGGCATGTTTTGCTTTTGCCAGCGGGGCCGGAGCGGCACCCGCAGTCGGTGTTTATCGACGAAGCCGGGGCGAAAGGCCTGCCGTACGAGCGCGATCGGCATCCTCTTTACTCTCCTCATTGCAGTCTTTCGCACTGTCGCAAGCGGGTCGGGGGAGGTCGCCCGCGCGTCGTCGGCTAACCGGCGCGGGGACGGATTTCGCTATACTCATCCTCATCCGTAACCAATCCTTGCGCCGTTCTGCATTTTGAAGCATAGCACAGGACAGTTCTGGAATATCACATTGGCGAATTGATGTTTGATTGTCGATCTCCGCGGGACGCCGGCGATAAGGTCGTGGGTTTGGGGTTCGGGTGCGCCGCGCTCGGCAATCTGTATGCGCCGATCAGCGACCAAGACGCGCGAGCGGCGATCGACGCGGCGCGCAGCGCCGGGATCGCGTTTTTTCGACACCGCGCCCTTTTACGGTTTCGGTCTGAGCGAACGGCGCCTGGGCGACGCGCTCCGCGGGGACAGCGGCCTGGTCGTGTCCAGCAAGGTCGGCCGTCTGCTGGTTCCGGATGAAGCGCAAACGGTCGAGCAGTCGCGCGACGGTTTCCTTTCGCCGCTGCCGTTTCGCGTCGCCTATGACTATAGCTATGATGGCATCCTGAGGTCGCATGAAGCGAGCTTGCAGCGCCTCGGTCTTGCCCGGATCAATATCCTGCTGGTCCATGACATTGGCCGCGCGAACCATGGCGACGACAATGCACGCTATTGGCAGCAACTCACGCACGGCGGGGGGTTTTCGCGCGCTGGAGGAACTGCGCGCGAGCAAGGCGATCGACGGCTTCGGGCTGGGCGTCAACGAGACTGCGATCTGCCTGCAGGCGATGCGCGAGACGCGGCTCGATATGGTATTGCTTGCGGGGCGCTACACGTTGCTCGAACAGGATGCGCTCAATGCGTTCCTGCCGACGTGCGTCGCGCAGAACGTCTCGGTGGTGATCGGCGGCCCCTATAATAGCGGTATCCTCGCCACGGGAACGCGGAGCGGTGCGCCGATGCATTACGACTATGCCATCGCGCCACCCGCAATCGTCGAGCGAGTCCGCCGGATCGAGCGGATCGCCGATGCGCATGCGGTCCCGCTCGCCGCGGCGGCCTTGCGCTTTCCGATCGCGCATCCTGCGGTGGCGCGCGTGCTACCGGGACTGGCCAGTGCCGCGCAGGTCGAGCGCACGCTGGAGGTCTACAACACTAAGATCCCCGACGATTTCTGGCGCGATTTGCGGCAGGCGGGCCTTATCCGCGCAGATGCACCGGTGCCATCGCCAGCCATGGCGGGGACGGAGCTGTGACCGCACGCCATCGTGTTCGCGTCACCCGCCGTTTGCCCGAGGCAGTCGAGGCGCGGCTCGCGGTGCAGTATGACGTCGTATTAAACCAACCGGACATCGCGCTGAGCGCGACCGAATTGCGCGGCGCGATGCGCGAATTCGACGCAATTTTGCCGACGATCACCGACCGGATCGATGCCGATGTGTTGGCGACCTCGGGCCGCCGCGCCGCGTTGATCGCCAATTATGGTGCTGGCGTCGACCATATCGATCTTGCCGCTGCGCGCGCGGCCGGGATCGCGGTGAGCAACACGCCCGGCGCGCTGACCGAAGCCACGGCTGAACTGGCGATCCTGTTGATGCTGATGGCCGCGCGGCGCGCCGGTGAAGGTGAACGCGAGCTGCGCGCGGGGGAATGGACCGGCTGGCGGCCGACGCATCTCGTCGGCCAGTCGCTCGATGGCTGTACGCTCGGGCTGATCGGCTTTGGCCGGATCGCGCAAGGCACCGCGGCGCGTGCTCGCGGGCTCGGCATGCGCATCCTCTATTTCTCGCGCAGCCCCGCCGCGACCGAGATCGAGGCGGCGCTGGGGGCGAGCCGAGTCGATACCGCCGAAGCATTGATGGCGGAGGCGGACGTCGTATCGCTCCACATCCCGGGCGGCCGGGCGACTCATCATTTTGTCGATGCGGTCTTACTGGCCAAGGCGAAGCCGGGCGCGATCCTCGTCAACACCGCGCGTGGCTCGGTGGTCGACGAGGCGGCTTTGGTGGCGGCTCTGGCGGAAGGGCGGATCGCGGCGGCCGGGCTCGACGTCTATGAGAACGAGCCGACTGTCAGCGCGGCGCTGCTGGCCAGCCCGCGCACCGTGCTGTTGCCGCACCTCGGCAGCGCAACGAAGGGCGCGCGCGAAGCGATGGGAATGCAGGCGGTCGACAATCTCGACGCCTTTTTTGCGGGCCGTGCCCTGCCCGACCGTGTCGCCTGAGGCGATCCTCGCCGACGCGATCGAACGCGCGCTTGTGCATCCGCGCCGGGTCCCGCTCGTGCTCGGCCTGTGTGGGGCTCAAGGGAGTGGGAAGTCGACCGTCGCCGCGGCGCTCGCCGCGCGCTTTCCGCATTCGGTGGTGCTGTCGCTCGACGATCTTTATCATATGCGGCGCGAGCGCGCACGGCTCGCTGCGGCGGTCCACCCGCTATTCGCAACGCGCGGCGTTCCGGGAACGCACGATATCGCGCTTGGGCTGGATACGTTTGCAGCGCTCGACGCGCGACAGGCGGCACCGCTACCGCGCTTTGACAAGGCGAGTGACGATCGTGTCGAGGCAGCGCTTTGGACGAGTGCACCCGTGCCCGCGCAATTGGTGATCTTCGAAGGCTGGTGCGTCGGTGCCCGGCCGCAGGACGCGGTGGCGCTGCTGGATCCGGTCAACGTGCTGGAGCGCGAGCGCGACCCGCATGGGGTGTGGCGGCGCTACGCCAATGCCGCGCTTGCGGGCGCGTATCAGCGGCTGTTCGCGCGGATCGACATGCTTGCACTGTTGCGCGCGCCGAGCTGGGGGCGGGTGCTGGACTGGCGGCTGGAGCAGGAACGGGCGCTGCGCCAGTCGGGTGCGCGCGGCGACGGGGTGATGGCCGACGCCGAGGTGCGGGTGTTCGTCAGCCATTACGAACGGCTGACGCGGCACGTCCTCGACACCATGCCTGCCTATGCCGATCTGGTGTTGCAGCTCGACGACGACCGAAACTGCGTCGCCGTACATCGGCGCTGACGGTTGCACCCAACTGACGCTACTCTACCCGATCCGGAGGATATCGATGCGCCACGTGCTTCTGCTCGATCTGCAGGATGATGCCGAGCTGATCGCTGCATACCGCCACTGGCACCGTCCCGGACGGCCGCCCGCCGCCGTGACGCGCGCGATCCGGGCGGGCGGTGTGGCCGCACTCGACATCTGGCATGTCGGGGACCGGCTGGTGATGGTGATGGAGACCACGCCCGATTTCGACCCCGTCGCCAACGCCGCGCGCGAGGCGGCCGATCCCGCGGTCGGGGCGTGGGATGTGTTGATGGACCGCTTCCAGCGCCGCTTGCCGTTTGCGGCGGATGGGGGAAAAATGGGTCGCGGCGGAGCGTATTTACAGCCTGGACGAGCAGCCGTAGCGGCGCGCTATTGCATCCCCAGGAGGCGCTGCAGCGCGAGCTGAAAATGCGTCACCAGCGCGGCCTCGGCGGCGTCCGCATCGCGCGCGACACACGCGGTCAGAATGTCGAGATGCTCTCGCAGGGTGCGGATCGCCAGCGGGCGGGTGGTCAGCCAATCGAGCCGTACCAGCGTCACGTAATTCTTAAGGCGGCGCGCAGTCACTTCGATCAACTGGTTGCGCAGCGCCGATATCAACGCGCCGTGCAATTGCTCTTCGAGACGGTCGAGCATGGCTTCATCGTCCGGCTCCCAAGAGCCCTCCTCCAGCCGGGCGAGCAGCGCGCTATGACCGTCGACCATCGCCTGGATTTCGCCGGCATCGCCGCTTTCCGCCAGCGCACGGGCACCCGCACGCTCGATCAACGAGCGAAACTGATATGTCGACCGGGAGAGCTCGAGGTCGGAGCGGATGAAACGGATACACGACCGGGCGTGAATCGTGACCAGTCCTTCGGTTTCCAGTCGGCGCAGCGCGTCGCGCAGTGGCTGCATCGTCATGCCGAACAGCCGCACCAGATCGGCCTGCGACAATTCCGCACCGAGCGGGATCGTGCGGTCGAACAGCCCCTTCAAGATTGCGTCATACGCTTTGTCTGACAGGCTGGGTTCGTTATCGCCCAACAGGTCGAGCTCGATCGCCTTGGCTGGCTCGGTTTTCGATTTTCCGGCTACGGCCCGCATCCGATTCAGTTTCCACAAAATTGGCCGGTCCGCCAATGCGGCGGCACGCTCATCTCCCCCACCGTAAGCGCGCCCTGGCGAAAACGCTAGCAGGAGTGCCGCGCCAGCCTCGCGAGCACGGGAGCCATCATCAGCAATGAAATTCTAATTACCGTGTTTGACATATCTAAAAGGCCTGATACTGATATCTCAAATCAAAAAACGAAGAGGAGGGGATTATGGGGAAACTGGCACGGTTGTACGGTGGCGTCGCAATCACGGCGACCGCCTTGGCGCTTGCATCGGCAGCACAGGCGCAATCTCAGGCGCAGGGCGGCAGCGGCAGCGCGTCCATGGGGGACACGAATGCGCCACGGCAAAATCTCGGCACGCCTGACGCCGGTCCGGACGGTGTCGCGCAGGATATCGTGGTGACGGGCATCCGCGCGAGCCAGCGGCAATCCATCGACATCAAACGCAACGCGATTAACTCGGTCGACGCGATCGCCAGCGAGGATTTGGGCAAATTACCCGACCAGAATGTCGCCGAATCGCTGCAGCGCGTGCCGGGCATCACGATCGATCGCAATCGCGGCGTCGGCAACGGCGTGACGGTTCGTGGGCTTGGCCCGCAGTTCAATACCGTGACGGTCAACAATCGTGTGATCGCGACCGATGGCGCTGGACGCGAATTCAACTTCGATATCTTGCCATCCGAGCTGATTTCGGGGGCGAACGTCTTCAAGAGCCCGCAGGCCAACATCAATGGCGCGAGCATCGGCGCGACGATCGATATCCATACGCTGCGCCCGCTTGAACAGCGCACCGGCCTCTATGGCGGTGGCTCGCTACGTGCGAACATCGATGAGCTGGGCAGCAAGACCACCCCGTCGGGCGCAGCCTATGTCACCTGGAAAAATCCCTCGGGGACCTTGGGTGTGTCGCTCGTCGGCTCGTATGACGAGCGCAACGAACGGACCGACAACTTCTTCGTGGGTGCAAGTTCCTATCCGCGCAGCTTCGACGACGGCTATTACGGCCAGGTGAGCAGCGGTGCAGGCGGATTGTGCGTCGGAGCGTCGGGTGCCGGTGGCTGCACGCCGCGGATCGACACCAGCAAGGTGGGGCTGTTCCGCAACGTCGACATGTACCACAATTTCATCAACCAGGTGGAATTCTCGAACCGCAAGCGGATCGGGCTGGACGGGACGGTCCAGTTCAAACCAACCAACAATCTGCTCTTCACGCTCGACGGGCTCTACTCCCACGACGACGAACATTATCACAGCTCCGGCATCGCACCCGATTTCAGCGGGGGGACGCTCGTGCGGCAGGTGGTGTCGGGCGGCACCGACACCACGGAGATCGTCGGCGGGCAGAGCCGCACCGTCCATGTCGGTGGCACCGCGACATCGGAGAGCTTTCACGACGCACGGTCGACGTCGTCGTCGAGGACCGGCCAGCCAAATCGACCACCTATCTGTTCGGCTTCAATGCGAGATGGGACAGCGGCCCGTTCAGCGTCGCGCTCGATCTCGATACCACCAAGGCCAAATATGACAATGCGCAGGCGCTGTTCACAACATCGCGGCTGAAGCATCTCGATTACACATATGACCGCAACACGGGGTCGCCGCTGGCGAGTTTCACGGTCAGCAGCCCGACATATCCGGATGCGGCGACCGACGTGAACCATCGCCTCGCACATTATATGCAGTCGGAGGGCCAGATCCTCGAAGACACGATCAACGAGGCGCATCTCGACGGGGCCTATAATGGTGCCCAGGTTACCGTTTACGGCGGCGTGGGCTATTCGGCCCGCACCAAGACGACCACCGGGTTCACCGAACCCAACGCGTGTGCCTATTGCGGCAGCGACGTGTTGGTGCCGTCGAGCGTGTTCAGCCCGACATCCTACAATTTCTTCGGCGGGGCCGCAGGCGGCAACACCGCAAATTGGGTCGACTATAACGCCCAAAATCTCTTCCAGACGATGATCGGCCTGAACAGCACCGCCGACCCGGCATTGCACAGCGGTAATCTTCTGCCGATCGTTCGGGACCCGGCCGCCAGCTCCTCGGTCAAGGAGAAGGTGGCGCTCGGTTATTTGATGTTCGAGTTCAAGGGCAATCTCGGCACGCTGCCATTCGCGGTCAACACCGGCGTGCGAATCGAAGATACCGACTTCACCTCAAATGGTGCCGGCCAGACCGTGCTGAGCGCAAAACCCAACGGCACGGGCCAGAACGTCATCGTGCTGTCCGGGCTGACCCCGCTCAGCTTCAAGGGGCATTATACCGACATTCTTCCGTCGCTGAACGCGCGGCTCACCATCACGCCGAAGCTGGTCTTCCGGACGGCGGCCTCACGCGTCATCTCGCGGCCGACGCTGACCGATCTTTCGCCGGCGCAGACGATCACCAGCAATCCGGGCAACGAGCGCATCACGCACGGCAACCCCAATTTGCAGCCGTTCCGCGCCTCGCAGGCGGAAGCCGGGCTCGAATGGTATTATGATCGCGATTCACTGCTGTCGGCGACCTTCTTCTACAAATCGATCGACTCGTTCATCACACGCGGGGTCACTCCCCAACAGGTTGATCAGGTAACCTTCATCGTCGATCAGCCGATCAACGGCAAAGGTGCGACGGTAAAGGGGGTCGAAGTCAGTTATCGCACGCTGTTCAAGTTCCTGCCGGGCCTGTTGAGCGGTTTCGGCACCCAACTCAGCTATACCTATACCGACAGCAACGCGAACTATACCAACGCGGCAAAGGCCTCGACCTCCTATTCGTTGGAGGGCTTGTCAAAGAATTCGTACGCCGCAGTGCTCTTTTATGAAAAGGGCCCGGTGCAGGCGCGGGCCTCCTATACCAGGCGCGACGGCTACCTCTTCGCGCCGCAGACGCAGACCGGCATTCCCGAGTTCGTCGACAGTTATGATCAGCTCGATGCAGGGCTGCAATTGTCGGTGACGAAGAATGTCATCCTGACCGCCGATGCCACCAACCTGACGGATTCGAGGGAATTTCACTACGCCAACGTAGTCGCGGATGCGCAGGAATATCGACGGGTCGGGCGGCGCTACACCGCCGGCGTGCGCGTGCGTTTTTAGGCGAGGCACCGGGGCGGTTGCGCTTGCCTCCGCCCCGGTAATAACTCAGACTAATATTTCAACAAGGAAACAAGAAATGTCTTCAGCGCGCATCGTCGAATATCGGCTGACTCGCCTGGCCTTCGCGCGGGACCGGACGATCGGCGATTCGCAGGTGCGGGCGACGACTGCCCAAATCATCGCGGTCGAACTTTTCGACACGGTCGGGAATGTCGGGCTTGGTTTCGCGCAGGCGTTGTTCACCAGCTTGCCGGACGCGGACGAGATCGAACGCGTGTTCGCGACGGAGGCCTGGCCCGGACTGGAAGGGCGGTATCCGGCGGCGCTCGCGCTGGCGGTGCATCGCGTGCGTGGCGGCAATGTGCGGCGGATGGGTTTGCCGTTCGAGGAGTCGCTCCAGCACGCCATCTGGGATCTGTTCGCCAAGCAATCGGGCCTGCCGCTGTGGCGCATGCTCGGGGCGGAGCGCAGCAAGGTCGGCGTCTATGCCAGCGGGCTCGATTATCACTTGTCCGACCACGACTTTACCGAATTGTTCGGCAAGGCGCGCGAGCGGGGCTTCCTCGGCTACAAGATCAAGGTCGGGCATCCCGATCTGGAGCGCGATGTTCACCGGCTCGATTTGCTGCGCGATGTGGTCGGCAGCGACCGACCGGTGATGATCGATGCCAACGAGGCCTGGACGGCACAGGAAACGATCCAGGCGGTCCGGCGCTTCGAGCGCGCCGGGCACCGCATCTACTGGCTCGAGGACCCGATCCCGCGTGAGGATTTCGACGGGCTGAAAATGCTGCGCCAGCTCGGCATCAGCCGGATCAATGCGGGCGAATATCTCGATCTCACCGGCAAGCGCAAACTGGTCGAGGCGCGGGCGTGCGACATGCTCAACGTGCATGGCCAGGTGTCCGACGTGATGCGCGCCGGCTGGCTTGCCAATGAAGCCAATGTCGAGGTCACGCTCGGCAACACCTTCCTGGAGCTTGGCGTCAACATGGCGCTGGCGCTGCCGGGCGTGCGCTGGCTCGAATACAGTTTCCAGAATTTCGATCATCTGGTCGACGAACCCTATGCGATGGCCGACGGTTATATCCATGGCCGCGACGCGCCCGGGCACGGTCTGGTGCTTAGCGCGGCGGCGCGGGCGAATGGCGGCGCGCTGCCCCAGGTGATTGGCGCGGTCGCGTGACCGTGAGCGCTGGGCTCGATGCGGTGCCGCCGGCCGCGCCCGTCGTTGAAGGCCGCAAATGGGGGCTTATCGTCAGCCTCGGCATCGTCCTCTTCGTGTTGCTGGCCCTCTACGCTTCGATTCTCGGTGTGCTGTTGCCCAACCAGATCGAGAATCTCGATCCGGTCGGCAAGCTTGGGACGTTGGGCGTGGTCTATGCCATCACGTCGGTGTTCAGCACGATCACCACGCCGGTGTCGGGCGCGCTCTCCGACCGGACGCGGTCGCGCTTCGGGCGGCGGACGCCCTGGATTGCCATCGGCGGCGTCGTCGGGGGTGCCGCGACGATTCTGATCCCGTTTGGCGGCGGCATCGTTGGCGTCACCGCGCTGTGGCTGGTGGCCACGGTCAGCCTCAATTCGATGCAGCCCGCGATCACGACGATCGTTGCCGACCGCTTCCTGCCCGGTGAGCGCGGGATGGTGTCTGGCGTGGTCGGCGCGGCGATGACCGCCGGGGTTTCGGCAGGCACCATTTTCGGGGGGCTGATGGCAGCCCACCTGTTTGTCGCTTATGCAATCGTCGGTGGCGGTATCATTGCCGCCTGCCTCCTGTTCGTGTTGCTCAATCGCGAGCCGCCGCTGCCCGCCGGATTGGCTGCGCCCGTGCCGTTTCGCCTGACCTCGTTCCTGCGCAGCTTCTGGATCGATCCGCGCGCCATCCCGATTTCGCCTGGGCGCTGTTCGGCCGTTTCTCGATCTATATGGGCTATCAGGCGATCCTGACCTATCTGCTCTACATCCTCGAGGGCTATATCGGCCTTACGCAGAGCGCCGCCAATCTGACGATCGCGCGGATGTCCTCGATTACCTTCGTCGCGTTGGTCATCTCGGCCTTGCTGTCGGGCTGGCTGTCGGATCGGCTCGGTCGCTTGAAGCCGCTGGTGTTCATCGCGGGCGTGGTGATGGCGCTGGCCGAGATCGCGCCGTTGCTGTCGCCCGACCTGCGCGGGATGTTCCTTTATGCCGGGCTGATCGGGATCGGCTACGGATCGTTTATGTCGGTCGACCTCGCGCTGATGACGCGCGTTCTGCCGCCCGCCGCGCCGGGCGAGGATTCGACCGGCAAGGATCTCGGGATCCTGACGACCGCGATCAATGTCCCGCAAATCCTCAGTCCGGTCATGGCGGCAGCGCTGCTGCACGCGACTGGCAACAATTATCCGCTGCTGTTCGTCGTTTGCGGTGTGTTCGTTGTGTTCGGCGCGTGCCTCGTGCTGCCGATTCGTTCGGTGCGATGATGCCGTTGATCGACGCCCATCAGCATTTCTGGTCGCTCGCCACCCCTGGCACCGCCTGGCCAACCGCCGCCGAAGCCGAGATCCATCGCGACTTCGGCCCGGAGGATCTGGTCAATGCGGCGGCGGGCGTGCAGCTCGACGGCACCGTGCTCGTCCAGTCGCAGCCGACCGACCGGGATACCGACTGGATGCTGGCGCTGGCGGAGCGTACGCCGTTGGTCCGCGCGGTCGTCGGCTGGGTCGATCTGGCTGCCCCCCATGCGGCCGATCGCATCATCGAGATCGCCCGCCAGCCCAAAATGCGCGGCGTGCGGCCGATGCTGCAATCGATCGCCGACACCGACTGGCTGCTGCAGGATGCGCTCACCCCGGCGCTGGAGGCGCTGCAGGCGACGGGCTTGCGCCTCGATGCGCTGGTCCAGCCGCGGCACCTGCCGATGCTCGCGCGCTTCGTCGAGCGCTGGCCCGATCTCCCGATCGTGATCGATCACGCGGCGAAGCCGCACGCGGCGCGCGCGATCCTCGATCCCTGGCGCGACGATATCGCGCGGCTCGGCGGTCTCGGGCTGTATTGCAAGCTGTCGGGCTTGCGCACCGAACAGGCAACGGGCCGGCCAGCCGCCGACCTAATCCCCTATGTCGAACACCTTGTGCACGTTTTTCGGCGAGCGGCTGATGTGGGGGAGCGACTGGCCAGTGCTGTTGCTCTCGGGGGATGGCTGGAGCGCGTGGCACGCCGACGCGCTGTCGCTCGCCGGTCGGGCGGGCGCGGACGTCGAGCGCCTGTTCGCGGACGCGGCCATGGAGTTTTACGCTTTGGAGACTGCGAATGCGCAATGACCGGCTTGTCCTCGCCGCGATTCTGACGATCGCCGCCCTTGCTCCGGCGGCGGCGCAGCAGACGTCCCCCTCCGACATCCCGGTCTATGCACCACCCACAGTCAGCAAGGAGCAGACTGCGGGCAACATCCATATCTCGAGCCGCCCCGCGCCAGTGCCGATCGTGCTGTCGGTGTCGCCGCAAGGGTCGGACGAGGGCGATGGCAGCGCGGCCCACCCGTTTGCCACGCTCGCACGCGCACAGGCGGCCGTGCGCGGGCTGAACGCCGATCACGACGTGACCGTGCAACTCGCCGACGGCGTCTACCGGCTGCGCACACCGCTGCGCTTTACCGCCTCCGATGGCGGACAGGATGGCTATACGGTGCGCTGGGAAGCGGCACCCGGCGCGCATCCGGTCCTGTCGGGCGGGACGCCGGTGACGGGCTGGACGCTCGCCGACCCGCAGCGCGGCATCTGGACGGCCGATATTCCTCGCGGGATCGATCCCCGGCAACTTTGGGTCGGTGGCCATATGGCACCGCGTGCCGCGGTCCGCGCGCCGCGCAGCGCCTTTACCTTCGACAAGACGGGGATCACGATCGTCGATCCGGCATGGCGTTCGCTCGCGAATCTCCCCGACCAGAGCCGCATCGAAGTCGAAGCGACCGGCTGGTTCACCGACCGCCACGCGATGGTCGCGCGGATCGATGGCGACCGCATCGCCATGCAGCAGCCGGGATGGCGCAACAACCTCGTCGGCTATGACACGTTCGCGCGCTCGGTATGGGGCGACAATGCCGGGCTGTTCTTTGTCAACGCGCTCGCCTTCCTGCGCGAGGGCGGTCAATGGTATGCCGATCCGGCCGCGGGCAAGCTCTATTACAAGCCTGTCGCGGGCGAAGACATGAAGCGGCTCGAAGTCGTGCTGCCACGCCTCGAATTTCTGATCTCGATCGCCGGCAGCTATGACGAGACGATCAAGGACCTTGAGTTTCGGGGCCTGAGCTTCCGCCATACCAGCTGGCTGCTGCCATCGGGGCCCGAGGGCTATGCCAGCCAGCAGAGCGGATCCTTCCTCGCGGGCGAATGGGGCGGCTATCCCGACGATCCGATCCGCGATTGCTCGTGGGGGTGCTGGCCGTTCGAAGCGATGCGCAACCGCTGGCGTCAGCAGCCGGCGGCGGTGCAGGTCGCCGCAGCGACCCGGATCGTGTTCGATCGCGACGAGTTCACGCAGCTCGGCCAGATCGCGCTCGGCATCGGCAACAATCCCGATGCCAATGACAGCGGCATCGGTCTTGGCACGAGCGCGATCGAGGTGCGCCGCTCGCGCTTCACCGATCTGGCCGGCGGCGCGATCATGGTCGGCGGCGTGCGACCCGATGCGCATCATCCGTCGCGGCCCGAAATGGGCGTGCGCGACATCGTCATCAGCAACAATCTGGTGCGCACCGTGTCGCAACACTATCGCGAGCAGGCGGCGATCCTCGTCACCTATGCCAGTGGCGCGGTGGTCTGGCACAATGACGTGTCCGGCGCGCGTATGACGGGATCGACATCGGCTGGGGCTGGGGCGCGAACGACCCCGGTGGCAACGCAGCCTATTTCACCCCCAGCCGCGGCTATTACAACCAGCCCGGCAATCTGGTCTACGACACGCCGACGACGCTGCGCGACACCGTCGTGGTCGGCAACCGCGTCCACGATGTGAAGCAATGGTTCCCCGACGGTGGCGCGATCTATCATCTGTCGGCCGACCCCGGCGCGCTGATCGCCGAAAATCACATTTACGACGTCGAGGACGGCATCGCGATGTATCTCGACGAGGGGTCGCGCTACGTCACGCTACGCAACAATGCGATCGGCAATGTCGGCGTGTGGCTCAATCTCAATTCGCAGAACAACCTCGCTCCGCGCCGCACCGCGATGGACAATCTCGCGATCGGCAATTGGCATGATTCCGGGCGGCGCACGGGCGCGTGGACACCGTATTTGAACAACCGCGAGGTCGATACCGTGCTGGTCGCCAAGGGCGCATGGCCGGATGCAGCGAAGGCCGTGATCGCGCACGCCGGGATCGAACCCGAAAAGCCCTGAGCGCCCCTGACTCGATCTGTCCCTGAGCATTACCGAAGGAAGCCGAAACCATGCCCCGTCTCGCCACAAAGCGCGTGCTCGTCACCGGAGCTGCCCAGGGCATTGGCGCGCGATTGCCGAACTGTTCGTCCGCGAAGGTGCGTCAGTGATTGCGCTTGATCTCAAGGCGGACGCGCTCGCGACGCTTTCGGGCTGCGAGCCGCTCGTCGTCGATTTGCTCGATCCGGCGGCGGTGGCGCGGGCCGGGGCGGGGGCGGGCACGCTCGACGTGCTGATCAATTGCGCGGGCTATGTCGATTCCGGCGATCTGCTGAGCGTTACCGAGCGCGGCCTCGATCTGTCGTTCGATCTCAACGTCCGCGCGACGATCCGCATGACGCAGGCCGTGCTGCCCGCGATGCTGGAGGCCGGGCGCGGCGTCATCGTCAATATCGGCTCGGTCGCGGGGGCGCTGATCGGTGTGCCCAACCGACTCGCTTATTGCGCGTCCAAGGCCGCGGTCGCGGGCCTGACGCGCTCGATCGCGCTCGATTATGTCGGCAAGGGCATTCGCTGTAACGCGATCTGTCCGGGCACGGTGCAGTCCCCTTCGCTCGACGAACGTCTGGAGGCGACCGGCGACGCCGATGCCGCGCGCGCCGCCTTCATCGCGCGGCAGCCGATGGGACGGATCGGCACGGCCGAGGAGATTGCCGCGCTCGCGCTCTATCTCGCCAGCGACGAAAGCGCCTATATCACCGGCAGTGCCATCGCGATCGATGGCGGCTGGACGATGGCCTGAGCGCATGAGCATTATCGCCGCGATCGACGATTTCCGAGAAGCCGCGCGTCGCCGCCTGCCGCGCTTTCTGTTCGATTATGCCGATGGCGGTGCGCAAGGCGAGCACACCATGCGCCGCAATGTCGCCGACCTCGCCGACATTGCGCTGCGTCAGCGCGTCCTGCAGGACGTCGCCGATATCGACCTTTCGACCCAGTGGTTCGGCGAGCGCATGCCCTTGCCGGTCGCGCTCGGGCCGATCGGCATTGGCGGCATGTTCCGCCGCCGCGGCGAAGTCCAGGCGGCGCGGGCGGCAACGCGGCATGGCATCCCGTTCACGCTCTCGACCGTGGCGATCTGTCCGCTGGCGGAACTGCGCGCGGGTGCGCCCGAGGTAAACCTGTGGTTCCAGCTCTACGTCGTGCGCGACCGGGGCTTCATGCGCGACCTGATCGCCGAGGCACGCGCGCAGGGGGCGACGACGCTGGTTTTTACGGTCGACATGCCAACTCCGGGAATCCGTCACCGCGATCTGCATTCGGGCATGTCGGGTCGCGGCGGTCCCGCCCGGCGCGCGCTTCAGGCGATGGGCAAGCCGCTTTGGGCGTGGGACGTGGGGCTGCGTGGACGGCCGCATCAGCTTGGCAATCTCGTGCCGGTGCTGGGCGCGGACAGTGGCATGAACGATTATATCGGCTGGCTCGCCGACAATTTCGATCCGGGTATCCGCTGGAAGGATCTCGACTGGCTGCGCGCCGCCTGGGACGGGCCGATCGTGATCAAGGGCATTCTCGATCCCGAGGATGCGCGCGAGGCCGCGGCGTATGGCGCGCAAGGGCTGGTCGTATCGAATCACGGCGGTCGCCAGCTCGACGGTGTGCTGTCGACCGCGCGCGCACTGCCCGCGATCGCCGATGCGGTCGGCGACCGGATGACGATCCTCGCCGATGGCGGCGTCCGCTCGGGGCTCGATGTCGTGCGCTTGCTTGCGCTCGGCGCGGACGGCGTGTTGCTCGGTCGCGCGTGGCTGTGGGCGCTCGCCGCCCAGGGCGAGGCGGGGGTCGATCGCATGCTGTCGCTGCTGGAAAAGGAGATGCGCGTGACGCTGACCCTGGCCGGCTGCAACCGGGTCGAGGCGCTTGACCGAACCATTCTCGCCGACGATCCGTTCGGCCCTTCCAGAAGGAATGCGTGACATGAAGCTTTGCCGATTTGGTGCGCCGGGTGAAGAGCGGCCGGGGATCGTCGACGTAGCCGGTCGCATCCGCGATCTGTCGGGCGTCGTCGCCGACATCGACGCCAGCGCGCTGTCTGCCAGCGGTCTCGCGCAGCTGCGTGCGGTCGATGTCGAAGCCTTGCCGTTTGCACCGGAAGGCGCACGCTATGGCGTGCCGGTCGCTGGTACGCGGAAGTTCATCGCGATCGGGCTGAACTATGCCGATCACGCCGCCGAATCGAACTTGCCGATCCCTTCCGAGCCGGTCGTGTTCAACAAATGGGTCAACTGCCTGCAGGGGGCCAACGATCCCGTCGTCATCCCGCGCGGGTCGATCAAGACCGACTGGGAAGTTGAGCTCGGCGTCGTCATCGGTTCGCGCGCCTACACTGTTTCGGAAAGCGACGCGCTGACGCATGTCGCTGGCTATTGCGTCGTCAACGATGTGTCGGAGCGCCAATGGCAGCTGGAACGCGGGCCAACCTGGGACAAGGGCAAGGGGTTCCCCACCTTCGGCCCGGTCGGGCCGTGGCTGGTCACCACCGACGAGGTCAGCGATCCGCAGGCGCTCGGGCTGTGGCTGGAGGTGAACGGCAAGCGGGTCCAGCATGGCACCACCGCGACGATGATCTTCTCGGTCGCCGAGATCGTCGCATATTGTTCGCAATTCATGGAGCTCGAACCCGGCGACATCATCACCACCGGCACGCCGCCGGGCGTCGGCCTGGGGCAGAAGCCCGTACCCTGGTACCTCAAGGCTGGCGATAGCATCCGCCTCGGCATCGATGGCCTGGGCGAACAGCGGCAGGATTGCGTTGCGGCCGATCGTTAGACGGCGCAGGTCTACGCACCGAAGTCGATTGAGGTGGCGAAGGGATTTAAGCCCTCGCCCCCAATCTTTGCGCGGAAAAGCCGTCGCGCGAAAAAAGCCGCACACGAACGGACCGCGCATCGCACCCGCAGGTGTCGCCCGAAGGCGAAATCTTATTTCTAACCGCGTGATTTCTCGAAAGAGAAATGGTGCTGCCGGTGAGGATTGAACTCACGACCTCAGCCTTACCAAGGATGCGCTCTACCACTGAGCTACGGCAGCATGTCCGAAGCGCCTTACGGCGCGAGCGGAAGCGGCCTAAGAGCCGCTGGAGCGGACATTGTCAAGGAGCGTGTGGCGAAGTGGCGACGAAAGATGCGGAAAAAGCCGAGCGGCTGGCGGCGGCGCTGCGCGAGAACCTGAAGCGCCGCAAGGGCCGCGCCCGCGCGTTGGACGCGGTTGACACCGTCACCGCCCCCGACGCGCCTAAGCAATAGGCGCGCATTTCGCCGCCAGCCAGGCGCGCTCGTCCGCATCCAGATACGACCCGATCACGTCAACGACTCGCGCGTGATATGCGTCGAGCCAGGCGCGTTCGCGCGGGCTCAGCATCTCGGCGACGATCAGCGAGCGTTCGATCGGGCAGAAAGTCAGCGTCTCGAAGCCGAGCATCGTCACGCCGTGCGCAAAGGGGCGTTCCTCGACCAGCAGCAGATTTTCGATGCGGATGCCGTATTCCCCGGCTTTGTAATAGCCCGGCTCGTTCGACAGGATCATGCCGGCGCGCAGCGGCTCGGCCGCGCCACCGCCGGGATAGGTCGGCGGCGCGATGCGCTGCGGGCCTTCATGCACCGACAGATAGGCACCGACGCCGTGACCGGTGCCATGCGCATAATCGAGCCCGATCTGCCACAAAGGCGCGCGCGCGAACGAATCGAGTTGCCCGCCGGTGGTGCCGACCGGGAAGACCGCAGTGGCGAGCGCGATATGGCCCTGCAGCACGCGCGTGAAGCGGTCGCGCATCTCGTCGGTCGGCGTGCCGATCGGCAGCACGCGCGTCAGGTCGGTCGTGCCATCGGCATATTGGCCGCCCGAATCGACCAGATAGAGCTGGCCCAGTTCGAGCGGTGCGTTCGATTCGGGGGTCGAATGGTAATGCGGGCTCGCGCCATGCGCGCCGGTCGCCGAGATCGTATCGAAGGAGGTGTCGAGCAACACGCCGGTTTCTTCGCGAAAGGCCTGCAAGCGGTCGACGCAGGAGAGTTCGGTGAGGCCGCCTTTGGGCGCTTCCGCCTCGACCCAGCGCAGGAAGCGCGCAACCGCCGCCCCGTCGCGCGCGGAGGCCGAGCGGTGGCCGCCAATCTCGACCGGGTTCTTGATCGCCTTGGCCAGCACCACCGGGTCGCGCAGCGGCAGCACAGTGGCGCCGCCTGCGCTCAGCGAATCGAAAATGGCGGACACGGCGCGCTCGGGGTCGGCGGCGATGCGCTTGCCGGCAAAGGCCTGCAAGGAGCCCGCAAAGGCGTCGCGCGGATGCAGGCGAATCGCATTGCCGAGATGCCGGCGCACCGCATCGGTCACTTTTTCCGGCGCGACGAACAGGTCGGCAGTGCCATCGGCATCGACGATCGCATAGGCCAGAGCGACGGGGGTGTGCGCCACGTCGCTGCCGCGCAGGTTGAGCGTCCAGGCGATCGAATCGAGCGCGGTCAGCACCACCGCATCGGCCTTGGTCTCTGTCAGCCAGTCGGCGATCTGCGCGCGCTTGGCGGCCGAGCCGAGGCCGCTCTGCACGTCATCCTGCACCGTCAGCACGGCAGTCGAGGGGGCAGGGCGGTCGGCCCACACCGCGTCGAGCGGGTTGCGCTCGACCGCGACCAATTCGGCCCCGCGTGCCGCCAGTGCGGCGCGGGCTTGCTCGACCCAGGCGCTGGTGTGCAGCCACGGATCATAGCCGATCCGCCCGCCCGTTGGTGCATGCTCGCCCAGCCAGCGCGCGACATTGCTCGCGGGCACCGCGATATACTGCCAGTCGTCCGCCGAGACTTGTTCGCGCACTTGCAGCGTATAGCGGCCATCGGTTAAGATCGCGGCGCTTTCGGCCAGCACGACCGCGCTGCCGGCCGAGCCCTGGAAGCCGGTCAACCAGGCCAGACGCTGGGCATAAGCCCCGACATATTCGGACATATATTCATCGGTCAGCGGCACGACGAAGCCGTCTAGCTGGTCTTGCGCCAATTGGGCGCGAAGGGCGACGAGACGGGCGGGATAAGCGGACATGGGTGGCTTTCGGGAATGGAAGGTTAGGCTAAGGTTAGGCGAAATGCGCTACGTTTGTCAGGGCAAAAGTCCGCGGCGGCGGTTCCCGGGCAATGCCGACGGCACCATGTCTCCGG
The DNA here is from genome assembly GCF_000797515.1 of Sphingomonas sp. Ant H11. Lineage (GTDB taxonomy): Bacteria > Pseudomonadota > Alphaproteobacteria > Sphingomonadales > Sphingomonadaceae > Sphingomonas. The sequence continues at coordinate 30,072 of NZ_JSBN01000093.1, forward strand.
TCATCCGCGAAGAATGCCAGATGTCGGCGTAGTAGGACATAGGCGCAGGCCCGACGCTTGGCGCGCGCGTCGTCTATAATGATGTCGCACCGCCTCTTCGCTGGAAAGTCGTCCCTTCATGTCCATTGCCAAGCGCCTTCGCATCGGCTCGGCCTTGATTACGGTTGCCATGTTGCTGGCGATCGTGATCGCCGCTTACGGCATCAACCTCGTGCGGATCGGGGGGCCGATCGGCGAACAGATCCAGGCGCAATCCGATTATGTCGCCGACATTCTGCCGCCGCCCGAATATGTGCTCGAGCCGTTTCTGGAGGCGACCTTGCTCGCCAGCCATCCCGAGGAGGTCGACATGCGCGCGACGCGGCTGGCGGCGCTGCGCAAGGCCTATGATGAGCGCCACGCCTATTGGAACAGTTCGACGCTCGATCCGGCGTTGGTGACCGCCTTGACGCGCGATGCCGATGCGCCTGCCCAGCGCTTCTGGGCAGAGGTCGACCAGATGATCGCCGCCGCACGCGCGCACGACGCGGCGCAGCTCGCCCGCAGCTATGCCAGCGTGTCCGAAGCCTATGCCGCGCATCGCACGCGGATCGACACCGCCGTCACGCTGGCGGGCAAGCAACAGGCCGAGCTCAAGGCGCATTCGGAGACCACGCTGACGATCACCGCGATCGCCTTGCTGGCGCTGGCGGTGACGATCCTCGCGCTGGCGATCGGATCGCGTCTGTACCTGACGCACCGGGTGATGGCCCCGCTCGGGCAATTGGTCGAGGCGACCGATGCGCTGGCCGACGGCGCGGAGCGCAGCGTGCCGCACCTCGATCGCGTCGATGAGCTTGGCCATATGGCGCGCGCGGTCGACACCTTCCGCCGCGCCGCCGACGAGCGTGCGGCGCAAGAGGCGCAGGCCAGTGCCGAGCAGAAGGAGGTCGCCGACGCGCTGGGCCAGGTGTTGCGGACGATGGCGGCGGGCGATTTGCGCGGCGGTGCGGCGCTGCGCTTCCCGGAGAGCTATGCTGCGGTCAATCGCGATCTCAACGATGCGGTCGATACCTTGCGGTCCATGGTGCAGGCGGTGGTGGAGACGACCACCGAGATTGGCGGGGCATCGGATTCGATCGCGCGCGCGACCGGCGATTTGGCGCAGCGCACCGAGAGCAGCGCCGCAGTCATCGAACAGACCTCCGCCGCAGTCGGGCGGATGGACGCGCGGTTGCGCAGCACGGTGCAGGCGGCGCACAAATCCTCCGACGGATCGCAAGCGACGCTGGCGGCGGCGGGCGAAGTGCGCGTGCGTGCCGATGGCGCGATGGAGGCGATGAACCGCGTTTCCAGCAGTGCCGCCGGCATCGACGATGTGATCGAGGGCCTCGACAAGATCGCCTTTCAGACGCGCGTTCTGGCGATGAATGCGGCGGTCGAGGCGGGGCGGGCCGGGGGAGGCCGGGCGCGGCTTTGCCGTCGTGGCCGATCTGGTCTCGACGCTGGCGATGCGCGCCGAGGAGGAAGCCAAGCGCGCGCGCACCCAACTGAGCGCAACGCAGCAGGAAGTGGCGGTCGCGGTCGACGCGGTCGGGCTGGTGCATGGCGCGCTCGAAACGATCGTGGCGAGTTGCACCGATGCGGTCGCGCTGACCCAGGCGATCGCCAGCGACAATGCCGCGCAGGCCGAAGCAATCGGCGAAATCACCAGTGCCGTGACGCAACTCGACCGGATCGCGCAACAGAATGCCGGGATGGTGACCGAAACCTCCGCCACGGCGGCGACGCTGGCGCAGGATATCGCCACGCTGGCGGCGCGCGCGGCGGCGTTTCGGTATGACAGCCGTGATGGCGATGCCCCGGTTGCGATCGAGCCGGGGCGTGTGACGGAACCGGCTCCGCGTCGGGCACCGACCGGACGCACGGTCCGGCTGGCACCGTCGCGGACGCTCCAGCGCACCTGACCGCGACACCTCGACTTGACCTGCGGCAAGCGGGTAGGAGAGGGGATGACCGAACCGCTCTCGCCCCCCGTCGCCGCCACGCGCCCGCACAGCTTCACCCTGCATGGGCACACGATCGAGGATCCCTATGCCTGGCTGAGGGACCCGAACTATCCCGAGGTCGATGACGCGGATGTGCTCGCCTATCTCGCGGCCGAAAAACGCCTATTTCGAGAGCGTGATGGAACCGCACCGGCCGTTGATCGACCGGCTGTATGAAGAGATGAAGGGCCGCATCAAGGAAGACGATAGCTCGGTTCCGCAAAAGGACGGCGACTGGGTCTATTGGACCGCGTTCGAAACCGGCGGGCAGTATCGCAAATGGTGGCGCAGGCCGGTCGCAGCGGGCGAGGACAAGAGCCAGGACGTTTTGATCCTCGACGAACCGGCTTTGGCCGAGGGCAAGGAATATTTCCGGCTGGGCGCGTTTTCGGTCAGCAATGATGGGCGGCTGCTGGCTTATGCGATCGACGACAATGGCTCGGAACGCTTCGAGGTGCGCGTCAAGGATCTGATCACGGGCGAGCATTTGCCCGATGTCATTCCGGGGATGCTGTCCGAAATCGTGTGGACCGCCGACGACACGGGCTTTCTCTATGGCCTCGCCAACGACCAATGGCGCACCGACAATGCGCGGCTGCACTGGCTGGGCACGCCGATCGCTGACGATATCGAACTGTTCAAGGAAGCCGATGAGGGTTTCCGCGTTGGCGTCAGCGAGACGAGCGACCGCAAGTGGATCGTGCTGTCGAGCGGCGACCATGTGACCAGCGAAATCTATCTGCTGCCCGCGACCGACCCGCTGGCGACGCCGCTCTGCGTATCGCCGCGCCAGGTCGGGCGTGAATATGATGTCGACATGCATGGCGACACGCTGTTCATCCACACCAACGACACCGACCCCAATTTTCGGCTGTGCACCGCGCATATCTCGCGCCGGGCGAATGGGTCGAGAAGATCGCGCCGTCGCCGCATTTCTACATGACCGGGGTGGATTGCTTCCGCGACTTCTTCATCGTCGACGGGCGCGAGGATGGCTTGGATCAGATCGAGATTCACCGCTATGAGGAGGGCATCGCGCCGCAGCGCATCCGCTTCCCCGAGGCGAGCTATGATGCGGGGCTCGGCAACAATCCCGAATATGCGATGCAGGTGCTGCGCGTCGGTTATGAGTCGATGGTCACGCCGGGCACCGAATATGATTATGACGTGGCGACGGGCGAGCTGACCACGCTCAAGGTGCAGGAAATCCCGAGCGGCTATCAGGCGGCGAAATACCGCACCGAGCGGCTTAAGATCACCGCGCGCGACGGCACGCAGGTGCCGGTGTCGATCGTCTATCCGGCGGACTTCCCGCGCGACGGGTCGCGTCCTTTGTTCCTCTATGCGTATGGCGCTTATGGCTATGCGATTCCGCCGGGCTTTTCGACCGGGCGGCTGTCGCTGCTCGATCGCGGCTTTGCCTATGCCATTGCGCATATTCGCGGCGGCGATGATCTGGGCCAGCAATGGTATCTCGACGGCAAGCTGGAAAAGCGCACCAACACCTTCAACGATTTCGTCGATGTCGCGAAGGGGCTGATCGCGGATGGCTGGACGTCGGCGGGGCGGATCGCAATTGCCGGGCGTCGGCCGGGGGCGAATTGATGGGCGCGGTGGTCAATTCCGACCCCGAATTGTGGGGCGCGGTGATTGCCGATGTGCCGTTCGTCGACGTGCTCAACACCATGCTCGATGCCGACTTGCCGCTGACGCCGGGCGAATGGCCCGAATGGGGCAATCCGATCGAGGACAAGGCCGCGTTCGAGCTGATCCGCAGCTATTCGCCCTATGACCAGGTGAAGGCGCAGGCCTATCCGCCGCTGTTCATTTCGGGCGGCCTCAACGATCCGCGCGTGACCTATTGGGAGCCGGCCAAATGGGCGGCCAAGCTGCGCGCCACCAAGACCGACGACAATGTGCTGCTGCTCAAGACCAATATGGGCGCTGGGCATGGCGGCAAATCGGGCCGCTTCGAAAGTTTGCGCGAGGGTGCGGAGGAGCATGCCTTCGTGCTGTGGCAGCTCGGCATTGAGGGGTGAGGCGCTATAGCATGTCGTCACCCCGGGCTTGTCCCGGGGTCCACCGTGCCGGATATCCCTTCGCCGCAGGATGCGCATCGCGGTGGACCCCGGGACGAGCCCGGGGTGACGATGGAAGGCGCGCGGTTGAGCATCGAAGCCTCATCGCCAAATACGGCCTGCTTGCCTTGTTCGCGGGTGCTGGCATCGAGGGCGAGACGGTGGTGATCGCCGGCGGGTTGCTGGCGCATAAGGGGCTGTTTTCCTTGCCGGGCGCGATGGCGGCGGCGGCGGCGGGGTCGTTCCTGGCCGACCAGATCTTCTTTGCGCTCGGCCGCTATTTCCGCGATCGGCCGTGGGTGAGGCGCGTGCGCCAGCGCGCGCTGTTCGAACGCGCGCTGGGGTTGCTCGAACGCTATCCGATCGGCTTCATCTTCGCCTTTCGCTTTCTGTATGGCTTCCGCACGATCAGCCCGGTGGCGATCGGCACGACCAGGGTGTCGGCGCGGCTGTTCGTGCTGGTGAACGGGGTCTCGGCCATTGTGTGGGGCGTGGTGTTTACCGGCGTCGGCTATCTGTTCGGCCACGGCTTTGAAAAAGCGATCGAGCGCTTGCTGCCCGATCGGCATGCCATTCTGATCTTAGCGGCGGGCGGGGTCGCGCTCGCCGCACTGGTCGGGGGGTGGCATTGGTGGCGCACGCGCACGCGCGCGGACGCATGAGGAGTGATACGTATTTCGGCGCGGCGCGGCTTTTATCAGGGTCGCGCGGAACCTGTTGCCTCGTCCAGGGCTTCAAGGCGTAAACCCACAAAAAGGTCGCAGCGATGCTCGAACATCTTCCCGAATGGCTTGGCGCTTCGCTCAGCGGGGTGCGTGCGGGCGCGGAGCATCTGGTCATCGTCAACCCGGCCCTGGGCAGCGGTTTCGCACCGATTGCGCTCAGCAGCCCTGCCTTTGCCGACTGGACGGAGATGCCGGTGCGCTTCACCGCCGACGGCGCGGGCGTATCGCCGCCGCTCGTATGGGACGCACTGCCGCCGGGCACGCAGAGCCTGGCGCTGATCGTCGAGGATGCCGATTCGCCCACGCCCGCGCCGCTGGTCCACGCAATTGTGTGGGGCCTGCCGGCGGGAATGCACGCGCTGGCAGAAGGAGCGATCGTTGCCGATGCCGCAACTGGCGACACCGGCAAGAATTCCTTCCTCTCGCAAAGCTGGCTCGCGCCCGATCCGCCCAAGGGGCATGGCGAGCATCGCTACGTCTTCCAACTGTTTGCGCTCGATTGCCCGGCCGCCGACTTGGGCGAGGCACCTGGGCGCGGCGCGGTGCTCAACGCGATTGCGGGCCATGTGATCGGTGCGGGGATGCTGACCGGGCTGTACGCGCGGGGTCAGGTGCTCTCCGCAACGCTCGATCCGGGCGTTGCGCCTGCTTGACCGTTAGCGTCCTGTCTTTTCGCCCCGCACCTGCGCGACCATTTGCGTGATTGCGGCGAGAACGACATCGGGGCGGTCTTTCATCACGGCGTGCGAACTGCCGTCGGCGAGCATCGCGCTGCGTCGCGGGTTCGCTGCGACGAAGGCCGCGTGCGCGGCCCGCATCCGGGCTGCCTCGTCCGGCGTCTCCGCCCAGGACCGTTCCGCCACGATGTCGATCACCGGCAAAGCAGGCGGCAGGGCGACCGCGCGCGCACGTCGCGCCGTCTTTGGATAGGCCTCGATGATCGGGATCAGCAGTTCAGCCAGCGCCGGAGCTTGGGCGCGAAGGGCAGCATATTGCGGGCGATAGCGCCCGACGATGGCTTCGGTTTCGGCCGGGTCGAAAAAGGCGGGGATATTGGCATCCACCAGCACCATTCCGGCGACGCGCCGGTCCTGCGCGGCCAGCAGATGGGCGATGAAGCCGCCATAAGAGTGCGCGACCAGGATTACCGGGCCTTGCACCGCGCAGCGATCCAGAGCGCCCCGTAGCGCGCGCACGTCCTTGTCGATCGAATAGGCACCTTGTCGCCGGTCGCTCTGGCCCAGCCCGGCGCGATCATACACGAAGGTCCGTACCCCAAGCGCCTGCGCTTTCGGCACCAAATTGGCCCAGACCCGCGAATCGTCGCCATTGCCCGCTTCGAACACCAGCGTCACCGGCCCGTTGCCGCCGAGATCGACGAAAAGGCGCTGGTGGCCGATCGCGATCTTGGTCGCGGAGCAGTTTGCCTGTGCTGCCGCCGCAAACGTCATGCTCGCGGCCAAAGCCAGCGTAAGCCTCGTTGCCATCCACATTGCGGCACCTCCCTTGTGTAGTATCAATATAATACACAAGGGAGGAAAGCGAGCAACCCTAGCCGCTGTTGCGCAGCGCGGTCGCGATCGCGTTGATCGACAGCAGGATGCCCTCGCCGATCCGCGGATCCTCGTCGCCCGCGCGGCGGCGCTTGATCAGTTCGATCTGGAGCAGGTTGAGCGGCTCGATATAGGGCAGGCGCAGGCGGATCGAGGCGTCGAGCGCGGGGTGCGCCTCCAGCAGGCGCGATTGGCCGGTGACTTGCAGCAGCCCGTCATGCGCTTGCTGCCAGCCGCTTTCGATGCGCGGGAAGATCGCATCGGCAAGCGCGCGATCCTCGACCAGCCCGGCATAGCGCGCGGCAATGCCCATGTCGGACTTCGCGATCACCTGTTCCATATTGGCGAGGCTGGCGGCGAAGAACGGCCAGCCCTGCGCCATTTCGGCGAGCAAACCCTTGTCCTCGAATGCCGACAGCGCATGGCCGACGCCGTACCAGCCCGGCAGCATCACGCGTGCCTGCGCCCAGCTGAACACCCAGGGGATGGCGCGCAGATCCTCGATCCGGTCGGATTTGGTGCGGCTGGCCGGGCGGCTGCCGATCTTGAGGCCGGAGATTTCGGCGAGCGGCGTCATCTGGCGGAAGAAGGTGCGGAAACCGCGATCGTCACCGTTGCTGCCGTACACCAGATCGCGATACGCCGCGAAGGCGGAGGCGGAGAGCGTGTCCATCGCCGCCGAGAAGCGCGCGGTGTCCGCCGCCGACAGCGCGTCTGGCTCCAGGCTGGCGAGCAAGGTGGCCGAGGCCATCGCTTCCAAATTGGTCATAGCGCTGTCGCGGGTGCCATATTTGCCCGCGATCACTTCGCCCTGTTCGGTGATGCGGATGCGGCCCTGCACCGTGCCGGGCGGTTGCGCGCGGATCGCGGCGAAGGACGATCCGCCGCCACGCCCGACCGCGCCGCCGCGGCCGTGGAACAATTGCATGCCGACGCCCGCATTGGCGAACACGCTTTTCAGCGCGGTCGAGGCCTTGGACAGGCTCCAGGTCGAGGTGAGGTAACCCCCGTCCTTGTTGCTGTCCGAATAGCCGATCATCACTTCCTGGAAGCTGCGCGCGGCGGTGATGCCGCGCACCTCGGGCAGCGCGAACCATTCGGTCATGATCGCGGGGGCGGCCTCCAGATCGCCGATCGTCTCGAACAGCGGCACCGCCATGATCGCGGCGCTCGACGGCTCGCCAGAGGCCCCGCCGGGGCGGTACAGGCCGACTTCCTTCAGCAGGATGTTGAGTTCGAGCAGATCCGAGACCGATTGCGCCATCGAGACGATGTGCTGCGCGATGCAGGCCGGGCCATAAGTGGCGTGCGCTTGTGCGGCGGCGCGCAGGATGGCGAGTTCGGACTGCGTTTCGTCCGAATAGGCGGCGAACGGGCTGGCGAGCGGGCGGGCGTTGGACAGTTCGTGGCGCAGCAGCGAGACGCGCTGCGATTCGCCGAGGCTGAGATAATCCCCCTCGACGCCGGCGACCTTGAGCAGTTCGGCGACGACGCGTTCGTGCACCGCGCTGTTCTGGCGCAAATCGAGCGTCGCCAGATGGAAGCCGAAGGTCTCGACCGCACGCACCAGCCGCCCGAGCGCGCCGCCCGAGGACAAGGCTCCGCCCCCCTGATGGTCTTCCTGCCGCAGCGCGCGCGCGATGATCACGAGATCGGCGCGGAAGGCCTGTGGATCGGGGTAACGTTCGCCCTTCAGCGCGCCGGGGCGCGGTGCGGGTTTGCCGGTCAGCGCGAGATGCGTCGCGGCGAGGCGCGCGTAAATGCCCGACAGCGCGCGGCGATAGGGCTCGTCGCTGCGGCTTTCGGCGGTGTCGCCGCTCGCCTCGGCCAGCGCCTGCACGCCGGCATCGGCGGGGGCGAGATCGGTCGAGATCGACAGTTCGGCACCCAGCGCATGAACCGCGTCGAGATAATAGACCAAAACCGCTTCGCTCGCCTTGGCGAGCGCGGTGGTCAGACTGTCGGCGGTGACGAAGGGGTTGCCGTCACGGTCGCCGCCGATCCAGCTGCCCGGCCGCACGAAGCTCGGCACGCGTTCGCCAAGCGCGCGGTCCCAGCGCTGATAGAGCGCGGGGAGGGCGGGGAGGAACACCTCGCGCAAATAGCTGAGCGCGGTCTCGACTTCGTCGGTGACGTACAGCCGCTCGCGCCGCAGCACGCGCGTCTGCCACAGCAAGGCGATCTGGCGCAGGATCGCCTCTTCGACATTGTCGCCATCGGGGGTTTCGGTGGCCCCGCCATCGCGCAGCAGCATCAGCGCGGCGATGCGGTTGCGGTGGTCGATCATCGATTTGCGGCGCACTTCGGTCGGGTGCGCGGTCAGCACGGGGGCGATCAGCGCGTGATCGAGCAGATGCATTACCTGGGCTTTGTCGATGCCCTCGCCCGCCAGCCGTTCGAGTGCTGCGGCAAGGTCGGCCCCGCGTTCGGCGGCGACGCCCTGGCGATCCTCGGCGAGATTGGCGAGCATTGAGAACAGCATGAAGCCGCGCACGAAATCGAGCGTTTCGTCCAGACTCAGCCGGTCGAGCCCGAGATCGCCCTCGGTGCCGCCGCGATGCCGGTCGACCGAGGCAGCGCGGATATGTTCGGTGCGCTCGTACAGCGTCTCGCCGCCATAAGCGCGGATGACATCGCCGAGCAATTTGCCCAGGAAACGGATGTCGGGATTGTTTGCGATGCCGGGGAGGGTTGCCATGGGTCCATGCTGCATTGCGGCAGCGCGGGGGTCAACGTTTCGGTTGCAAAAACCGTAGCGTCCGCAGCCTATGCTTCCAGCTCGACATCCCAATACAGCCAGTCATGCCAGGTATCGTGCAGGAAGTTGGGCGGGTAACGGCGGCCATGTTCCTGCAATTGCCAGCTGGTCGGGCGGATCGCGTCGATGTGCAGCGGCATGCCCGCCTGCTTGGGCGTGCGACCGCCTTTCTTGAGGTTGCATGGCGAGCAAGCGGTGGCGACGTTCTCCCAGGTGGTACGCCCGCCCTGCGCGCGCGGCACGATATGGTCGAAGGTCAGATCGTGACCGGCCCCGCAATATTGGCACATGAACTTGTCGCGCAAGAAGAGGTTGAAGCGCGTGAAGGCGGGAAAGGCCGAGGGTCGCACATAGGATTTCAGCGCGATCACCGAGGGCAGCTTGATCCGCTGCGTCGGGCTGCGCACTTCGCGTTCATATTCGGCGACGATGTCGACGCGGTCGAGGAACACCGCCTTGATCGCGGTCTGCCACGGCCATAGCGAAAGCGGATAATAGCTCAGCGGGGTATAGTCCGCATTGAGCACGAGTGCGGGACAGCCATCCGGATGGCGGATCAGATCGGGATGGTACATACGGACCCCCTTTTACCACTGAGTGGCGCTTCCTGCCGGGCTTCAAGCCCATTAGGATGACGCTGTGATGACACCGCACCCTGTCGTTAACGATTTCAGCACAGCGCGCGACTCGTGGTCAAGAGCGGTGTTGGGGTGATCGTGCGCGACGTCGTTACGCGCTTTGCGCCGAGTCCGACAGGGCGGCTGCATCTGGGGCACGCCTATTCGGCGGTGCTGGCGTACGATCTGGCGCGCGCGGGCGGCGGGCGCTTCCTCCTGCGGATCGAGGATATCGATGGCACGCGCAGCCGCGCCGATCATGTCGCTGCGATCCTGGCCGACCTTCAGTGGCTGGGGCTGGATTGGGACGGGGCGGTGCTGTTCCAGTCGACGCGCGGCGATGCCTATGCCGCGGCGCTGGCGCGCTTGCGGGACATGGGGCTGCTCTATCCCTGTTTCTGCACGCGCGCCGAAATCGCCGCGAGCCAGTCGGCCCCGCATGGTCCCGAAGCGGTCTATCCGGGAACGTGCCGGGGGTTGAGCGCGGCGGAACGCGCGACGCGGATCTCAGGCGGGGTGCCGCATGCCTGGCGGCTGGATATGCGCGCGCGGTGGCGCTGGCGGCAGGCGAGTGCCTGTGGTGGCGCGATGCGGATGCCGGGCGAGTGCGCGCCGATCCGCTGGCGCAAGGTGATGTCGTGCTGGCGCGCAAGGATGCGCTGGCCAGCTATCATCTCGCGGTGACGGTCGACGATGCGGCGCAAGGCGTAACCCATGTCATGCGCGGGGCCGATCTGTTCGCGGCGACGACGTGCATCGGTTGCTACAGGCGCTGCTGGGGCTGCCGACGCCACTCTATCACCATCATGCGCTGCTGGTCGGCCCCGACGGGCAGCGGCTGGCCAAGCGCAACGACGCGCCGACGCTCGAAAGCGTGCGGTTGCGCGGCGAAGATGGGCGGGCGCTGGCGGCGCGGTTGCGGGCCGGGGGAGCGGGCATTGGCATTGCCGGGCAAAGCGCCTAGGTTAGGGGCATGAGCACTTTCCTGACAATCCTGCTGGTCGCCGCGATGATCGCGGTGGTCGTCGTGCTGGTTCGCGGACTGGTCATTTTCCTGCTCGGCGCGAGCCAGGATTTGCGCGACGGGGCGAACCCGGGCGAGGCGCGGATCGCATCGTCGGTGCGGTCCAACCAGATGATGCAATATCGCGTGATGTTGCAGGCGGTCGCGATTTTCCTGGTTGTGTTGTTGATGTGGCTCGCGGGCAAGGGCTGAGCTTCGCTTTGGGCGCAGCCCGGCGGTTGGGATAAAATATGGTCAAGCTCAACCGCATCTACACGCGTACCGGCGATGACGGCACGACCGGGTTGGTCGACGGATCGCGCATTGCCAAGGACGCCGCGCGGCTGGCGGCGATGGGCGATGTCGACGAAGCCAATAGCGCGATTGGCGCGGCGATCGCCGCGCTGGCGCAAGAGGGGTTGCCCGCCGCCGAATTGTCGGCATGGCTCGAGCGTATCCAGAACGATTTGTTCGATCTTGGTGCCGATCTCGCGACACCGAAAGCCGAGAGCGACGGCGACGACTTCGCACCGTCTGAAAGGACGCTGCGGGTGGTGACGGCGCAAGTCGAACGGCTTGAGGCGGAGATCGACCGGATGAACGCTGGTCTGGCACCCTTGACCAGTTTCATCCTGCCGGGCGGAACAGCCGGGGCAGCGGCACTCCACATCGCCCGCGCGACGGTGCGTCGCGCCGAGCGTACTGCGGTCGCGGCGACGCGGACGGAGGCTTTCAATCCGCTCGCGCTCGCCTATCTCAACCGTCTGTCGGATTATCTGTTCGTCGCCGCGCGCATAGTGAACCAAATGGCGGGTGGCGACGTTTTGTGGCGACCGGGAGCGACGCGCTAGCACGGCTGGCGTTTCTGAGGGAAGGGGACATGACGATGCAAAGGCGACCAGTCCCCAAACGCCCGGCAAGCCCGCTGGTGGAGCGTTTTCGAGCCGTCCGCGCGCTGTCGGTCGCGTTGGTCGCACCGCTGTCGGATGCCGACGCCACCGTGCAGTCGATGGAAGACGCCTCGCCCGCGAAATGGCATCTGGCGCATACGAGCTGGTTTTTCGAAACGTTCGTGTTGCGCGATTTCGTCGGTGGGTATGCGCTTTATGACGCGCGCTTTCCGTTCCTGTTCAACAGCTATTACGAGGCCGAGGGCAAGCGCCACGCGCGCGCGCGGCGCGGCATGGTGACGCGGCCATCGCTTGAGGAGATCCTGGCCTATCGCGCGCATGTCGATGCGGCGCTGGCAGCGGCGCTGCCCGATCTTCCCAAGGCGGCACAAGACCTGGTGGCACTGGGCTGCCAGCATGAACAGCAGCACCAGGAATTGCTCGTCACCGATATTGTCCATCTGATGGCGCAGAACCCGGTCGAACCCGCCATATGGGCACCCCCACGCAAGGTGCCTGTGGCGATGCCGGGGCCGGTCGGCTGGATCGAGGGCGCACGCGGGATTGTCGAAATCGGGTACGACGGCGAAGGGTTCGCCTTCGATGCCGAGGGGCCGCGCCATGCGGTGTTGCTCGGCGCTCATGCGCTGGCCGATCGCACCGTCACCAATGGCGAATGGGCCGCGTTCGTCGCCGATGGCGGCTATGCCGAACCGCGCCATTGGCTGTCCGATGGCTGGGCATGGGTGCAGCGCGAACGCATTGCCGCGCCGCTCTATTGGGAGCGGGCCGATGGCGGCTGGACGCGCTTCGGGCTTGACGGGCGACGTGCGATCGATCCCGCCGCTCCGGTAACGCATGTCAGCTTCTACGAAGCCGACGCTTATGCCAGCTGGGCGGGCGCGCGCTTGCCGACCGAGGCCGAATGGGAAGCCGCGGCTGCGTCGCATGATCCCGCGGGTGGCAACCAGATGGACATGGCCGGCCCGGTCGAGCCGCGCCCGGCGACGGGTGGGCCTGCTTTCTTCGGGGATGTGTGGGAATGGACCGGCAGCGCGTTCCGGCCCTATCCCGGCTTTCGCGCGGTCGAAGGCGCGGTTGGCGAATATAACGGCAAGTTCATGAGCGGGCAGTGTGTGCTGCGCGGGGGATCGTGCGCGACACCGCGCGGCCATATGCGGGCAAGCTACCGCAATTTCTTTTATCCGCACCAGCGCTGGCAATTCACCGGCGTTCGGCTGGCGAAGGATCTTTGAGATGTTGAAGCCCGAAATCGAGGATGGCCAGGTCACGCTCGCCGATCCGGCGTTTCGCCACGACGTGCTGCGCGGCTTTGCCAGCCGCCCGCGCGCGATTCCGGCGCGCTGGTTCTATGACCGGCGCGGATCGGAATTGTTCGAAGCGATCACCGATCTGCCCGAATATTATCCGACGCGCACCGAAACCGCGATTCTGCGGGCCTGCTGCGCCGAGGTTGCGCGGATCGCGGGCGCTGGGCGCGCTGTCGTCGAGTTCGGATCGGGTTCCTCGACCAAAACGCCGATCCTGCTGCGTGCGGTCGAGCCGTCCGCTTATGTGCCGATCGATATTTCAGGCGATTTCCTGCGCGAATCCTCGGCCGGGCTCGCCTCCGCCTTTCCCGGCTTGCCGGTGTTGCCGGTGGAAGCCGACTTCCTCCATCCGATCGCGCTGCCCGCACAAGTTACGGAGACGCCCAAGCTCGGCTTCTTCCCGGGCTCCACCATCGGCAACATGATCCCGCATTCCAGTGTCGATTTGCTGCGCGCGATGAAGGCGTCGCTGGGCGAGGGCGCGATGCTGGTGATCGGGATGGACCGGATCAAGGATGCGGCCGTGCTGGAGGCGGCCTATGACGATGCGCAGGGCGTGACGGCGGCGTTCAACCTCAATTTGCTCGAACGCATCAACCGCGAACTGGATGGGACGATCCCGCTCGACGCTTTTCGCCACCGCGCGATCTGGAACGACGATCGCGCGCGGATCGAGATGCATCTGGAAGCGATCCGCGACGTCGCCTTCACGATCGAGCGGCGTCCGTTCGACATGGCGGCGGGCGAGACGATCCACACCGAGAACAGCCACAAATACGGCCCGCGCGATGCCCGCATCCTGCTGCGGGCGGGCGGATGGACGCCGGTTGCGGAGTGGACCGATCCGGACGGGCTGTTCGCGGTGATCCTGGCGGAGGCGCAGCCCGCGCGGCACGCACCGTGATAGTGGCAGGCACCAAACCTCTAGTTCTTGCGGGTAAGATCTGACGAGTCGACGCGGAACAATTCGGGTGTCTGGTCAACTTCAGGGGGCTTGTGTGCTACCCGAACCGGAATGGCCTCCTCGGTGAAGCCAATGATCGTACGATCCGTGTCGAGCAATGCGTCGCTGCCGCTGGTCAGCATTCCGCCCAGAGGTCCGGCCACTGCGACTGCGGTGCTCATCCTCTTCAAGTTGGTCGCACCATTTTGTTCGAGATGCCCCGAGATAGCGTAGCTGTGTCCGTTCAGGTCGAGAGAAACCATATCTAGCTTGATGAGCCCAGCCTTGCCGAACATGCCTTTGCCGCTGACAGCGGTGACACGGGCAAAGGCCGGTGTTCCGCGTGGTATAGCAACTGCTCCGTCGAGATTGACGTCGTAGGAGATTTTTAGCGTCACTTTCTGACCGACTGCCAAGGTGGAAGAGTTTAACGAAGTCGTTGTTTGAAGCAGCAACTCCGTCTTGGCCGGCAAAATGGCGTCGATAAATTGCTCGACGGGAAGTGGCTTGTTTTCCGGAGCAACGGGCGTGGCTGGTACCCCAATATTTACCTGTGCTGCGCAGGGAGCCGCAAAAGACACGATGTCTATGGAACATGCCGCAATCAAAATTCGGTAACAGTTAAACCTTGTTCGTGATTTCATGTTCTGCCCCCGCGCCGTCAATCCCCAGCTTAATTACTTTGCCCCAAGGCAACAAGGTCCAGAAGCCGTGGCGGGGGTGTTGGGGGATGCATCACGAGAATGTTTGTGCGTCGGAGGATGACAAATCAAAAAGGGGGATGCAAGGAGCAGAGAGGATTGGAGAGCGGCATGCAGACGGTAGGCGTAATCGGCGCGGGCCAGATGGGCGCGGGCATCGCGCAGGTTTCGGCGCAAGCGGGGTTTCATGTGCTGCTCAGCGACGTGTCGCTGGAACGCGCTGCAGCGGGCAAAGCGGGCATCGCCAAGGCGCTCGACCGGCTGGTGACCAAGGAAAAGATCACGCCGCAAGCCCGCGATGCAGCCCTCGCGCTGATCGAACCGGTGGCGAGCGTCGCCGAGATGGGCCCGGCCTTCCTCGTCATCGAAGCGGCGACCGAGCGCGAGGAAATCAAGCGCGCGATCTTCGCGGAGGTCGGCAAGGTGCTGTCCGACACCGCGATCCTCGCGTCCAACACTTCCTCGATCCCGATCACGCGGCTGGCGCAGGCCGCCCCCGATGCGGGCCGTTTCGTCGGCGTGCATTTCTTCAACCCCGTGCCGGTGATGGGCTTGATCGAGCTGATCCGCGGCCTCGCCACCTCGGACGCGACGGTGCAGGCGGTCGAGGCGTTTGGGCAGAAGCTCGGCAAGGCGATCGTCCACGCCAATGATGCGCCGGGCTTCATCGTAAACCGCATCCTAATGCCGATGCTCAACGAAGCCTGCTTCGCGCTGGGCGAGGGCGTGGCGACGATCCGCGACATCGATCTGGCGTGCCAGCTCGGGCTCAACCACCCGATGGGGCCGCTGACGCTTGCCGACTTTATCGGGCTCGACACGTGCCTGGAAATCACCCGCGTGCTGTTCGAAGGGACGGGCGACCCTAAATTCCGCCCGGCCCCGCTGCTGGTGAAATATGTCGAGGCGGGCTGGTTCGGCCGCAAGACCAAGCGCGGCTTTTACGATTATACCGGCGCGGAGCCGGTGCCGACACGGTAAGGGCGGCTAGTCCGGCCGCCGCATCGCGAAGCGCGCGGCCTCGCCTATCTCGAAATAGTCGGCTGCCCCGCCTCCCCGCAGGATCGGGTGCGCGGCGGCGGTGCGATAGGCACCGTCCGCGATCAGATGCGGCGCGATGTGGATGCCGACGACCTCGCCCAGCACCAGCCAGGTGTCGAGGGTCGTGCCATCTGCCGATGCCAGCCGCAGCGTCTGGGTATGACGGCATTCGAACGCGGCGGGGCTTGCCGCGACCCGTGGCGGCGCGACGATGCGGGAGGGTGCGATCGCCAGACCGGCGAGGTCGAATTCATCTATATCCGCCGCGACCGTCGCCGCGCTCGCATTCATCGCCTCTGCAAGATCGCGCGTGGCGAGGTTCCATACGAACTCGCCCGTGGCGGTGACGTTGGCGACGCTGTCCTTCCAGCCGGTGGAGGTGAAGCCGATGATGGGCGGGCGGTAATTGTACAGGCTGAAGAAGCTATATGGTGCCAGGTTGCGCACGCCCTCGGCGCTGAGCGTGCTGATCCAGCCGATCGGCCGGGGTGCCACGATCGCGTTCAGGGGATCGTGGGCCAGGCCGGGGACGGTCCTGTGGCCGTTGCGTGGTTCGTAGAAATGGTGCTCTGTCATCTTGAAGCAGGCCTTCCGTTCGAAATTCGAATATCGTGCGCGACCGATTTGGCGTAGCTGTAACCACGCCGCCCCTTGGCTCGAATAGGGTTCTGTATGACCGACACAAGCCCGCCGACCTCCGATAGTCCTCCGGCAGCCGCCACGGTGCTGTATCGCCACCGGCTGGTGACGCGCTGTGGCATTGGCTCAACGTGGTGACGATCTTCATCATGATCGGCAGCGGGCTGACGATCCTCAACGCGCATCCGCATCTTTACTGGGGGCAATATGGCGCGAATCCGGATCATGCGTGGTTCAACCCGCCCCATGCGCCATCGTTTCTCACGATCCGGCCGGGTACAATCTGGCAATCGCGCGGCGCTGGCATTTGCTGTTCGCGTTGGTGCTGGCGTTCGGTTTGCTGGCGTTCATGGTATCGAGCCTGGTCAACCGGCATTTTCAGAAGGACTTGCGGATTCGGCTGAAAGAGCTCGCTCCGGCGCATTTATGGTTCGATCTGAAGGAACATCTCGCCTTCCGTTTCCACGATCCCAAAAATCCCGGCGCATTCAATATTTTCCAGAAGCTGTCTTATGTGTTGGTGATTTTCGGCCTGATCCCGATGATGATCCTGTCGGGGCTGGTATTGTCGCCGACCATGGTCGCGGCGTGGCCGTGGATGCTGGATGTGCTCGGCGGCCGGGCTTCGGCGCGTTCGGTGCATTTCATCGCGGCGAGCGGACTGGTTTTGTTTATCATTGTCCATCTGGTGCTGGTGATCCTCGCCGGGGCGTGGCCCGAGGTGAAATCGATGGTGACGGGCTGGTGGACGATTCCCGCCGACCAAGATGCGGAGGAAGCGGCATGAGCGCGATCATCACGCGGCGCGCGCTGCTCACCACCGGAGCCTTGGGCGCGGGTGCGCTGCTCAGCGGGTGCGACCAGGTCGCGAACACGCCGTCGCTTCGCAAGATCCTGTTCTCCGGCGAAAAGATGAATTACGGCCTCGCGCGCGCGCTGACCGATCGCAACAGCCTGGCGAAAGAATATCGGCCCGACCAGATGTCGCCAATCTTCCGTGTCAACGGCACCAACAACCCCAATACCGACAGATATAACGCGATGGTCGCGGAGAATTTCGCGCATTGGCGGCTGGAAGTCGGCGGGCTTGTCAACCGCCCGCTTTCCATTTCGCACCAGGCGTTGATGGCGATGCCGGCGCGCACGCAGATCACGCGGCACGATTGTGTCGAGGGATGGAGCGCGATCGGCAAATGGCACGGGCCGATGCTGGGCACGATCCTGAATGCGGCGGATATTCGCAGGGCCGCACGCTATGTCGTGTTTACCTGCGCCGATCTCTATTCGGGCCAAGCCTATTACGAATCGCTCGACCTGATCGACGCTTTCCATCCCCAGACGATTCTGGCGTGGGCGATGAACGACCGGATGCTGAGCGTGGCGCACGGTGCGCCGATCCGGCTGCGGGTTGAACGGCAGCTTGGATATAAGCACGCCAAATATGTGATGCGGATCGACGCGGTCGCCTCGCTCGCCGGGATCGGGCTCGGAAAAGGCGGATATTGGGAAGATCGTGTCGATTACGATTGGTATGCAGGCATTTAACGCGTTAGTGGCCTGTGCATGGCACTGATTGATTTGTTTCTCGCCAAGCGCGTTCAGCGCGGCACGCTCACCGTCCACCACGCCGACGGCAAGACCTTGAACTTCGGGACGCCCGAACCCGGTTTCCCCGACGTGGCGATCCGCTTCACCGATGCCGGGGCTGCCGCTGCGATCGTGCGCGATCCGGGGCTTGGTGCGGGCGAGGCGTATATGAACGGGCGACTGGTGGTCGAGCAGGGCGATGTGCGCGATCTCGTCCGGCTGCTGACGATGAACGATCCGTGGGAGGCCGGACAGAACGGACTTGCCCCTTCGCCGATGCGCCGTGCGATCCAGGCCGTGACGCATCGCATCGGTCGAATCAACATGGCGCGCCGGTCCAAGCGCAACGTTGCGCACCATTATGATCTGTCGGGCCGCCTGTACGATCTCTTCCTCGACGCCGACCGCCAATATAGCTGCGCCTATTTCACCGACCCGTCCAACAGCCTGGAGCAGGCGCAGGACGACAAGAAGGCGCATATCGCCGCCAAGCTGGCGCTGAAGCCCGGCATGACCGTGCTCGACATCGGCTGCGGCTGGGGCGGGATGGCGCTGTACCTGCACCAGATGACCGGTGCCCGGGTGCTGGGGGTGACGCTGTCCGAAGAGCAGTTGAAAGTCGCGCGGGAGCGCGCGGCGGCCGCAGGCGTGTCGGACATGGTCACGTTCGAACTGATCGATTATCGCCATGTGCAGGGCAAATTCGACCGGATCGTGTCGGTCGGCATGTTCGAACATGTCGGCCCCGCACATTACAAGACCTTCTTCCGCCAGTGTCGCGACTTGCTGACCGAGGACGGCGTGATGCTGCTCCACACGATCGGGCGCGCGGGTGGCCCGGGCGTGACCGACAAATGGACGACGCAGTACATTTTCCCCGGCGGCTACAACCCCGCCCTGTCGGAGATCGTTTCCGCCAATGAAAGCCTGCGCTTCATGGTCACCGATGTCGAGGTGCTCCGGCTGCATTATGCCTATACGCTCGATGATTGGTACGATCGTACGGTTGCGGCGCGCGCGCAGATCGTGGCGCTCTATGACGAGCGCTTTTTCCGCATGTGGCAATTCTACCTCGCCGGCGCAGGGGCTGCGTTTCACTTTGGCGGGCTGGTCAATTACCAGGTGCAGTTCGCCAAGAATCGCCACGTCTTGCCGATCACGCGTGATTATATGATCGAGGGCGAGCGGCGTTTGCGGCGGTAACCCGGTTGCACGGCCGCGCCGCCTCGCATAGGGGGCACGCGACTACGAAGGATCCTGCCCGTGACCGATAAGATCAACCGCGTCGTCCTCGCCTATTCGGGCGGCCTCGACACCAGCGTCATCCTCAAATGGCTGCAGCAGACCTACCAATGCGAGGTCGTCACCTTCACCGCCGATCTCGGCCAGGGCGAGGAGCTGGAGCCCGCGCGCAAGAAGGCCGAGCTGGCCGGGGTCAAGCCCGAGCATATCTTCATCGACGATCTGCGCGAAGAGTTCGTCAAGGATTACGTCTTCCCGATGATGCGCGCCAATGCGCTGTATGAGGGGCTATACCTGCTCGGCACCTCGATCGCGCGGCCGCTGATCGCCAAGCGCCAGATCGAGATCGCGCGGATGGTGAATGCCGATGCGGTCAGCCACGGCGCGACCGGCAAGGGCAATGACCAGGTCCGCTTCGAGCTTGGTTATTATGCGCTGGCACCGGACATCAAGGTGATCGCGCCGTGGCGCGAATGGGATCTGACCAGCCGCACCAAGCTGATCGAGTTCGCCGAGCAGCATCAGATTGCGGTAAGCAAGGACAAGCGCGGCGAGGCCCCGTTCTCGACCGACGCCAACATGCTGCACACCTCGTCCGAGGGCAAAGTGCTTGAGGATCCGTGGGATGAAGTCCCCGATTACGTCTATTCGCGCACGGTGAACCCCGAGGACGCGCCCGACGCGCCCGAGACGATCACGATCGATTTCGAGCGTGGCGATGGCGTCGCGGTCAATGGCGTGGGCATGTCGCCGGCGACCTTGCTCGAAACGCTCAACGAAATGGGCCGTCGCCACGGCATCGGGCGGCTCGATCTGGTCGAGAATCGCTTCGTCGGCATGAAGTCGCGCGGCATGTATGAAACGCCGGGCGGCACGATCTATCATCTGGCGCATCGCGGGATCGAGCAGATCACGCTCGACCGGGGTGCCGCGCATTTGAAGGACGAGCTGATGCCGCGTTATGCGGAACTGCTCTATAATGGATTGTGGTTCAGCCCCGAGCGCGAGATGCTGCAGGCGGCGATCGACCATAGCCAGGAGAAGGTCGCGGGCACCGTGCGGCTGAAACTCTACAAGGGCTCGGTGATCGTGACGGGGCGCAAATCGCCCTTCTCGCTCTATTCCGAGAAGGTCGTCACCTTCGAGGACGATCAGGGCGCGTATGACCAGCGCGATGCGGCGGGCTTCATCAAGCTCAATGCGTTGCGGTTGCGGTTGCTCGGACGGCGCGACCGCTAACACGGGTCTACACGCTGTTTTAACGGCCTGCGTCTAAAGCGCGGGCATGGACTTGGTCGAATTTCGTCGGACGCGGTTGGGCGATGCGCTGTGTGCGTTCGCGCTCGCTACGATGTTGTGCGCGGGCTGGGCGTGGCGCGACTGGGCAGCGCTGTCCGCGCTGCAACTGACCGATACCGACGACATGATGCGCCTCCAGCAGATTCGCGACTGGATTGCGGGTCAGGGCTTTGCCGATCTCGCGCAACACCGTCTGGGTTGGGGGGCGGGGCTGGAAATGCACTGGTCGCGCCTTCCCGACCTCCTCCCCGCGACGTTCATCGTGTCGCTGACCCCGGTCGTCGGGCGCCACTGGGCTGAGCTTGTCGCGGTGATCGCATGGCCGACCTTGCTGTTCGCAGGCGCGCTTTGCCTGACGACGCGGATCGCGCGCGTGCTGGGCGGTCAGGCGATCGCGCGGACTGCGCCGTTGTCGCGGCGGTCGCCTTTCCTGCCACGACGATCTTCGTGCCCGGACGAGTCGACCATCACGGCCTTCAGGTGTTTTTGCTGCTGATCGTCGTGCGCGCGCTGGTCGCGCGTCCGGCGATGGAGCCGGGGCTGGTCGCCGGCCTCGCTGCTGCTGCCAGCGTGGTGATCGGGCTGGAAACCGCGCCGCTGATCGCGGCGGCGGGCGTCGCTATGACCATCGGATGGTTGCGGGCAAGCGCCGGGAGCGACGACCGGATGATGGGCTTCGGGATCGGCCTTGGTGCCGGGTTGCTGGCGGCGTCGATCGTTTTCCGGACCTCCTCCTGGGGCTATCCCGGGTGCGATGGCTTCACGATGGTCACTTGGCGCGCCGCCGTGATCGCGGCCTTTGCGCCGATGGGCATGGCACTGGCGGCCCGCGACATCGCGCGCCCCGCGACCCGAGCCATATTGGGGTCGATCATCGTCATCGTTGTCGGCGTCGGCATGGTGCTGGTCGCGCCGCAATGCTTGTCGCCTTATGGCATGGTGGATCCGATGCTGGCTCGCTTGTGGCTGGCCAAGGTGGGCGAGGCACAGCCGCTGTTTGCGACACCGTTGCCGATCGCCATTGGTTATGCCGGGGTGATGGTGGCGGGCGTGGCAGCGAGCGCTTGGCGGGTGTCGGTCACGCGCGATCCGCGCTGGGCCAGTATGCTGTTGGTGCAGGTCGCGGCCTTGCTGGTAACGTGCTTGCAATTGCGCGGGGCCTATGCCGGGGCAATTTTGGCGGCCCCCGCGCTGGCGGCGGTCATTGCGGCGGCGCGCGCGCGCGGTTCGCTGTCCTTGGCGGGGGCCTGGCTTGCCTCGGCCGGGATGCTGTATCCGATGGCCGCGCAAGCCGTGGCCGCACGGGCGAGCACGGCGCAACCCGGCGCACGTGCCGCCGATGCGGCAGCGCCTCCGGCGAAAAGGGGCTTCTCGACCTTGCCGCACTGCCGCCCGGGCGGTTGCTGGCTCCGCTCGATCTCGGGGCCTATGCCATCGGCGCGACGCGATTGCAGGTGGTGGGCGCGCCCTATCATCGGAACAATGTCGGGAATCTGGCGGTCTATCGCTTCTTCCTCGGGCAGCCCGATCAGGGCGTAACCGTCGCGAAAACATGGCAATTGCGCTATGTCGCGCTGCGCGCCGACGATTTCGGCGGGGCAGCGGCGGGAACGCTGGCGGAGGCGCTGAAACGGGGAGCGCCGCCGCCTTGGCTGCGGCGCATCCCCACGCGCGAGCGGGCGCTGTTTCTGTATCGCGTTCAAGGCGGCTTGTTTCCGAAGCAACCTGCGCGGTAAGAGCCGCAAATGCAGGGGGATCTCGAAAAGCTGCACTGGTGGCAGACACGCACGTTCGTCGCGCTGATGGCGCTGGTGGCGATCATCCCGTTATTGCGTCCGGAAATCCCGCCCTTGGTCGATTTGCCGGGACATATGGGCCGCTACCGCGTGCAATTGTCGCGCGATGCGTATCCGTGGCTGTCCGACTGGTATAATTTCAACTGGCAGTTGATCGGCAATCTCGGGATCGACATTCTGATCATCCCGCTGGCCAAGCTGTTCGGGCTGGAACTGGCGGTCAAGCTGATCATCATGACGATCCCGGCGCTGACCGTCACTGGCTTCCTGTGGATCGCGCGGGAAGTGCACGGGCGCATTCCGCCGACCGCGCTGTTCGCGCTGCCGCTTGCTTATAGTTACGCTTTCCAGTTCGGCTTCGTGAACTTTGCGCTGTCGATGGCGCTGGCGCTCAACGCCTTTGCCTTGTGGTTGCGGCTGGCGCGGACCGGGCATTTCCGGTTGCGCGCGGCGATCTTTGTGCCGCTGTCGTGCCTGATCTGGGTGTGCCACACCTTTGGCTGGGGCGTGCTCGGCGTGCTCGCCTGTTCGGCGGAGATGGTCCGCCAGCATGATGCGCGCACCGATCGCGGGCCGATGAGCTGGATCAAGGCGTGGGTTCGCGCCGGGCTCGGCTGCATCCCGCTTGCGTTGCCGATCATCCTGATGGTGGTGTGGCGCAGCGGCGAGCATGTCGGCGGGGAGACGGGCGACTGGTTCAACTGGCGCGCCAAAATCGGCTGGCTGACGATGGCGCTGCGCGATCGCTGGATGGCGTTCGATATCGCGTCGATCGCGGTGCTGTATTTGATTCTGTTCCGCGGCTTTCGCGATCCTAATGTCGAATATTCGCGCAATCTTGGGCTGTCCGCGCTGTTCCTGCTGGTGGTGTTCATCGTGTTGCCGCGCATCGTGTTCGGCTCGGCTTATGCCGACATGCGGCTTGCCCCGTTCATGCTCGGCATTGCGATCATCGCAGTGCGCCCCAAAAAGGGCTTGTCGATTCGCGGCAGTGCGACGCTGGCGGCGGCGGGGCTGGCGTTTTTTCCTGGTGCGGATCGCGGCGGGAACGGTCAGCTTCTGGATATTCGCCGATGATTATGATCGCGAATTGAAGGCGCTCGATCATCTGCCGGTCGGCGCCCGGTTGGTCACCTTCATCGGCACCGAGTGCGGCAGCCCGTGGACGATGACTCGGCTCGAACATCTGTCGGCGATCGCGCTTGAACGGAAGATGGCCTATACCAACGACCAATGGTCGATGGCGGGCGCGCAATTGCTGACGACGCGCTATCTGCCGGCCGGGCGCTTCTCGCACGACCCCTCGCAGATCGTGACCAGCGTGCAATGCCCGCGCGAATGGTGGCGGCCGATCAGCCGTGCGATGGCGCGCTTCCCGCGCAATGCCTTCGACTATGTCTGGCTGATCCGCCCGCCCGCTTATGATCCCAAGTTCAATGCCGGGCTGGTGCCGATCTGGCGCGACGGGACGAGCGTGCTCTACCGCGTCGACCACGGTGCGCCGGGCATCAAGATCAGCGACGAAGCGCTGCGCCCGCGCATCCGCCCGGTGCCGACGCCGTTCTAACCGCGCTTGAACGGCGTCATCGCGCCGAGGAATTCCTGGTCGGATTCGACCGACTCGCGCTCGCGGACCAGAAAATCGGCGATGGCGCGGCGGAAGCCCAAGTCGGGAATATAATGCGCTGACCATGTTGGCACGGGCACATAGCCGCGCGCGAGCTTGTGTTCGCCTTGCGCCCCCGCCTCGACCGTTTTCAGCCCGCGCGCGATGGCGGCGTCGATCGCTTGATAATAGCACAGCTCGAAATGGAGGAAGGGCACTTCCTCGGTACAGCCCCAATAGCGGCCGTACAGCGTGTCGGTGCCGATCAGGTTGAGCGCGCCCGCAATCGGTCGCCCGTCGCGTTCGGCGAAGATCAGCAGGACCTGGTCGGGCATGGCCTCGCCGAGTAGCGAGAAGAATTGGCGCGTCAGATAAGGCTGGCCCCATTTGCGCGCGCCCGTGTCCTGATAGAACACCCAAAAGGCGTCCCAATCGGCTTCGGTGATGTCGCTGCCGGACACGTGGCGGATCGTCAGCCCTTCGATCGCACCGCTGCGTTCCTTGCGGATCGCCTTGCGCTTGCGGCTGGCGAGCTCGCCCAGGAAATCGTCGAAGGCACCGTAGCCCTGATTCTGCCAGTGGAATTGCGTGCCTTCGCGGATCAGCCAGCCTGCCGCCTCAAAGGCGGGGAGTTGATCGGGACAGACGAAGGTCGCATGCGCGGAGGAAAGGCCATGCTGGTCGGTCACCGCCTCGATCGCCGCGATGAGCGCAGGGGCTTGTGCAGGATCGCGCAGCAACAGCCGCGGTCCCGGCGCTGGGGTGAAGGGCACCGCGACCTGCAGCTTGGGGTAATAGCTGCCACCCGCCCGCTCCCATGCGTCGGCCCAGGCATGGTCGAACACATACTCGCCCTGGCTGTGGCTCTTGGCATAAGCTGGCGCGATCGCGGCGGGTTGGCCATCGGCCCCGTCGACGAGGATCGGAATGGGTTGCCAGCCGGTGCGCGCCCGGGCGCTGCCCGAGCGTTCGAGGATCGACAGGAAGGCATGGCTGACAAACGGATTGTCGCGGCCGGCGCAGGCATCCCATGCCTCCGCCGGGATAGCGCAGACGCCATCGGCGATACGGGCGGTGACGGCGTTGCTCACGCGCTTAAGCTAGGGCTTCACGTCCAGCTTCTCAACCGTTCTGGCGGCGAACGAGCAACACAAGGCCAGCAGCAGGAAGGGCGTGGCGAAGTCGCGGTGGCGTTCGCCGAATTCGAACCAAACGCCAAACAGCACGCATTGCAACCCGCACGCCGCGATCAGCAGAACTAGCGTGAAGGGAATGCGCGCCAGCCGAAGCGCGGCGATGGCGAGCATCGCCAGATGCGCTCCCTGCGCCAGCGGCCATAGCGCCGCCGCGAGCACGCGCGGAAAGGGCGGCCCCATTGCGAGGAGGCGATTGATACCAAATTCGGCAATACCGCAGGCCCGCAGCAACTTGGTCACGGTCAGCCGGAGAAAGGCAGCCGGATGCGCTTCGATCCAGCCGAGCGCGATGGCACCGATCCGTTTGCCATAAGCGAGCTCGGGGATGCCTTTGAGAGTGGCGGGCGGGGGCTCCCAATTGCCGGTGGCGTCGGGGTTGTTGCCGATCCACAGGCTGGCACCGCTGGCGGTGGTCAGCGGTACGAAGGCATGGAAGACGATCCAGTTGCGAACCCACCACGGCAGCAGCACCGCCCCGGCAACGAGCGCGCCGCGCAGCCCCGCCGCGAGCATGGGCCACAGCCCGCTCCGGCGCACCAGCACCAAGCCGAACAGCGC
>NZ_JSBN01000094.1 GCF_000797515.1 Sphingomonas sp. Ant H11
AGGACATCGGGCACTGTGCCCGTCACCCTCATCCGGCCCTGACGGGCCACCTTCTCCCACCGGGAGAAGGTTCTTGTTTAACCGTTCAACACCGCCAACAAGGTGGTGCCGAGCTCGCTGGGCGAGTCCGCGACACGGATCCCGGCGGCTTCCATCGCCGCGATCTTGTCTTCGGCACCACCCTGCCCGCCACTTACTATAGCACCGGCATGGCCCATGCGACGGCCCGGAGGTGCCGTGCGGCCCGCGATGAAACCTGCCATCGGCTTTTTGCGGCCGCGCTTGGCCTCGTCGATCAGGAACTGCGCCGCCTCTTCTTCAGCCGAGCCGCCGATTTCGCCGATCATGATGATCGACTTGGTCGCCTCATCGGCGAGGAACAGCTCGAGCACGTCGATGAAGTTGGTGCCGTTGACCGGATCGCCACCGATGCCGACCGCGGTCGTCTGACCGAGACCTGCATTCGACGTCTGGAACACCGCTTCATAGGTAAGCGTGCCCGAACGGCTGACAACCCCGACCGAACCCTGCCGGAAAATGCTGCCGGGCATGATGCCGATCTTGCACTCGCCAGGCGTCAGCACGCCCGGGCAGTTCGGGCCGATCAACCGCGACTTGGAGCCCGACAGCGCGCGCTTGACCTTGACCATGTCGAGCACGGGAATGCCCTCGGTGATCGTCACGATCAGCGGCACCTGCGCATCGATCGCTTCGAGGATCGAGTCGGCTGCGAAGGGCGGTGGAACGTAGATTACCGATGCGGTCGCGCCGGTCTTGGCGACCGCCTCGGCCACGGTGTCATACACCGGCAGATCGAGGTGCGTCGTGCCGCCCTTACCCGGGGTAACGCCGCCCACCATCTGCGTGCCATATTCCAGCGCCGCCTTGGTGTGGAAGCTGCCGGTCTCCCCGGTCATGCCCTGGGTGATGACCTTGGTATTCTTGTCGACGAGGATGCTCATAAGGGTCCTGCTCTTCGTTCAATTCCACCCCGCGAACGCCGGGGCCCAGTTGCGATTCGGCTCATGGCTGCGCGATCCGGTCGTAGAGATCTTCCCAATCCGGGTTGAGCCCTTCGATCTCATCGACTTTCCAGCGCCGCCTCCATTCCTTCATCTGCAGCTCGCGCTGCCTTGCATCTTCCCAGTCGGCTCGGGCTTCGTACCAAACCAGCAGCTTGCACCCGTATCGCTTCGTGAACCCTTCAACGAGTCCGTTGCGATGCTCCCAGGCGCGCTTGGCCAGATTTACCGTCGAACCCAGATAAATCGTGCCGTTGCGCTGACTGGCCATGATGTAGACATAAGCGTGTCCGTTCATCGCCAGCGTTCCACAACTGGGCCCCGGCGTTCGCGGGTGGTACTTACTCCCTTAGTTCAAGCTCGAATCGATCGCCTTGCAGGCAACCAGCAGCTCCTTGACCGCATCGACCGACACGGCAAGGTTCGCCTTGGCTTCGTCGTCGAGTTCGATCTCGACCACCTGCTCGACGCCGCCTGCACCGATCACCACCGGCACGCCGACATAGAGATTGTCGATGCCATATTGGCCGGTCAGGTGCGCCGCTGCCGGCAGCACGCGCTTCTGGTCATAGAGATAGCTTCCGCCATCGCGATGCCGCTGGTGGCAGGCGCATAATAAGCCGAACCGGTCTTGAGCAGCGCAACGATCTCGCCGCCGCCGCCCCGCGTACGCTTGACGATCGCGTCGATCTTTTCCTGAGTCGAACGGCCCATCTTGATGAGGTCGGGAACCGGGATACCCGACACCGCCGAATATTGGATCACGGGGACCATGGTGTCGCCGTGGCCGCCGAGCACGAAGCTGGTCACGTCCTTGACCGAAACATCGAACTCCTCGGCGAGGAAGTGGCTGAAGCGCGCCGAATCGAGCACGCCGGCCATGCCGACGACCTTGTTGTGCGGCAGACCCGAAAATTCGCGCAGCGCCCACACCATCGCATCGAGCGGGTTGGTGATGCAGATGACGAACGCGTCAGGCGCGTTGGCGGCGATGCCCTCGCCGACGGCCTTCATCACCTTGAGGTTGATGCCGAGCAGATCGTCGCGGCTCATGCCGGGCTTACGCGCGACACCGGCGGTGACGATGATGACGTCCGCGCCCGCGATGTCCTTGTAATCATTGGTGCCGGTGATCTTGGCATCGAAGCCCTCGACCGGCGAGCACTGGCTGAGATCGAGCGCCTTGCCCTGCGGTACGCCTTCGACCACGTCGAACAGAACGACATCGCCCAGGCCCTTCAGTGCTGCGAGATGGGCGAGCGTGCCGCCGATGTTGCCGGCGCCGATCAGCGCGATCTTCTTGCGAGCCATCGAATGTCCTTCTTCGCTGTGGCCGCGTGCGGCCGACCTGTCTCGGCCGCGTTCGGCCTGAACGCGCGCGGCTTAGGCCGGTTTCCCTGCGGGGCAACCCGAAAGAGAACGCCTTTGTCAAGGCTTATTGCACATGGTTCGCAAGTGCAATTATTTGACATCCGGGTGCTCCATTGCCACGTACCGCCGCTCGCCAGTCTTCGCATCAAACCATACCGACACCGGCTTGCCCGACGCATCGTCGATGAAACGCTCCGACGTCTCGCGCCAGTCAGGCCCCTGGGGCGCGCGCTGCACCGCGCCGTAGCGCACGCGCTCAAACGCAATGCCACCCGCCAGCAGCCCGGCCGCGACGACCGTCGGCCACGTTCCCGGATCCAGCACCACGCCAATCAGCGCGGCCGTCAAAAACAGCGCGGCGGCGACCAGCACGAAGGTACGCAGCATCATCGCCGGGGCTTCATTCGGGCGCGGGATCGAGCAGCACGGCGGTGCCGTACGCGACCACCTCGTTCATCGCCTGCGCGATCTCGCCCGAGTCGAAGCGCATCATCACCACCGCGTTCGCCCCCATCAGCGTGGCGTTGGCCACCATCCGGTCGATCGCGTGCCGCCGCGTATCCTCGACCAGCCTGGTATATTCGGGAATCTCGCCACCAACGATCGAGCGCAGGCTGGCGGTGATGTTGCCGCCAATCCCGCGACTGCGCACGACAACGCCAAACACCTGACCCAGCGTCGCGCGCACGGTGTGGCCGGGGACATTCTCGGTAGTGGTCACGAGCATGGCATGGCTCCCAAGGGCAGCAACTCCCTTAACGCGCCAACACGCCGCTGTTAAGCGGGTTCAGTCCGCGCCATGCCCCTGCGCCAGATAGGTTTCCGAACGCATCTCTTCCAGGCGGCTGATCGTACGGTCGAACTCGAAGCGGCCATCGCCCTTTTCGTAGAGCTGCGCCGGTTCGGCATCTGCGGCCGCCAGCAATTTGACCTTATGCTCATACAAAGCGTCGATCAGCGCCACGAACCGCGCCGCTTCATTGCGGTTTTCCGGCCCTAATTTGGGAATGCCGACCAGAATCACCGTATGAAAGCGCCGGGCGATCGCGATGTAATCGGCGGGCCCGCGCGCTTCCGCGCACAGTCGCTTGAAGCTGAACACCGCGACGCCTTTCAGCGCCTTGGGCACATGCAGCGTGCGGCCCTGCACGGTCAAATCCTCGGACGGCACGTGCGCGCGATCCTCGACCGGGAAATCGGTGAGGCGGAAAAAATCGCCCGAAAGGATGCGCGTCGCCTCCGGGCCGTTGGGCACCAGCCAGGTATCGACCTGACCCAAACGGTCGCGCCGATAATCGGTCGGGCCGTTGAGCGCGATCACGTCCAGCCGCGATTCGATCAAGGCGATGAAGGGCAGGAAATGCTCGCGGTTGAGGCCGTTCTTGTAGAGATCGATCGGCGGGCGGTTGGAAGTGGTCACCACCGTCACGCCTTCCTCGAGCAAGTGCGTGAACAGCCGCGACAGGATCATCGCATCGGGGCTGTTGGTCACCATCATCTCGTCAAAGGCGAGCAGCCGCGCTTCCTCGGCCAGCGCACGGGCAAGGCCCGGGATCGGATCGCCCTGCTCCTTGGCGCGTTCGATGGCGAGGCGCTGGTGCACCTCCAGCATGAATTCGGCAAAATGCACGCGCCGTTTCCGGCGGATATCGAGGCTGGTGTAGAACAAGTCCATCAGCATCGATTTGCCGCGCCCGACCCCGCCCCACAGATAAAGGCCACGGGGTGGCGCGGGCTTGCGGCCCAGCGCTCGCCACAAGGTGGAACCACGCTTGGGTGTTGCCTGCAGCGCCGTGGCGAGATCCGCCAGCCGCCGCGCCGCCGCCGCCTGTTCCGGATCGGGCTTGAGCTCGCCCGACGCGAGCAGCGCATCATAGCGCTTGAGGATGTCGGTCATCTGTCGCCGCTCGGCGCTTGAACGAAGCGGACGGACGCTCTGCGGCTCACTGATTGGCCCCCGGCGGCGTCGATTTGCGGAGCGTGCCCGTGAAACTGGCGATCGTCGGCGTGGCGTCCTGGACAATCAGCCCGCGCAGAAACAGCATGTTGCGCGTTTCCCGCAGCAATTCGACATGCGCCTCCAGCGGAACGCCGATCGCGCCGCCCCCGATGAGCTGCGCCGACAGATCGAGCGTCACCGCCCCGCCCGCCTGCAAGACACCGAAGCCGCGCGCCGCCGCGAACAGCGCGACATCCATGAAACCGAGCAAGGCCCCGCCATGCACATCGCCGCGCATATTGGAATGTTCGTGCCGCGGCAGCATCCGCACCCGCGCGATCGGGCCTTCGACCTTGACCAGCAACGGCTCGATAAAGCTGTTGAAGCGCGTCGGATCGCGAAACTGCCAGCGCTTCCATCCCGGCAGATCGGGATCGTCGTCATACGAAAAAGGAGCTTCAGTCAAAAACGCGACGATCCCCGATAGCCTGCTCCCCGCGGGAGACGACAGCCCCCGCAGCGCGGATTAGGGTGACGCAGGCGACCGTCGGCCTCACCCCAACCCTTCCCTCCAGGAGAGGGCGTTATACGATCCGTTCGACTTCCAGCTTCTTGATCTCGGCAATCGCCTTGGCCGGATTCAGACCTTTGGGACAGACGTTCGCGCAATTCATGATCGTGTGGCAGCGATACAGGCGGAACGGATCCTCCAGATCGTCAAGCCGCTCGCCGGTCATCTCGTCGCGGCTGTCGGCGAGCCAGCGATAGGCCTGCAACAGGATCGCCGGGCCGAGGAACTTGTCCGAATTCCACCAATAGCTCGGGCACGACGTCGAACAGCACGCGCACAGGATGCACTCGTACAGGCCATCGAGCTTTTCGCGATCTTCCGGCGACTGCAGCCGCTCCTTGCCCGAGGGCGGCGGCGTGACGGTCTGCAGCCACGGCTTGATCGAGCTGTACTGCGCATAGAAATGCGTGAAATCGGGGACCAGGTCCTTGATCACTTCCATATGCGGCAACGGCGTGATGCGCACGTCGCCCTTCACGTCTTCGATCGCCTTGGTGCAGGCGAGCGTGTTGGTGCCGTCGATGTTCATCGCGCACGATCCGCAAATCCCCTCGCGGCACGAGCGGCGGAAGGTGAGCGAGCTGTCCTGCTCGGACTTCATCTTGATCAGCGCGTCGAGCACCATCGGCCCGCACGAATCGAGATCGACCTCGAACGTGTCGTAATGCGGGTTTTCGCCGGCATCGGGATCGTAGCGGTAGATTTTGAAATTCTTGGTCCGCGACGCCTCGGCAGCGGCTTTATGCACCTTGCCGGTCTTCTTGATCTTAGAATTGGCGGGAAGAGAGAATTCGGCCATCGCTTGCTCGCGCTTTCCATCCGTGGGGAGCGGTACACCGCCCTAGAGTCTTATAGGCCGTACACAAGCAGGGGCCCGCTCGCAAACCCCTATGGCGACGAATTGCTGCAACTGCGATTGTCCATGCCGGTGCCCCGACGCATCAATCTTTGACGATGCAAAGAATAAGTAGCGGCACGGCGCGTTGAACGCGCAGGGCGCAACGCCATTTGCGAGGCAGCGCCGAAGACCCTCCAGCGGGCGGGCCGCGCCAGGGAATTCGCATCATGACCAGCAGACTCGAGGGCAAGAAAGCAATCGTGACCGGCGGATCGCGCGGGATTGGCGCGGCGATCGCCCGTCGGCTCGCCGCCGATGGCGCCGACGTCGTCATCACCTTTGCCGGCAATCAGGACGCCGCCAACCAGACCGTCGGTGCGATCACCGCCGCCGGCCGGAAGGGCTATGCAATCCAGGCCGACAGTGCCGATCCCGTCGCCCAGCGCGCCGCCATCAAGGAGGCGATCGAAAAGCTCGGCGGGCTCGACATCCTTGTCCACAATGCCGGAATCGCCGACTTCGCCTCGATCGAAACCGATCCGGCCGACTCGTTCCGGCTCCAGTTCGGTGTCAATGTCGACGGCGTGTTCGCCGGCACCGCAGCGGCAGTGCCGCTGATCGCCGATGGTGGACGGATCATCGTGATCGGCAGCATCAACGCGCACACCATGCCGATCGCAGGCGGCGCCATTTACGGCGCGACCAAGGCGGCGGTGGCCGGGCTGGTGCGCGGCTGGGCGCGTGACCTGGGATCACGCGGCATTCTGGTCAACGTCATCCAGCCGGGCCCGATCGACACCGACCTCAATCCCGCCGATGGCGAAATCGCCAAGCTGCTCACCCCCGGCATCGCGCTCGGCCGCTATGGCAAAGCGGACGAGGTGGCAGCGCTTGCCGCTTTCCTCGCCAGCGACGAAGCGTCGTACATCACCGGCGCGGCGATCGACATCGACGGCGGCTTCTCGCTGTAAGCGAAGGGCGGTGCCGGAAATTCCGGCACCGCCCGCCAGCGCCGCCGCGATACGCGGTTAAATCACGTCGAGCACCAGCCCCAGCGCGCGGGCTTCCTCGGCCTCAATGTACCAGTTGGACGGAGCCTTTTCGCGCAGTTCCTCGAAATCGACTCGGCTGCCCATCACGATGTCGCGAAAGCCTTCCTCCTCGATCAGGATCGAATGCTCGACTTCGTGCAAAGCCGCCTTGATTGAGGCGACGACCATGCGCAGCGGGCCGTTGAGGTTGAGCGTCTTGGTGATCGTGCGCTCATGGATCATCAGCCGCGTGTGCCGCGTGAGGAAGCGGCGATCGACCGGGAAGGCCGCCATGAACGTGGCACCTGCCGAATAGACCGCGACCTTGCCCAGGAACAGAATCTCGCGCCCGTCATGATCCTCGAGCAAACGGATATCGTCGGCCATCGTCCGCGCGACCTCGGGGTCGCCACCCAGCGTCGTTAGGGCGATGACGAGCGTGCCCTCGCCCGGGCATTGCTCGAGCTGCTGGCGGAAGCTTGAATACATCATCTGGTCGACCGGCCCCGACAAGCGAATGTGCGGGTTGGCGAGCAGGGGATAGCGGGGCTGGGACATGAGCGCGCAAACCTCCGACGCGCGCGAGAGTTCCGGCGCGATTGGCAAGATCCCGCCCTCCCTTGCAGAGGGAGGGCCGGGACGCGCGATCAGTATACGCGCTTCTTGGGCTTGATGTATTCGACGTCGTCGGTGAGCGTGTAGTCGTGCACCGGGCGGAAGCCGAGATCGACCGTGCCGTCCTTGCCGCCCCAACCGGTGAAGGTCGCGGTGGTGTGCTTCATCCAATTGACGTCGTCGCGATCGGGATGATCCTCGTTGACGTGCGCGCCGCGGCTTTCCTTGCGGTTGGCCGCCGAGTTCATCGTCACCACCGCTTGCGCCAGCAGATTGTCGAGTTCGAGCGTCTCGACGAGATCGGTGTTCCAGATCAGCGAGCGATCCTGCACATCGACATCGGCCAGGCGGCTATAGGTCGCACCAATCTTCTCGACGCCTTCGCTGAGCAGCGCATTGTCGCGGAATACCGCGCAATTCTTCTGCATCGTGCGCTGCATCTCCAGCCGGATCGCCGCGGTCGGCGAGCCGCCCTTAGCATTGCGGAAATGGTCGAGACGGCCGAGCGCCAGCTCTTCCGAGCCCTTTGGCAGCGGCCCGTGCGGCGTGTTGGGCTTGAGCGTCTCCTTCAGGCGCAGCCCGGTCGCGCGGCCGAACACCACGAGATCGATCAGGCTGTTGGAGCCAAGACGGTTCGCGCCATGCACCGAGACGCACGCCGCCTCGCCCACGGCGAACAGGCCCGGCACGACGCTGTCGGGGTTGCCGTCCTTCAACTGCACGACTTCGCCGTGGAAGTTACACGGGATGCCGCCCATATTGTAATGCACCGTCGGCGTGACCGGCAGCGGCTGGCGCGTCAGATCGACACCGGCGAAGATCTTGCCGGTCTCGGTGATGCCGGGCAGCCGCTCGTGCAGCACCTTGGGGTCGATATGGTCGAGGTGAAGGAAGATATGATCCTTCTCCTTGCCGACGCCGCGCCCCTCGCGCATTTCCATCGCCATCGAGCGCGACACGACGTCGCGGCTGGCGAGATCCTTGGCACTCGGCGCGTAGCGCTCCATGAAGCGCTCGCCCTCGGAGTTGGTCAGGTAACCACCCTCGCCGCGCGCGCCTTCGGTGATGAGCACGCCCGCGCCGTAAATGCCGGTCGGGTGGAACTGGACGAATTCCATGTCCTGCAACGGCAGCCCGGCGCGCAGCACCATCCCGCCGCCGTCGCCGGTGCAGGTATGGGCGGACGTCGCCGAGAAATAGGTACGGCCATAGCCGCCCGTCGCCAGCACGACCGCATGGCTGCGGAAACGGTGGATCGAGCCGTCATCCATGCACAACGCGATCACGCCACGGCACACGCCGTTTTCCATGATCAGGTCGAGCGCGAAATATTCGATGTAGAAGTCTGCGTCATACTTCAGGCTCTGCTGATACAGAGCGTGGAGCATCGCGTGGCCGGTACGGTCGGCCGCGGCGCAGGTGCGCTGCGCGGGTGGGCCTTCGCCCATATTCTGCATCATGCCGCCGAACGGACGCTGATAGATCTTGCCTTCGTTGGTGCGGCTGAACGGCACACCGGCATGTTCCAGCTCATACACCGCCTGCGGTGCCTCGCGGACCATATATTCGATCGCGTCCTGGTCGCCGAGCCAGTCGGACCCCTTGACGGTGTCGTACATGTGCCAGGTCCAGTGGTCCGGGCCCATATTGCCGAGGCTGGCGGCGATGCCGCCCTGTGCGGCCACGGTGTGGCTGCGCGTCGGGAACACCTTGGTGATGCACGCGGTCTTCAGCCCGGCTTCGGCGCTGCCCATCGTCGCGCGCAGGCCCGAGCCCCCGGCACCCACGACAACCGTGTCATAGGTATGGTCGATGATCTTATATGCCTCAGGCATGCGGCGCTCCGGTGGTGGCGGTGAAGGCGACCTTGAGGATCGCGAAAAGGGCGATGGCGGCGGTGCCGAAAGTGAAGAAGTTGAGGATCAGCAGCCACGCGACGCGTGCTGCGCCGTGGACATAATCCTCGATCAGCACCTGCAGGCCGAGTCGGAAATGGTAGAAGACCGACACGATCAGCAAGCCCATCGGGATCGCCGCCCAGGGCGATTGCAGCCAGCCGCGCGCGGTGTCGTAATCATAAGCAGGCATCCGCGCGATCGCGACGAAGAACCAGACCATCAGGAACAGGTTTGCCGCTGCGGTGACACGCTGCGCCCACCAGTGATGCGCGCCTTCCTTGGCGCTGCCGAGGCCGCGCACGCGGCCGAGTTCGGTTCCATTGCCCATCTTATTTCACCATCAGCAAATAGGCCCAGAAGGCCACGGTCGCGAGGACCGAAAATACCATCGTCGCGATCGACCCGACGCGATTGCCCTTCAGTTCATAACCGGCCCCGGTATCCAGCACGAAATGGCGGATGCCGGTGGCGAGATGCTGAAAAAAGCACAGCGTCAAGCCGATGCCAAACAGATAGCCGAGCGCCCCGCCCAGCCATTCGCCAAACACGAAGGTGAAGGTCGCATAGCTCTTGGCACCACCGGCCAGCGCCGCGAGCCACCACACCAGCACCACGGTGCCGACCGTCGCCATGCCATCGCCGGTGATGCGGTGAACGATCGAGACGATCATGTGCGGACCCGGTTTCCAGATCGACAGATGCGGGCTGAGCGGGCGGGCGCGGGGAGCAGAGCTGGCCAAGGCGGAACGTCCTCGTCGATTGATGGGTCGAAATGTGCGGTCTGATACAGGTGTGCTCTCTTAGACACCGAAGCGCGCGATGCAAGGTTTGTAGGCTGCTTGTGCGCATGCAATCGCTACATGCGCCCCCGGGCACTGGTGGCGAACATGCCGACATCGCCCGCAGCGCGGTTGGCCAGAGCGAATCGAAGGGGCGATCGTCGCAGGGCGGCAACCGCGCTTACCGCGCATTAACCAAATCGCGCTACGCCATGTGTCGGACCGTCCGCTTCATCGGTCATGCCAGACACGGAGTTTTCGCCTTGACCGTCAATGAATTGCCCAATCCCGGCACGGTTGCTGCGACGATCGACATCCGGGCGCGGCTGCGCGCGTTCGATTCCGACAATTCGCTGGAGAGTGCGGCACGCGACGTGTGGACGATCCTGGAGCCCGATGCCGCAGACATCGCGCTGGCGTTCTGGGCCCAGTGGCGGCGCGCGAGTCCCGGCGCGCAAAGCTGGCAACCGCATGAAGAAACCAAGATGGTCGAACTTGGCGTCACCTATCTGCGCCACCGTTTCTGCGACGTGTCCGGGCGCCTGTGGGTCGAGTCGATGGAGCGCTCGGTCGCCTCGGGCTACAAGGCGGGGGTCTCGACCATGGCTTTGCTGTCGATGACCTGCGCCAGCGATCGAGCCGCTCTGGAAATTCTGTTCAAGCGCGTGAAATCGGACGACCCGCGCTTGCCGACGTTCATTGATACGGTGATGCGCCTGACCGGCCTCGAAGCCGAGATCACCGTCGAAATCTACAACGCATTCCGCGCTCACACCGCGCGCGGCGAACGCGACCGGCTGGCGATCGACTTCCGCGAAGGAATCGCTGCCACAGTCGAACAGGCGACCCAGGAATCGGAAGTGCTGCGCGGCCAATCGGTCAAAACCTCCACCTCGGCGCGCGGAATGCTGGGCAAGACCAGCGAAGTCGCCGCAGCAGCCGAGCAATCGGCGATGGCGATGCGCGAAGCAGCGCAAACCGCCGCCGGGCTTATCCGCGCGATCGAGGACGCGCGCACCGAAGTCGAAGCCGCCGCCGAAATCGCGACGCGCGCCTCGTCCCAGGCTGGTGCTGCGGTCGCATGTCGGAGACGCTCAGCGACCACGCCAAGTCGATCGAATCGATCCTCGGTCTCATCCGCGACATTGCCGGGCAGACCAATCTGCTCGCGCTCAACGCCACGATCGAGGCCGCCCGCGCGGGCGATGCCGGGCGCGGCTTTGCCGTGGTTGCGCAGGAAGTGAAGAGCCTCGCCAACCAGACCGCACGCGCGACCGACGACATCGCCGCCAAGATCGCCGCGATCCAGTCCGCCACGCGCTCGACGGTCGAGACCAACGCCTCGATCAAGGCGACCGTTTCGGAAGTGCAGGAAAGCGCCAACCGCATCCGCTATGCGATGGAAGCGCAGGCGCAGACCGTCACCGCGATCACCGCCGCCGTCGATGAAACCGCGCTGGCCGCGGATTCGATGTCCAACACCATCACCGCGATCCGCGAGGACACCGAAAGCGTTGCCTCCGAGATCGACCGCGTCGGGCGCGGTTTCGACTCGCTCGATACGAAACTTGGCATGCTCAAGAACAGCGCGAGCGAATTCGTCGCGAAAGTCGCTGCATGAGCCCTGGAGAGGATCTGACATGGCTGGAAGCGGGACGCCCGAGGGCGCGACCGCCGGCGGGTGGAGTGGCGTAAGCCGCACTGCCGCCGCGCGCGTCGCGGACTATGATTGGGATGGCAGTGTCGCCGCCGCCTCCGCCGAAATTGCGGACGCCATCGTCGGCCATGAAGGCGAAATCGCGCGCGCTTTCTGGGAGTATTATCTCTCGCTGCCGCAAACGGCGCATATCCGGGGGTTCTTCACGCCCGACTATCTGTCCGCGCGCGTGGCGCACAGCGCAAAATATACCCGCGCCAAATATGCCGCGCCGCTGGACGACGATTGGATGCGCATGGCGATCCGCCACGCCACCGATTCGCAAAAGGCCAATATTCCGTTGCCAGCGCTGCTGACCTCGTTGAGCTTCGCGCATAGCCGTACGCTCGAACGGATCGAGGCGAAGCTCGGGATGGGGTCCCCCCGGCTGCGGGTGCTGGCGGATTGCGTGCAGCGACTTGGGCTGGTTGAGGCCGACGTCATGGCATCGCATCTCGGCGCACGCGATGCCGAGCGGGCCCGCGACGAGCGCCGCACGCGGTCAAGCGCGTTCAGCGCGACCATCGCCGGATCGATCGAGGGCACCGCCGCGCTCGGCAATCGCATCCGCATTCAGGCGCAGGGCGCTGCGCGATCGGCGCGCGGGATGCTGGGCAAGACCAGCGAAGTCGCGGCTGCGGCCGAGCAATCGGCGATGGCGATGCGCGAAGCCGCACAGACCGCCGCCGGGCTGATCCGCGCGATCGAGGATGCGCGCACCGAGGTCGAAGCCGCCGCCGAAATCGCGACCCGCGCCTCGACTCAGGCGGGGGCTGCGGTCGGCATGTCGGAGACGCTCAGCGACCATGCCAAGTCGATCGAATCGATCCTCGGGCTCATTCGCGACATTGCCGGGCAGACCAACCTCCTCGCGCTCAACGCCACGATCGAGGCCGCGCGCGCTGGCGATGCCGGGCGCGGCTTTGCCGTCGTTGCGCAGGAAGTGAAGAGCCTCGCCAGCCAGACCGCCCGCGCCACCGACGACATCGCCGCCAAGATCGCCGCGATCCAGTCGGCCACGCGCTCGACCGTCGCGACCAACGCCTCGATCAAATCGACCGTGGCCGAGGTGCAGGAAAGCGCCAACCGCATCCGCTACGCGATGGAGGCACAGGCGCAGACCGTCACCGCGATCACCGCCGCCGTCGACGAAACCGCGCTCGCCGCCGATTCGATGTCTAACACGATCACCGCGATCCGCGAGGACACCGAAAGCGTTGCGGGGGAAATCGAAACGCTCGAACACGATTTCGGCGAGGTCGATGATCGTCTTGGGGGCCTGAAGCGCGCCGCTGATACCTTCTCGGCCAGCGTCGCGGCCTGACCGCGCGCCATCACGAGCGAGCGATATGGCGGCGACCGCGATCGCCCGCTACACCGGGCGCATGACCCATATTCTCCTCACCGGTTCCTCGCGCGGTATCGGTGCCGCGACGCTGACGGCGCTACAGGCGGCTGGTGCCACCGTCATCGGACAGGGGACCGCAAGCGGCATCCCGGCCGACTTTGCCGATCCGGCGGCACCGCGCGCGCTGTGGGACGCGGCGCTCGCCGCGCATGGCGGGCGGATCGACGTGCTGATCAACAATGCCGGGGTGTTCGAAGCCAATCCGATCACGCGCGACGATGCCGCCTGGGTTGCGGAATGGGAGCGCACAATGCGCATCAACCTGACCGCCGCCGCGGAATTGTGCCGCCTCGCGGTGCTGCACTGGCAGGACCGTGGGACCGGTGGGCGGATCGTCAACATCGCCAGCCGCGCCGCCTATCGCGGCGATTCGCCGCAGCATTGGCATTATGCCGCGTCCAAAGCGGGCATGGTCGCGATGACCAAGAGCATCGCGCGCGGCTATGCCAAGGACGGCATTCTTGCCTTTGCGGTCTGTCCCGGCTTCACCATGACCGGCATGGCCGAAGAGTATCTGGAGAGTCGCGGCGGGGACAAATTGCTCGCCGACATTCCGCTCGGCCGCGTGGCTAGCCCCGAGGAAGTCGCCGAGGTCGCCCGCTTCCTCGCACTCGATGCGCCGCCATCGATGACGGGCGCAGTGCTCGACGTGAACGGCGCGAGCTACGTGCGCTAAGTCAACGCAACGCGCGCAAGCGTTCGAGATCCTCGGGCCGGTCGATATCGAGCAATTCGGCCTCGGGCGCGATCACATGCCGCCCGGCCCGCACCATTGCGCGACCGCCTTCATCGCCGCTCAGCGTCATCAGCGCATCGAACTGATCGACCCCGAACAATGCGGGCGGGCTGCTGTGAACCCCGTTACTCGACGCGACCACCGCATCCGGGCCGCTCGCCGCCTCGAGCAAGCGGTGGATGTGCGTCGCGGTCACGCGCGGCATATCGGCCAGAGCGATCACCACCGCTGCGCAGCCAATCTCGCGCGCCGCCGCGACGCCGAGCTTGACCGATCCCGACATGCCGTCATCGGGATTGTGATTGTGGAGCACGGCATAGCCCCGGCTGGCGAAATCGAGCTCGGTGCCCGAACATACCACGAAGCGCGCCTTGAACGGCACGTCCTCCAGCGCAGTGACGACATGATAGGCCAGCGGCTTGCCGAGAAAGGGTTCCTGCAATTTGTCCGCGTCACCGAACCGGCGCGATCGCCCGGCCGCGAGCAGGATCAGCACGCACTCTTCGACCGCGATCATCGCTTCAGTCCTTCCGGTTGAACGCTCCTACCATGGCCGCCGCGATCGACAGCGCGATTTCGGCGGGGCCGATCGCGCCGATATCGAGCCCGACCGGCGCATCGATGCGATCGATGTCCGTGTCTGCAACGCCCGCCGCCGCCAAACGCTCCCGCCGTGCGGCATGGCTGCGGCGCGAACCGAGCGCGCCGACATAGGCGGTGGGCCGCGCAAGTGCTGCAACCAGCGCCGGATCGTCGATCTTGGTGTCGTGGCTGAGCGTGACCACCGCGCTTGCCGGACCCGGGTCGAGCGCTTCGATCGCCTCGTCGGGCCAGCGATCGTCGAGCGTGACGCCGGGGAAACGCTCCTCGGTCAGGAAGCGCGCACGCGGATCGATGATCGTCACCTGGATGCCCAATTGCCGCGCGAGACCAGCCAGCGCCTGCGCGATCTGCACCGCACCGACGATGAACAGCCGCCGCGGCGGATCATAGCGATTGACGAACGCCGCGCCCTCCAGCGGGCGCAGCGAACTTTGCCCGCTGGCAAGATCGGTCGACACCGCCAACGCCTCGCCGCTCGCCTGCGCCTCGGCAATGCGGTCGAACAGTTCGGGGTCGAAGCCTTCGGCCGATACCGGCTGCACCAGCACGGAAATCTCGCCGCCGCACGGCAGGCCGACTTCCCAGGCGGCGGCATCGGCCACGCCATAGTTTTTGAGCTGGAACGGCGCGCCCGCAATCACCTCGGCGGCGGTCGCCAAGATGTCGCTCTCGACACAGCCGCCCGACACCGAGCCTTCAAACCGCCCGTCGGCATGGACGATCATATGGCTGCCACGCGGGCGCGGGGCCGATCCCCAGGTCGATACCACCGTGGCGAGCGCGAGCGGCGCGCCCTTCCACTGCGCGGCGGCGTTCAGCACGGAATCGTTATCGGCCATCATCTTCTCCTGATCCTCCCCGTTCCGGGGAGGAGTCACATTTCCGGCAAACCGGACACTATCTTGTCGAGCGTCAGCGGAAAGTCGCGTACGCGCACGCCGCAGGCATTGTAGATCGCGTTGGTCACCGCCGCGCCCGCGCCGGAAATCGACAATTCGCCCAATCCCTTCACCCCGATCGGATTGGCATGGGTGTCGATCTCTTCGAGGAACAGCACGTCGAGCGGCGGCACGTCGGCATGGCTCGGCACATGATATTCGCCCAGGTCATGGTTGACGAACTGGCCGTGGCGCTGGTCGAGCACCGCTTCCTCCATCAGCGCATAGCCAATGCCCCAGATCATCCCGCCAATCGCCTGGCTGCGCGCCAGCTTCGCGTTGAGGATTCGCCCGGCCTCGAACACGCCAAGCATGCGCCGCACGCGCACTTCGCCCGTCACGGCATTCACCGCAACTTCGGCGAATTGCGCACCGTGCGCCGCCTGGCTGAAGGTGCGGGCATTGGAGCCTTGCGAAATCTTGCCCATCGCCACCAGCGGCGCGTCACCAACCAGTTCGGCGAGCGGCACGCGCCGGTTGCCGGCGACCGCATGACCGTCCTTCAACGTCATGTCCTGCGCCTTGGCCCCCATCCGCTCGGCCAGCGTCGCGACGATGTCCTCGCACGCCAGCGCGACCGAGGACCCCGCGCTCGCCGCACCGAACGACCCGCCCGAGCCCGCGCCCGGCGGCAAATCGGTATCGCCCAGGATCACGTCGATCTGCTCCATCGGCAGCCCCAGCGCCTCGCCCGCAATCTGCGCGAGGATCGTGTAGCTGCCAGTGCCGATATCGGTCATGTCGGTTTCGATCCGCGCGCGGCCATCGGGCGACAGCGTCACGCGCGCTTCCGAATCGACCAGCAGGTTGATCCGCACCGCTGCCGACACGCCCATGCCGATCAGCCATTCACCTTCGCGCACCTGCCCCGGTTGCGCCGAACGCTTGGCCCAGCCAAAGGCCTCCGCCCCGCGATCAAGACAAGCGACCAGCCCGCGCGTCGAAAAGGGCGCACCCGTCATCGGATCGACCTTCGGCTCGTTCAGCTTGCGAAAGTCGATCGGATCGCGGCCCAGCGCCTCGGCCATCTCGTCCATCGCGCTTTCCAGAGCGAGCGTGCCGACCGCCTCGCCCGGCGCGCGCACCGCGCCCGCCATCACCATGTCGAGCGTGACCACCTTGTGGCTGAAATGCCGGACCGGTGCCTCGTAAAGCGAGATCGACCCCAAAGCGACCGGCTCCATGAAACCGCCATCGGGACCTTGGCTAATGACACTGTCATGCCCGACCGCCAGCAGCTTGCCCTCTTCGGTCGCGGCGAGGCGGATGCGCTGATGGGTGTCGGTGCGGCGATACACGTTGTGGAACAATTGGCGGCGCGCCATCGCGATCTTGACCGGACGCCCGAGCTTCTGCGCGGCGATTGCCGCCAGCACCGCATCCGGCCCCAGCATCTTTCCGCCGAAGCCACCGCCAATATAGGGTGACAGGATTCGCACCTTTTCGTCGGCAACGCCCAGCGACTTGGCCAGCACTTGCCGCGCGACCTTGAGGATCTGCAGACTGGAATGCAGCGTCAGCGAATCGCCATTCCAGATCGCAACCGAGGCGTGCGGCTCCATCGCGGCATGGACGTGGTTGGGCGTGGTATAGATTTGGTCGATCGTCACCGCCGCCTGCGCCATGGCGGCTTCGATATCGCCCTTGGCAATGTCCTGCAGCCGCGAATCCTTGGGCGGGCCGCTCGCTTTGTCGATATCGGCCATCGTGTCGAAATGGCCGGGTTCGATGGCGACATGCACGCGCACCGCCTTCGCCGCCGCGCGCGCCGCCTCGAAACTGGTCGCCACCGCAACGCCGACGACCTGATCCCAATGGTCGATCTCGTCGTTCCCTGTATGAGCCGGGCCGAACGCCGCCGCCTGGCGCGGGATGCGCGGATCATCGACGATGATGTCGAGCACATCGGGTAGCGCGCGCGCGGCATCGGTATCGATGCCCGTCACCTTACCCTTGGCGGCGGGCGCTGTGATCAGATAGCCGTACGCCACCTCGCCTTCGACCAGATGCTCATAACCATAATGTGCCGCGCCGCTGACCTTGAGCGCGCCTTCGCTGCGGTCAAGCGCGGCACCGAGCACGCCTTGCACGCCGCGATCCATTGCGAGGCCGGGATGATCGGCATCCATCGTAAAGTCGCTCATGCACCTGCTCCTGTCAGCGTGCGCAGCGTCGCGATCAGCGTCCGGCGCGCGAGCGGTATCTTGAAATCGTTCGCGCCGTGGCCCCCTGGCGTCGGCCAGCAGCGCATCCGCCGCAGCCGCAAACACGGCGTCACTCGGCGCTTGCCCGACCAGCGCGGCCTCGACCGCCGAGTCGCGCCACGGCATCGGCGCAAGCCCGCCAAACGCCAGCGCGGCGGAGGCGATCTTCCCGTCCACAACCGCAACCACCCCCGCCACCGACACCAAGGCAAAGGCATAAGACGCGCGGTCGCGCACCTTGCGATAGGCCTGCGCACCGGCAGGCGGCACGGGCAGTTCGACATGGGTGATGAGTTCGCCCGGCCGGAGCACCGTCTCGATTTCGGGCGTATCCCCCGGCAAGCGATAGAAATCGCCGATCGCGATCCGGCGCTTGTCACCGTCAGAGGTGAGCGTGACGATCGTCGCATCCAGCGCGCGCAAGGCCACCGCCATGTCGCTGGGGTTGGTGGCGATGCACTGCTCGCTGGTCCCGAGAATCGCGAGATTGCGGTTGAACCCGTCCATCGCCGAACAGCCCGCGCCGGGGTCGCGCTTGTTGCACGCCATCGCGGTATCATAGAAATACGGGCAACGCGTGCGCTGGAGCAGATTGCCGCCGGTCGTGGCCTTGTTGCGCAATTGCCCGGAGGCTCCAGCGAGCAAAGCGCGGCTCAGCACCGGATAATCGGCGATCACCTGCATGTTCGCAGCAAGGTCGCTATTGGGCACCAACGCCCCGATCGTCAGCCCGCCATCGCCGCGCCGCTCGACCCGTGCGAGATCGAGCCGGCTGATGTCGACCAGTTTCTCCGGCGTTTCGATCTGCAGCTTCATCAGATCGAGCAAATTGGTGCCGCCCGCAATGAAGCGGCCACCGGCGGCGACCGCAGCTTCGGGGCTCTCGGCGCGGCTGTAGGTGAAGGTCTTCATGCGCGCTCCGCCCCCGCGACTTCGGCAATGGCATCGACGATATTGGGATAGGCCGAACAGCGACACAGATTGCCGCTCATCCGCTCCGAAATCTCAGCCCCGTCGAGCGTGACCGTTTCCAGATCGGCACTGACATGGCTCGGCCAGCCCTTGGCCATCTCATCGAGCATCCCGACCGCCGAACAAATCTGCCCCGGCGTGCAATAGCCGCATTGATAACCGTCATGTTTGATGAAGGCGGCCTGCAGCGGATGCAGGTCCTCTGCGCTGCCAAGTCCTTCTATCGTCAGAATGTCATCATCCTGATGCATCACCGCCAAAGTGAGACATGCATTGATCCGTCGGCCGTTGACCAGCACCGTGCACGCACCGCACTGGCCATGGTCGCAGCCCTTCTTCGTTCCCGTCAGCCCGAGATGTTCGCGTAGCACATCGAGCAGTGAGGCACGGATATCGGGCTCGACCGTATGGGTCGCGCCATTGATGGTGAAATGCATTGAGGCTCGCCTCCCGTTGAGCTTGGGGTAACGATTATGAACGCTTTGGTTTCCGTATATCGGCGCACGCCCGCCCTTCTTAAAGGGATCGCGCGCACGCGAATAGCCGGTATGGCGGCGCTGCTGCTGGCATCGGGCGGCGCAATGGCGCAGACTGTGCCGGTGAAGCCGCTTTCCTCCCCTATCGTCATCGCGCATCGCGGCGCGAGCGGGCTGCGTCCCGAACATACCATCGCCTCCTATACGCTGGCGAT
Source organism: Sphingomonas sp. Ant H11 (assembly GCF_000797515.1). GTDB lineage: Bacteria > Pseudomonadota > Alphaproteobacteria > Sphingomonadales > Sphingomonadaceae > Sphingomonas. Next base: position 19,313 of record NZ_JSBN01000094.1, read on the forward strand.
CGAACAAGGTGCCGATTTCATCGAGCCCGATCTGGTGCTGACCAAGGACGACGTGTTCGTCGCGCGCCATGAAAACGACATTACCGGCACCACCGATGTCGCCAAGCATCCCGAATTCGCCGCACGCCGCACCACCAAGGTGATCGACGGCGAAACCCACATCGGCTGGTTTACCGAGGATTTCACGCTCGCCGAGTTGAAGACGCTGCGCGCGATCGAGCGGTTGCCCAAGGTTCGCCCCGACAACGCCAAATATGACGGCCAGTTCGACGTGCCGACGCTGGCGGAGGTGATCGCGCTCGCCAAGAAACATTCGGTCGGTGGCCGCGTCGTCGGCATCTATCCCGAGACCAAGCATCCGACCTATTTCGCCAGCATCGGCCATCCGATGGAGGCCCGCCTCGTCGCGCAGTTGAACGCGGCGGGCTGGTCCAAGCCGAGCGACCCGGTGTTCATCCAGTCGTTCGAGGTCAACAACCTCAAGCAATTGCACAGCATGACCGGCCTGCGCCTGATCCAGTTGATTGACGCCACCGGCGCCCCCGCCGACAACGCCGCACCGAGCTACGCCGCGATGGCGACACCCGAAGGGCTCAAGGCCGTCGCGGCTTATGCGTACGGGATCGGCCCCAATAAGGACATGATCCAGCGCGGCGATGCCGCCCCGTCCACGCTGGTGGCGGACGCCCATGCCGTCGGGCTGCGGCTCCATCCCTGGACCTTCCGCGCGGAAAACATGTTCCTGCCGCCATCGCTGCGTATCGGCACCGACCCCGTCGCGCGCGGTAAGCTGGCCGAGGAAATCACGCGCTTCCTCAATCTCGGCATCGATGGTTTCTTCACAGACTTCGCGTATATCGGCGTGGACGCGCGCAATGCTCGGCGTGCCAAGGCGAAAGGCCAGTAATGCGCAAATCCGTGATCGCTGTCGCCGCCCTGCTCCCGCTGCTTGGCGGCGGTTGCCTAGCCAAGACGGTGGTCAATGTCGCCACCCTGCCCGTGCGCGCGACCAGCAAGGCGGTCGACTGGACGACGACGAGTCAGTCCGAAGCCGATCGCAATTACGGCCGCAAGATGCGCAAGCAGGAAGCGCGCGAAGGACGGGATCTGAAACGGCAATATAAGGAATGTCGCGCGCAAAATCGCGACGATTGCGATCAATACCGGCCCCACGCCGAACGCTAAACCGGCACATGGCGGCGGGTGCGTTAGGTCGCCCCGCCGCCCAGCACGCGCGCCACCGCCAGCATCACCGCCGGGCGCACCTGCACCCCGACATGGCTGCTCCGTACTTCGATCGCGCGGCTGGCGGCATCATGGCAGATCATGCCGTTGACCAGCCCGTCGCTGCGGCTCCAGATCGCGGTGCTCGGCACCGGCAACGGCTCCGCCACCAGTGCGCTTTGCGCGCGGACATGCGGGGCATCGACGCGCTCCCCGGTCAACAACTCGAACGCGCGCCACACGTTGGTGGCACGCGGGTCGCCGGCGAAGGGCGAACTGATCGTCACCACCTCGCGCACCATGCCGGGCAGACGGTGTGCCGCGAAGCGCGCCATGATCCCGCCCAGGCTGACCCCGATCAGCGTCACCGGTGCGCCCGTTTCGTCATACATCGCACGGATCCGTGCCAACAGCCGCTCGCCCTCCGGCCCGATCGTGCGCGCGCCGAGATTGCGCCCGAGCCCCCAGCCTTCGGCGCGATAGCCAAGCCTACGCAGATAGCGCCGCAGGAACACCCCCGAAGCATCGCTGTTGAACAGCCCCGGCAGCAGCATCACCGCTCGCCCGTCACCACGCGGAGCCTGCGCCAGCATCGTGCGCGCGCCCGCAAGCGAGGCAAGGCCCCAGGCACCCCGCGGCACCTCCAGCGCCCATAACAGCTTCGATGGTGGCTTCATCGCCGATTCCGGTCGCACAGCGCGCTGAAAAGTCGTTTTCATCTGCAACCCGTTTCCTGCCCTGCTATGGCTGTGCTACCCTGAAGTCATGACCGAAGAAACGCATGTTCTCGACCGCCCACCAGCCAACGCGGCGGATGATTGGACGATCCCGCAAGACTGGGCGCACTTCACCCAGGAGGAGCACCGCGTGTGGGATACGTTGTTCGCGCGCCAGGCCAAATTACTGCCGGGCCGCGCCTCCGACGCCTATTTACGAGGGCTGGATGTACTGAAGCTGTCCAAACCCGGCATTCCCGATTTCGAGGAGCTATCGGAGCGGCTGATGAAGCTCACCGGCTGGCAAGTCGTGGCGGTGCCGGGGCTGGTGCCCGACGACGTGTTTTTCGATCACATGGCCAATCGTCGCTTCGTCGCGGGCAATTTCATCCGCCGCCCCGACCAGCTCGATTATCTGCAGGAACCCGATGTGTTCCACGACGTGTTCGGCCATGTGCCGATGCTCGCCGACCCGGTCTTTGCCGATTATCTCGCGGCTTATGGGCGCGGCGGGCAGCGCGCGCAGGGCCTGGATGCGCTCAAATATCTCGGGCGGCTTTACTGGTATACGGTCGAATTCGGCCTGATCGCCGAGCCCGAGGGTTTGCGCATCTATGGCGCGGGCATCGTCTCCAGCTTTGCCGAAAGCCGCTTTGCGCTCGACGATGCCAGCCCCAACCGCATCGCCTTCGATCTCAAGCGCGTGATGCGCACCGACTACCGGATTGACGATTTCCAGCAGAATTATTTCGTGATCCCGAGCTTCGACGAACTGCTGCGCGTGACGGTCGAGACCGATTTCGCGCCGCTTTACGAGGCGCTGGCCGGTACACCGGACATACCCGTGGCCACGCTTTTGCCGGAGGATCGCGTCCTCACCCACGGAACCCAGGCCTATGCGCTCGCCAAGCGCTAATCGCGCGTGCGCACCTCGACCAGGACGCGGATTGCCTCGTGCCGCCAATATTCGTGGTCATATTCCACGATGCGATCCGCCGCATCGTAACTGCGGCGCACCACCAGCAGCCCCGGCGTGCCCGACGCGACGCCCAGCGCCTGCGCGATGTCCTTGATCAGCGCGCACGGTCGCATCTCGACATGGTTGCGCACCACCCGCACGCCATACCGCCCGGTCAGCACCGCCGTTAGCGACCCATCCAGATCGTGATCGATCAGGCCGGGCGCGATCGCAGGATCGACCAGGATCCGCTCGATCAGTACCGGCCGCCCGTCGATCGCGCGGCGGCGGGCGAGCGCGTACAGCGGCGCGCCAACCGCGCAGCCGAACACCGCCGCATCCACCGCCGCTGCCGCCACCGTATGCTTGTGCAGCGTTTCGGTCGTCGGCACGCGGCCTTGCTCGGCGACATAGGTCATGAAGCCCGCCCAGCGCGTCGGGTCATAGACCACAGGCGGCGGCGAGACATACCAGCCGCTGCGGTCGCGACGATAGATCAGCCCCTCCGCCTCCAGTTGGAACAGCGCTTCACGCACGGTGCCGCGCGCCGCGCCCGACCCAAGCTGAAGCCGCCGCTCGGACGGCAACCGCGCGCCCGCTCCCAGCGCGCCGCAGGCGATCTCCTCGACCAGACGATCGCGTAGCGCGAGATAATGCGGACCTGACCCCGCTTCTGCTGCCTTCTGCATAGGCCCGATCATGGCCGAAGCCGGAGGATCACGCCAGCGGACGCACCGCAAGCCGTTCGAGCAGCGGACGATAGCTGGCGAGATCGGGCACCTGCCAATCGGGCTGCTTGCCGATATCATCATAGCGGCGCAGCGCCACCGCATCGGCGAAATACGGTTCCTGTTCAAACGCCGCGATGCCCGCCGCATCGAACGCCCCGCCTTGCAAGCGCAGACTGAGTGCCGACGCAGCGCTCAAGCCCGCCTCATAGCTGGGCTCGACCGCGCAGAGATAGCGCTTGGCGGCGACGTGCAGGCGCACCGGCTCATACACTGCGGGCGGAAAGGCCGTGGCGAGCAGCGCCGCACCCAACTCCTCGTGCCGCGCGTCCGCGCCGTGCAGATCGGCAGCGAGCCCGGCCCCGTCAACGAACTGACCAATGTCATGGAGCAGCGCCGCCGCGATCAGCGTGTCCGACGCGCCATCCTCGCGCGCGGCCTGCGCCGCTTGCAGCACGTGCTGCAGCTGATCGACCTCCTCGCCATAGCGATCGTCGCCATACTCGGCGAACAGCGCGTAAATCTGGTCGATAAGGGCGGCGGGCATGGGCATTTTCCTTTGCAGAAGCGGCGATCCGAAGCGCGACTGTCGCACGATTGTCGTTTAACTGGACTATACCAGATTTATGACCTGGTGGCGACATTCGCCCCGGATCGACGGAGAATACCTGTGAACGATGCGACCAGACGGCGCTTTCTGCAGATGGCGGCGGGGGCCGGTGCGGGCGCAGCCGGGATGCTGCCGGGTCTGATCGAGCGCGCCGCCGCGATCGCTGCCAACAGCCCGACCGGCACGATCCGCGATGTCGAGCATGTCGTGATCTTCATGCAGGAAAATCGGTCGTTCGATCATTATTTTGGCAGCTATAATGGCGTGCGCGGGCTGGGCGATCCACGCCCGCTGCGCCTCCCCGGCGGGGGCAGCGTGTGGGCGCAACCGAGCGCGCAGCATCCCGATGGCTTCGTGCTGCCCTTCCACGGCGATTCGACCACGACGCAGTCGTTCCGCGTCGATGGCTCCGAACAGGGCCATCAGCACAATCTCACCATCTTCAACCGGGGTCGGTGCGATCGCTGGGGCGCGACGCGGCAATTGCACCAGCGGATGCTGCATTATGGCGCGGGCGACCTGCCCTTCTATTACGCGCTCGCCAACGCTTTCACGATTTGCGACGCCTATCACGCTTCGACGCTGACGCAGACCTATCCCAACCGGCTGCATTTGTTCACCGGCTGCAATGGCGGTGGCACGGTCGGCGGCGATCCCGAAATGGACAATTATGGCGAGGACGAAACGCCCAGCGCCGACATGGCGACCGACCAGCCGCTGCGCCCCGATGCCTATCGCTGGACCACTTATGCCGAGCGGCTGGAACAAGCGGGCGTAAGCTGGAAGGTCTATCAGGAATATGACAATTTCGGCGACAACACGCTGTCGGTGTTTCCCGCCTTCCGCCCCTGCGCGCGCGATTCCGCTTTGTATCGGCGCGGTCGATCGTGGGTGAGCGAGCACAAGACCGGGGCCGACCGCACCCGTTCGGACGGGGAGCAACTGGTCGAGGGCTTCCGGCGCGATCTGGCGGCGGGGACTTTGCCGCAGGTGTCGTGGATCGTCACCGCCGCCGACCTGTCCGAACATCCGACCGCCGTGCCCGCGCGCGGCGAACATCTCTGCGCCGAACTGATCGCCGCGTTGGTCGACCATCCGGAAGTCTTCGCCAAGACGGTGTTCATCGTCAATTATGACGAGAGCGGCGGCTTTTACGACCATATGCCGTCCCCCGTCCCGCCGGTGGGGGACTTGCCGGGCCACAGCACGGTGTCGATCGCCGGTGAAGCAAAACACTATGCCAGCGGCGACAATCAGGGCGCGCAGCCGATCGGCCTGGGCATTCGCGTGCCCGCACTCCTCGTCTCGCCGTGGAGCCGGGGCGGTTTCGTCTGCTCCGAACTGTTCGACCACACGTCGGTACTGCGCTTTCTGGAGGCGCGCTTCGGCGTGGCCGAGCCCAATATCGGTCCGTGGCGGCGCGCAGTGTGTGGCGATCTCATCTCCGCCTTCGATTTCGCACAACCCAATCGCGACTGGGCGAGCCTCGCCTTGCCCGGCACCGCCGATTTCGAACAGCGCATCGCGCGTTCGCAGGCCGGGCGCGCCACCGCGATTCCGGCGGTGCAAAGCGCATCCCGGCAAATGTCCGGGCAACGCCCTGCCCGCGCCCTGCCCTATCGGCTCGACATCCTCGCTCGGGTCGACGCGGATCGGCGCTTCCGCCTCGACCTGGTCAACCGCGGCACGACCGGTGCAGTGCTGACCGTCCACGACAATCACGATCGCGGCGGCCCCTGGCACTATACGATCGGCGCGGGCGACCACTATGCCAGCACGCAGTGGCATGACGACGGCACCGTCACCGACCGCTACGACCTGAGCGTGATCGGCCCCGACGGGTTGCTGCGCCGTTATGCCGGGACGCTGGCGGGCACGGCGGAGGTCGCTTGCTCGCATTGCCCAGCCAGGATGCGGTCGAACTCTCGCTCGCCAACCCCGCTACTGTGCCACTACGCTATACGATCACGCTCGACCCGGCCTATCCAGCGTCGACCCTGCGAACCCGTGCCTTCACCGTGCCCGCCGGTGCAACGCTGCGCGACCGCTGGGATCTGGCGGCGAGCGACCGCTGGTATGATCTGACGATACGCTCGCCCGACGATCCCGCGTTTTTGCGTCGCTTCGCGGGCAAGGTCGAAAACGGGCGACCGGGCCGGACCGACCCCGCCATCGGGGAGATGCGGCTCGATGTCTAAGCGTCTTTTCCTCGCAGGCCTCGTCGCGGTTGCAGCAATGGGCAGCGCCGTCGCCGCGATCGGCGATCCCTGGATGCACCCCATGGACGGCGTGCGGATCCTGTCCGCCCCGCCCGCCGCCGGATCGGCGCGCGATATTGCCGACCGCGCGATCTTCCAGGCGACGCGCGCCCTGCAGGGCAGTCCGCGCTGGCGGATCGCGCAGCGCGATGTCGAGAATGGCCCGTTGTCGCGTTATGCCTGCGCGCTCGGCGTGACGTTGAAGGCCAGCGACGTGCCGATCCTGGCGAGTCTCTTCGACCGGGCGGGCGCGGGCTTCCTCGTCGAGCCCGTCAAAACCCATTACGCGCGGGCCCGGCCCTATGCCGACAATGATGCGCCCATGTGTCAGGCGCGCACCGCCGCGCTCGCCCGCAGCGGCGATTATCCCTCGGGCCATGCCGCCAATGGCTGGCTGGAGGCATTATTGCTCGCCGAACTCGCGCCCGACCGGGCGAACGAATTGCTCGCGCGGGGTCGTCAGGCGGGCGAAAGCCGCGTGATTTGCGGCGCGCATTCGGCCAGCGCGGTTGAGGGCGGCTGGCAAGCGGGGGCCGCCGCCTCGGCGGTGCTGCACGGCTCCGCATCGTTCCGCCAGCAGCTCGAGCTGGCGCGCGTCGAACTCGCCCGCGCCCGCGCCACCGCCCCCAAGGTCGATCCCGCCGCTTGCGCGATCGAGGCGGAGGTGCTGGCGCGCGCGTATTATTGAAGCCCCGGTCGCGTCACGCGGCCGGGTTGGGCGAGGCGATGACCAGCGGTGCCGCGCCATGCGCGACCGGATCGCTGAAGGATTCGCCGCCGTTCTCCTGATGACCGGCAAGGCGTACCTGCTCGGTCGCGCTGGTGACGAGCAGATCGTACCAGCTTGGCTGCCCGACAGATCGATCGGCACCACGCTCTCGGCATGCGCAGCGACCTCCAGCGTGCGCGGCGGCTGGCCATAAGCGAGATCGCGCACCGTCAGCGTCAGTGCGGCGTGACCATGGTTGCGTACCCGCACTCCCTTCGCCTCGAGCATCGGCGCAAAGCCCGCGCTGCGCCCAGTGAAGCGCCGGTGAAACCCGGCCGGCCCGAGCAGAAACGCATCATAGGCCCCATCCGCGCCCACCGGCAGTTCGGCGGCAAGCGATTGCCCTGCGCCAACGGTATAGCGGCGCGGCCCGCCCGCAAGATCGGTCAGCGGATAGAGATGGAACACCGCCGCGCGCTCGCGCCCGGTGTTGGACAGCAGCAACCCCGGCACCTGCCCCGCCGCAGCCATCAGCGTCGCATCGAGCCGATAGGGCGTTGCGCGGCGGCGACGGATGCCTGCTTCCTGCACCGGCGCGGTCAGCGCGGCGGGTGGCAGCGGGCGCGTCTCCTTGAGCGTCGCCGCGCGTTCGGACAGCGCCCGCGTTGGCGGCAAGGCGCTGGCAAACGCCCGGTCGTCGGCGCGCGAGAAATCGAAACACGAGGTCAAATCGCCGCACACCGCGCGCCGCCAGGCGCTGATATTGGGTTCGGCCACGCCGAAGCGCGTTTCGAGGAAGCGAATGACGCTGGTGTGATCGAACACTTCGGACGCGACATAGCCGCCGCGGCTCCACGGCGACACGACATACATCGGCACGCGCGGCCCGAGCCCATAAGGGCGGCCGAGATACGCCGCATCGGCCTCGCCTTGCGAATGGCGGTGATATTCGTCCTCGGCGGCAACCGTCGTGCCGCCCAGCAAGCGCGCCGGATCGCGCGGATCGTGCGCGGGCGGTGCGGGCGGCGGGACATGGTCGAACAACCCGTCATTCTCATCGAAATTGAGCAGCAGCACTGTCTTGGCCCACACCTCGGGGTTCGCGGTCAGCGCATCGAGCACCTGCGCGGTATAATCCGCCCCCTGCAAGGGCGTTGAGACGCTGGGATGTTCCGATGCCGCCGTCGGCGCGATGATCCACGAGACCTGGGGAAGTTTGTCGGCCAGCACATCAGCCTTGAGCAGATCGAGCCCACGCGTGGTCAGCGTGCGCCGGATCAAATCGGCGTCCGGCCCCGACGTCGCGGTGCGCGCATCGCGATAGCGGCGGAAGCCGATCAGCGGGTTGTCGCTGAAATTGTCCTCCATCTGCTGATAGATTTGGAAGCTGATCCCCGCCGCCTGCAGCCGCTCGGGATAGGTCGTCCAGGCATAGCCGCCATGGCCGCGCGGATCTTCCAGCCCGTCATAACCGTTGTCGATCGCCGGGCCATGCCCGCGCGCCTGCGGATCGTGGGTGCCGGTCCACACATACAGCCGGTTGGGATTGGTGCTGAGATGCAGCGCGCAATGATAGGCGTCGCACAGCGTGAAGGACTCGGCCAGTGCATATTGGAACGGAATGTCCTCGCGCGTGAAATAGGCCATCGCATGGTCGTGCTTGGCCTTGGGCCAGCCGCCCATCCGGCCATTGTCCCACGCCGCCTGGCTGTCGGGAAAACCGTGCGGCGTGCCGAGCGGCCGCATCAGCCGGAAATCGCGCTTGGTATCGAGGTGGAAGGGCGCGATCCAGTCGGGCGGCCCGGCATGTTCGCTCGGCTGCACGAACACCGTCGCCCCGCGCCGTTCGCCCAGATCGGGCACCGGAATGGCAAAGCGATCGCCAAAACCGCGCACCCCCGGCATCGCGCCGAAATAATGGTCGAAGGCGCGGTTTTCCTGCGTGAGGATCACGACATGTTCGACATCCATCACCGTCCCCGTGCGGCGATTGGCGGGGATGGCGAGCGCGCGCGCGATCGACGGGAACATGCCTCCCGCCGCCGCGCCGCCACCGGCCATCAGCGTCTTCAGAAAGGCACGGCGATCGGCGGGAGGCAGCGACATGGGCGTTCGTCCATTCACAAAGAGACGGCGCGCCGACAAGCTCGACGCGCCGCCCGGAGGGGGTCGTCAGAACTTCAGCGTGAAACCGGCAAAGACGGTACGGCCACTCTGAGTCTCGTTATGCAAGCGGTGATAGATGCTGTTATACTGCACCTCAGTCGTGTTGGCGATGTTGATTGCGTCCACCGTCAGCCGCAGTTTGCTGGTAAGGTTCACGAACGCCGCTGCGTCGACATACACCGTGCCGTCGAAACCGTCCTCGCTCGCCGGATTGGAACCGTCATAGGCGCTGCGCAGATAGGACGACCGATAGTTCGCCGATCCGCGAATGCCCCAGCGCTTGGTCTCGTAATAGAGCGTGCCATTGGCGTTGGTCTTGGACAGGCCTGGGATCGGGGTCTTCACACCCTTCACCGGCGCGTTCGAATCGATCACCGTCACGTTCGCCGACATACCGAACTTGTCGAACGGGGCCGGAAGGAAAGTGAAGTTGGTTTGCGCCGCCGCTTCGAAGCCGGTGATATAGGCCTTGCTCAGGTTCACCGGCCGCGAAAATTCCGCGACGATGGTGGTCGGCGTTACGCCGGGTAGCGTCGAGACCGGCAGGCCCGTCGCGCTGAACGGCACATTGAACAGCGTTTCGCTCGAGATCAGGTTGCTGATGTCCTTGTGGAACACGCCCACCGAAATCAGGCCGATCTTGCCGAAATACCATTCGGCCGACAGGTCGTAGGCATTGTCCTTATATGGTTTCAGGTTCGGGTTGCCGACGCTTGCGGTGATCTGGCCGCTATCGGCATTGGCGCTGCCCGCCGCCGCCAGCGAACCGAGCGAGGGACGGTTGATGTTCTTGGCAGCCGCCACGCGGATCAGGAAGCTCGGCGTGACTTCCAAAATGGCGTTGAGTGCCGGGAGCACGCCCGAATAGCTCGATTTGGTAACGTTGCTGCCAATCGGCGTGTCATCGCTGTTGGTGATCAGGCCGTTGCTGTTGACGTCGGTGAAATACGCCCGAACGCCGACATTGCCGCGCAGCCGCATGCCCGCAACATGGCCGTCCCAGTCGAGCTGGCCATAGGTCGCCTTGGTCGTTTCGGTGACGGTGTAGGTGTTTTCGATGTCGGTTGCACCGGCGGTGGTGTGCGAGGCGTTATATTTGGCAAATGCGGCCGCATAATTGCCGGTGATCCAGCTTGCCGCCTCGTTCTGCGTGAAGACGTCGGCATAGGATGTCACGGGGCTGCCGGTGAACTGGTGGAACTGCCCGTCATTGTAGATTTCGGAGCCCGACGTGCTGTAGCGGCGATAGCTCGCCCCCGCGCGCAGCGTGAATATGTCACTCAGCTTTAGATGCCCGTTGCCGGTCGCTTCGCGCAGGCTGGTCTTGTTCCAGAATTCGCGGAAGTAGAATTCCTTGAACTCATATTTCGACGCATCGGTGGTGTTCCAACGATAGACGTTGGTCGCCGAGGTGCCGTCCGCCGCATAGGTGGTGGTCATGCCGCCATAAGCGCGCAGGTACAGCTTGTCGTCATACGGGGTAGTGTATTTCGAATCCTCATAGCCGACATGGCCGTCGAAGCCGAGGCTGTCATTCACATCCCATTTGCCGGTCAGCGCGAGCTGGTTGAAGCGGTTCTTGTTGAGCGAGCGGCGGTGTTCGCTGGCATAGGTGACGTTGTCGACGCTGATCGCATCGACAAAGTTGCTGCTGTCCCAATGGATCGAATTGATCTTCGAGGTCGTATCGAAGATCACCGAGCCCGACGTGTTGTTGGGCCGCGTCGCGAGGTGATATTCGTCGCGGTGCGTGGTGAATTCGCCATGCAGCGCATCGAGCGTCAACAGCACGTTGTCCGCCGGACGCCACTGCGTGGCGAGCGTCAGGCCAAGCCGCTCCTGCTGCGCATCCCACACCGACAGGCGGTTGCCCGAGGCGAACACCAGATCGCCCGACTTGAACTTGGTCTGCTGGTCGGCCGAGAGCCCTGAGATATCGAGGCCCTTGCCGAGGTAGCTGGAGATCTGGCTCGCGCTCAACTGGGTCGGCGAATAGGTGTTGTAGCCCTGCTCCTCGGTCTTGCGCTTCGAATACGCTACCGAGACCAGCACGCCGAAGGTATCGCCCCAATTCTGGCCGATCATCGCGGCGATGCGCGGCTGCGCGTCCTTGGTGTAGCTGTTGGTGCCGAGCTTGGCCGAGATCGCGCCGGTAATGCCCTGCTTATATTCCAGCGGCTTGGCGGTGAACAGGCCGACCGTACCGGCCATGCCCCCTTCATTCTGCGCCGCCTGATAGGTCTTTTCGACCTCGATGCGCGAGAACAGTTCGGAGGCGAAGATATTGAAGTCGAACGCGCGGTCGCGCGACCGCTGGCCGCGGCTGTCCATCGCCGAATCGACGTTGCCGAGCACTTCCATGCCGTTGAGCTGGACGCGGGTATAGTCCGGCCCAAGGCCGCGCAGCGTGATGCGGCGGCCTTCGCCTGCCTCGCGGTTGATCGCCACGCCCGGCAGGCGCTGGATCGATTCGGCCAGGTTGAGTTCGGGGAACTTCGCCATGTCTTCCGCGACGATCACGTCTTTGACGATGGTGGCATCGCGCTTCAACGCGCGCGCTTTGGCAAGCGACTGGATATAGCCGTTGACGACAATATCGGCTGGGGCCGCGTCCGTGGCGGCGGCAGGGTCGGTCACGGTTTGCGCCATCGCGCTGGTTGCAAAGACGCCGCTCGTCGCGGTTGCGATCGCCAGAATCGCCGTACTCATTTTACGCATTTGTGGTGCCCTCCCTGCGCGGCTGGGAAAAGCCCCAAGTCGCGCTGCCCGACCCGGCCGGTAGAGCGCGGACATGACGAGTATGTGACATTTTGTGGTTTTGTGGCGGTTTTTATGTGGATAAATGTGAGTTTCCATTGTGTGACAGCCGCGATATGATCGCGCCATGCAGACACCGTTCTCACCGCTCGACGATGCTCCGGGGCTGCGCGTCATCCAGAGTTCGCGGATCGCAGCGATCCTAAAATTGCTCGAGGCGCGCTCCAGCCTGTCGATCGCCGAGCTGGCCGCGCGCTTTGACTGTTCGGAAGAAACGATCCGCCGCGATATCCGCCAGTTGGAGCAAACCGGTCGCGTGCTGAAGGTGCATGGCGGCGTGCGCACACCGGATGCCGATTTCGAAGCGCCCTATCGCTTGCGCTTTCGCGAACAAGCCGAAGCCAAACAGCAGATCGGGCAGGCTGCGGCAGAACTGGTCGAACCCGGCATGACCCTCCTGGTCGATTCGGGCACTACCTGCTTCTGGCTGGTTCGCGCCTTGGCGCGGGTGCCGGACCTCACCATCATCACCAACAGTATCGACGTTGCGAGCGAAGTGCTCGGCCGTCCGAAACAGCGCCTGTTCGTCGCGGGCGGCGTCATCAATCACGATTATCGCGCCGCATTCGGGCCGGAGGCGATCGCTTATTGTGGCGGCTTCGTTCCCGATCTGACGATTTTTTCCATGGGCGCGATTGATGCGGAGCGCGGCTTCCTCGACTTCGAACCCGACGAGGCCACCTTCAAGCGCGCCTTGCTCGAGCGTGCGCGCCGGATCGTCGTTCTGGCGGATTCGACCAAATTCGGGCGCAAGGGGACGACGCGAGTGGCCGACTTTGCCGATGTTGCCGATCTGGTGACCGAGGCCCAGCCGCCCCACGCCTTTGTTGCAGCGGCCGCTGCCACCGGGATGGCGGTGCATGTGGCCCGCGCGGCCCCGGCTGCGGATTCACCGCCGCTATAAGGCCATCGCCTTACCCGCCATGGCCGATCGCCGTCTTCAGCATGGATAGCTGTTTGCGATAGATGTTGGTCATTGCCGCGAAATCGGCCTGGATCTGCCCCATCTTCAGCAATTGATCTTCCAGCGTGACGTTGTTGCCGTCGGGCTTGGTCTCGCTCACATCGGTATCGAGGATCGACGATGCGCCCATCGGCGCGCGTGCGCCGAGCGCCGCCATGCTCGGGGTCAATTGCACGGTGGGCACGGCGATACCCGGTGCACCGCCCGCGCCGCCGCCCTGCGCCGCCAGCAGCGCCGAAAAATTGGGTGCCGCGACATCGCGGGCCTTGAAGCCCGGCGTTTCGGAATTGGCGATATTTTGCGAAATGACCCGCTGGCGATCGGCCAGATGCTTCATTTCGGCGCGGATGCCCGACAGGATCGCGGGAACGGCCATGGCTTAGCCTCCGAACAGGGATACGAGGGAACCGCTATTGCTCGTGTCCGAAGTCGACGAGCTCAAACGCGCGAGGGCAGATTGGTAACCCGCCAGTTGCGCCTGTTGATAGGCACTCACCGTGCCACCGCCCGCCTTCTTCGTGTTGTCGACGATCGACGCCTTGGTATCGTCCCAATAGAGCGAACGATACGCGGTTTGCGTCATCGACAATGCCGACTTGATCTTGCCCAATGCCGCCTTGGCGTCTGCGGGGGTCGCCAAGGTCAGCGATGTACTGAGATCCAGTCCATAGGCACCGCCCGGCCGCACGGTCGGCGCATTCGCCGCCACGGGCACCGGCGTCTCGATCCGCTGCGGTGCGATCCCGAGCTTGGACAGGGCATCGCGATCCCCGGTGCCAGGAATGAGTTCGATCGAATGACCGGCGGCGGCATCGATGCGCAGGCTCTTCATGCCGCTGATCCGCGGGGTGCTGGTGCTGCCCTTGGTGCCGGTCAGCTTGCCGATCCGGTCCGACAGCGTCTGCATCGTGTCGTCGGCGGTGATGGTGATCTTCTTGGCCGTGCCGCCATCGATGCTGATCGAAAAACTGTCGCCTACGCGCAGCGCGGTCTGGGTCACCAATTTGGCCGAGACTTCGGGGTTGATCGTCCCCGTGCCGAAGCCGATCGCCCCCAGGCTATTGTCCCCGGTCGCCGCCACCGCCAGCCGCACCGGCTGCGTCGTCTGCCCACTTTGACCGAATTGGGTGGTGCTGGCGATCGCGCCGGTCGCACCGTCGATCCGGCTGACGAAACCATCCACCGTACCCGAGCGCGCCGCACCGATCGTGCCGGACGTCCGACCGCCGGCGTAGATCGCACCGTCGAGAAAGGCGACGCTGTCGACCTGGTCGTCCTGCGCGCTGCCGACATAAGTGACCGCCGCGCTGCTCAGCGCACCATCGATGCGCGCGACAAAGCCATCGCGCCCGCCCGACGTTCCATTCACCTGTGTGCCCGAAAGCGCCGCGCTCGCGGAACCACCGACCGCAATCGTGCCATCGCTGCCCACCGCCAGCGCGCGCGCATCGGCCGTGCCCAGATCAAGCGTCGCCAGATCGTTGGACAAGGCACCGGCGTCGAGTTTGCGCACTTGTGCGGTGCCATTGTTGTTCATCAGCGCCAGCACATTGCCGTCGCTGCCGATCGCCAGCGCCGTGATCGATTCGCTTCCACCCGAATCGATCGCGCGACGATCGGCAACGTGGCCCGTCGAGTCGATCCGCGCGACAAAGGCGTCGCCGCCCCCCGTCGCGCTCTTGCCCCCGACGAAGACCGAACCATCGTTCCCGATAGCGAGCGCTTTGGCGACATCATTGCCGGTGCCCGCCACGACCGTCGTAAACGCTTCATCGCCCAGCGTGCTGTAGCGCGCGACGAACATGTCGCCATCATGCGTCACCCCGTCGAGGCTGCCCGTGACGGTGCCCGCCACCACGACATCGCCATTGGCAGCAACGCTAACCGCCGCCCCGGTGGAGGCCCCGGCCGCGCCAAGCCCCCGTTCCCACACGACTTTGCCCGCGCCGTCGAGCTTGGTCAGGAACAGCGTGTCCGAACCGTTGGAGCGTTCCGACCCCAAATCGCCCCGCGTCGTGCCGACCACATAGGTATTGCCCTGCGCATCGGTCGCCATCGCTGCGGCATCGGTATTGGCCTGGACGGCGGTGGTCTTGGTGGTGGTCGCCACCGCCTTGCCATTGTAATCGGTCTTGAAGGTTGTCGTCGAACTGGTCGTCTTGCCGGCGATCTTTGCTTGTTCGGTGGCAACACGGTCCAGCGCGCTCAGCGTCGCCACCGACTTTTGCACCATCGCACCGGCAGGATCGGCGAAGCGGAAGATCTGCGTCGCGGTCGGTGTGGTGGCGGTCGGCTGACCGGCAACCGCCGTCTGCCCGGCGGCGAGCGGGACCGGCCCGCTCTCACCGGTCGCGACGAGCAGCGCGGGCTTGGCGTTGATCTGGTCGATCGTCACCCGGTCGGCCCCGTTGGGCGCGTTGAGCGTCAGGCCCCATTTTTCGGTCCCGCGTTCGGGCGTGAAGTGCGCCACCCACTTTGGCTGCTGCATCCCCTTTTCGTCCAGCTGCAGACTGCCATCGGAATTGAGGCGCGGCAGCGCGGAAATCGCGGCGTTGAGCGCATCCGAGACCGAATCCAGCGTCGGCGGTTGCGGCCCCTGCGACAAATCCACCGTCAGCGTGTCGCTCGCCCCAGGCTTGGACAGCGTGATCTTGAGTTGCTCCTGCCCGGTCATTCCCGGCAACGCGTCCGACCGGCTTGCCGCCACCTCCGGCCCCTTCACCGTGTACGCATCGGGGGACGGAATTCCGACGCTCGTCGCGCTGCGCGCAGGCTGAGCGAGCGAGAGGTCCAGGATCCCGTTGGGGGCGTGCGCCAAAAAGCTCTGCAAATCCGTCAGGCCTTTGGCGAAGGTCGTCTGCAACGTCGCGCGCTGCGCGGCGTTGCTGGTGGTCGCGGCCGCAGTTTCGGCGAGCAGACGCAAGCGATCGAGCGCCTTATAGGTCGTAAAGCTGGTTTGCACGTCGCTCGGCAGCGCAGACGGGCCCGTCGCGGGCTTGTCGATGATCGTCGTCATCGCCTTGATCGCGGACACTTGCGCCGACACCGGTAGCGTCGTCGGCGTTTCCTTCCACGGCGGCGTCGTTGGCGCAGTCGTAAACTGCGCCTTGGCGACGCGCACGGCTTTGGATTCGATCGTGGGGGCGCTGCTGTTGGAGGCGCTGAAATCCGCGAACGAATTGCTGCCCGTCATAAGGCTCAGCCCGATCAAGCTCCCCGATAAATCCGCCGACATCTCCGTCATCCCTATAAGACTCTTCCTATAATAGCAGGGAGAGACGCTCGAAGGCCGTGCTTTCGGCGAATTTTCTGGGGAAAATTGGTGAACATGATGGCGCAGATGGGCGAACCGCCTGAAATGAAGCGATTCACCGGTCAGCAGCGAGCTGCGGCCTTGATGCTCGCGCTCGGGAAAGAACACGGTGCGCCGATCTGGGAACAGCTTTCGGTCGACGAAATCAAGGAACTGTCGGCGACGATCGCGGGCCTCGGCCGCATCCCCGCCGTCGTGGTCGAATATCTGCTCGTGCATTTCAGCGGCGAGGTCGCCAGCATGGCCTCGCTGCACGGCTCCTACGAATCGACCGAGCGGCTGCTCTCGGGCATCCTGCCCGGCGAGCGCGTCAAGGACATCATGGAGGATATTCGCGGGCCCTCTGGCCGGACGATGTGGGACAAGCTGTCGAATGTCAGCGAAACCGTGCTCGCCCAGGGGCTACGACACGAATATCCGCAGACGGTCGCGGTGATCCTGTCGAAGCTGCGTTCCGAACATGCCGCGCGCGTGCTGTCCGAATTGCCCAGTGAATTCGCCGTCGATGTCATCATGCGCATGTTGCGGATGGAGACGGTGCAGAAGGAAGTCATCCTCGAAATCGAGCAGACGCTGCGCACCGAATTCATGGCCAATCTGTCGCGCTCCAACAAGCGCGATCCGCATGAGGCAATGGCCGACATGTTCAACGCGCTCGACCGCGCGACCGAAGAAAAGATGCTGGCGGCGCTCGACGAGCGCGTGCCCGAATCCGCCATCCGCATTCGCGCCCTGATGTTCACGTTCGAGGATCTGGGCAATCTGTTGCCCGCCGCGATCGGCGTGGTCGTGCGCAATGCCGACAAGCGCGAAATGGCACTGGCGCTGAAGGGTGCCCCGGAGGAAATGAAGAAGCTGTTCTTCAGCACCATGACCGAACGCGCCGCCAAGTTGCTGCGCGAGGACATGGCCGGCATGGGCCCGGTCCGCGCCCGCGATTGCGAGGAAGCCCAGTCGTCGCTCGTGCGGCTCGCAAAGACCCTGGCCGATGCCGGCGAAATCACGCTCGTCGATCCCAAGAGCGACGATATGATGATCGTGTGACGGAGACAGGCAAATGAGTTTTCAAACCGTCCAGCGCTTCGCCTTCGACCGCGTCTTTACCGAGATGGGCCCGACGCCGTTCGACATGCCCGATTCGATGCTCGATCAGGCGGCGCTGCGTGCCGAACTGGACGCGCGCAACGCCGATCACGAAAGCGCCTTGTCGATCGCGCGCGCGGATGCCTTCGAGGCGGGGCTTGCCCAGGCGCGCACCGAACGCGACGCTGCGTTGCTGTGCGCCATCGACGCGATGCACGGCGCGCTCGACGCGCTCGACGCGCGCTTTGCCGATACCACGCGCCGCATCGTTGCCGACGCGACCGAAGTTGCGCTGGCGGCTGCGGAGGCGATTGCGGGCCGCGCGCTCGCCTGCGATCCTGCGGGGCTGATCGACGAGGGAATCGGGCGCGTGCTGCAACAAGTCGCGCGCGGCACCGAGTTGCAGGTCCGCGTCCACCCCGATCTGGTCGAGGCGGTCGAGCAGCGCATCGCCCAGCGTCAGGCCGCCGACCGGCGCAAACTCCACGTCGCGTCGTACCGGATGCCACGCTGGCACCCGGCGACGCCTTGATCGATTGGGAGCAAGGCGGCTTGCTGCTCGAAAAGGCCGCGCGACGGGCGGCCGTGGAGAGCGAACTCGCCCCGCTGCTGCCCCCACTACCCAGCGCCTGATCTCGCCACACGGCAATTTTTTTTCCGCCCGGCAGAAATTGCCGCCCGTCTCCATCCTATAAGATAGTCATGGGGGCTCGCCCCGACGGTCAGGATCGGGACACACTTTGGACGCAGCGCGCACTCTCTTTTCGCAATTGGGCGTAAGACGGCTTGCCGTAATGGCCGGTGTGGCGCTCGCGGTATTGGCGGCGCTCGCGTTCGTGGCGACACGAGGCGGGTCGACCTCCTCGATGGGCTTTTTGTTCACCGATCTCGATCCTGCCGCCGCGCAATCGATCACCGAGAAGCTGAAGGCAAAGGGCGTCGACTATCGGCTGTCTGCCGACGGCACCTCGATCCTCGCGCCGCAGGACAAGCTGGCGGAATTGCGTATGGCGATGGCGGGCGATCATCTTGGCGGCAAGATCGGCTATGACGTGCTCGACAACGAACAGAGCTTCGGCGTGTCCGCTTCGCGCGCGAAGCTGAACGAGACGCGCGCGATCGAAGGCGAATTGGGCAAATCGATCGAAAGCCTGGACGGCGTATCCAAGGCGCGCGTCCACATCGTCATGCCCGAGCGCGCGATGTTCGCGACCGAAAGCCGCAAATCGACCGCCGCCGTCACGGTCAAGACCAAGGGGCGGCTGTCCACCGAAGCGGTCGCCTCGATCCGCTATCTGGTCGCCTCCTCGGTGCCCGAGCTCGCGCCCGAAGCGGTGTCGGTGGTCGACCAGACGGGAGCCCTGCTGGCCCGCGCCGGTGACGCCGGGTCGGCGGGCGGAGCCGAAGCCGATGAGCGCCAGACCGCCACCGAAGCGAAATTGCGCGACGAAATCGAATCGCTGCTCGCCCCGATCGTCGGCATGGGCAAGGTCCGCGCCGAGGTTTCCGCGCTGATCGACCGCGACCAGACGCGCGAGGAGACCACCGCCTTCGACCCCGACAAGCAGGTCATCGGCCATCAGACCACGGTCGAATCCGGCGACCAGAATGCCGAGAATAACGCAACGACGCCGCAAGCTTCGGTTGCGGGGCAATTGCCCGATGCGCAGGCCAGCCCGGCTACGGGAAGCGGCACCTCGCGCAAGACGGCCAGCACGCAAAATTCCGAAGACACCACCTATGAAAATAGCAGCACGCACACGGTGACGGTGCGCGTCCCCGGCCAGATCAAGCGCTTGTCGATCGCGGTCATGGTCGATGGCGGCCCCAAGGGCCTGCCCGCCGCGCAGATCCAGCGGCTGACCCGCATCGTCGAGAATGCGGCGGGAATCGACACCAAGCGCGGTGACAGCGTCGTCGTCGAGAGCATGCCCTTCACCGCCGGCGACGCACTGGCCGAAAACAAGAGCGGGTTGCTGTCGCTGCTGCCGATGGACAAGGTCTTCTCGCTGATCGAACTGCTGGTGATCGCGGTGGTCGGCATCATCGTCCTGCGCATGCTGCTCCCCAAACCGGCACCTGAACCCGTCGCAATGGCCGAGCAGACGCCGCAACTCGGCAGCGATCCCGAGCGCCTGGCGCTCGCCGCGCGCGCCGCCGATGGCGACCCCGACGCGATGCAGCAAATCGCCGCGCTCGGCGGCGAGCAGCATCTGCTCGACCAGGAAATCGCGCTCGCCCAAGTCGATGGCCGCATCAAACTTTCGGCACTCAAGCGCATCGGCACGACGATCGCCGAAAGCCCGCCCGAATCCGCCTCCGTAATCCGGCAATGGATGAACTCATAAGATGGAACAGCCCATGGATTCCGAACCCTCGCTGGTTGCGATCGACTCGCCGGCGCAGACCGAACAACCTTTCATCGCCGATTTCGCCGACGAGCCCATTCGCCCTGCGGCTGGCGGCAGCCCCGCCGAAGGGCTGGAAGCGGTCTATGATGTGCCGGTCAAGGTGCAGGCCGTCCTCGGCCGGTCGCGCATGCCGGTGGGCAAATTGCTGCAACTCGTCGTCGGCACGGTGGTCGAACTGGACCGTCGCGTCGGGGAGCCGGTCGACATCTTCGTCAACAACCGCCTGATCGCGCGTGGCGAGGTCGTGCTGATCGACGGTTCGCTCGGCGTGACGCTGACCGAAATCGTGCGGGGCGAACGATGAAGGGTATGACACCGGCGGTACGATTGCTGCTCGTCGGGCCCCCCGTCGGAATTTCGCCTCGCCGCCGATCTGGCACGCGCGGCGGGGGCGGACGTGACGATGGCGGACGATGCCCCCCAGGCGATCGCGCTGTTGCGGATGAACGGCGGCGACCTGGTGATGATCGACGTCGATGCCGACGTTCGCGGTTTCTTGCAGCACCTGCGCGACGAACGCTTCGCCGTCCCCGTCATCGCGTGCGGCATTAATGCCTCGGCGCAGCAAGCGGTGGCGGCCATTCGCGCAGGCGCGCGCGACTATCTGCCTTTGCCGCCCGAACGCGCGCTGATCGCCGCGGCCATCGCCTCGGTCGTCACACGGGGGTCGATCGAAATCCTCGGCGACGCACCCGATCTTGCGCGGGCGCGCAACCTTGCGCTGGCGGTGGCGCGAAGCGCGTCGCCCGTACTGCTGGTCGGCGAAACCGGCACGGGCAAGGGCTTGATGGCCCGCGCCATCCATGAGGCATCGGGGCGGCTCGGCCCGATCCTGGTAGTGGAATGTGCAGGCGTCGCGCCCGAAATCGTCGATTCGGAACTGTTCGGGCATGAGGAAGGTGCCTTTGCCGGAGCGCTCGGGCTGCGCATCGGCCGCTTCGAAAAAGGCCGGCAGCGGCACGATCCTGCTGCGCGAGTTGGTGCCCTGTCGCCGGGAACGCAGGCGCGCTTGCTGTCGGCGCTGCAGGAACATCACATCCGGCGCGTCGGTGGCAACCACGCGGTGGCGGTGCAGGCGCGCGTTCTCGCGACCTCCACGATCGACCTGCAGCAACGCGTCGCGGCGGGGGCATTCCGCGCCGACCTGCTCGCGCGGCTCGGCCTCGCCCGGATCGAAATGCCGCCGCTGCGGGCGCGGCGTGGCGATATCGCGCTGCTCGCACGGCATTTTGCCCACCGCCTCGCGGACGCCGACGGCCTGTCCCCACGCCCGCTCAGCGAAGCGGCGGAAGGGGTATTGCAGGCCTATGGCTGGCCCGGCAATGTCAGCGAACTCGAAGACGCTATCCATCGCGCGGTCTTGATCGCGCGCGGGCCCAGGATCGAAGCGCGCGACATCGTCCTGGTCGATGGGTCGCAGCTCGCGCAGGACCATGCCGCCACCGAAGGCCGCCTCGAAATCGAAGGATTGGTCGGCCGCACGGTCGAAGAGGTCGAGCGCGAACTGATCCTGCAGACGCTGCAGCGCTGCCACGGCAACCGCACCTCGGCCTCGGGCATCCTCGGCATTTCGGTGCGGACGATGCGCAACAAGCTGAAGACCTTCATTGAGGCCGGTATCGCCGTGTCGCCCGCTCCGTGAACGCTGTGCTGCCGCTGCCCATTACCCGCCTGCTCGAACGGATCGGTGCCGGGCGCGATCTCGCGCTGGCATTCGGCGTCATCGCGATCATCGGCATGCTCATCCTGCCGATCCCGGCATGGCTGCTCGACATCGGTCTCGCTTTGTCGATCACCTTGTCGGTGATGATCCTGATGACGTCGCTGTTCATCGAAAAGCCGCTGCAACTCTCGGCTTTCCCGACGATCCTGCTGATCGCGACGATGCTGCGGCTCGGCCTCAACCTCGCCTCGACCCGATTGATCCTGGGGCACGGACATGAAGGGCCGCAGGCGGCGGGTGGCGTGATCGGCGCGTTCGGCGAATTCCTGATGGGCGGCGAAACGATCATCGGCCTGACCATCTTCGCGATCCTGATCGTCATCAATTTCGTCGTCATCACCAAGGGTGCGGGCCGCATCGCCGAAGTGGCGGCGCGCTTCAGCCTGGACGCCATGCCCGGCAAGCAGATGGCGATCGACGCCGATCTGTCGGCGGGCATGATTTCGGAAGAGCAAGCCAAGGAACGCCGCGCCGAAGTCGAAGCCGAAAGCGGCTTTTACGGCTCGATGGACGGTGCCTCGAAATTCGTGAAGGGCGATGCCGTCGCCAGCCTGCTGATCACCGGAATCAACATCATCGTCGGGCTCGGCATTGGCGTGTTCTCACACGGCGTGCCCGTTGCAGAGGCGTTCCGCACCTATACCGTGCTGACTGCGGGCGATGGCCTCGTCAGCCAGATTCCGGCGCTGATCGTGTCGGTTGCGGCGGGCATGCTGGTGTCCAAGGGCAGCGCGCGCGGCAAGACCGGCAATGCGCTGGGCGAACAGCTCGGCCGCTTCCCCAAGGCGTTTGGCATGGTCGCGTTCCTGATGGGCGCGCTGGCGCTGATGCCGGGCCTGCCCTTCGTGCCGTTCGCCGGTTTTGCCGGTCTGTCGGGCTGGCTTGCCTGGAGCATGAGCCGCAAGGCAATCGCCACCGCCAATGCCGAGCGACTGGCCGAAGCGACCGAGGCCGCGACGGTCAAGATCGCCGAAGAGCCGATCGCGCAAACGCTGGCGATCGATGCGCTGCGCATCGAAATCGGCTATGCGCTGCTGCCGATCATCAACGATGCGACGCGCGAACCGCGCCTCGACGACCAGGTGCGCGCGCTCCGCCGCCAGATGGCGACCGATTACGGCTTCGTGCTGCCCGCTGTGCGCATCATCGACAATATGGCGCTCGGGGCGAGCGAATATGTCATCTACATCAAGGAGAGCGAAGCCGCGCGTGGCGAGGTACGGCTCGACAAATTGCTGCTGATCAACCCCGGCGGCGGCGCGCCCGGCCTGCCCGGCGAGCCGACGCGCGAGCCGGTGTTCAACCTGCCTGCTTTGTGGATCGACCGCGAATTGCGCGAGGAAGCGGGCTTCCGCGGCCTGACGGTCGTCGATTGCGGCACCATCATCACCACGCACCTGACCGAACTGGTGAAGGACAATATCGCCGATCTGCTCTCTTATACCGAAACGCAGAAGCTGCTCGGCGACATCCACAAGGACGCGGCCAAGCTGGTCGCCGACATCGTGCCGTCCAAGGTCTCGGTGTCGAGCGTGCAGCGCATCCTGCAGAATTTGCTGTCGGAAGGGATTTCGATCCGCGACATCCCGACCATTCTGGAAGGCATTGCCGAGGCATCCCCTTCGACCAGCAACCTGACGATGCTGACCGAACATGTCCGCTCGCGCCTCGCCCGGCAGATTTCGGTGGCGCAAACCCGCGACAATGCCATTCCGGTGGTGACGCTGTCGCCCGAATGGGACACCGCCTTTGCCGACAGCATCGTCGGCACCGGCGACGACCGCCAGCTCGCTATGGCCCCCTCAACGCTGCAGGGTTTCGTATCGGCCGTGCGCGAAACCTATGATCGCCTGGCCGAGAGCGGCGAGATTCCGTGTCTGCTCACCAACCCGAGCGTGCGCCCCTTCGTCCGCTCGATCATCGAGCGGGTGCGACCCTCCACTGTGGTGCTGTCGCAGAACGAAATTCATGCCCGCGCCCGTATTCGTGCGCTTGGCACGGTCAGTTGAGCACGGTCCGGCTGCGACCCGCCTATAATGGTAGGACGGGCTCGCCGTGAAAGGGACTGCATGCAGATCGTTGGAAGCGGAATGGCCGGGTTACCCGCGCGATCGGTCGCCCCAACGTCGTAGCGCAGGGTTTTGCCGCAACGCTGGGCGATGTCATTTCGCTCGCCACGCCACCTGTCGCATCCGCCGTCCCAGCGCTGCCGCTGGTCTCCATGACCGGCGATACCAACGCAATGGCGTTCGCTACGCTGGCCATGCTCGGTCGTGCTCCCGCAACGATACTGACCACTGGCGAGCCCACCGCAACTCAGGCGACTTCCGCGCTGTCGCTAACCGGCACGATCGGCAGCGCGCCAGCGCTAACCGCAGACGGTGCGCCAACCCCGGGCACCATCACCACCACCGCTCCGATCCTGCCGGTAGCAAAGGGGGAAGCGACCGTACCCCCCCGCTCCTGCCGCGCTGGCTATCGGCGTGCCCACGCCCGACGCGGCACCGCCGGTGACGGCCGGTGTGTCTACAGCGCCCGCAGCGCCACCCTTCGGTGCGTCGGCATCCGATATTCTTGTCGCCGGGCCCGGACCCGACGCTTTGCCCGCTGTCCGGGCAGGGACGACGGCCGCGCTTCCCTCTTCGCCGGGGAGCGCTGCCGACGGCGTCGTGGCCACCGCGCCGCTACCAGAACCGCCCCTGTCCATCCCGGACGCGCCAGACATCACCGCGGCGGTGCCGGCAAACGCATCCCGTGATACGATCGCAGCGAATCCCGCTCCCTCGAACGTTGCGGCTGCCCCCGCCGCGACGAGCGTCGCCACATCCGCCGCGCCGGAAGTCAATCCGCCCGTCGTCACCGCTCCCGCCGGTCTTTCGGCCCCCGCAGCGGCTTCGCGCGCGCTGCGCACCGCCACGCCTGCACCGGCACCTGCCGTATCCGGCGGGGAAGTCCGTCTTCCCGACGCAACACCATGGTCGTCACCTGGGCCAACAATGGCCGAAGCGAGCCCCGCAATCGACCTCGCGCGCACCGCTGCCCCCATGCCCTCAGCCGCCCCGAGCATGGTTGCGCAGGCGACACTCGCATTACAACAGGCACCGACACCAGCGCCGGGCGACGCGCGGACACCTTCCGCACCAGCGACCAACGCAACCGCTGCGCCCCCACGGGCAAGCAAAGCCAAGGGCAGCGTGGCGGACGATGCGGCGCTGGACCGGGAGATGGCAACGGCTCCCGCACCGGTGCCCCTAGCAGCGACAATCGTGCCTGCCATGCCCGCTTTACCCGACCCAATGCCGGTGCCAGCGGCCCCCGTCGCAGGTGTGGAGGCATCCGCCGTACCGGTGGCACCCGTTGATGTGGCCACGCAAGGCTCAATCCCGGCCGCCACCGCACCGGCGATGCTTGCATCGTCGACGGCTGCCAGTGCCGCACCGACCGTAACTGCCCCTCCTGCCGCCTCGGCCGCGTCCAGCGGGCAGACCGACGGAGCGCAGCGCCGGTTCACGCAGGACACGGACCTGAAATCGGCCATCGCTGCATCAGCGACATTGCCGAAGACGCAGGACACCGCACCGCCGTCAGCGCAACGTCCGATTGCCCCCGTTCCGGTCGAGGCGTCGCCAGCAGCGCCCGCAGCGCCACCATCCGGGCCCGTTGCCGAGACATCGCCACAGCCTGTCGCTGCGGTCGAGCCGCCCGCAGGACCTGCCGCGACACCAGCGGACGGCCCGCCGGTGCACGCGCGACGCGATCCCGCCGACGTCAACGCGGAGACGCTGCCTGCACGCGACGGCACCCTACTGTCCCCGGTACATCCACAAGCGATGGCGGCGGATAGTCTCAGCGGGATTGCGCCCCCCGACAGCGCCGCAAGCCACTGTACAAGCCACCGCAGTCCCCGCTCCGGCAGCTACCGCCACCGCGCAGGACGGGAGTAA
>NZ_JSBN01000095.1 GCF_000797515.1 Sphingomonas sp. Ant H11
CCGCGCCGATCCTGCCGCCGCGCAGGCGCGCGCGCTGCTCCGGCGAATCGAGCGCACCCCGCCGCCCGTTCCGGCACACAACCGCGTGCCCGCGGCGGTGCAAAAAGCGCTGGCGGCCAATCCGCACTGGATCGCCGAGCTCGCCCGGCGTACCGGCGTGGCCCCGATCTTCGAGGTGGCATGATGGCGCGTTCCAAACCCTGTCCGCTGTGCGGAAAGCCCCCGGTGGCCGCGCATGCGCCGTTCTGCAGCCAGGGCTGCCGCGACCGCGACCTGCTGCAATGGCTGGGCGAGGGCTACGCGCTTCCCGTGTCGACCCCGCCGGGAGAAGAACAAGACGGGCTAGACAGCACGCCAGAGCGCGATTAAGAGGCCGCTTCCCCGAGCAACTTCGGGTGTGCCCGAGTAGCTCAGTTGGTAGAGCATGCGACTGAAAATCGCAGTGTCGGTGGTTCGAATCCGCCCTCGGGCACCATTTTCTCAGACAGCGTTGGAGAGATGGTGATGCGCACGGCCTTCATCACGGGTGGAACCGCCGGCATCGGTGAGGCCGCCGTTCGGGCGTTTGTCGGGGCCGGGTGGCGCGTCGTCACCACCGGCCGCCGCGCCGACCGCCTTGCCGCCTTGGCCGAATCGCTGGGCGAAGCCGTCCACACGCTCGCCTTCGACATTCGCGATGCCGCCGCCCTCGACGCCGCCCTCGCCAGCCTGCCCGCCGATTTCGCCGACATCGACCTGCTGATCAACAATGCCGGCCTCGCGCTCGGCACTGCACCCGCGCAGGAGGCCAGCCTCGACGATTGGCAGACGATGATCGACACCAACGTCTCGGCGCTGGTCGCGGTCACGCGCAAGCTGCTGCCAGGTCTCGTCGCGCGCAAGGGCGCGATCATCAACCTGTCCTCGGTCGCCGCGACCTACCCCTATTCCGGCGGCAATGTGTATGCCGCAACCAAGGCCTTCGTCCGCCAGTTCAGCCTGGGCCTGCGCGCCGATCTGCACGGCAAGGGCGTGCGCGTCACCTCGATCGAACCCGGCATGGTCGAAACCGAATTCACCGTCGTTCGCACCGGCGGCAATCAGGCGGCGTCCGACGCGCTCTATGGCGGCGTCAATCCGATGACCGGCGACGATATCGCCGAAACGATGCTGTGGGTCGCGCAATTGCCGCCGCACCTCAACATCAACCGGCTCGAACTGATGCCCGTCAACCAGTCCTTTGCCGGCTTTGCGGTGGCGCGCGAAGGCTGATCGCGGCGCGCACCGCACCGATATCGTCAAGCGCGCGGTAAGCGTAACGAGATTTTAGGGGGCTTTGGACCACAAGCCACGGGTCGCACACCATTCAGGTCCGCCCGCATGCGCTATCCCTTGATTGCCCCCAACCCGCCCCGGCTCAGCGCCCATGTCGAAGCGCTCCGCCGCGTCGAGGCCTCTGGCGTGTTCAGCAATAACGGTCCGGAAGTGCGCGCCTTCGAGGCGGAGGCGACCGAGACCCTGTTCGGCGGCCGGGGCGCGAGCCTTGCGGTCGGCAATGCCACGCTCGGCCTGATGATCGCGCTGCGCGAAGCCGCCGGGGATCGGCCCGCGGGTCGCTACGCCCTGATGCCCGCCCTCACCTTCGCCGCGACCGCGCAGGCTGCGTTGTGGGCGGGCCTGACGCCGCTCATTTGCGACATCGATCCGAAGGACTGGGGTGCCAGTGCCGAGGCAGAGGAACAACTGCTGCGCGACTATGGCGACCGTATCGCCGTCCTGCTGCCCTATGCGACCTTCGGCAATGCGATCGATCTCGATCGCTATGCCTGGCTCCAGCGCCAGCACGGCGTCGGTGTGGTGATCGACGCCGCCGCCTCGCTCGGCACCCGCGACGCTGGCGGCGCAGGCTTCGGTGCGGACGCGCCGTTCGCCGTGGTCCATTCGATGCACGCGACCAAGACCTTCGCGGTTGCCGAGGGTGGCCTGATCCATTCGGGCGACGCGCGGCTGATCGACCGGCTGCGCGCGATGACCAATTTCGGATTCGAAGCGGGGCGTAACGCGACGCTGCCCGGCCTCAACGCCAAATTGCCCGAAGTGATCGCGGTGATGGCGCGCGCGAAACTGGCCGAAATCGATACCGTTTGCGACCACCGCGCGGCGCTGGAGGCGGCCTATCGCACCCAGTTGGTCGGCGTCGATTTTCAGGAGGTCGAGGGACAGCGCCGCGCCAGCCAGTTCATGCCGATCCTGCTGCCGGAAGGCATGGGCTCGCGCCGCGACGCGATCAGCGCCGCGCTCGAAGCCGAAGGGATTGGCTGTGGCCGCTATTTCAGCCCGCATCTGGGCGAACAACCGCTGTTCCAGCGCGAGGCGATGATCCTGCCGACCCCAATTGCCGATTCGATCGCTGGGCGGATGCTGTCGCTCCCCGTCAGCGACACGCTGAGTGTTGCCGACGTCGGCACCATCTCGGCGACGTTCAACCGCATTCTTGCCAAGGAAGCGCGTGTTCCCGCCACGCCGCGCGCGCGCCCGATCGCCTCATTGCTGCTGGTCGGTGGTGGTCCTGCGGGCACTGCCTTGCTCACCGCCGCCGCCAAGCGCGGGCGTTTGCCCGAACTCGCCGCGTCGGGGCTGGTCATCGCCGAACGCGATGACGGGCTCGGCGAGGGCACGCTCGGGCGTTATGCGATCACCTCGGACAGCACCGCCGAAACGTTTCTGAGCGCAGTGAAGGACAGCCCACACCCCGAACTCGCCACGATGATCGATCATCCGAGCGCGCGCGTCGTCGCACGCTATGTCGGCGCACTCGGCGTGCCGTTGGTCGATGCCGGGCGGTTCGTCCGCGCGACGGGCGAACGGCTTCATGGGCTGGTCAACGACCATGGCGGCACCGTGCTGACCGGCCATGAGGTTCTCTCGACGAGCGCCACCGCCGGTGGCCTATGGTCAAGCCGCCTGCGCCGCCGCAGCGACGGGGTGGAATTCGAGCAACTGTCAAAGGCGGTCGCGATCGCCACCGGCGGACATCAACCGCTCGACCGGCTTGTGACGCAACGCGTCGGCGGGGTCGCGCTGGTCAGCGAAGTCGGCGATCGCCTGATGCAATCGGACGAAGCATTGTCGCTGGGTGGCCCGGCCAAGATTGCCGATTTGCTTTCGACCCGGCGCAATCCGAAAATCGTCGTCATTGGTGGTTCCACCAGCGCGATTGCCACGATCGTCTTGCTGCTCAAGACCGCCAGCATCCCCTTCGGCGCAGGCGCGATCACGCTGCTCCACCGCGAGCCGCTCCGTCCCTTCTACCCGACCCCCGAGGCGGCACGCGCGGAAGGCTTCACCGATTTCGGCCCGGAGGACATCTGCCCGGTCAGCGGCTTTGTCTACCGTTTGGCCGGATTCCGGCTGGAAGCGCGCGAACTGGTGTTGCGGATGCTGCGGATCGATGGACGTACCCCCGATCCCCGCCTGACCGTGCATCAGGTGACGGGCGACGACGATCCCGTCACCCGCGCTCATCTCGCCGAGGCCGACATCGTCATCGCAGCGCTCGGTTATCGTCCGCGCGCACTGCCAATCCAGGATACGAACGGGGGGCGCATCGCGCTTGCCGCCGATCATGGCGCGGCAATGGTCGATCGGCACTGCCGTATCGTCGATGCGAACGGCGCGCCGATCCCCGGACTCTATGGCATCGGGCTTGCTGCGGGCTTCGTGCCATGGGGCAAGCTTGGCGGCGAGGCGAGTTTCTCGGGCCAGGCCAATGGCCTGTGGCAGTGGCAGAACGACGTCGGCGCGATGATCGTCGATCAGGTGCTGGACGACGCGGTGCGGGCGGTCGCATGACACTAGGCCTGCCAGCGCCGACGGTCAGCGTCGTGATGCCGACCTACAATGGCGCGGGCCTGATCGGCGAGACGATTGCGTCGCTGCAGGCGCAGAGCCTCCGCGATTTCGAACTCATCATCGTCGACGATTGCTCCACCGACGACACCGTCGCGGTGATCCGCGGCTTCGACGATCCGCGTATCCGGCTGATCCAGTCGCAGAAAAACCGCCGCGTCGTGCTGAGCCGCAACGCCGCCTTTGCCGAGGCACGCGGGCGCTATATCGCCGCGCTCGACCATGATGACCTGTGCCACCCCGACCGCTTCCAGCGCCAGGTCGCGTATCTCGATGCGAACCCCGGGATCGTATTGGTCGGCAGTGCCGCAAATGTCCTGGAAGACGGGGCGATTGTGCCGTCATCGCTCGCGCCACTCTCCACGCCCCCGGTCATCGCGTGGTTGCTGCAGATTGAAAACCCGCTGGTTTGGTCGTCCGTAATGCTGCGCACCGATGCGGCGCGGCAGCTTGATCCGTTCATGCGGCCGGAAATGGTCTATGCCGAGGACTTCGATCTCTACCACCGCATCGCGGCCTTTGGCGGCGTCGCGCGGCTGGACGACGAACTGCTGACCTATCGTCGCCACAGCGGCGGGGCGTCGCAAACGCAAGCGCAGGCCATGCGCCAGGCCGCAATCCGCGTTTTGACCGGAGTGTATGTCGAGGCGTTTGGCGACGCGGCGGCGGAGACGGCCGATTTGATCGTCACGCATGTCATGGGCCAGCAACCCGTGCCGGATCGGTCGACCTTGGAACGCGTGGGATCGGCGCTGGTCGCCTTGCAGGACCGGTTCCTGGCCCAGCATCGTCCAGATCGCGAGAGCCGCAGCCTCATCCGCTGGGAAACCGCGCGTCGCTGGGCCCGAATCGGTCGAGCGGGGCTTCGGACCGGTACGCTGCGGCTGGGCGACGCGGCGGCGGTGCGCCCGCCGCATCTAGGCTTGGGCTATGCCGGGATCGAGGAGCTCATCCTATCGCGGATCGTCGGGTCGGTACGGGCAGCACAGCGGCGGGTGCGCAAAGACGCGGCCGCCTAGGCGCATAAAACCGCCTGGGGAAATTAATTCAAACTGCGACTTTTACGCAACGCCCACCAAATGGGTCGCCTATCATGCGATTTCGCCACGCCAATCCCGATATGTGAATTTTATGTGACATTTCAGCGCCATTTCAATGACGTTGACTGTAACAATCTTGACCCAAACCCTGTGTAGCCGCCCGGAACACCAGGACGCCTAGGTCCAAAGGTTCAGGGGATTCAAAATGACTGTTCGATCGGGCTTCCGCCTGCAACTCCTCTTGGGTGGCGCTGCTCTCGCCATCAGCGCGACGCCAGCGTTCGCGCAGACCGCGCCGACCGCTGACGCGGCCGCACCAGCGGCGACCGCCACTCCGGAAGATCAGGGCCTCGGCGACATCGTTGTCACCGCGACCAAGCGCGAAACCAACCTCCAGAAGACGCCGATCTCGATTTCGGTGCTCAACACGCAGGGTCTGACCGACCGCCACGTGCTCAGCTTGTTCAACCTCGCCGACGGCACGATCCCGTCGCTGCGCGTTGCAACCTTCGAAGCACGCCAGTCGGCGCTGACGATCGGCATTCGCGGTATCGTCCCTTACGATCAGAACCAGACCGCTCGCGACGGCGGCGTCGGCGTCTATATCGACGGTGTCGCGCTGGGTAAGACGCAGGGTCTGAACGCTGCGCTGTTCGACATTGAGCGCATCGAAGTGCTGAAAGGTCCGCAGGGCACGCTGTTCGGTCGCAACACCGAAGGCGGCGCGCTGTCGTTGGTCTCCAAGGCCCCGACCGGCGTGTTCGATGGCCGCATCACCGGCGGCGTCGGCAATTATGGCAGCCACAATGTCGACGCGCATCTCGACCTGCCGTCCTTCTACAATATCGCGCTGAAGTTCGACGGCGTGTACCAGCATCAGGATCCGACCGTGAAGGATCCGCTCACGGGTTCGACCGGCTGGAACTATTATGATCGCAAGGGCGGTCGCGCCGCTGCACGCTGGCAGCCGGTTGACGGCTTCACTGCCGACTTCGCTTATGATTATGCGAAGGACGAAAATACGCCGCAGTACAGCCAGCTGATCAACTACAACCCGAACAACTATGCAGTCGGCACCTACAACGCGGCTGGTGCGCTGACGCTCAACGGCGTCGCGTGCGGCGGCACCATCGCAGCAGGCAGCACCAAGCCTGTCTGCGTCGCGCCCCGGGGCCCGCTGGTCGGCGTGCATCCTGGTCGCCAGACCGTCGCCGATGTTGGCGTGCCGCAGCAGCCGAGCGTCGATCTCACGCACGGTTTCTCGGCCAATCTGAAGTACAAGCTGGCCCCGTGGATCGAGCTGCGCTCGATCACCGCATGGCGCGGCGTCAGCACTGACCAGTGGGACAATTCGGGCGGCCCAGAGCGCAGCTCGTTCGCGCCGTTCGTGCCCAACACCGCCAACCCGACGGCGATCAACACGACCGGCACGTTCAGCCGTTACAGCCTTTCGTTCCTGCGCCAGCATCAGTTCAGCCAGGAATTCCAGGCCGTTGGTAGCATCCCTGAGTTCGATTACGTCGTCGGTGCCTATTACTATACCGAACACGCGACCGAATATGCGGCGACCCCGCTTTCCAACCAGTGGAATAGCGACGGCACGGCCTACACCATCCGCAGCCCGATCCCCGGCAACTCCTCGGCGATCACTGGCGCGAACTCGGGCTACCAGCAGTACGATCCGTCGTGCAACAACACACTGGGTGCCACCGTTGCGCAGTTTGCCAACAGCTGCCAGTTCATCACGCGCGCCAGCCAGGCTGCCGACCACAACTACTCGGTGTTCGGCAACCTGACCTACACGCCCGAATTCCTGGGCAATGTCCTCCACATCACCGCCGGTGGCCGTTGGACCAAGGACGATCGCCACGGCACGCTGTACGTCGTCAACAACCGGTCCGATCTGGTGACTGCGGGTACGGTGTCGCCGTTCTCGTTCAAGAACAGCATCAGCCGCTTCGACCCGATGTTCAACATCGCCTTTGATGCCAGCCGCGACGTTCACTTCTACGCCAAATATTCGACCGGCTTCCGTGCCGGTGGCGCAAACGACCGTTCGCTCCAGTTCAACGCGTTCGGGCCTGAAGCCGTCAAGTCGTACGAAATCGGTGCAAAGATGGACTTCTGGAACCATCGTGCGCGCCTGAACATCGCCAACTACATCATGGATCGCACCAACACGCAGTTCGACTTCGATTATTTCGATACGGACGGCAAGAGCGTGACCAACGGGACCCACATCGAGCAGACCACGAACGCTGGCAACAGCAAGATCCGTGGTGTTGAAGTCGATCTGACGGTGAAGCCGATCCCGGAACTGACGCTGACCGGTTCGTATGCCTATACCTACTGGCGTGCACCGTCGGCGGTGAACCCGCTGGCACCGGGTGCTCCGGCGCAGCAGCTCTACATCGTGTACACGCCTAAGAATGCGGCGTCGGGCGCAATCGACTATGTCGTGCCGATCAACGTTGGCGACGCGAGCGTTCGCCTGCACCTCGACGGCAACTATTCGAGCAGCCAGTACAGCTTCCAGCTCGAGCCGACCAAGACCGACGCAAGCTTCGTCATGAACGGTCGCCTCGCACTGGCCGACATCGCGGTGAACGATCATAACAAGGTCACCGTTTCGGTCTGGGCGCGCAACCTGCTCGACACCACCTACATCTACCGTCGCTCGGCTGCGAACTCGTCGCCGGTCGTCAACTACAATCCGAACGGCACGGTTGCCTCGACCAACTATGGCGGCATCCTCGGCGACTATGCCAACTTCAACGCACCCCGCACTTGGGGCCTGGAGCTTTCGGCTAAGTCTGATCTGCTCTAACGACGGATAAAACCCGGCCCGAGCATTGCTCGGGCCGGGTTTTTCTTTGTCAAAACGCCCTTGCAGCACCTCATCGCGCGCAGCGGAATCGGCGCGAAATCGGGTGTGTCGCCGACGTAACGCCGTCTCCCCGGTAGAATTTAGAAAAGTGCGGCGACCACCGCTGCGACCTCGGCCGCGTCGCGGCCGTCGATCGGGACCTCGCGTGCGGGATTGACGCTGTAGCCGCCGAGCACGCCATCTCGATCGATCGTGACGGCCACGACCCGCCAGGCCGAACCTTCTCGAACTGCGGCCAATCCCCCTGCGACCGGATAGCGACCGGGATCGACCACCACGACCGCATGCCCCGGCAACCCCCCGCCCAACGTCGCGCGCCTACGCGGAGCGCGAACGCCGCATCGCTGACGTCGCGCGGCGCGTCGATCGTGCCGCCAGTCTTGACGAAATCGATCAACCCGTCGGGCAAAGGCGCGCCATAGACGGTCAGCGCGCGCGCATGTGTCGAAGACGACGGGCGGAGCACGACAGGCTCCTCATCCGGGCTCTGCTCGACCGGAAGCGACGGTGCCGGAATTGAAGGGTGCGCCGCCGACAGCTTGCTCAACTCCTGGGCGAGGCTTGCGATCCGATTCCGGCTCCGCGACCATCGATGCTCGGGGTCGACAATGTGTTCGAGAAAGGGAGCCAAGCTGCCGTCATGATACGCCGTCAGGACAGCCTGCCGGAGCGCTGCATCGTCAGCCACGCCAAACATCCGCAAAAGCGCCGACCGTACCGCAGCGTTCCAGCGTGGCCACGGTTTTGCTGCGTTTTCGACCCGTGACAAATTCACTTGGGCCAGCCCGAAACGCTCCTCGACATCGGCGATCGTGAGATCCGCATCCAGCGCTCGTCGCGCCCGTACCGCTGCGGCCAGCAGCAAGGCGAAGCGCTCCTCGTCGCTGTCGAGCGGCTTCCCATCGGCAAAGGGTTGCGCCCATTCGGCGATATTGAAGCCGGGATCATCAATGTCCACGAGCAGGTCGATCGGGGCGATACCAAGAGCAGTGGCAATACGGACAAGTTCATCCGTCCGCGCGACCACTTCGCCGCGTTCTATCTTGGACAGTCGAATGTAGGGAATTTCGGGCAGAACCGCCGCGAAGCGCAGCAGTTTCAAAAAACCGGCCGCGCGGCGCTTCTCCCGCAGTCGGTTGGGAAACACGATATTGCGAAATGGATCGATCCGTATCTCGGCCAGATCGCGCCGACCGGCTTTTGCTTTGTTGTGGGTTGATCCGCCGATCGTCGATTCCATTGCCCGCTCCGCCGGAATCCACTGCCCTGGCTATCCCTAGGCGCGCTTGTAGGCAGGGTGGGCGGAGCGGTCAACGCGGTCGCGAAATCCGGGGCAGGTCTCAATGCAGACGGTGGTCGCCCAAAGTGGCTTGGCCGAAAAGGCTCCCGTCGGCAAAAGGCAAAATCGTGACCGCGGCGGCGCGGCCACTGCCGTGCAGTTCCAGCCAGCCCGGGGTGCACGGCGCGGGATAATTTGGCGAAAACGCCACCCCGATGCCATCCGTCACCACCCCGAGACAGGGTGGACTCGCACCATCGGGCCAACGCCCCGCGAAATAGCCTAGCAACGCCGCACCGGCGCGCTGCAGTGCACCTTCCAAAGACGACGCCGGGGCGAATGCAGGAGCACCGGCGGTCAGTTCCGCCCATACGTCCATGCGATGGTTCCAGCATGTCAGACGAAGGGTGCCCCGCTCTGCCGTCACGCCGATAAGGGCGGTCTGGTTACCGACCTGCATCAATGCGCCGGCACAGCGGGCGAGCCGCGTTGCAAGGGCAGTGAGACGGCGATTGGGCCGCGGAAGCGGACGCTGCAACCATTCAACGCGGATGTTTTGAAGGTCGATGTGCATGGTTCTGCCAATCGTTTTGGATCAAGGGACCACCCGGGCGACCGCTCGTGGAGGGTCGCCGGGCGAGATCACGGTCAGTGTGTCGTCCGCGACCCGTGCACCGGCACTTCCTCTGCCAAGAGATGAATGGAAAACGGTTCGGGCAACGATGTCCGGCCTGCTTGCGCGATCCGTCCGCTTGCCGCATCGGCCGCGTGCACCGTGTCGAACGCCGTAACCTGTACCAGGCGGTTGTGCGGTGCCGAGGGATCGGGCAGCAATGACACCGGCGCGGTGCGCAGCGGCGGCGGTGACTTTGGCTTACGCGGCGCTGGAGCGGCGTTACGCTGGCGCAGTCCCTCGGTCATCAGTGCAAAGCGCGGGTCGCGTGCGGTGAGTTCGACGATCGTGCGCGCTGCCGACTTGGTGATCTGGCGAACCCGTTCTTTGGTGACCCCGGTTTCATTCGCGAGATCGTCAAGCGTTGCGGTTTCGAAGATCCGTCGGGCGACAATTTCGCGATCGCGTGCCAGCTTCTCTTCCAGTTTGTCGAGCTGCTCGGGATCGATTCCGTGGGTGGCGGTCTTGAAACGCGGCGCGCCCTCGATGCGGACGGGTGCCGCCCGCTTGGCGCGAGGCCGCCGCCGCAACTGGTCAAGCGACACCTGCCGCAGATGGTCGACATACGCATCGATCAGCGCGTTCATCGCGGATTCGGCGAGGTAGGTCGACGCACAGGCTTCGGTCTGTTCCAGCGCCAGTTCGTCCTCGATGGTCACCTCGACCGCGCCGTCTTCGGTCTCGGAACGGGCCGTTAGCGCATCGAGCGAAACAGTCATCGCGCCAACCTTGCGCGCCGACGGACGCTGATCCGCCATCATCCGGAACCGCAGGCTCTGCAATTCGCCGCGGATCTGCCAGTTCACGAAAGTGGTGAACTGCGCCTTGGTTGGATCATAGGCTTCGATCGCGCGGTGCACAGCAATGGCGCAGCACTGCTCGGCATCATCCCAATGTGCGGCCAGGCCGTACTGGCGAATGAAATGGCGGATACGCGGCGCAATCAGTTTCAAAATATTCGCAAACGCACGATCGACGGCAACGCGCTGCCGTGCGGTCTGTTTGGTGTCGCGCGGTGTATTTTCGATGATGGTGGCGACTGCGGCTTCGAGTGCTGCTGTGGTCTTCGACATCGATCTTCCCCAATAAGTGGGCAGCCCCTACTGCCCTTCGCTCTGGAGACCGGTGTCGCGGAAAAATCCTAACAACGTGGAAACGATCCTATACGTAAAACTACAAGGACGCCGCGCCAGCACCGTTACGTCTTCAATATCTTGTTTTATTCCAATCTATTATCCCGCACCCCGGTCGAGCTTACATATATTGGATGATATTGGATATAATAGCATCTTCGCCCCAAAATAGCGCGATGCGAGGGCTTAAATCGCGAAGTTGGCGGGCTGAATCCGGCGATCTATGTAAGCGAGAAGCCATTGCTGGTGAGCGCGAGTTGGGTCGCCGGCCTGTGCGATACGCTTCTCCGCATCTGCCGCGCCGACTTGCGCGCGCAGCAATACATGCGCGCGCGCAGGCAAAATCCCACCTTTGAGAAATCGCACCGCATCCCCCAGGCCGAGATGATGAGCGAGGTACGCCGCGCGGGCCGTCGTCTTCACGCTGTCGTCGGTGGTAATCCCCCGCCGTTGCAACTGGGAAAGGTTTTGCCGCGCATAATCGGCGATACCGTCGATCGCGCTCGTCGGATCATACCGCAGCGCGAGTAAGGCTCCGCGCGCGGCACCGCTGACTTTGCCATCCGGGTTAAGCCATCCTTTTGCCTGTGCCGTAGCGTTCAGCGCCGTACCGGGCGTTTCGGCAAGACCTTCCCATGTCGCGTTGAGGAACTGACCGAGCCCCGCAGCGCTTGAGCGTGGATTGCGCGAGTGGCAGTTCCAACTGCCGTCACGGCCCTTGGCCGCCTCGGCGTCGACAATGGTCGCCAGCGCGGTCGCGGGAATGCCGGTACGCTGCGCCGCTTCGCACAGCACTGCGCGGAAACGGGCATTGGGGCCAAGCCCACCATCGCCCCCCGCCACCGCCGTGGACACGACCGCTTCCGACGGCGACGAGGGCGCAGCGGATGACGAAGACTCCGTCACCGCCGCCGGATCGTCGCACGGACACGGCACGGTTTTTACAGACCCGTCGTCGGCCGCATTGCCCTGTGGGGCCAGCATTTTCAGCAGCGCGTCCATATCGCTGCGCGTTAACCCCGGATCTGCAGCGGTGCGGTCTGGCGCACCACCATCGCCGAGCGCAGCACGCCACAACGTATTGGCCAGTTCGGTTTGCGCGGTACTGTAAATTACATGGGCGCGCTGAGTGGGCGTCATCGCCGCCAGGGCGGTTCGATCGATCATCGCCCGGCCACCCTGCTGCGCGCCAGCCGAGCCGCCGCAATATCGTCCAGCCGCCCTTGCTCGCTAGCCTCTTGCGCTCGCGCCATCTCGTCGCGGTGCCGATCCACGGCCCCGTCAATGACACGCATCGAGCCATAGGCTTCGGCAGCTTGCGCCCGAAGGGTTGCAAGCCGCGTTTCGACACTGCGGGCTTCGTGCTGCAATCGCTCGCGCTCGGCGCGCATCCGGGCCAACCACGCGTCGGTCGTAAGCCAGCCGACGGCATGCCCGACCGCGCGCTCGCGCGCGACCGACTGGGTCAAGGAGTCGGATTCCCGCTCGATCAGGCTGTGGCGTTCCACCTCCAC
Organism: Sphingomonas sp. Ant H11; assembly: GCF_000797515.1. Taxonomy (GTDB): domain Bacteria; phylum Pseudomonadota; class Alphaproteobacteria; order Sphingomonadales; family Sphingomonadaceae; genus Sphingomonas. The sequence continues at coordinate 12,415 of NZ_JSBN01000095.1, forward strand.
ACTGATCGCCACGCGTACGGTCTCGACCGCGCGTTGCTGTACGCGCTGTGCGGTATCGAACGGGGTTCTCACGCGGCTTGCTCCAGCATGGCGGCGAGCATGGCGAAGCCGGCAGCGCAATCGCCCTGGTCGTCCTTGCCCTGCCGCAGCATCGTCTCGATTTGCGGCGCGATCGCCACGGCGCGATCGATCTCGGCGCTCGACCCTGCTTTATACGCCCCAAGCCGAACCAGCTCTTCCATGTCGGCATAAGTAGACAGCAACGCGCGCGCGCCGAGGCGCGTCGCGTTTTCGGCGTCGCTCAGGCAATGCGGCAAGGTGCGCGACACCGATTTTAGGACGTCAATCGCGGGATAGCGTCCGCGTTCGGCAATCTTGCGGCTCATCACCACATGGCCGTCGAGAATACCGCGCACCGCGTCTGCGACCGGTTCGTTATGATCGTCGCCATCGACCAGCACGGTGAACAGACCGGTGATCGAGCCTTGGCCGGGCAACCCCGGCCCCGCCCGCTCCAACAAACGCGGCAGTTCGGCAAAACAGTGGGGGTGATACCCCTTGGTCGCGGGGGGTTCGCCGGACGCCAGCCCGATCTCGCGCTGCGCCATCGCAAAGCGCGTGACCGAATCCATCAGGCACAGGACGTTCAGCCCCTGATCGCGAAAATGCTCGGCAATCGCGAGCGTCGTCCACGCCGCCTGCCGCCGCATCAACGCGGGAGCGTCGGAGGTCGCGACAACGACGACGCTGCGCGCCAGGCCTTCCACCCCTAGATCGTCTTCGACAAATTCCTGTACTTCGCGGCCGCGTTCGCCAACCAGACCGATCACCGCGACATCGCACTCGGTCCAGCGCGCCAGCATCGACAGCAAAACGGATTTGCCGACGCCGGAGCCTGCGAACAAGCCAAGGCGCTGGCCCTCGCACAATGGAGCGAACAGATCGAGCACGCGCACCCCGGTCTCGACCCGCTTGCCAACCCGTGCGCGATCGGCAGCGGGCGGAGGCGTGGCCTTGATCGGGCGCGGATCGGGCCCGAGCGGAAGCGGGCCAAGCCCATCGATCGGGCGACCGAGCCCATCGACCATTCGTCCCAGCCACCCGGCACTCGGCCGGATCGACACCTCACCCGCCGTCAAGTCGGCGCGCATGCCAAGGCCGACGCCCTGCGGATCGGTAAAAGGAAGACACAGCGCAATGCCGCGGTCGAGCGCCGTTACCTCGGCCTCGATCTCGCCCCCGGCGATCCGGACACGGCTGCCGATATGAGCCGCGCCAACCAGCCCTTCGACCTCGATCAACGCACCACGTACCGCGACCACCCGCCCGAAACGGGTATCAGGCGATAGCGCGCGGATCGCGCGGGCAGCGCCAGCCAGCGTAGGCATGGCCCGCTCAGGCCTCCGCGTTTTCGAAGGATGGAACCGGCGTCTCCAGCGCGATCAAATCCCGCGCCGGGGCCAGCGCACGATAAAATTCACCGCGGGCGATGTCGTTAGCGAAGCGCACGCACGCCTCCTTGGTCGCGTCCTGAGCGCCGGGATTGAGCAGCTCGCGCAGCGCAACCAGCGTCGCTTCCTGGTGCTTTTCGCGACCGTCCGGGTCGATATAGGCCAGCATGCAGGAAAAATAGAGCTGGCGTGCGGGGGTGGTGGCCTCCTCCGGCCGCATGACTTCGCGACCGCGCAAAATCGACACCGTGTTTTCGATGCGCAACTGCGTACGACCGACGGCGCTGATCACGGCACCGTTCAGAATGGCCTTCTCGCCATCTCGCAATGTGATCCTCAACATAATCGTTGCGTCCTCTCAATCTCCCATTGTTATAGGACCATTCCTGCCTGGTCGGCCGAACAGGGCGGCAAAAAATTGCCGACCTTAGGATTTCTCTACAAATAGTTGCCTGGCATCCGAGCCTCGCGGCGATCCTATCCTATAAAATAAGCGAGCGAGCCGCGTGCTGCGCACTGCAAGGAGATCCGCATTGAGCCTCTATTCCGCCCTGTACGCCGGCGTTTCCGGCCTGAATGCGCAGTCCAGCGCCATGGCCACGGTTGCTGACAACATTACCAATATCAACACGGTCGGCTATAAGGGGACTGAAGCGCAGTTCCGCACGATGGTCACCGATGGCCGTGCCCAGGCCAACTATTCGGCAGGCGGCGTCGCCGCAGTCTCGGTCGCGCAAGTTTCAAAGCAGGGTCTGATCCAGTCCTCCAGCAGCAATACCGACCTGGCGATCGACGGCGGCGGCTTTTTCGTCACGCGCACGTCGACAGGCAGCACCGCCGACCCGGCCTTTACCCGCGCAGGATCGTTCCGCCCCGATGCCGAGGGCTTTCTGCGCAACGCGAGCGGCCTTTATTTGCAAGGCTGGCGTCTCGATGCCACGGGCAGCTATACCAATACCGGCGGCCTGAATGGGCTTGAATCCGTCCGCGTCAGCGACCTCGTAGGGACGGCTGTGCCGACCACGCGCATTCAAGTTCGCGCCAATCTACAATCCACCACGGCCGTGCATGTTGGGGCCTATACTGCGGGGAACCTCGCCAGCGGAACGGTGACCCCCGATTTCAAGCGCTCCTTCGACGTCTACGATTCGCAGGGCGGGTCGCACCGTCTGACCATGGCCTTTCTCAAGACAGGCGCGAACCAATGGGCATCGGAAACCTATGCCGAGCCGGCCAGCGACGTGACGGCGGCAGGCGGCGTGTTGTCCAGCGGCACCGTGGCGTTCAATCCCGATGGCAGCCTTAACAAGACCGGTTCGACCGCAACGCTGTTCAATCCGCTCAGCATTTCCTGGACCAATGCGGCCGCGTCGGCCCCGGTGACACTCGCAATCGGCAGCGATGCCGGCCTAGATGGCATTACCCAGTTTGGCAGCGAATCCGCATTGATCTCCTCGAACGTCGACGGCGGCCAGCTTGGCCAATTGTCCTCGATCGACATCACCAAGACAGGCCAAGTCAACGCCGTGTTTTCTGACGGCAAGACCCGCTCCGTATTCCAGCTCCCAATCGCCAATTTCCAAAATCCCGACGGCCTGACCCGCCTGCCCGGCAACGCGTATGCGAGCAGCAAGAATTCGGGTACTTTCACGCTGAACAAGCCCGGCTCGCTCGCAGCCGGCACGGTCGCTGCAAGCTCGCTCGAGGCGTCAACGGTCGACCTCGCCGGTGAGTTCACCAACATGATCCGCTTTCAGCGGGCGTATAGCGCAGCATCCAAGATCATCACCACCGCCGATGAAATGCTGCGTGAAGTCAGTGACCTGAAGCGCTGATCGGATGACGATGGGGGCCGGTCATGTCGCTTAGCGAAATTCTGGGGTCGGCGACGTCGGGGCTTGCGGCGGCGCAGGCCGGCCTGCGCACGGTATCCAACAACATCGCCAATGTCGGCGTGGCGGGCTATGCGCGCGAAAAGGTCTCGCTGGCGACCCGCGTCCATTCGGGCGGGGTCAGCGGCGTCGTCATCGGCGAGCCGCAACGCATCGCGGATCGCTTTCTCGAAGCCTCCGTCTATCAGCGTGGCGGAGACTTCGGTCGCGCCGATGTGACGTCGTCCTACCTCGATCGGCTCCAGTCCTTGCTGGGACAGCCAGGCGATGCGTCCAGCTTGCCTGCAAAGCTCGATTCAATTTCGGCGTCCGCCATCGCGCTCACCGGATCACCCGGATCGGCCCAGACGGTCGCGTCGTTTACCGGCAATGTGCAGGACGCGATTTCGTCGATGCAACAGCTCAATGGCGACGTCACGAACCTGCGCGGCGATGTCGAATCCGAAGTCGGCACAACGGTCGACCGGATCAACGGGCTTTTATCCCAAATCAATGATTTGAATGGAACCGTATCGCAGCAGGTCGGCCAAGGTCGCAGCACCTCGGGAGCGGCCGATCAACGTACGACGGCGCTTACCGAACTTAGCAGCTTGGTCGCGATCACGGTACGCGATCAGCCGGATGGCCGGGTTTCTATCGAAACCGCCTCGGGTGCGACACTCCTTGACCGGCGTTTGCGACAATTATCGTATGCTGGAACCGGGAGTGGCGATGGGGCACAGGCCGCGTATCCGCCGATCGACATCCGCTTTGCCGATCCTGGCGGTGCCTCCCCGGCAACGGGCGAACGAATCGAAACCGCCGCAGCTGGCGGGAAGCTTGGTGGCCTGCTGGATCTGCGAGACCGCGCGCTGCCGCACTTTCAAGAGCAACTCGGCACAGTGTTCAGCGGGATGGCGGAAGCGCTCAATTCGGTGTCGAATGCGGGAACGACGGTTCCCGCACCGACCGAACTGGACGGACGGCAGACCGGACTCGTCGGCGGCGACCGTCTGGGCTTCACTGGTTCGGCAACGTTCGCAGTGCTCGGCACAAGCGGCAAGCTGGTAGCCAGCACCACGATCGATTTCTCCAGCCTGGGTGCGGGCGCGACCGTCAATGACGCCGTCACGGCAATCAACGCCGGCCTCGGTGGCGCAGCCACCGCGAGCTTCACCGGCGGCGTGCTGACCCTGAAGGCGGCGGGCGGCGGCAACGGCGTTGCCATCGCGCAAACGCCCGGCACTCCCAGCGATCGCGCGGAATCGGCTTTTCGCAGTTTTTCGGCATGAACGACCTCGTCCGCAGCGACACCAGCATGCTGACGCCGACCGGCTTCACCGCGAGCGACCCGCACGGGTTTGGAGCCGGAGAAACCGCCAACATTGTGCTGCGCGACGTGTCAGGGCGTGCGCTGACCAGCTATACGCTCACGGGCTCGGTCGGCCCGACCATTGGCGATCTGGTTACCGAGTTGAACGCCTCGCCCTTGTCCAAATACGGCAGCTTCGCACTCGACCAGCGCGGCCGGGTGGAGTTTAGCCCCCTCACAGGCTTGTCCGGGGCCGTCTTGTCGGTCCCATCGGACTCGACCAACCGGTTCGGCAGCGGCGTCTCCTTCAGCTCTTTGTCCGGGCTGACGGGTGCGACAAGCGGCCTGGGACAGGCGAAGGTGCGCGGCGACATCAACGTCAACCCCAACAAATTGCCGCTCGCAATGCTTGATACAACGGCGGCAGTCGGTACCAAGGCGGTCGGCGCGGGCGATATTCGCGGTGCCACGGGATTTGTCGATCGGCTGGCCAAGACCATCGACCTGGGCAAGGACGGGGTCGTTACCCTCGATCACGTGTCGAGCGCATTGCTTGGCGGTGCCGGATTGCAGGCCAGCCAGGCCAAGACCAATCTGGACAACGCAACATCGCGCCGCGACGATGCGATCAATCGTCGAGACAGTTTTTCGGGCGTCAATATCGACGAGGAATTGTCGCAGATGGTCGTGCTGCAAAGCAGCTATTCGGCCTCGGCCCGTGTCATCAGCACCGCCAGCAGCATGTACGACACGCTGCTCGCGATGATCCGATAGGAGCCGCCTTATGACCCGCATCGCCACCGTCCCGCTCCAACAAGTCATGTCGAACGCCATTCAGCGGGCGCAGGCCAGACTCGCGACATCGCAGCAAAATCTCGCGACCACCAAGAAAGCCAATACTTTCGCTGACCTTGGCAGTGAATCGGTCCGCAACCTTTCGGCGCATAGCATGCTCGCGCGCCAGAGCGCGGAGACGACTGTGGCAAAGCGCGTGCAGACGACGCTGAGCCTTTATGATGCGCAGCTATCCAGTATCGATACGTCTACCGAGAACCTCCGCCAAAGCATCCTGACGGCGCTGGGCAACGGCCAGACGAGCGGTCTGCAATCGACGATCGACGGCGCATTCGAACAATATCGCAACGCGCTGAACAGTAGCGAGGGCGGCGTGGCCATGTTCGGTGGATCCCAAACCGACACCCCGCCGTTCAAGCCCAAGGCACTTAGCGATCTCGTCGGATTGGCGCAGACCGATGCGTTCGCCAATGACAATGTCGTGGCATCGGCACGTATCGCGGACGGGGTTGATGTCCCTTATGGTGTCGGTGCAAGTGCCGCAGGCGGCGGTCTTTACACCGCATTCCAGTCTCTTGCCCTGGCAGGGCCGATCGGCGCGACGCTGACCGCAGCCCAAAAGACCGCCCTGACGTCCGTAGTCGATCAATTGCAGACCGGCCTTGGATCGCTGCGCGCGGTGAACGCTGAAAATGGCCGCCGGACCACGCAAGTTGAATCGATGATCAATAGCGGCGACCAGCGGACGACGTTGCTCACCGGGGTGATCGGCGCGAATGAGGACGCCGATCTGGGCCAGGTTGCGACCGATATCTCGCAGCAAAAGACGATCCTGGAGGCGAGCTATTCAGTGTTTTCGCAGCTCGCCGGTCTGAGCCTTGTGCAATATCTGAAATAACCGCGACAGACCCGCGGTCTTCGCCGATATATCCATCGGCGAAGGCCGCGATGCTCGCTAACCCGGGGTGGAGGCGAGCAAGTCCGCGTAGACGCCCGCCGGGCTGGCCGACGGGATCGCCGCCATTGCCGCACTGATCTGTGCAGAATCGATCTTCCCGACCGGGCTGGTCAGCACATCGAACACCCCCGCACTGGGCAATGTCGCAAAAGCCGCCTGATAGCGCGCCCGCAGCGCTTGCAGCTTGTCTTCCCGACCGATCATCGCCAGCGCGATTGCATGGCGAAGGATGGTGGCCTGCGCCACCTCGCTCAATCCCACTTTGGTCGGTAGCGACGCCGCCGTCACGGTGGCCAATGCATTCCAGTCACGCCGCCGCCACAGGATTTCCGCACGGATCGCGGCACCGTCGGGCACTTCAGCAAGCGCCGCAAAAGCCGCGTCGGTCTTGCCCAGCAATGCCAGCGCCACCGCCTCGACACGCTGGCGATCCCAAACCATCGCGGGGGAATAGGTTGGCCCGCTACTGTTCCGCAAAGCCTCGATCGCCTTTGCGGGGTCGCCCGCCAGAATGCGCAACGTGGCGACGCGCACCGACAACGGCCCTTTGGCGACATCGCTGGCCCGCGCGGTAAGTTGATATTGGAGCAGTTCGGCCGCCCGCGCATACAGGCCCGCTGCCTGAAGCCGATCGGCCAGATGCACTGCCAGCAGGTCTCCGTCAGCGCCCGCCGGAGTAAGCTCGCGATAGTCCCAGAACAGGCCCGCCACGTCGGGCAAGGCCATCTTCGAATCCGGAGCGAGCATCGCGGTGAGCGATTGTTGAAGCTGCGAGAGGATTGGTCCCGCCCCTGCGCCGAGATTGCAGTAGCGCAGCAAGGTCGATCCTGTGCGCAACATCGCAACCGGATCATGCGCTGCTTGCGCTTGGGCAAATTCGACTTTCAGAATGCGACGTTCGAGATCGTCACCGCGCCAGCCGAAACGCATCGCACTAAGCTGTCGAACGGCTGCGGCTGGCGCGATCCGACGCTGTGCGATACCAACCGTCGCCAGGCCCAATGCTGCCTCAACGCGTTGCCCGCGATCTGCCGCAGCACCCACCTTCTCGAACTGGCGACGGGCATGTCCAAAATCGGCCTTCCCCAAATAGGCACGGCCACGCAGGATGCTGGCCTCGGCGCCCGCATCCTGTCGTTTCAACCAGTGCAGCGCCTGCGACCAACGACCGTCGTCGAGCGCGGCCCGGATTGCTGCCAGGGCAAAGGGGCGTCGCTCAAGGGATGGACGATGGTTGATCGTCGGCAACGCGCAATGCACCTCTGCCAAAGCGCCGCCCGGATTGCCCGCATTCTCTTGAGCCCGTAATCGCCAAGCGCAGGCTTCGGCATTGCCCAACAAGGCCGGGCCGGAAAGAGCGGACAGTGCTTCGCCAGTCCGACCGAGCCCCGCCAACGTCGCGCCGCGCGCCAGTTGGAAGGCGGGTACCAACAGCAGATCGGGATCATCGGTGGCCATCACCTGCAGTATGCCGAGCGCTTCGGGATAGCGCATTTTGCCGATCAGGTGCGCACCTGGACCCAGCGCGCCGCTTGCCGCGTAGCCGGCGTTGCGCGCGCCAAGGACGCCCACACGTCCGCTTCGGGCTGCACGGCCCATGCAGCGCCATCGGCGAATGCGGGCTGTGCGGCCAGGATCGGGGCAAACCCTCGAAAGCGCGGGGGGCGCGGCAACTGCGTCGTCGCATTCGCCGCAGATGCCGCTGCG
>NZ_JSBN01000096.1 GCF_000797515.1 Sphingomonas sp. Ant H11
AAAATATTCGCGATCCTGCCCGCGATCTTCGTCGTGCTCTATCCGGGGTTGGGCATGCTCAACGTCATGCGCCTGGCGAGCCCGGAAAGCGCAATCCTGTCGGCGATCATCTTCAACGCGTTGATTATCCCGGCGCTGGTGCCGCTCGCGCTGAAGGGCGTGAAGTACCGTCCCGCCCCCGCAGGCACGCTGCTGGCGCGCAACCTCGCGGTTTACGGCGTCGGCGGGCTGATCGCCCCATTCGTCGGCATCAAGGCGATCGATCTCGTCGTCGCCGCCCTCCATCTCGCTTGAAGGACCTTTCGATGTTCACCGAAACGCTTCGCGCGCTCCGCCCCACCGCGGTCCTGCTGCTGCTCGTCACGCTCGTCACCGGGCTGCTGTATCCAGCCGCGATCACCGGCATCGCGCAGGTCGCGCTGCCGGTCCAGGCCAATGGCAGCATCCTGTCGGACACCAGGGGCAATCCGATCGGCTCCGCGCTGATCGCCCAGAATTTCACGGGCCCACGCTATCTCCATCCGCGTCCCTCTGCCGCTGGCAAGGATGGCTATGATGCGAGTTCGTCGGCCGCGACCAACCTAGCGCCCGGGTCGAAAGACCTGCGCGACGCCATCGCCAAGCGCGTTTCCACCGCGCGGGCGGAAGGGATGACCGGGGATCTACCCGCCGACCTGGTCACCACTAGCGCCTCGGGGCTCGATCCCGATCTGAGCCCCGAGGCGGCTTTTTTGCAGGCACCGCGCATCGCCAAGGCGCGCGGCCTGGATGTCGCCAAGGTAAAGTCGCTCATCGCCGAACAGACCGAGCAACCCGTGCTCGGCATCATCGGCGAACCGCACGTCAACGTCCTGCTGTTCAATCGACAGCTTGATATGCTTTCCGCTACCACGTCGAAGTGAACGAGACCCGCCCCTCCCCCGACGCGCTGCTCAAGGCCGCCCAAAGGGAGGGGCGTGGTCGTCTCAAGATTTTCCTCGGGGCCGCCCCCGGTGTCGGCAAGACCTTCGAAATGCTGCGCGAAGGCGCGGAACTCCTGCGCACTGGCACCGATGTCGTCGCAGGCGTGATCGAAACGCATGGCCGCACCGAAACCGAACGGCTGACCGCCCCATTCGAGGTGCTGCCGCGCGCTAAAATCGTCCATGGCGCGCACACTCTCGAGGAATTCGATCTCGACGCGATGCTCAAGCGGCATCCGCAAGTCGCCTTGATCGACGAATTTGCGCATACCAATGCCCCCGGCAGCCGCCACCCCAAGCGCTGGCAGGATATTGAAGAGTTGCGCGCAGCGGGCATCGACGTGCTCACCACGCTCAACATCCAGCACGTCGAAAGCCTCAACGATGTCGTCGCCGGTTTCACCCGCGTGCGTGTGCGCGAGACCGTGCCCGATGCGGTGCTGGACGATGCCGAGATCGAAGTGGTCGACCTCCCGCCCGACGAGCTGATCGACCGGCTGAAGGACGGCAAGGTCTATATCCCTGCCGAGGCGACGCGCGCGCTCGGCCATTTCTTCTCGAAATCGAACCTGTCGGCGCTCCGCGAACTGGCGTTGCGCCGCGCCGCGCAGACGGTCGACCGCCATTTGCTCGACCATGTCGCCAGCCTCGGCGAAAGCGGCACCTGGGCCGGCGGCGAGCGCGTCGTCGTCGCGGTTGGCGATCAGCCGGGCAGCGAAACGCTGATCCGCTCGGCCAAACGTCTGGCCGATGCACTCCGCGCAAGCTGGACGGCGGTGGTGGTGGAAACCCCGCGCACGGCGACACTCTCCGCCGAGGCGCGCGCGCGCATGGCGCATGCGCTCGACCTCGCCACCGGTCTTGGCGCGACCATTGCCACCATCCCCGCGCGCAGTGTGCTCGAGGGTCTGGTCGCGCAAATCCGCGAAGCGCGCGCGACCGCCGTCGTTATCGGCAAGTCGCGCCGTTCGTGGTGGTTCGAGCTGCGCCACGGCTCGATCGTCGACCGGCTGGTGCGGGCGCTCGATGGCGTGGCGATCCATGTCGTACCCGTCGCGCAACCCAGCGAAACGTTACGCGAAGCCCCCACCACTCGGCCGATCCTGGCGCGCGGGAGTCTGATCGGGCTTGCACTCGTCGGTGCCAACACCGCGCTCGCGACGCTGTTACAGCCGCTGGTCGGTGCCAATGCGATGGATCTGCTGTATCTGCTGCCGGTGATCGCGACCGCCACGCTCTACGGCCTGCGCCCCTCGTTGATCGCGAGCATCGGCGCGGCGCTGGCGTATAATTTTTTTCTTCCTGCCGCCGCTCTACACGCTGACGATCACCGATCCGCAGAATGTCGTCACGCTGATCGTGTTCGTCATCGTCGCGGTCGTCGCGAGCCAATTGGCCGGGCAAGTCCGCCGCGAAGCCAATCTCGGCGCGCGCACCGCCACCGAAAATGCCGCGCTCGCGGCGTTCGGCCAGCGTCTTGCCGCCGTCGCCGATGAGACCGGCACGGCGACCGCTACGTGCGAGGAAACCGCTGCCTTGCTGGGCGTATCCACGGTCCTGTTAGGCGAGCGCGATGGCCGCCATGTCGCGATCGCCGGTGCGCCCGATGTGCCGCAACTGAGCCCGATCGATCTCGCCGCCGCCGACTGGGCGTTCGATCGCGGCGAGGTGACCGGCGCGCGAGCGGGACGTTGACGGCCAGTGCGTGGCAATTCCATCCGCTCAAGACCGCGCTCGGCGTGTTGGGGGTGCTCGGCGTTGCGCGCGATGGCGATGGCGATCCGATCCCCGCCGACAAACGCGTGCTGTTCGCCACCCTGGTAGGCCAGGCCGCGCTGGCCCACGAACGTCTGCAACTGGAAGCGCAGGCGCGCGAGGTGAGTGCGCTGAAGCAGCGCGACGATTTGCGCGCGACCTTGCTGTCCTCGATCGGGCATGACCTCAAGACGCCGCTCACCGCCGTCGTTGCCGCCGCCGATCAGCTCGCCAGCGAATATGGGGCCTCCCCCACCACCGCCACGTTGCAGAGCGAGGCCCGGCGTTTGCGGCGCGTGTTCGACGATCTGGTCGAGATGACCCGGATCGAAGCCGGCGCGCTGGTCATGCGGCAGGAGGCCACCGACCTGACCGATGCGGTCGCCGCCGCCGCACACGACCTTCGCGCCGAACTGGCACGCCATCGCCTGATTCTCGACGTGCCGCCGACCCTGCCGCTGGTCGAGGCCGATCCCCGCATGCTGCACCACGTCCTCATCAACCTGCTCGGCAACGCCGCCAAATTCGCCCCCGCCGATACCGACATCATCATCGAAGGACGTCGCACCCCCGACGGTCTCACGCTCGGCGTGCTCGACCAGGGCCCGGGACTACCACCGGGGCGCGAGGCGCATCTGTTCGACCGCTTTACCCGCGTCGATGGCGATGATCGCAGCGGCGGCACCGGGCTTGGCCTCGCCATCGTCCAGGGCTTTGCCCAGGCGATGGGGCTGAGCGTCAGCGCCTCCAACCGCGAGACCGGCGGATCGGCGTTTTTGCGTGACTTGGCCCAATCCACTGATCCGGCGTACGGCAGCGGCATGACCGCCCAAATCCTGATCGTCGATGATGAAGCCGCAATCCGTCGCCTCGTGCGCGGAGCGGTCGAGCGCGCCGGGCTCACCGCCGACGAAGCCGCCACCGCCCACGATGCCCTGACCGCCGCGCGGCGCCCGGGATGCGAGCTGGTGCTGCTCGATCTCGGTCTGCCCGACCGCGACGGCATCGAGCTTGTGCCGCTGCTGAAGGCGATGGACCGCGCCGTCATCGTGCTGACCGCGCGCGACGCGACCGCAGAAAAGGTCGCCGCGCTTGATCTCGGAGCCGATGACTATGTCGTCAAACCGTTCGACACCGAGGAATTGCTGGCGCGCATCCGGGTCGCGCTGCGGCGGCACAATGCGGCAGCGGCTGGGCAGGACCGGCTGAAGGTGGGGCCGGTCGAAATCGATCTCGCCGCGCATCAGGTCTGGCGCGATGGCGTATCGGTGAAGCTCACCCGCAAGGAATTCGCGCTGCTCGCCGAACTGGCACGCCATGCGGGCAAGCTGCTGACTCATGCGCATTTGCTGCGGGTGGTGTGGGGCGAAGGCCATATCGACGACGTCGAATATCTGCGCGTCGCCGTGCGCGCGCTACGGCTGAAACTCGAGGCGGACCCCGCAGCCCCCGCGCTGGTGCTCAACGAACCGGGCATCGGCTACCGGCTGGTGGCGTAAGCGCGCCCCGCTACTCCGCCGGTGCGATGATCGCGGTGCGCCGCTGCCGTCCCCAGCTTTCGCGACCCGTCAGGAAGGCATGCCAGCCCCATACCGCCCCGGCGTGACGCAATAGCTGGAAGCTGAACGGTTCCAGGATCGCCGCGATCAGCGCCGGGAACAGCCCCAGCCCCTCGCGCTGCCCGGTCCAGTTCTTGTAAATACCAAGCGACCACAAATGGAAGGTCAGATCGATCGCGATCTTGACCAGCATCACGATCAGGATCGGCAGCGCGACCATGAAGCGCCCGGTCGCCACCAGCCCGATCAGGATTGCAAATGCCGCCAGCCCGTAGATCGGCTGAAGCGTGTCGAGCGTCTTGACCGGCAGCATCGCCGTGCCAAGCCAGCCGAAGCGCCGCGCGCCGACCATGTCGCGATTCCAATGCTGCGTCTGCAGAAAGCCGCCGAACCAGCGCCGCCGCTGGCGCAGGAACGCGAGCGGGCTCGCCGGGGCATCGGTCCGTGCCAGCGCACCGCCGACCACGCGCACCGTCCAGTCGCGCCCATGATCCACCGCGTGACGATGCAACCGGTGGATCAACTCGTAATCCTCGACCATGCAATCGGGATCGAACCCGCCGACTGCTACCACCGCATCGCGCCGGAACGCGGCGAACGCGCCCGAAATCAGCAACAGGCTGTTCAGCCGCTCCCACGCATGGCGCGACAGGAAATTGCGGACATATTCATAGGTCTGGAACCACTCGAAGAACCGTCCTTGCAAGTCCGGCCCGCAAATCGGCGCGAGCACCCCCGTCGCCGCCACCAGTTCGGGCTCGGCAGCAAAGGCCGCGCGCATCGCGGCGATCGCGCCGGGTTCGAGCAGCGTATCGGCATCGACCGTCAGCACCACTTCGGTATCGACCTGCACCATTGCCGCGTTGAGCGCCCGCGCCTTGCCACCGTGGCGCAACCGCAGCCAGCGCAGCGACGGCAGCACCGGTGACGGCTCGCTCATCGTGCCAAGCGGCGGTGCCACGAGCCCGTAGCGGCGCGCCAGCACCGCGGCGGTGCCATCGCTCGATCCATCGTCCGCAATCAGGATCAGATCGGGGGCGGCCGTCTGGCCCGCCAGCCGGTCGATCGCCGCCGCAATCACGCCTTCCTCATTATGCGCCGCGACAATCACGCCAAACGAGACCGAGGTCGCGGGCGCGGGCTGTGGCTTCAGGCGCAAATCCCGGATGTTCCATGCGGTGAACGCGAGCAATGCTGTGTCATATAAAATATAAACGATGCCGATCGACCACACCGCCAACCCCTGCCGCTGGAACGCCTGCACCAGCAGCGCGACGAACAGGATCGGCCCGAACGCACCGATGATCCGGCTTGCGACGGGAATCCGTCGCGGGGTCAGGCGCGGCGATTCCGCCACGAGCGTTTGGGCGAGCGAAGTCATTGCGGAGGCGATACCGATCCAGGATGAACGAGCGATGACGCCGCCTAGCGCGCGGGCGCAAGTCCCGCTAGGTTAACTCTAGTTTATCGGCAGGAGCATTATCTTGGTACAGCGCTACTCCAACGTTGCGATCGTGCTGCATTGGCTGGTCGCAGCGCTGATCGTAACCAACGTCGCGCTCGCCTGGATCTGGCCGGTCCTGCCCGATGCGCAGGTGCGCCCGGCGATCGACCTGCACAAGTCGATCGGCATCACCATCCTTGGCCTGGCCCTGCTGCGCATCCTGTGGCGCTTCGGCCATCGTCCGCCGCCGCTGCCGCGCGGCTATGCCGGTTGGGAAGTGGCCGCATCGCATATCGTGCACTGGGGGCTGTACGCGATCCTGTTCGCCATGCCGCTGACCGGCTGGATCATGGATTCGGCCTATGAAAAGGCCGCGACCACGCCGATGTACCTGTTCGGCCTGTTCCAATGGCCGCGCCTCGGCTTCATCATGGCGCTCGATCCCGCGACCAAGAAGGCGGTGCATGACGGGTTTGGCGAAGCGCATGAGATCATTGCTTATGCGGTCTATGCACTGGTCGCGCTGCATCTGGCGGGGGCACTCAAGCACCAGTGGCTGGACGGCACGAAGGAAATCCAGCGGATCTGGTTCGGGCGCTGACCCGGCGGGGATTATCGCCCCGCCAGAATCGCGTCGATCGCCTCGGCCACGCCATCCCGGTCGTTACCTGCCACCACATGGTCGGCCTGTGCCCGCACCGCCTCGGGCCCCTGCCCCATCGCAAACGACAGGCCTGCGCGGGCGAACATCGGCAAGTCGTTGGCCTGGTCGCCAAACACCGCCGTTTCGGTGAGCGGCACGCCGATCACCTCGGCCAGCGTTGCCACGCCGTCGCCCTTATTGGCCCGCAGCGCAGTGATATCGAGATAATACGTCTGCGACTGGGCGATCGTCGCTTGCGCCGCATGGGGCTCCAGGCTGGCGTGGAGATCGGCGAGCAGCGTCGGCACATCGCTGACGAAGGTGATCTTGTCCACGCGGTCATACAGGCCCGAAAAATCCTGCGTCACGATCGGCGTCTGGTTCGACGCGATCCGCTCGCTGGTGACATGCGCGCCGACGTCCGTGCTGGCATACCACAGGTCGTCAGCGAACACCCAGGTGTCGACTGCCAGCCCGCGCGCCGCCGCGAAGGCCGCCTCGACCACCCACCGGTCGACCACATGGTGGCAGGTCACCCGCCCATCGCGGGTAAAGACCGTACCGCCATTGAACGCCCCCATCGGCGCATCGATCGCCAGCGTTTCGGCAATCGGCATCAGGCCCGAGCGCGGGCGCGCGCTGATAATCGTGAACGGCAAACCCGCCGCGCGCAGCCGTGCGACCGCCGCCGCCACGCCCGGCGTGATTTGCTTCGCGCGATCGACCAACGTGCCATCGACATCCGACACCACCAGCCGGATCGCACTGGCGTCTGTCACTGCGGCATCTCGACATGGCCACCAAAGCCAAAGCGCATTGCCGACAGCAATTTGTCGCCGAACGTATGCTCGACCCGGCTGCGATAACGGGCGAACAAGGCAGCGGAGAGGACGTTGACCGGCACCGCCTCCTCCATCGCCGCTTCGATCGTCCAATGGCCCTCGCCCGAATCGGCGACCTTGCCCGAAAAAGCATCGAGCGCCTGATCCTTGGCCAGCGCCGACGCCGACAGATCCAGCAACCACGACGAGATGACCGATCCGCGCCGCCACACTTCAGCGATATCGGTCAAATTGAGATCGAAGCGCTCGTCCTCGGGGAGGTTTTCCGACGCCTTGCCCTTCAGGATGTCGAAGCCCTCGGCATAGGCCTGCATCAGGCCATATTCGATGCCGTTATGCACCATCTTGACGAAGTGCCCCGCCCCCGCAGGCCCGGCATGGATATAGCCCTGCTCGCGCGCGGATCTTCCTTATCGGCATTGCGGTCGGGCGTGCGCGGGATCGTGCCAATGCCCGGAGCCAGCGCGGCTAGGATCGGATCGATCAGGTCGACCGATCCCTTGTCGCCGCCGACCATCATGCAGAAGCCGCGCTCCAGGCCCCATACGCCGCCCGACGTACCGACATCGATATAGTGGATGCCCTTTTCGGCGAGCATTTTCGCGCGGCGGATGTCGTCCTTGTAGAAGCTATTGCCGCCATCGATGACGATGTCGCCCGCTTTGGCAAAGCCACCGATCGTGGCGATGGTCTGCTCGGTCGGTTCCCCGGCCGGCAGCATCACCCAGTAGAGTGCGGGCGTGTCGAGCTTGTCGCGCATGTCCTCGAGCGACTCCGCCGCCACCGACCCATCGGCGGCGAGTGCGGCCACCGCCTTGGCATCACGGTCGAACACCACGGTTTCGTGCCCGGCGCGCATGATTCGGCGCGCGATGTTCCCGCCCATCCGGCCAAGGCCGATGATTCCGATCTTCATGAATATGGTCCTTCAGGCGTGCGCAGGATGCTTGGCGGCGATTGCTCCGAGCAGATCGTCAAACGCCTTGGAGAAGGACGCGACGCCCTCCTCGACCAGCGTATCGGTCACGCCGTCCAGGTCCAGGCCAAGCCGCTCCGTCTCGGACAGGACATGCCGCGCACCCGCCACATCCTCGGTCAGCGTAAGCTTAGCGGTGCCGCGTTCGCGGAACGCATCGAGCGTCTTGGGCGGCACGGTGTTGACCGTGTCCTTGCCGATCAGCGTGTCGAGATATAGCGTGTCGGGATAATCGGGGTTCTTGGTGCCGGTCGATGCCCAGAGCAGCCGCTGCACCTGCGCGCCCTTGGCGGCGAGGGCCTGCCAGCGAGCGGAGGCGATGAATTCCTCATACCAGGCATAAGCGAGCTTGGCATTGGCAATGGCGACTTTGCCCTTGAGCGCCTTGGCCGCATCGCCGCCGACCCCTGCATCAATCTTGTCGTCGATCTTCGAGTCGATCCGGCTGACGAAGAAGCTGGCGACACTCGCGATATGGTCGATCGGCTCACCGCGCGCGACGCGCTTTTCCAGGCCCTCGACATAGGCTTCCGCCACTGCCTGATACGCGCTTTGCGAAAACAGCAACGTCACGTTGACGTTGATCCCAGCGTCGATCGTCGCGGCGATCGCGGGGACACCGGCAGGGGTGCCGGGAATCTTGATCATCAGGTTCGCCCGATCGACTGCGGCCCACAATTTCTGCGCCTCGGCGATGGTGCCGTCGGTGTCGTTCGCGAGATAGGGCGACACTTCCAGGCTGACATAGCCATCCTTGGTGCCAAGCCGGTCATAGACCGGGCGCAGCGTGTCTGCCGCTGCCTGGATGTCGAGGATCGCCAGATGTTCGTAGCGCTCCATCGTCGACGCATCGGGGTTGGCCTTGTCGAACGCCGCAAGCTCGGCATCATAGGCATCGCCATGCCCCATCGCCTTTTCGAAGATCGACGGGTTCGACGTGACGCCGGTCAGCGAGTCCTCATCGACCAGTTTCTGCAGGCCGCCCTCGGCGAGGAACTTGCGGTCGACAAAGTCGAGCCACACGGCCTGACCGAGATTTGCGAGATCGTTCAAACGGCCCATCAGTGCTTCTCCGTATATCCTAGTGGCATCACCCGGCCTTGTTCCGAGTCCATCCCGCCAGCGTAGCAATGCATTTGGGCATGACGGTTACCGGAACAAGGCCAATCGGGGATCAGGCGGCCTCGCCGAGCATTTCGGTGGCAACCTTGACGACATTGTCGACAGTGAAACCGAACTTGTCCTGCAATTTCGCAATCGGTGCCGACGCGCCAAAGGTCGACATGGTGATCGTGCGCCCGTCGAGACCCACATAGCGATCCCAGCCGATTTCACCCGCCATCTCGATCGCGAGCCGCGCCTTCACGCCCTTGGGCAGCACCGATTCCTTATAAGCGGCGTCCTGCTTTTCATAGCGATACCAGCTCGGCATCGACACCACGCGCGATGCCACGCCCTGCGCGACCAATTTGTCGTGCGCCGCCAGCGCCAGCGACACTTCGGAACCCGTCGCGATCAGGATCACCTCCGGGTTTTCGCTGTCGGCGAGCACATAGGCCCCCTTGGCCAGCCCATCCGCGCTCGCATATTTCGACCGGTCAAGCGTCGGGAGCGCCTGCCGCGACAGGATCAGCGCGGTCGGATGGCTGGCATCGGCCATGATCGCCCGCCACGCCGCCGCCACTTCATTGGCATCGGCCGGGCGGATCGTGTCGAGCCCTGGAATCGCGCGCAGCGTCGCCAGATGCTCGATCGGCTGGTGCGTCGGGCCGTCTTCGCCGACGCCGATCGAATCGTGGGTGAACACCCACACCGATCCGATTTCCATGATCGCCGACAGGCGCACCGGCGCGCGCATATAATCGACGAACACCAGGAAGGTGGAGCCATAACCGCGCAGATGCGACAGCGTCATGCCGTTGACGATCGCGCCCATGCCATGTTCGCGCACGCCGAAATGCACGTTGCTGCCGCCATAATTGCCGGGTTCGAACGAAGCCGCGCCCTTGATGTCGGTCTTGGTCGAGGGCGACAGATCGGCAGAGCCGCCGAGCAGCCACGGCACCTTGGCCGCGATCGCGTTGAGTACCTTGCCGCCCGCGTCGCGGCTGGCGACGCCCTTGGCGTCGGCATCGAACACCGGGATATCGGAATCCCAGCCGTCGGGCAGGCTATCGGTGAAGATCGCGTCGAGCTGCGCCGATTCCTCGGGATATTCGGTGGCATAACGCGCGCGCAGCGCGTCCCAGGCTTCGCGCAAGGGCGCGCCGCGACCGGCAATCGCCCCCTTAAAGTGCTCGGCAACGCGTCGGGGACCAGGAACTTGGCATCTTCGGGCCAGCCATAGGCCTGCTTGGTCAGACGGATATTCTCCTCGCCCAGCGGCTCGCCATGCGCCTTTTCGCTGCCCGCCTTGGGGCTGCCATAGCCGATGATCGAATGCACGACGATGAAGGTCGGCTTGTCGGTCGTCGCCTTGAACGTATCGAGCGCGGCGGTGAGCGCAGCGACATCGTTGGCGTCGTTCACATGGATGACGTTCCAGCCATAGGATTCGAAGCGCTTGCCGACGTCTTCGTCGAAGGCAAGGCTGGTCGCGCCCTCGATCGAGATGTGATTGCTATCGTACAGCCAGCACAAATTGGACAGTTTGAGGTGCCCGGCGAGCGAGGCAGCTTCGGCCGAGACGCCCTCCATCATGTCGCCATCGCCGCACAGCGCATAGACATCATGGTCGAACAGGTCGAAACCGGGCTTGTTGTAGCGCGCCGCGAACCAGCGCTCCGCGATCGCCATGCCGACCGAATTGCCGCAGCCTGCACCGAGGGGACCGGTGGTGGTCTCTACACCGGTGGTGTGGCGATATTCAGGATGGCCCGGCGTCTTGGACGAGAGCTGGCGGAACTGCTTTAGGTCTTCGAGGCTGAGCGCGGGGTGCCCGGTCTTGTTGCCTTCGGCATCGATCTCTTCGATCCCGGCCAGATGGATCAGCGCGTAGAGCAGCATCGACGCATGGCCGACCGACAGCACGAAGCGGTCGCGATTGGGCCAATCCGGGGTGGCCGGATCGTAGCGCAGGAACTTGCTCCACAGCGTATAACCGACCGGAGCCAGCGCCATTGGCGTGCCCGGGTGCCCGGAATTTGCGGCCTGCACCGCGTCCATCGAGAGGGTGCGGATCGTGTCGATGGCGAGGCGCTCGGGCGAGCCATCCTCATGAACGCTCGTTGCAGTCGCAGTCGTCGGGGTGTCGGCCATGAAAGATATCGCCTCGCTAATGTGGGTCTGAACGCACGTGCGCCCGCCCGGTTGCGGTGTGCGAGGGCCTTATCGCGTCCTTTCGTCGCGTTCCAGCCGCGTAACGACACCATCGGTCGCGATATAGGCCGCCGACACCTCGGTCAGGAACAGGCCGTGCCCCAAAGCGCCCGGAATTGCGGCAATTTCAGCGGCAAGGCGGCGATGGTCGATATCAGGCGCAAAGCTGCAATCGAGGATGGAATTTCCCTGATCGGTAAGGAAATTTTCCCGCAGGGCGACCTGGGCACCAAGGTTTTCGAGTCGCGCCGCCACGAAATTCCGGGCGAAGGGCAAAGTCTCGACCGGGATCTTCGCCGCCCCGATCGCGGCGACGCGCTTGGAGCCATCGGCGATCACCAGCATCCGCGCGCTGGCGGCGGCGACGACCTTTTCGCGGAGCATCGCACCGCCTGCCCCCTTGATCGCGCGCAAAGCACCATCGATTTCATCGGCACCATCGATGGTGAGATCGATCCGCGCGGGCAGTTCGATCAGCGTTATGCCGACCGAGCGCGCGTGCGCCTCGGTGGCAAGCGAGGTCGCAACCGCCTGAACGGCCAGCCCCCCACGCACCCGCTCGCCCAGCGCCTCGATCGCAAACGCTGCGGTGGACCCGGTGCCAAGGCCGACACTCATGCCAGCGCGAACCTCTTCCACCGCAGCCAGCGCGGCGAGGCGTTTTGTCGGACTCGTTCATGGGGGGCGCTCTACCATCGTTTGCTCGCGGGGCACACGGTGCGCGTTTTTGAAATGCGTGGACAGCGGACAGGCGAGTTCGCAGCCGCCATTGGCGACAGCGGATGCTCAGGTTAAGCTCCAGCACCGCCCGTCGCTATGACAGAGATATATGGAATTTATAGTCGAGATCATTTTGCAATTTCTCGGCGAGATTTTGCTGCAGCTATTGTTCGAGTCCTTAGCTGAACTTGGCTTTCACGGGCTCGCCGACACCTTCAAAAAGCCAAGAAACCCGTTTTTATCGACAATCGGCTTCGCTTTGTGGGGTACGATGGCGGGCGCATAAGCCTTCTGGTTATGCCCAGATCCTTCATCTCCAACCTTGGGCTTCGCGAAGCGAACGTCGTCATAACCCCGTTGGTTGTTGGGGGTGCCATGATGCTCATTGGGCGATTGCGGGAGAGCAAGGGGCAAACACAGGTAGGCATCGACCGATTTGGCTATGCCTTTGTATTTGCTTTTTCGATGGCACTTGTCCGCTTCAACTGGGCCCATTGACATAGCCAGACCGCCCCGCCTTTCATCGCGGATACGCAAAGACCCTAGCAACCGCTCCGCACATTTCCGCTGGCCCCGCGCCGCATCCCACGGCAAAGCCCTGCCCCATGATCGAAAAAATCCTCGGCATCCTCGCGACCTTCACCATCGGCGTCATTTCCAGCGGCGGCTATCTCGGCATTGCGTTGCTGATGGCGATCGAATCGGCCTGCATCCCGCTGCCGTCCGAGATCATCATGCCCTTTGCCGGCTATCTGGTCTCGACCGGGCATTTCAACCTGTACCTCGCCGCGACGGCGGGCGCGATCGGGTGCAATCTCGGCTCGATCGTCGGCTATGAGATCGGCAAGCGCGGCGGGCGGCCGGTGGCCGAGCGCTGGGGCCGCTATGTGCTGGTCGGGCCGGGTGAGCTCGACGCCGCCGACCGCTTCTTCGCGCGCTTCGGCAATATCGCGGTGCTGATCGGGCGTCTGCTGCCGGTGATCCGCTCGTTCATCGCGTTTCCGGCGGGCGTGGCACGGATGCCGCTGATCCCATTCCACATCTACACCTTTATCGGATCGTGGCCGTGGTGCTTTGGCCTCGCCTATCTCGGCATGGTGCTGGGTGACAAATGGAACAGCGACCCGCGCGTCAAGGCGGCGTTCCACAGCGCGGACGTGGTGATTGCGGTGGTGCTGGTCGCGGCGATCGGCTTCTATGTCTGGCACCGCGTGCGCGGCTTGAAGCGGCATTGATCCGACACGACATCTCTTTGGCTGCCCGGACGTAACTAAGTGCGGCCAAGACACGAACTACGTCGTGTCCCATCAAGAGGTGTCCCGATGTTAAAGCCCCGTTTCTTCGCCACAGGTCTTGCCGGAGTCGCGCTGTTCGCGCTCGGCGGTGCCGCGCAGGCCGAGCGCGCCGTGCCGCTGCCCGTCGCCAAGACCGATGTTACCGCCACCGGTCGGCAAACCGCCGTGTTCGCGGGCGGCTGTTTCTGGGGCATGGAAGCGGTGTTCGAGCATGTGAAGGGCGTGACCAACGTCACTGCCGGCTATGCCGGGGGCACGCGCGACACCGCGACCTATGATCAGGTTTCAAGCGAAACGACCAAACATGCCGAGGCGGTGCGCATCGTCTATGATCCGGCCAAGGTCAGCTATGCGACGCTGCTGCGCGTCTATTTCTCGATCGCGCACGATCCGACCCAGCTCAATCGGCAAGGCCCCGACAGCGGCTACAGCTATCGCTCGGCGATCTTCCCGCAAAGCGCGGCGCAGCGTGGCGTCGCCGCCGCCTATATCGCGCAATTGGGCCAAGCGCATGTCTTCGCCAAACCGATCGTGACCAAAATCGAGTCGGGCGCGTTCTTTCCGGCGGAGGACTATCATCAGAATTTTTACGACCGGAACCCCAACCACCCCTATATCGTGACCTTCGACAAACCAAAGGTTGCGGCGTTCCGCGCAGGCTTTCCGCAATTGGCGAGCTGAGATGTGAAATCCCTCCCGTTCACGGGAGGGATTTTTGGCAGCGGCTTACGCCGCCAGCCGAAAGCGCAGCAAGCGATCCTCGACCGGGATCAGCGCTTCCGCCCCTCGCCCGACTGCGCGGACAATCTCCGGGTGTGCTGCATCCAGCCCCCCCGTTAAAGCGCCGAACGCGGGCAGGATCAGCTTGCACGCACTGGCGACGAAGCAGCGGCGGGAGACCGAACGACCGCGCACCCGCAACCGCAATTTGGGATGGAAATGGCCCGAAAGCTCGGGACGGACTTCGTCGGGCACAGCTTCGTGCCGCAGGATCAACCCGTCGACCTCGGCCTCGTCAACAACGACCCCGCCGCAACGATCGACCATTCCCGCATCATGTTGCCGGTGATCCACGTCCACGCGATCGCACCGGTCAGCGCGCGCAGCCGCGCCTGCGCCGCATCGGGCAAGCGATCGCATCCCTCATCGTCGTGGAAACTGTCGCCCAGGCACCAGATTTCGCGCGGGCGCAGCGTCTCCGCCAGCGCGGTCAGATCGGCAAGCGTCGCCAGCGAATCATAAGGCGGCAACATTTGACCACCGCGCGCGTACCAGCTTGCTTTCTCGAAATGCAGGTCGCCACCAGCAACGCCCCGCGCGCGGGCCAGAACAGGGCACCGCTCCCCAAAGCAAGGAAATCACGACCTGCGAACGAAAAGGGAACCATGCCCTTGGCTATGTCGCAATGGTGGCCTCGGTGCAACGCCCGTGACACCGCCTGGCCAGCGCGAGTATCAAAGGCCTTGCGCAAAGCCCCCACGAGCGTAAAGCGCGCCGTCCTTCCTGACGAGCCATTCACCGCTTATGACCGCAGCGACCGCGACCAAGCCTGACAGTCCCGCCCCGCATGCGCCGCATCCGGCGTTGCTGGCCTTGACGATCGGCGCGATCGGCGTGGTGTTCGGCGATATCGGCACCAGCCCGCTTTACGCCTTCCGCGAAGCGTTGAGCCAGACCGCGGGCGACGGCATCGACGCCAGCGAGATTCTGGGCGTGCTCAGTCTTGCGATCTGGTCGCTGATCCTGGTCGTCACCGTCAAATACGTCATCTTTCTGATGCGCGCGGACAATCAGGGCGAAGGCGGCGTGCTGGCGCTCACCGCACTCGCCCGGCGCGCGCTGGGGCGGCGCTCGCTCATCGCGCTGGTGCTGGGGGCGGCGGGGGCCTCGCTCTTCTACGGCGATGCGATCATCACGCCGGCCTTGTCGGTGCTGTCGGCGGTGGAGGGGCTGAAGACCATTCCCGCACTGGCCAATATCTTCGACGATTCGGCGATCCTCGGCGTCACGATCGTGATCCTCGTCGCGCTGTTTTTCATCCAGAGCCGCGGCACGGCGAGCGTTTCGACGCTGTTCGGGCCGGTCTGTATCGTGTGGTTCCTGGCGATTGGCGGGCTCGGCCTGTGGCACATCGCCGACGAACCTTCGATCCTGCGCGTCATTTCCCCGCATTATGGCGCGATCCTGCTCGCCACACACGGCGTCACGGGCCTGTTCGTGCTGGGGGCTGTGTTCCTGACGGTAACGGGCGCCGAGGCCTTGACCGCCGATATGGGCCATTTCGGTATCAAGCCGATCCGTATCGGCTGGTTCTTCCTCGTTTTCCCCTGCCTGGTGCTCAATTATCTCGGCCAGGGTGCCTTTGCGCTCAATGCGCTTGAGGCGGCGGCGGCGGCGGGAACGCCCTTCGTCAACCAGGACTGGTTCTTCGTGATGGCGCCGGAAAGCGTGCGGCCGTGGCTGATCGTGCTCGCGATGATGGCAACCGTCATCGCCAGTCAAGCGGTGATCACCGGTGCCTATTCGCTGACGCAGCAGGCGATCCAGCTCGGCCTGTTGCCGCGCCTGCGCATCCGCCAGACCTCGGCCGCACAGGCCGGACAAATCTATCTGCCGTCGATCAACTGGCTGCTGCTGACGGGCGTGCTGGTGCTGGTAATCCAGTTCCGCACCTCCTCGGCAATGGCTGCCGCTTATGGCATTGCGGTTACGGGCACGATGGTGGTGACGACGTTGCTCGCCTATATCGTGGTGCGCCATCGCTGGAACTGGGGGCGTCCGCTGGCACTCGCGGTGATCCTGCCGTTCCTCACGCTCGACCTGATCTTCTTCGGCGCGAACATCCTGCGCGTGGTCGAGGGCGGCTGGGTGCCGCTGGTCGTGGCAGGGGTGATCGGCCTGATCATCTACACCTGGAATCGTGGTCGCGGCATCGTCCGCGCGTTCGAGGCGCGGCAGAGCGTGCCGCTTGCCGATCTCGCCGCCGCGCTCGCCAAGCGTCCGCCCGAGCGCGTGGAGGGGACCGCCGTGTTCCTCACCGCCAATCCCGACAGTGCCCCCGGCGCGCTGCTGCACAATCTCAAACACAACAAGGTGCTGCACGAGAAGAACCTGATCGTCAGCGTGCGCACCGCCGACCGTCCCTATGTCGAGCCGCACGAACGCTCCGAAATCCGCCGAGTCGACGACAATTTCACCATCATCGTGCTGACCTATGGCTTCATGGAATCGCCCGACGTGCCGCGCGACCTTGGGCTGGAGGCGGTCAGCCACAAGAAGGTGCTCAACCCCGCCAAGACCAGCTATTTCATCGGTCGCAACACGATCAAGCCCGCCGCCAATCAGGGTATGCCACTGTGGCAGGACCGCATCTTCATGTTCCTGCAACGCAATGCCAGCGACCCGACCGACTTCCTCAAGATCCCGCCGGGCAAGGTGCTGGAATTGGGCGAGCAGGTCACCGTCTAGGCGACGCGGCCGTCACAGATCGGGCAGCACCTGATCGGCAATGCCCCACCCCGCCAATTCTCGGGACGCGGCGCGCGCGATCAGCTCATCGGCATCGCGAATGCTCCACTGCGCGGCGGTATCGATGCCGCCGAGTTCGCTCCACGACACCGGTGCCGCCACCGGTGCCCCGGCGCGCGCGCGCGCAACATAGGGCAGCACCGCAGTCGCGCCGCGCTGGTTACGCAGCCAGTCGATGAAGATCCGCCCTTTGCGCTTGGCCTTGGACATGGTCGCGACGAAGCGGTCGGGCGCAGCCTCCCCCAGCGCGCGGGCGAAGCGATCGGCAAAATCCTTGACCGCGGGCCATTCGGCCTGTGGGGTCAGCGGCACGACGACATGCACACCCTTGCCGCCCGACAGCATCGCGAAGCTGACCAGCCCCAGTTCGGCAAGATGCTCCTTCAACTCGACCGCGGCCTTCTTGACCAGATCGAAGCCCAGCCCCTCATCGGGGTCGAGATCGAACACCATGCGATCGGGCTGTTCCAGCGTGGCGACCGAGGATCCCCAGCCGTGGAATTCGATCGTGCCCATCTGCACGCACGCGACCAGCCCGTCGGCATCGTCGATGTACAGATACTCTTCGGTTGACCCGTCTTTCTCGGTGATCGGCACCGTGTGGACATGCTCGCCCTTGAAGCTGCCCGCGTCATGCTTCTGGAAGAAACATTGCTTGGCGCGCCCCTGCGGACAGCGCACCAGGCTGATCGGCCGGTTGGCGGCCCAGGGCAGCATGATGCCCGCGACCTTGGCGTAATAATCGGCGAGGTCGCCCTTGGTGATGTTCGATTCGGGAAGGATCACCCGGTCGCGGCTGCTGACCTTGATGTGGATTTCGGGCGTTTCCGCCGCTTCCGGCTGCACCGGCGTTTCCGCCACCACCTCGCGCGCGGGCTTGTCCTCGCGCAGGCCGATGAAGCTCGAATGCCGCAATACGCCATCGGGCGTGGTCTCGGCAAAGGCCACCTCGGCGACCAGCTTTGGCGACACCCAATGCGCACCCCGCACCGCCGCGCGGGGCGCGGCGACGGTCGGCGTCTTGCGTTCGATCCTCTCCAGCCGCGCGCGCAGATCGAGCATCGTCGCGGTGTCGAAGCCGGTGCCGACCTTACCGGCATAGACCAGCCCGTCCGCCCCGTTCAGCCCTAGCAGCAACGACGCGAACCCGCGCGACTTGGCGCTCGGCGTCCAGCCGACGATGACGAACTCCTGCCGCCGCGTGCATTTGGTCTTGAGCCAGGCCTGCGTGCGCTTGCCGCGATAGGGTGCGTCGGCGCGTTTGGAGACGACGCCCTCATAGCCTTCCTTGCACATCGTTTCGAACAATGGCTCGCCCTGCCCGGCGATATGCTCCGAATATTGGACGCGCGGGTCCTTGCCGTCGATCAACGGCTGCAGGCGCTGCTTGCGCGCGAGATTGGTGAGGTCGGTCAGATCCTCGCCGTCGAGGTTCAACAGGTCGAAGGCGAAGAAGGTCATGTCGCCCCCGGAAGCGATCGCGTCCTTCAGCGTCGAGAAATCGGGGCGGCCCTCCTTGAACGCGACGATCTCGCCATCGAACAGTGCGGTCTCGACCGGGAGCCTGGCGACGGCATCGGCAATCGCCTGGAACTTGTTGGTCCAGTCGAGCCCGCTACGCGTGAACACCGTGGCCTTGCCCTTGGCGACCGCGATCAGCGCGCGATAGCCGTCGTACTTCACCTCATGCAGCCATTGGCTACCGGTCGGAACGGAATCGACGAGGGTGCAAAGCTGCGGCTCCTGGAACACCGGCCTGGCGGCCGTTTTCCGGCGAACGCCGGACTCCCCAGCGACGGGCGCAGCTTTTGCAACCCTGGCCCCTGGCTTTCGCCGGGGAGCCGCCGGCTTCTTCCCTTCCGCAATCTCCGCCATCGTGCGCCCGCTCGTCACGCTGGTCAGCGCGGTTTCGACCAGCGTATCGGCCCCGCCCGCCGCGGCATCGTCGATCTTGCGCAGCAGCCAGTTCTCGGCCTTCTCCTTGCCGCGTGGTTTCAACCGGATCAGCAGCCACTCCCCCTTCATACGCTGGCCGTCGAGCACGAAGTGGAGGTGGCCCTGCTCGAGGTCCTTGGCGCTCTTGCCCTTGATCGGGGACCAGGTGCCGCTGTCCCACAGCATCACTGTGCCGCCGCCATATTCGCCCGCCGGAATCGTTCCCTCAAAATCCGCATAGGACAAGGGATGGTCCTCGGTCCGCACTGCCAGCCGTTTCTGCGCGGGGTCCAGGCTCGGCCCGCGCGTCACCGCCCAGCTTTTCAGCACGCCATCGACTTCCAGCCGGAAATCCCAGTGCAGCCGCGATGCGTCGTGCTTCTGCACGATGAAACGATTGCCATGCCCGGGTTCGAGCGTGCCCGCAGGCTCCGCCGTCTTCGCGAAGTCGCGCTTGGCGTTGTATTTTTCGAGCGGGTCGAGCGTCATGCTTTCTCCCCTCCCTGAAGGAGGGGTTGGGGGTGGGTTGCCTCCGAAATGGGCAATC
>NZ_JSBN01000097.1 GCF_000797515.1 Sphingomonas sp. Ant H11
CATCCGCGGTCGCCGCCACCGCCTCGCGCCGGTCGAGCGCGGCGGCGATCAGATCCTCGAGATGCGCTGCCTCGGCCGCCAATGCATGGGCACCGGCTTGCGTTACCTTGGCCGCGACTTCGTGCAGTTCGGGCGCGTTGAAGCGCACCGCGCCCGCCATCGTCTGGCGATGGATGAAGCCGCTTTCGGGCTTCATCAGACCATCGGCTGCGCGCGCGGGGACTTCGATATGATAGCCGAGCACGCCATTGTGACGGATCTTGAGCTGGGCGACGCCGGTCCGCGTGCGATAGTCGGCCTCGAGCGCGGCGATCGCGCGCCGGCCGCCCGCGCCCGCATCGCGCAGATCATCGAGCGCGGCGTCATAGCCCGCCGCGATATAGCCGCCGTCCGAGGCATCGATCGGGGGTGACGGCACGAGCGCGCGCGACAGCAAGTCGATCAGCGCGCCATGCCCGCGCAAGCGCGGGGCAAGATCCTTCAGCAGCGCAGGCGGTTGGTCGATCCGGTCGAGCCGCTCGCCCAGCCGCCACGCGCCATCGAGCCCGTCGCGCAATTGCCCGAGATCGCGTGGGGAGCCCCGCCCCGCCGCCAGCCGCCCGAGTGCGCGGCCGATATCGGCCATGCTGCGCAAAGTCCCCCGCAGCGACTCGCGCAGCCCCGAATCCTCGGTAAGCAGCGTGACCAGATCGTAGCGCGCCTCGATCCGGCTCCGTTCCATCAGCGGGGCGCCGAGATCGGCGGCGAGCAGGCGCGCGCCCGCCGCCGTCACCGTGCGGTCGATCGCGTCGAGCAAGCTGCCCTTGCGCGCGCCGCTCGTCGTCTGGGTCAGTTCCAGGCTTTCGCGCGTGGCAGCGTCGATCGCCATGTGCTGGGCGCTTTGCCCGAGGCGCGGCGGGCGCAGGAAGGGCATCGCGCCCTTGGCGGTGTGATCGAGATAGGCGACGAGCCCACCCGCCGCCGACAAGGCGGCACGGTCGAACTGGCCGAAGCCGTCGAGCGTCGCGACGGCATACAGGTCCTTCAGCCGCGCCTCGCCGCGCGCGCTGTCGAACTCGCCGCGCGGGCGCAGCATCGTCGCGAGCTCGGCAAAGCCGCTCGCTTCCGACGCGATGGTCTCCGCCGGGGCGAGCCGGGCGAGTTCGGCACCCAATCCGGCGGCATCGCACGCGATCAGCTCGAACCGCCCGGTCGAAATGTCGGCAGCGGCAATCGCGACCGCACCGCCAACCTCGCCGATCGCCACGCACCAATTGGCGGCGCGCGCATCGAGCAGCGCCTCCTCGGTCAGCGTCCCCGCCGTTACCACGCGGACGATCGCGCGCGAGACCAACGTCTTGCCCGCGCGCTTCTTGGCTTCTGCCGGGCTCTCGGTCTGCTCGGCGATGGCGACGCGGTGCCCGGCCTTGATCAGCCGTGCGAGATAGGCATCGGCGGCATGGACTGGCACGCCGCACATCGGGATCGGCGCGCCGTGATGCTCGCCGCGCGTGGTCAGCGCGATGTCGAGGCAGGCGGCGGCGACCTTCGCATCGTCGAAGAACAATTCGAAGAAATCGCCCATGCGGTAGAACAGCAGGCAATCCGCCGCCTCGGCCTTCAGCGCGAAATATTGCGCCATCATCGGGGTGGGAGCGGGGGTCGGTGCTGGCGCCATCGCCGTCTGATACCGCCCGCCCTCCCGAAAGGAAACCGCCGCGTCAGTGTCGCTGGTTGAGCGCGGCGAACACCGCGTCATACCGCCCCTCGCGCTCGGCATCGCGCAGGAATTTGACGCGCTCGACGGCATTTTCAGGACCGTGCGGATTGGTCTCCAGCAGCGCCATCGTCTCGGCGATATAGGCGTCGAGCGGCATCGAATTGGGGTTTTCGGCATGCCCCGGCATCAGATCGGTCGCGACGGCAGGCGGGGCGATTTCGATCACGTCGATGCCCGTGTCGGCGAACTGCGCCCGCAAGGATTGCGACCAACTGTGGATTGCTGCCTTGGTCGCACTATAAGTCGGCGTCGCCACCAGCGGTACGAAGGCGAGACCCGACGATACGGTGAGGATCGCGGCGTTGGGCTGCTTGCGCAGGTGCGGCAGCAAGGCCGCGGTCAGCCGGATCGGCCCCAGCAGGTTGGTCGCGATCATCGCTTCGGCATCGCTCAGGTCATAGGGCTGCGCGGTCATATCTTCGGCGCGCATGATCCCCGCATTGTGGATCACGACGTTGAGGGCCGGGTGCTCGCTGGCGATCGTGTCGGCGAAGCGCGCAATGTCGGCCGCGTCGGCGACGTCGAGCAAGGCGGTGCTGATTCCCGGCAGGTCGCGCGCCAGCGCGTCGAGCGGCTCGGCACGACGGCCGGCGACGATGACGTGGTTGCCGCGCGCGTGAAATTGCTCGGCGAGCGCACGGCCGATGCCGGTGCCGCCGCCGGTGATGAGGAGGGTGTTGCCGCTGATATTCATGGTTGCTCTTCCCGTTCGATTGTTGACACGGCGCGTAAAAGCTGCGCGTTCGATTGGAAAGTAGGCACGCAAAAGTGCGGTACTTACCGACAGGAAACCAATGGCCGTTTCGCACCAATATCCCGAAAATCTCGATCCGCGCGTCGAGGCTCTGGTCACGGAAGTGATCGGTCGCGTCGCCGACAAATGGACGATGATCGTGCTGGAGGTGCTGACCGAACATGGCGAACTGCGCTTCTCGCGTCTGGCGCAGCTTGCCGAGGGCATCAGCCAGAAGATGTTGACACAGACGTTGCGTCAGATGGAGCGCGACGGCCTGGTGATCCGGACGATCCATCCGGTGATCCCGCCAAAAGTCGAATATCGGCTGACCGAACTCGGTTTCACGCTGGCCGAGGCGTTTTGCGGCGTGTGGGTGTGGGCGGCGGACAATGTCGACCGCATCGCCGAGGCGCGTCGGTCCTTCGATAGTCGTAACGGCAACTAGAGCCGTTCCCATTCTCCCAAACTGTTTCTAAGACGACGCCGATCCAGGAGGCCGCCCCCATGACTGCAGACTCGAACGTCCAATTTTCCGAGCGCGAGGCGCTGCTGTTCCACTCGGAAGGGCGACCGGGCAAGATCGAGATCGTCGCGTCCAAGCCGATGGCGACTCAGCGCGATCTGGCGCTGGCCTATTCGCCGGGCGTCGCGGTGCCGGTGCTGGCGATCGCGGCCGATCCGAGCCTGGCGTATGATTACACCGCGAAGGGCAATCTCGTTGCGGTCATCTCGAACGGCACCGCCATTCTCGGGCTCGGCAATCTCGGCGCGCTCGCGTCCAAGCCGGTGATGGAAGGCAAAGCGGTGCTGTTCAAGCGCTTCGCCGATGTCGACGCGATCGATATCGAGCTGAAGACCGAGGATGCCGACCGGCTGATCGATGCGATCGAGCTGATGGAGCCGAGCTTTGGCGGGATCAATCTGGAGGACATCAAGTCGCCGGAATGCTTCATCATCGAACAGACCTTGCGTCAACGCATGAACATCCCGGTGTTCCATGACGACCAGCACGGCACCGCGATCATTTGCGCGGCGGGGCTTATCAACGCGTTGTTCCTGACCGGCCGTGACATCAAGGACACCAAGGTGGTGATGAACGGCGCGGGCGCGGCGGCGATCGCGTGCGCCGAGCTGATCAAAGCGATGGGCCTGCCGAGCGACCAGTTGACGATGGTCGATCTTGGTGGGGTGATCTACCAGGGGCGGGCCGATATCAATCAGTGGCAGTCGGCGCATGCCGTGGCCACCGAGAAGCGCACGCTGACCGAGGCGCTCGATGGTGCGGATGTGTTCGTCGGTCTTTCAGCCGCCGGGGCGCTGCCGGCGTCGGACCTGCTCAAGATGGCCCCCAAGCCGATCATCTTCGCGATGGCCAATCCCGATCCGGAGATCACCCCGCCCGAGGCGAAGGCGGCTCGGCCCGATGCGATCATCGCCACGGGGCGGTCGGACTATCCGAACCAGGTCAATAACGTGCTTGGCTTCCCGTTCATCTTCCGCGGCGCGCTCGACGTGCGCGCGACGACGATCAACGATGAAATGAAGCTGGCGGCCGCGCGCGCGCTGGCGGCGTTGGCGCGGCAACAAGTGGCCGAGGAAGTGGCGGTTGCTTACGGTGTGCGCCACACCTTCGGCCCCGATTACATCATCCCGGCACCGTTCGACCCGCGGCTGATGGAAATCGTGCCGGTCGCGGTGGCCAAGGCGGCGATGGATTCGGGCGTTGCGACCAAGCCGATCCTCGATCTGGAGGCCTATCGCCAGACGCTGAAGGCACGGCTCAACCCGACCACTTCGGTGCTGACGCTCGCGTATGAAGGTGCCAAGGCACATCCCAAGCGGGTGTTGTTCGCGGAAGGCGAGGAAGAAGTCGTGCTGCGCGCGGCGATCGCGTTCAAGGACGGCGGTTACGGCACGCCGGTGCTGGTCGGCCGCGATGATGTGCCCGAACGGTTGCGCGCGCTCGGCGTCAATGATCCCGACAGCTATGAATTGCACAACAGCCGCAATTCGCCGCTGGTGCCGCGCATGGTCGACTTCCTCTACGAACGACTGCAGCGGCGCGGCTATCTGCGGCGCGACTGCGAGCGGATGATCAACCAGGATCGCAACATCTTCGGCGCGGTGATGCTGCAACTGGGCGAAGCCGACGCGATGATCACCGGCATCACGCGCACCTATGCGCATACAATGCGCGAAATCCGCCGTGTGATCGATCCCGAGGCGGGGCGCACCCCGTTCGGCATTCATTTGATGGTCGGGCAAAGCCACACGGTCTTCATGGCCGACACCACCGTGAACGAGCGCCCCAATGCCGAGGAACTGGCGGATATTGCCGAGCAGACGGCGCTCGTCGCCAAGCGCATGGGGCATGAGCCGCGCGTCGCCTTCCTCAGCTATTCGACCTTTGGCAACCCCGAAGGCAATTGGCTCGACGATATCCGCGCGGCGGTGAAGGTACTCGACAAGCGGCAGGTCAGTTTCGAATATGAAGGCGAAATGGCACCCGATGTCGCGCTCAACCCCAAACAGCTTGCCAATTATCCGTTCGCGCGCCTCTCGGGGCCAGCCAATGTGCTGATCATGCCGGGGCTGCAATCGGCCAATATTTCGGCCAAGTTGCTCCGCGAATTGGGCGGCGATGCAGTGATCGGGCCGATGCTCGTCGGGATGGAGAAATCGGTGCAGATCGCGCCGATGACCTCGACCGCGAGCGAACTCGTCACTCTGGCGGTGCTGGCGGCGGGCGGTATCGCCCGATAATGCAGCGATAGCGATGCCGGACGCGGGGCTTTTCTTATGGGAAGGCCGCCGCTTCCTGCTGCGCGCGCTCGCCACGGGCGCGCTCGACGAGAGATTTCGGAAAGCCCTAAAATAGAATTGAGGATTTTTGCTTTTGGTGTCGTCACACACATAACGGGGGATTGGCGTATTCCATACTGACCCGTCGGCACGACATTAGGAAACGACAATTGGCGTCTTCCCAAAGAGTACGGCAGGGGAACCCGATCGCCGGTTTTGCGTGTCTTGAAGCCTCTTACGCGTGCCCGGCAGGAGCGGATTTGTGAGCATTCCGATCTGGGTCACAGCGATGCTGGCGACCAGCACGCCGGTGGACGATCGCGACCTGCAGGTCACTCAGCCCGAACAGGTTGTGGCGGCCAGCATGCTGGCGTCGCCGACGGTGCCGCTCGCCGATCCGCAGACCGCAAGCCTTGTCGCAACCGACGAAGCGGCAGTGGTGTCGGCCGCGCCGCCGCCGATGGAAGAGCCGCAAGACATCGTCGTTACGGCCCGTTCGCGAAATACCGCAAACGACCCTATCGCTGCGATCAACACCGAATCCTTCAAGGCGACGCAGGAGGTCGACCGTGCCTTTGTCGGGCCGCTGGCGCTGGCTTATAAGCACAGCGTGCCAGTGCCGGTCCGCAGCGGCATCCGCAATTTCCTGTACAATCTGCGCGAGCCGATCGTGTTCGTGAATTTTCTGCTCCAGCATAAAGCGGGCAAGGCCGCCGAGACGCTGGGGCGCTTCGTCGTCAATTCCACCGTCGGGGTCGGCGGCCTTTTCGATATGGCCAAGCGTCGCCCGATCCATTTGCCGCGGCGCCCGAATGGCTTTGCCGACACGCTCGGTTTTTACGGCGTGAAGCCTGGGCCTTTCCTGTTCTTGCCGCTGATAGGGCCCACCACGCTGCGCGATTTGGTGGGGGATGCGGTCGATCGGCTGGTGCTGCCGCTGGGGGTTGGAAAGCCCTTTAACAGGGCCGCCTTTACTCTGCCGGTCAGCGTCCTCGGGGTGCTTGACCGGCGCGCTGAGAATGACGAACTGTTCCACCAGCTTCATAACGGACCGACCGACCCGTATGTGGCGACGCGGACCTTCTATCTGCAGCGGCGTCAAGCCGAGATCGACGCTCTGCATGGCAAGTACCACGTCGTACCGTTGCCGCCCCCGCCACCGTCGGCAGCAGGGGCCAACGCCAAGCCTTAAATGGCGGGTGCCGCTTCGGCGGGGTGTCCGCCGACAAATGGTGCGCCAAGGTTACCCGGGTGCCCGGGTCCGCGTCCGACACGGTGACGCTGGCATCCATCTGTTTGGCAAGCGCCTGCACGATATTCGTGCCCAACCCGGCCTTGGAAGGGCCTGGCTGCTTTGTAATGCCGATCCCGTCGTCGCTTACCGAGAGCGACCAGTCCGCGCCGCTACGCATATAATCGACCGCGATCTTGCCGTGTCGTCCATCAGGAAACGCATGCTTGAGCGCGTTGATCACCAGCTCTGTCACCACCAGACCAAGGCTGACCGAAATATTGGCCTGGACCTGTTCGCGGGCACTCGTCACTTCGATCGAAATCTGCTCGTGATCGTGGATCATCGATGCCCCGATGCTCTCGCACAATTGGTGAAGGTACGGACCGACATCGACCTTGTCGAGCGATGCGACCGCCAGTTGCCGCTGGACCGCAGCGACCGACATCACGCGGCTGTGGGCATCCCGCAAATGGCCGCGGACCTCTTCCGACTGAACCTTGCGCGCGCTCTGCAGGAGCACACTGGCGATGATCTGCAAACTATTGGCGACGCGGTGCTGCAACTCCTGCAGCAACACGCTCTTGTCATGAACCAGGCCGTCATTCACCTTTTCCGCGATGCGGGCTGCGGTAACGTCGGAGATGGCGAGCAACAGTCGGGGTTCGG
Organism: Sphingomonas sp. Ant H11; assembly: GCF_000797515.1. GTDB lineage: Bacteria > Pseudomonadota > Alphaproteobacteria > Sphingomonadales > Sphingomonadaceae > Sphingomonas. Next base: position 7,198 of record NZ_JSBN01000097.1, read on the forward strand.
CCCCGGCACCGTAACTCAGCTTATGCGCGTTCAGGACCAGACACCGCGTGGCAAGGCCGGAGCGCTTCAAGTCGAATTCGTAATTTTTGACTTCGGCGAGTCCCGACGCGGTTGCCTTGAGGAGCGACTGAAGTTGCGGGATGGCCCATTCGCCGTCGCCCAGATCGGCAAAGGTCTTGCCGACGATCGTTGCGGGATCGATGTCGAAGGCTTCGCAAAAGGCGTCGCTGGCGATAATGACAGCGCGGTTTCCATCCAGCAGCAGCACCGGGGCGTGCGAGGAGCCGACCACCGCCAGCGCGAGTTTTAGGCCGAGTTCGGCATCGGGTGAAACGGCAGACGGCATCGGAACCCTTTCGGTCCCGGACTTTCCGTGTGAAAGCAAGTCGGGCGCGGCCACAATCAACCGGTATAGCCGTGTATCACGCGCGCCCCGATTCCCAGCACCAATTCGTGTGCGAGCCAATCGAGTAGCGTTCGCGTTCCGGATTTGTGGCCGCCGTCCCAATGGCATATGGCGACGACCGGCATTGGATCGTCGGCCACGCCCGCACGTTCAGGCGGCTCCGCTGCGGTATCGCGGCGGGCGGATAGGAAGGATTGCGATGGCGGATGTTCAGCTCAGACTTGACCATAGCAGCATCATTTTGCGGCCTGACCCATCGCGAACGGTGGTGCGACCGTTTTCTCTCGAATATCCGGCGCAATTTCAGCGGGAAGGGCATAGCCGCGCACAGGCCATCGTCGACCGCGTCCTGACCCTGACGGGCGACGCATTGACGGCGGAGCTAGCGTTGATCGTGGATTCGCTGGATGAGCGCCACCGCGACGTCGATGCGATGTTGCTGCGGCGCTACGATGAGGTTGCTGCCGCTTTGCCGGTGCCGCCGGTGGCCTCGGAAGGCCAACGCCGCTTGATCGGCGCGTATTTCAGCGAAGAATTTTCATACGAAGCTGCGGCCTTGTTCAACCCGAGTGCAGTCGTCGCGCCCGACCAGAGTGGCCTCGAAGATGGCGCGGTGCGCTTCGTCCTTTCGCTACGCGGAATTGGGGAAGGGCATGTTTCTTCGGTCGCATTCCGCACGGGCAACTGGGTGCCGGGCGGTGCGCTCAAGATCGATTTGCCAAGCTTGGTCGCGGTGCCGCCGATTATCGAGGGTACGGATGTCGATGCCGGGGCGGTGGTGATGCTCCGCTGCGGTGGCAGCCGGGATATTTCCGAGACCGTGCTGTTTCCGGTGCTGCCGAGCCAACGCCAGGGAATCGAGGATTTGCGGCTCGTCCACTTCACCGAGGAAGATGGCAGCACCACCTATTACGGGACCTACACCGCCTTCAGCGGTGCGGCGGCGCGCCCGGAATTGCTGTCGAGCGATGACTTTCGCAGTTTCACGATGCGGGCGCTAACGGGCGATGCGGCGGGGGCTAAAGGCATGGCGCTGTTTCCGCGCCGCGTCGGCGGGCGGTTCATGATGCTCGGGCGGCAGGATAGCGAAAGCATCTGGCTGCATGCCTCCGACGACATTCTGCATTGGGCGGGCGGCGGCAAGATCGTCTCGCCGCGTTACCCGTGGGAGTTTGTGCAGATGGGCAATTGCGGCTCGCCGATCGAAATCGACGAGGGCTGGCTGGTGTTCACCCACGGCGTCGGGATGGTGCGCAATTACTGTGTCGGCGCTTGCCTGCTCGACAAGGTCGATCCGTCGCGCCTGCTGGCGCGCACGCCCGCGCCGATCCTTACGCCAAGCCCGCTCGAGCGCGACGGCTATGTGCCCAATGTGGTGTATAGCTGTGGCGTGCTGGCGAAAGGGCGCGATCTGCTGATCCCGTATGGCGTGGCCGACAATTTCACGGCGTTCGCCACGACCACGGTCGACCAATTGCTCGCGGCGATGGCCTAGTCAGCCTTCATAAAGCCGCGCCCGTTATTATATTCGGGTGGTGAACACGCTTCCTGATCTTGGGCCCCAGGGCTCGCTCTATCTGCTGGTCATCGCTGTCGTGGCGGTGATGGTTCTGGCGCGGCGCGTGCCGGTGATCGGGCGGTTCCTCGCTTTTGCGGTGACCGCCGGATGTATGGTGCTGGTCGCGTTGCTGGTGATGGAGCGCGCGCCGCTCGACCCGACCTTCGCCCGCGTGGCGCAGCGGTTCGAGCTGGGCGGGCAGCGCGTGGTGGGCAAGGAGATGCGCGTGCCGATGGCGGCGGACGGGCATTTCTGGGTGCGGGTGAAGCTGGGCGGGATCGAACGGCGGATGCTGGTCGATAGTGGTGCCACGGTCACCGCGATTTCGGCCGATACCGCCGCCGCAGCGGGGATCGAGCCGAGCGATTCGCTGATGCCGGTAATGATGCAGACCGCCAATGGCACGGTGGCGGCGCAAACCGCGACAGTGCCGGAACTGCGCATCGGCAATGTCGTCGCGCGCGATTTGCCGGTGGTAGTGTCGCCCGCCTTTGGCGACATGAACGTGGTGGGGATGAACTTCCTGTCGCGCCTCAAATCCTGGCGGGTGGAGGATGGGGTGATGATCCTGCAACCGCATCACCCCCAAACGGCCTGATTTCCCTCCCCCTTGGGTCGGGGAAGGGAAGGGGCCCGGATTAGGCGTCGATGCTCGTGCCCAGCGCCGCATGGACCAGCCCGCCATCGACGGTGATCGTATCGCCCACCACATAATCGCCCGCGCGACTGGCGAGGTAGATCGCGGCACCCGCCATATCCTCATCGACGCCGATACGCTTGGCGGGGATGCTCTGTGCGATCGCTGAACCGTGGTCGCGTGCGGCCTTGTTCATCTCGCTGGCAAAGGCACCGGGCGCGATCGAAGTAACGTTGATATGATCGGTGATGAGCCGCGCCGCCATCCGCTTGGTGAGGTAGATCAGCGCCGCTTTCGACGCCTGATAGCTGTACGTCTCCCACGGGTTCAACCGCTGGCCGTCGATCGAGGTGATGTTGATGACCTTGGCGGGTCGCCCGGCGCTCGCGGCGGTTTTCAGCGGGGCGTGCAGCGCCTGGGTCAGGAAGAAGGGCGATTTGACGTTGAGGTCCATCACCTTGTCCCAGCCTTTTTCCGGGAAGATCTCGAACGGTTCGCCCCAGGCCGCCCCCGCATTGTTGACCAGGATGTCGAGCCGATCGGTATGTTCCGCCAGTTGTGCGGCGAGCGCCTTGCACCCGGCCACCGTCGACACGTCCTGCGGCAGCGCGATGCATTTCTCGCCCAGTTCCGCCGCAGTTTCGAAACAGGCATCGGCCTTGCGCGACGAGATATAGACGGTCGCGCCTTGTGCGATGAAGCCGGTCGCGATCATCTTGCCGATGCCGCGCGAGCCGCCGGTGACGAGGGCGATACGGCCGTCGAGCCGGAATAGGGTATTGGTGTCCATGTTTCTTCCTTCTTCTCCCTCTCCCGCTTGCGGGGAGAGGGTCGGGGAGAGGGGCCGTCAT
>NZ_JSBN01000098.1:0-155 GCF_000797515.1 Sphingomonas sp. Ant H11
GCCGCCTGATATCGGCCCGGTAGCGCCGGATCGTCTCATCGGTCGCGCCGCGGTGTTGCTTGAGCCATGCCAGATATGCCGCCATGTGCGGGTCGTCATCCGACACCAGTTCGACTGAAGGGATGACACCGCGGTCGCGCAAAGAACTCGACGAA
>NZ_JSBN01000098.1:164-38020 GCF_000797515.1 Sphingomonas sp. Ant H11
CCGAGCGCTCGCCGCCGCCGCTTCGCGCCCGAGGCAACAAGCTTGCCTCGCTTGCGCCAGACCGGACATCGACAATCATGCGCGCCGTACTGGTCGATGATCGTGTCATCGATATCGGCCCATTGTCGTCGCGCAATGCGAAGCCAGGCCGCGAAATGCTCGGCCTCGGATCGATAGGACTGGGCCGGTCCTTGCGCGAGTTGCAAGCGATCGATCCCATCGAAATAGTCGGCGAGGTGCCGTGGCAGATCGTCGATCCCGTCTCGACACCGACGTAGCCTTGATCCTCCAGGAAGCGGACGAAGCGCCTGACTCGCGCTGCAATGTCCGCCTTATAGACTGGCTGCTGCGCCGAATACCGGTGGCAACGGCACCGATGCTTCTCGAACCGCCGAACGGTCCGATCGTCGATCGTGCGGATCGCGATCCCATGCAGTTCCATCCAATGCAGGAAATGACGGGCCGCAGCGCCAAACAGAATCGCACTGCCTGACCTCTCGTCGAGCGACAGAGAGGAGAGGAATGCGGTGAGTAGAGCGTCGTGACTGGGCGGGTCTTCGACCCGGAGCCGGGCCGCTCGAAACGACAATAATGATCTTGATCGCATGTTGGTTCCTTCGACTTGTTCAGGTCGAGGGAACCGTAATTATCTGGAGTGAAATCATGGAAAACCGAAGGAAACCTGCGTCTCTCGCCGCCACGCTCGACATAAACTGCGACTGCAAAGAAGCCGTGTAATGTGGAGCTCCACATTACACATATTCGCGCGGCGTGATGTCCACGGATACGTCGTCCCATTCGTCGGTCGGGATCTCGGCCAGGCGGCGCTCCTGCAGCGCCTCGCCGGTCGAGACGATCTGGATGACGGCGGCGTGTCCGGCGGCGAGATCGCGTTCGATGCTCGCAACGACGCTGGGCGTCTGCATCGCGGTGATGAGGTGGTTGAAGAAGCGCTGCTTGGCCTGCTCGAACGCTGATCGCGCCGCCGCCTTGGCCTGCCGGTTCAGCGTGCCATGCGCCGCGCTGGTGATGCCCGACGCCTGCATGGCCGCATCGAGATTGTTGTGGATGATCTGGAACGCGCCGGCATAGGCGTCATAGATCCGGATCTGCTCGGGGGTCAGCCGATGCTCCAGCATCTCATATTCCACGCCGTCGAACGACAGCGAACGCGCGGCATAGAGGCCGAGGGCCTTCAAGTCGCGGGCGAGCACTTCCATCGCGGCGACCCCGCCATTCTCGATGGCGGCGACGAATTCGCCGCGCGTCGCGAAGGGGAAATCCTCGCCGCCCCACAGGCCGAGCCGTTGGGCATAGGCGAGGTTCGGGACGGCGGTGGCGCCGGTCGCCGAGACATAGACGATGCGGGCATTAGGCAGCGCCTGTTGGAGGCGAAGGCCAGCGCGTCCCTGCTGCGAAGGCGCGACGTCGCCGCGCGCGCCCTTGCCGCCCGCGGCATTGGCCATGGCGTGCGCCTCGTCGAACACGATCACGCCGTCGAAATCACGACCGAGCCATTCGACGATCTGCTCGACGCGGCTCGCCTTGCCGCCGCGTTCCTGCGAGCGCAGCGTTGCGTAGGTCGTGAACAGCACGCCTTCGTCGAGCCGGATCGGCGTGCCCTGCCGATAGCGCGACAGCGGCGTCACCAACAGGCGCTCCTGGCCCAGCGCCGTCCAGTCGCGCTGGGCGTCCTCCAGCAGGCGATCCGAGACGGACATCCAGACCGCGCGGCGACGGCCTTTCAGCCAATTGTCGAGGATGATGCCGGCGACCTGACGGCCTTTGCCCGCACCGGTGCCGTCACCAAGAAACCAGCCGCGCCGGAAGCGGAAGGCATTATCGTCGTCCTCGGCCGCCGCCTTCACGACTTCCCAGGTCTCATCGACGCCCCAGGCGCGGAGAGAAATCCCGAATGGGCCTCGCCGGCGTAGATGATCGATTCGAGCTGTGCGTCGGACAGGATGCCGATCGACGCGAGGATGGTGGGCAGATGGGGACGATAGCTTGGCTTCGGCGGCGCGACAGAGGCCATCGCCGCCGACTGAACCAGAGGTGTCGGATGCGGCTTTGCGCCTGGGATGCGCAACGATTGGAGCGTGTAAGGCTCGTAGATGCTGTCGCCGAGCGACCGGTGGGCGGCGTCCAGTCGGCCGTCTCATAAATGAGTTCGGGCGCATCGGCATCGAGAGCGGAATCCGGCGTGACGATGGGCCGAGCAATCGCCGTCCATCGCGCTGGCGCGCGCCCGGCCGCGATCGGCAAGGCGGTCGCCGGAGCGGGCGTGGTGGGGTGACGCGGCGGCACCTGGGTCTGGACCCAGCGGAGCAGCGTTGCCGTGTCCGGCGCAAGACCGGCGCTGGCCGGGAAGATCGCCGGATCGTCGGCGGGCAGCTTGTCGATGACCGTCAGTCGCGTTTTCGATGCTGGTGCCGTGCTTCGCATAGACATTGCCGGCGATCGCGGCGGTGAAAACGATTCGGCCGGTCTCCTGTATTGCGACGAAGGCATCGCGCCACGCGGGGACATCTGGCGAGCAGTTCGCGCCGGTGATCGCGACCAGCCGGCCACCGAGCTCGAGCCGTGCCAGCGCTGAGGCGATGTGGCGCAGCGCCGCGTCTTTTATCTTCTGGTCGACATGGGCGACCGCCGAGAATGGCGGGTTCATCAAGACGACAGTTGGACGGACGGTCTCAGGAAGCCGATCGTCGATCGTAGCAGCGTCGTGGCGGCTGACCGCGATCTCGGGAAATAGAAGGCTGAGTAGCACCGCACGCACTTCGGCCAGCTCGTTGAGCGCGAGGTCTGCGCCTGACAGCGCGGCATGGACGGCCAGCATGCCGGTGCCGGCAGACGGCTCCAGCACGCGATCGCCGCTGTGCGCCGAGGCAGCCGTCGCGGCAACAAATGCAAGCCCGGGGGGCGTCGAGAATTGTTGCAAGGCCTGCGCGGATTCGGATCGGCGGGTGTGGGTGGGAAAGAGCGCGGCAATGCGTTCGATCATCGCGAGCGCACTCGGTGCTGCACGCGAGATGATCGCGGCCCCATATCGGCGCAGGAACAGGATTTCTGCCGCCTCGCAGACATCATAGGCGGTTTTCCAGTCCCAGATCCCTTCGGCGTCTGTGCCACCGAAGGAGGCCGTCATCGCCTCGCGCAGCGCTGCGGTCTCGACCGGACGGCCGGCTTCCAGCATCGGAAGGAGATACCGCGCGGTGGCCAAGATTGCGGCGGCCCGCGCGGCGAAGCCCGCCGCGGCCGGGGGCTGACGCGGCGCCTTGCGCCGCGTCGGATAGGATGTGAGGCACTGGGAGGGTCTCCGGGAGAGCGGGAAAGAGCCGAGCCCGCCGGACGCTCTCTCTAACCGCCAGGCTCACCCGTTCCCGGCACGCCTCTCCCTCTCACGGGATGTCGAAATCCTCAGCGAGACCGAGTTCCTTCAGCCTCGCGAAATCATCCTCGCGCACGATCTCATAGTCGTTCGACCGATTGCCGTAGTGGCCGTTCCAGACCGCGCCGAGGCTCGCCCACCAGCCGTCCGGCCAGACTGCAATATCGTCGACACTGTAAGGGGGCGCGTTACTCGTCATGGTCCTTCTCCGGTTCTTGCGCGGGGCCATTCCCGCCGATGCCCAGAGGAGGGTGCCGAGCGAGGCCTTCACCGAGGAACTGAGGGGAACCCGTTCACGGGTTGAAGGCACGAGGACGCGCACCTTATTGGGCATCGATCGGACGGGATGGGTCGCGTGAAGATAGTGGGTAGGTGCCCTAACCGCGTCCGCGTCAACTGCGCGCTCGTGACAAGGCGCAAGCCGTCACAAATATTTGGCGAGTTCTCCCAGCTTCGCCAGTTCACCCCGCATCGCTTGCGGTAGCGGACCGATGACATCTTCGAGATGATGCTCGATATGATCGGTCACCAACAAGGTCTTGGTCTTGTCGATCGCCGCGATCACCGCCTGCATCTGCTGGGCGATCTGAAGGCCGTCTCGCCCTTCGGCGACCATCTCGATGATCTTGGCCAAATGCCCTTGCGCGCGCTTGAGCCGGTTGAGGAGATCGGGGTTGGCGGCATGACTCATGGGAACCTCCTTCAGCGCGGCAACGCCATCCAACCATGAACGGCAACGTAGAGCCCGACCAGCAGGATCACACCGCCTGACAAGAAGGGCGCTTTGCGCACAAGCTCGCCAAAACCCGACCAGCGCTTCGAGACCTGCCGCACGCTGATCGCAGCAATAACGCCCGACACCACCATGGTGATCGCAAGTCCGATGCTGAAACACAGCACCAGCACGGCGCCCAGGGTCAGTCTTTTCAATTGTAGGCAGAGCAGCAGGACGGTGATCGCACCAGGGCAAGGGATGAGTCCGCCGGTAAGGCCGAACACGATGATCTGCCCTGTAGTGACGTTGCTGTCGGCGAACCTGCGCCGGATATCGTCGGCATGGGCAAGCTCGTGGGCATCGGCATAGCCTCCGGTCGAGACTTCGAGCCCGTGCCCGCCCAAATTCTGATCAAGATCGCCATGGGCATGGCTATGATCATGGTGATGCCCGTCATGGTTATGATGATGCCCATGATCGTGGTGATGCTCGGCCGCTAATTGTTCGCGGCGTGTCCGCCATAACATCCAGCCCGCGATGGCGATGATCATGACACCGGAGGCGAGCTGGAAATAGGGCTCTGTCGTCTCGGCGTTGAGATTGCCGAACAGCCACATGCCGCCTAGCGCGACGATCCAGACCACCGCTGTGTGGGATGCTGTCGCGGCAAGGCCGAGAAGGACGGCCTGGCGCACCGTACCCCGGACGGCGATGATGAACGCCGCCATCATGGTCTTGGAATGCCCCGGCTCTAGCCCGTGCAAAGCGCCAAGCAGAATGGCGGTGGGAATGAACAGCCAGGCGTGCGCGGTGCTTTGCTGAAGAAGATCGGTGAGGGATGTCATGCCGAGCCGCTAGCAGATCAACAGGCTTTATCCTATCCCCCCAGAGAGGATATGGTCTGAACTGGTTCAAGTCGCACGTTTGGGCACCGAAGCCCTGTGGATCTGCCGGCCGCCAAATCAAGACTGATTGCCGAAGCGTCACGCGATCGGCGCAGGTCTCTGCCTCACATCCGTGCGAGAATGCGCTTCATCTGATTGATCTCTTCGCGCTGCGACTTGATGATCTGTCCGCAAAGCGCGACGACCTCGGGATCCTTGACTGGTGCTTTGGTACACATCAGCACCGCGCCCGAATGGTGCGGAATCATTGAGCGTAGGAATGCGCGGTCGCCGATCGTGGCCTGTGTGCGGATCAGCGCGAAGCAGCCGAGAAAAATCACGGCCGATGCGGTCAGCAGCGCGGCATTGACGGCTTTGGAAGGAAACATGTGCTTCATCGCGAGGATCATCAGCACCACCATCGGCGCGACCATCATCAGCGTCATGTATAACATATTGAGATTGTTGTAGAAGCTGCCAAGATTGTCGATCATCACGAACATCACCAAGTACATGATGATCCCGCTGACGATCGTTTGCAGCGCGAGACTGGCATAGGCGTTCTTCTTCATCGCTCTTTCTCCGTTCGGGTTCGCCCACCCCTGTCGCGGTGCTCATTTCATGCCGGGCATATCCTTCATCATCTCGTCATGGTCCTCGGGCGCGCTGGCGACGAGGCGCTTATATTCCTCGGGCGACATGCCCGGCAGGCGGCGCACGAACGCGACCATGTCCCAGATCAACGGATCGGGATGGGTTTTGCCCCAGGCCGGCATGGCGCTCAGCTTGACCCCGTGCTTGATGATCCAGAATTGCTCGCCTGCGCTCAGGTCCTGCGGCTTGGCCAGTTCGGGGGCTTGCGGATAGAGACCCTGGCTCAGTTCCGATCGCTCAACGCCGGGGCCGAGATGGCAACTCGAACACATCTCGGCATAGAGGCCCGCGCCCGCGGCGATGCGCTGCGGTGCGTTCAAGTCGGCCGGCGGCGTGATGCCGTGGGCATGAACCGCAATCGAGCGATCGCGCAGGCTTTCGAGAAGCGAATAGACCGCCGGTGTGTGGGGCGCGTCGGCTGCGATGTTGTAGATACCGAAATAGACGAATGCAGCGGTGGCGAGCAGCAGCAGCGCGATCGACGCGCCTGTAAAGGAGAGGCTCGGTAAGTGATGCCGCATCTTCTCTCTGTCCATCCCCTTGTTCCTCAATTCGCCCGGGCACCGGAATGCGGATTCAGAACCAGAACCGCACGCCGGCGACGAAGCTCGTGGTTGTCGGATCCTTGCCGTCGGCGCGCGCGAAGTCGGCGGTACGGCCTGTCTTCGCTTGATAAGAAACGCCGACATAGGGCGCGAACTGTCGGCTGACCTCATAGCGCAGGCGCAAACCCAGCTCGGCATCGGTGAGACCGGAGCCGAGCCTGATTTCGGGCACGTCCTGCGCCGACAGATTGAATTCGACGCGCGGCTGCAGGATCAGCCGCTGCGTGAGGCGCTGGTCGTAATAGCCTTCGAGCCGCCCGAGCACCTCGCCCTTGTTGCTGAGAAACAGCGCACCTTCGACCTCGAACATATAGGGCGCGAGACCTTCGAACCCGACCGTCGCATAGGTCCGTGTCGGGCTGGGCTGAAAGTCGTGACGCACGCCCGCTTGTACGTTGAAATAGGGTCCGATCGCGCGGCTGTAGAGCGCTTGAACCTCGGCGCTCTCAACGCTTTCGCGGAACGCGCCTTCGCCCTCGGACTTCAACCATAGCCGGTTTATATCGCCGCCGACCCAAGCTTCGCCGTCCCAGCGATAGCCGTCACGGCCGGCACGCGCCTGAACCTCGGCGAGGTTGAACATCACCTGATAGAGCGTCTGGCCGCCCTGCTCGCGCATCATCGCGGCGCGCGATCGGCTCATGTCAGACGCCGGAAAAAAGCGATCGGCGTAATGATCCATCGGCGGCGGGGGTGCTGGCGCGTCGCCGGCGGGGAGCCCGGTTCCGGTCTGGACCATGCCGGGCGTCGTCATTCCCGGCATGGACGACATGTCGTGAGCGCGGTGATCGCTCGACATGTCCATCCCGGGCATCGACTGCGGACCTTCCGGCGGCGTGGCCTTGGCCCCAGCGGCGGGCTTGTCCCCCATGCCCGGCATTGCGGACATGGAGGTTGTCGAATCCGGTTTGGCCGCCGGCATGGCCATGCTTCGCATAGCATCCGCGGCGGGGGCCGGCGCGCGGCGCGGTGCGGGTCTGCGCGTGGCCTTTTTGGCGGCCTTCTTCTCGACCGGCTTTTTAGCGGCCGGCCTGGCAGCCGCAGCCTTTTTGGCCGGCGCGGGCATCTTCATGCCAGGCATGCCCGGCATGTCCTGTGCCGATGCGGGCATGCCGAGCGCAAGCGCGGTGGTGGCTGCGAACGCGGCGAGCAGCCGGTTCATGCCGCGTCTCCGCGCGGGCGCACGCTGACGGTGCGCATCATGCCCGCGTGCATGTGATAAAGGAGGTGGCAGTGGAACGCCCAATCGCCGACCGCGTCCGCCGTGAAATCCCAGGTCACCTTGCCGCCCGGCTGGACGATGACGGTATGCTTGCGGGGGGCATGATCGCCATGCCCGGTGACCAGCTCGAAGAAATGGCCGTGGATATGGATCGGGTGCGCCATCATGCTGTCGTTGATAAGGTTGATCCGGACGCGCTCGCCCTCGATGAAGGGGATCGGCTCCATGTGATCCGACATCTTCACCCCGTCGAACGACCACATGAACCGCTCCATGTTACCGGTCAGGTGAATGTCGAGGCTACGCCCCGGCGCGCGGACGTCGGGATTGCGGGTCAGCGCCATCAGATCCTTGTAGACGAGTACCTTGTGGCCGACATCCTCGAGCCCCTGGCCAGGCTCCCCGGTCCGGTCGATAGGCATCGGCGCGATCGTCTGCACGCCCGGGCCCTTCTTCACCTGGGGCGCGTTTGCGAAATCGCGCATCTTCATGGACCCCATGTCCATGGTCCCCATCGATCCCATGTCCATGCCGCCCGTCTTGGAATGGTCCATCCCGGCCATGTCGCTCGACGCCATGCCGGGCATCGAAGATGGCGCAGCCGGCATTGCCGTGGCGCCGGGCGTCGCGAGCTTCGCCGAGGGGTTCTGCTCGGCTGAAGGGTCGATGCCACGCGGCGGCGTCATCCCCCCCGGACATGTTCATGCCCTCCATTCCGGGCATGCTCGACATGTCCATCCCCATATCCTTCATCGTCGCCAGCGGCCGCTTGCGTAAAGGTGGCACCTCGGCCGCCATGCCGGCACGCGGCGCCAGCGTACCCCGCGCCATCCCTGAGCGATCGACCGCCTCGCCGACCAAAGCATAGGCGCGATCATCAGGTGGGATCACGATGGCATCATAGGTTTCGGCGACGCCGATCTGGAACTCGTCGACCTCGACCGGCATCACATTCTGCCCGTCGGCCTGGATGATGCTGAGCTTGAGTCCCGGAATGCGGACGTTGAACGTGGTCATCGAAGACGCATTGATGAAGCGCAGCCGCACGCGCTGGCCGGGCGTGAAAAGCGCGGTCCAATTGTCTCGCGGGCCGTGGCCATTGACGAGATAGGTGTAGGCGGCGCCGGTCGTATCGGAGATGTCGGTGGGGTCCATTCGCATGCGGCCCCAGTCCATCCGGTCCTTGAGCGTCTGGTCTCGGCCGGCGAGCAGGCCGGCAAGCGTCTGCTTCTGGAAATTGAGGTTGCCGGGATCGACCTTCATGCGGCGAAAGATGGCCTCCGGGGAGATTGGGCTGTGATCCGAAAGCACGATGACATGCTCGCGGTCTGACGCGATCGGGTCGGTCCCGGTGGGATCGATAACGATCGGCCCGTAATGGCCGAGCTGCTCCTGGAGCCCCGAATGGCTGTGATACCAATAGGTGCCCGACTGGCGGATCGGGAATTCATAGGTGAAGGTGGAGCGCGGCTTGATGCCGGGAAAAGACAAGCCGGGGACGCCGTCGAACTGGGTGGGCACGAGCAGCCCGTGCCAGTGGATCGAGCTGTCCTCGTCGAGATCGTTGACGACGTGGAGCCGGACGTTCTGGCCTTCGCGCAAGCGGATAAGCGGCGCCGGTACGGTGCCGTTGATGCCGATCGCCTTGGATGCGCGCCCGTCGATCATCATCGTCTGGCGCGCGATCTTGAGCGTGATGTCCTCGCCCGAGACCATCGGCAGCGGCGCGGTGAGCCCCGGCGACACGCTTTGCGCCCAAGCGGGCATCCAGGCCGCGAGCGCAAGGCCGCCTCCCGTCAGCGTCGCGCCGCGCAATAGCTGACGGCGGTTCATCGGTTCGCTCATGGTCATTCCCGGTTTTCGGATCTGCGACAGCACGTTCGAAAGGCACTACGCAGCGCAAGCAGCCAGCCCTCGCGTCGTTTTCAAAAAAGTCAGATGGGGTTTGACACCGTGTCAGGGTCAAGAGCGGGGATTCATTGATCCTTGAGGCGCTCGGTGAGCCTGGCCCGTGCCCGGCGCACGCGGGTTTCGACGGCTTTCTCGCTGATCGAAAGCGTCGCGGCGGTCTCGGCCTGGCTCATATCCTGGAGCGTGCGCAGCACTAGGGGCTCACGCAACGCGGCGGGCAAGTCGGCGATCTCGCGCGCGACCCGCGCCATTTCCTGGCGGCCGGCGACTTCGGCATCGGGCAGACTGCGGTCGTCGGCGACGCGGCTGGCGCTCTCCTCCAGCGGAAGCGCGAAGGCGAACAGGCGCCGCACTGCGCGCCGCCGCCGCCAGTCGCGGCATTTGTTGAGCGCGATGGTGGCGAGCCAGCGTCGCATCGGCCGGTCGGTGTCGTAGCGCGCGAGCGCCCGATGCGCGGAGACGAAGCTTTCCTGGACGAGGTCGAGCGCCTCGTCGGCATCGCCAATATTGCCGGCGATGATGCGATAGACGGGCTCGCGATAGCGGCGCATGATCTCGGCAAAGGCGGTGTCGCGTCCGGCGATACTGAGCGCAGCCAGTTCGCCGTCGCTCAAACTGGTGAGATCGAGCGTCACCGTGCGTCGACGGTCAGCGCCTTCACCACCGCCTGATCGAATTTGGCCGCCTGATCGGGGCGGAGAATCTGCCGCATCGCAAAGATATGCGCGAGCGTCTCCTTCTGAAGTTCGCCCATCGCCATGTGCGACGCGTCCACCGCAGCGGCAACCTGCGGGCCATTGCCATGCTCGGCCTGGATCGCGCCGGCGAGCCGTGCATTGGCAGCGCGTAGCTCGAGTTCGAGCGCGCGGCGCCGGAGCGCGAAGCGCTGCTCGAGGGCGTCGAGCCGGGCTTCCTGGCCTGCGTCGAGCTTGAGCTGATGGTGGAGCACCTCATGAAGCTCGGTACCCTCACCCCGAGGTGCCGGGATCAGCGTGCGGCCCAGATACACCCCCGGCGATGCGGCGAGGAACGCCGCCAGCGCGATCACGATCGTCCAGCGCAGCGGCTTCACCGGCTCGCCATCAGCAGCGTCGAGGGGGCGAGCGGGCTCGATGGTCCGAACGGCGATAGAGTATTCGGCGCTGCCGACGCCCCGGGGCTGCCGGTGGCAACGCCCAGCATCAGGGCGGCAAGGGCGACAGCCGCGCCCATGCCGATGCCCTGAAGCGGCGTGGCCGCCACGCGTTCGTGCAGCCGCTCCAGCACCGCGCCTTCGATCGACGCGAGTCCCGGATGTGCCGGCATGGCCGAAAGCCGCCGCAGGGCTGCATCCAAATCCTGTTCCATGGTCTTCTCCGCTCGCCCCTTTCTCGCTCTTACGCGCGAGGCGGCGCAATCCCTCAAAAAAGCAGCCGCAGGGCCGGAGATTTCGTGGGGCTGTCGATGAGGGTTGCGCGCGAAAGATGCGTATTCCTGATTGCCGGCGCCTTGCCGGCCTCGGAGAATTGCTCATGCGTTTTGCACCTATCGTCGCCGCGGCGCTGCTTGTCGCGCCCGTCGCCGCCTATGCTCACCCCAAGCTCGTATCCGCCACGCCCGCGCCCAATGCGGTGGCCGCGCCGACTGCGCGCCTCCAACTGGTCTTTTCCGAAGGACTCGTTGCCCAATTTTCGGGCGCGGACCTCGTCATGACCGAAATGCCCGGCATGAAGATGAACGCGCCGATGAAGATGCCGGCCACGGCAGCGCTCGGCGCCGACGGCAAGACGCTCGTCGTTACGCTTCCCAAGGCGCTGCCGGCCGGCAGCTACACGCTCAGCTATCATGTCGTGTCGACCGACACACACCGCGTCGAGGGCAGCTACAGCTTCAAGGTCAAGTAAATGTTCGACGCGAGCGCGGTGATCCTCAGACTCGGGCTGTATCTCGACCTGATGGCGCTCTTCGGCATCGCCGCGTTCGCACTCTATGCACTGCGCGGCGACGAACGGCGCTTCGACGGCGCGATCGCCCTGGGTCCATGGCTTTGGGTCAGCACTGTCCTGGGAACGCTCTTGTCGCTTGGCGGCCTGCTCATGCTCGCCGCCGGGATGGCGGGCGTCTCGCTCGCGTCGGTCGATCTCGCGTCGGTCGAGTTGATCGTCGGCGCGACCAGCGTCGGCGCGGCCTGGATCGTGCGCATGGCCATGCTCCTGCTCGCGTTCGTCGCCGTTCTCGCGCTCCGCCGCCGGCCGGCACCCGCCTTGTCGCTCGTGGCGGGGGCCGGAGCGATCGCACTGGCCAGTCTAGCCTGGGGCGGCCACGGCGCCATGGACGAAGGTGCTGTGGGCTGGGTCCATCTGACTGCGGATATCGGCCATCTGCTTGCGGCCGGCATCTGGGTCGGCGCGCTACTCGCGCTGTTACTACTGGTGTTCCGGCGGCAAGATCTGGTCGATCGCGACCACCTCATCCTGTCGCACCGCGCGCTGGCCGGATTCTCGCTGGTCGGCACGCTCACAGTCGCGGCGATCATCCTCTCGGGGCTGGTCAATAGCTGGCTGCTGATCGGGCCTGCCAACATCCTCAAGCTGCCGTCGAGCCTGTACGGCCAGTTGCTCATTGCCAAGCTGCTCCTGTTCGGTGCGATGGCGGCGCTCGCAGCGACCAATCGTTTCAGATTGGTCCCGCAATTCGAACGGTCGCTCCCGTCGGCCGACCATAGAGCGGCGCTCCGCGCGCTCCGGCGCAGCCTGGCCATCGAAACCGGTTGCGCGGTCGCCGTGCTGGCGCTGGTCGCGTGGCTGGGAACGCTCGAACCACCCATGTCCGCAATGTGAACGCGGTACCGGAAGGAAAGACGAAGATGCCCGAACGCGACGCAAGCGCAGGCGCACAAGACCCGCCGACGTTCACACCTCCGCTCGGGACGGGCGACACCGAAGACTATGACCGCGCGATCCGTATCTGGACGCGCGAGCTGCGCTGGCGTGGCGCCATGCTCGACTTGCTCGCGCCCTGCGCGGGCGAGACGATCGCCGATGTCGGATGCGGAACCGGCAGCTTTGCGATTCTGCTCAAGAAGCAGCACCCCGAAGTGGAGGTCATCGCAATCGATCCCGATGCACAGGCGCTGGACATCGCGCGCAACAAGGCAAGCCGCGCGGGCGTCGAGATCGACTGGCGCCAAGGCTTCGCCGACACGCTTCCCCCGCAAGATGCCGATGCGGTCACATCCAGCCTCGTGTTCCACCAGGTCCCGCTTGCCGGCAAGCGAAGCGGCTTGGTGGCGATGTACCACGCGCTGAAACCGGGTGGGCGCCTCGTCCTTGCCGATTACGGGCGCCAAGGGGGCCTGATGCGGCTCCTGTTCCGGCTCACCGTCCAACGACTCGACGGCGTCAAAGACACCCAGCCCAACGCCGATGGCGTCCTTCCCGGCCTGATCGCCGACGTCGCTTCGCCGGAGTGACCGAGCGCCAGCGCATTCATACGATGACCGGCACGATCGAAATTCTCACCGCGGACAAGCGCTGAACGGCACGCGTCAGTCCGACAGGCTGCCGAATCAATTAGGGTCTTGACCCTGACATGATGTCAAGCTCCACACAGACTCGCATCGGAGGACCGTCAGATGAACCATGCCGACCACCATGCGCATCCCGGAAGCGATTGCTGCGCCGGCGACGCCAGAAACGAAGGCAAGGTGAAGGACCTGGTCTGCGGCATGACCGTGGACCCTGAGACCACGCCGCATCAGGCGTCGCATGACGACCAGGACTATCATTTCTGCAGCGCGGGCTGCCGGACCAAATTCGTCGCGAACCCGCAAGCTTATCTAGGTGATCGGCGCCCTGCGCCCGCCGTCAATCCGGGAGCGATCTGGACCTGTCCGATGCACCCGCAGATCCGCCGCGAAGGGCCGGGCACTTGCCCGATCTGCGGCATGGCGCTCGAACCCGAAGAGCCCTCGCTCAACGACGCGCCCAACCCCGAGCTCATCGACTTCACGCGACGATTCTGGGTGTCTGCGGTTCTGTGCGCGCCGCTGCTTGGCGTTTCGATGGGCGCCGAGATGCTTGGCATCCATCTCGTGGATCCGATGTGGTCGCCCTGGGTGCAACTGCTGCTGACGGCGCCGATCGTGTTGTGGGGCGGATTGCCCTTCTTTGAGCGCGGCTGGGCATCGCTCAGGACCCGACACTACAATATGTTCACGCTGATCGCGATCGGCGTCGGCGCGGCATTCCTCTACAGCCTGGTCGCAACGGTCGCGCCCGGCCTCTTGCCGCCGAGCTTCCGTGAACATGGCGCGATGGTGCCGGTCTATTATGAAGCGGCCGGCGTGGTCGTGACACTGGTCCTGCTCGGCCAGCTGCTCGAGCTCCGCGCCCGCGCGGCGACCGGACGCGCGATCCGCGCGCTGCTCGACCTTGCGCCCAAGACGGCGCGGCGGCTCGATGCCGACGGTATCGAGCGCGAGGTGGCGCTGGCCGAAATTGCCGTCGGCGACAAGCTGCGCGTCCGGCCCGGCGAAGCCATTCCGGTTGACGGCGTGGTGATCGAGGGCCGCTCCTCGGTCGACGAATCGATGCTGACCGGCGAGCCCGCACCAGTGCTCAAGGAAGCGCAGGCCCAGGTCACCGGCGGCACGGTCAACGGCACCGGGAGCCTGGTGATCGACGCGCAGGCGATCGGTTCCGACACCGTACTCGCCCGGATCGTCAAGATGGTGGCGCAGGCGCAGCGCAGTCGTGCGCCGATCCAGACGGTGGCGGATCGCGTCTCGGGCTGGTTCGTGCCGCTGGTCGTCGTAGTCGCGCTGGCCGCTTTTACGGTGTGGAACTTGGTTGGCCCCGAGCCGCGCTTCGGCCATGCGCTGCTGAACGCGATCGCGGTGCTGATCATCGCTTGTCCCTGCGCGCTCGGACTCGCGACACCGATGTCGATTATGGTCGGCACCGGGCGCGGCGCGCATGCCGGCGTGCTGGTCAAGAATGCCGAGGCGCTGCAGGCGCTGGAAAAGGTCGACACGCTGGTGATCGACAAGACCGGGACGCTGACCGAGGGCAAGCCCAGGCTGATCGCCGCCGAGGCGCTCGGCGACCTAGGCGAAGACGCACTGATCGCCGCTGCGGCGGCGGTCGAGAGCCGTTCGGAGCATCCGCTGGCGCGTGCGATCGTCGAGGCGGCCGAAGCCAGGAAGCTCACGTTGGAGCCGCTCGAAAATTTCGAATCGCAGACCGGCCTCGGCATTAGCGGCCGCGTCGGCGGTCGTGCGGTGGTCGTCGGCAATGCCGCGCAGATGCGGCGTGTCGGCGTCGACCCGGCCGCGCTCGACAAGGCGGCGGAGGCGCATCGGGCAGAGGGCGCCGGCGTCATGCTGGTGGCGATCGATGGGCGCCTCGCCGGCCTCATCGCGGTTGCCGATCCGCTCAAGGAATCCGCGCGCGCCGCGATCGCGGAGCTGCACCGTGACGGGCTCAGGATCGTAATGCTGACCGGCGACAGCCGGGGGAACGGCGGAGGCAATCGCGCGCCAGATCGGCGGGATCGATGAAGTCCATGCCGATCTCAAGCCCGACGACAAGGCGCAGATCGTCGGTGAGCTCAAGGCGAAGGGCGCGACAGTGGCGATGGCCGGCGACGGCATCAACGATGCGCCCGCGCTCGCCGCGGCCGATGTTGGCGTGGCGATGGGCACCGGCACGGATGTCGCGATCGAGAGCGCAGGCATGACGCTGACCAAGGGCGACCTGGCGGCGATGGTGCGCGCGCGGCGGCTCGCACACGCGACGATGGGCAATATCCGCCAGAATTTGTTCTTCTCGTTTCTGTTCAATGGGATCGGCGTGCCGGTCGCGGCGGGCGTGCTCTATCCGGTCGCAGGCATATTGATGTCACCGATGTTTGCGGGCGCGGCGATGGCGCTGTCGAGCTTCACGGTGGTATTGAACGCGCTCCGGCTAAATAGGGTCAAGCTGTGAACATCGGCCAGGCCTCGGAGGCGAGCGGCGTGTCGCAGCGGATGATCCGTCACTATGAAAAGATCGGGCTGATCCCGCACGCACCGCGTCGTGACAGCGGCTATCGCGACTATTCGCCGGCCGATCTCCACCGGCTGCACTTCATCGCCAATGCACGCGACCTGGGCTTTCCGATCGAGGAAATCCGCGTGCTGCTCGACTTGTGGAACGACCGGGGCCGATCAAGCGCGGAAGTGAAGGCGCTGGCGACCGCGCGAGCCGAGGAACTCCAGCGCAAGGCAGAAACACTAGAGGCGATGCGCCATACTTTGGTCGATCTGGCCGAGCGCTGCCATGGCGATGCACGGCCTGACTGCCCTATCATCGAAAGGCTCGCGCGCGATGGCTGATTCCGGCACCCGTAACCTTCTTCGCAGCCGCAACGAATTGACTCCCGTGGAAGGGAGGAGCATTTTCATACTGTGCTGAAGTTGCTGCGCCATCTCCTGTGCATTGGCATCCTGTTCGGCCTCGCCGGAAACGGGATAGCGGTCGCGGCGCCGTGCCTGTTGATGACGCAGGACCAGATCGCTTCCAATGCCGCCATGCCGGACTGCAAGATGGCAACCGGCTGCATGGACTGCGCGTCCAAAGCCGGTAAGACCGACAAGGGTTCCAAACCCGGCTGCATGGCAATGGCCGCGTGCAGCGCTGTGCTCGGCGTCAAAGATTCGGCCGCGCCGTCGACGGCCCAACTGACACCGATTGCCGGAGCGTTCTGGCCGACATCGGTCATCCTTACCGGCCACGACACCGGGCCTGAACCGGAACCACCCACCTTCCTTGCCTGACCTTCGCGCGCGGGTTCGCGCTTCCTGAAGCCCTGAGCGGCTGACGGAGCGCGCCGTAACCCGCGCCAGAGTGAATTTCAGACCAAGGATAGTATCATGAAAACGATCAACCTGTCGGCCGCGACGATCGCGGTCGCGCTTTCAACTCTCGCAATCACAGCACCCGCGTTCGCGCAGGGCGCCGCATCCAGCCAGGCCCAGGGTCACTATGAGTGGCAGCGGGCTCCGCAATATGGGCCGCGTGCGCCGTTGCAGGCACCGCGGCGTGTCTGGGTGCCAGATGCCACGCAGGTCGCAAGCTGCAACTGCGACATGATGAAGATGAGCAGCACTGCCGCCGCTAACTGCATGAAGGGAATGCCTGGCATGGCATCGCCTTCGGCCCCTTCGGCCGGCTAGGCACAGGTTCTGGCCGCTTCAGGTCGCATAGACGGCTAGGCCAGCAGTGGCGGCGGGATGCCCCCCATTCCGCCGCCACTGATGTGCCCGTCACTTGCGCGATGCCGGCCTGATCTCGCGATCAGGAGATTTCCATGCGATTGTTTCTATGTCTGCCGCTGCTCGCGGCGATTCCCGGCATTGCGTCCGCCGGGCCGCTCACCTTCGACGCTGCGCTCCAGCGCGCCCGGCAGGAAGCGCCGTCGCTCAAGGCCAAGGCGCTCGGCGCCGATGCCGCGCGTTCGGCACGCGGTGCGGCCGGTGCGCTGCCCGATCCGACGCTGGGCGTGAGTGTCGAGAGTTTCCCGATCTCGGGACCGCTCGCGTTTGAGCCGCAGCGGGACAATTTCACCATGGCGCGGGTCGGGGTATCCCAGGACATTCCCAATCTCGCCAAGCGCCATGCGCAACAGGCGCGCGCCGATAGCGACATCAAGGCGGCGGAGGCCGATACGGCAGTTGAGGCTCGCACCGTCGAAGTTGGCACCGCGCTCGCCTGGATCAACCTGGCCTATGCCGAGCGCAGGTTGGCCGCGCTCGACGACCTACTGTCACGGCTCCAGCGCGTGGTAGGGACCACGACCAGCGCGGTCGCTTCCGGCAACGCCCGGCCGGCGCAGACACTTGCCGGACAGCAGGCGGTCGCGGCGCTGCAGGATCGCCGCAGCGAACTGGTCTCGAACGTCGCGCGTGCGCGTGCGACATTGACCCGCTGGACGGGCGATCCGGCGCCTGAGATTGCCGGGCCGATTCCTGATTTTGCAGTCGATCCAGTTGCGCTTCGAGCGGGCCTGGATCGGCAACCAACCATCCGGATGATCGATGCCCAATCCGGCCAGGCGGATGCTGATGTTCGAATGGCCGATGCCGGCCGGCGCTCCGACTTCGGTGTCAACCTGGCCTACCAGCGCCGCGATCCCCGCTTCGGCGATTATGTCTCGGCAGGCGTGACCGTCAGTCTGCCCTTCTTCACCCGCAATCGTCAGAACGCCCAGATCGCCGAGGCCCAGGCTAATGCCGGGCGAATACTGGCCCAGCGCGAGGCGGCCCGACGGGCGCTCGCTGCCGACCTCGAAGCCGATCTTGCCGACCATGTCATGCATCACGAGCAATGGATGCGGGCACACGGCACGTTGCAACCGCTCGCCGAGCAGCGCGTCAAACTGGAAACCGCCAGTTACGCGGCAGGGCGCGCCAGCCTCGTGGATATCGCAGACGCCTACGCCGCGTTGGCGGACGCGACCCTGACCACCCTCGACCGCGAAGCTTTGGTTGCCGCCGATGGCGCCCGGCTGACTCTCACCTACCGGAGCGAAGAGCGATGAGCCTCATGATATCACCGCGCGCCGACTGGGTCTTGCCGCCGCAGCGCTCGCCCTCGTCGCCGGTGGCGCAGGCTATGGCATCGCCCATCTCGGCGGACATGAAGGCGCACCCGAGCAAACAGCCGATGCCGGCCGCAAACCGCTCTACTGGTATGACCCGATGGTGCCGTCGCAGCACTTCGACAAGCCAGGCAAATCGCCGTTCATGGATATGCAGCTCGTCCCCAAATATGCCGACGAGGGCGGGAGCGAGGCACCCGGCGTGCGGATCGATCCGGCCACGGCGCAGACGCTGGGGCTGCGCACGGTCGTCGTGCGGCGCGGCGAGCTGGCGAGCAGCCTGACCGCCACCGGCACGATCGATTTCAACCAGCGCGATGTCGCCATCGTCCAGACACGCGCAGGCGGATTCGTCCAACGGGTCTATGCCCGCGCGCCCGGCGACATCATCGGCGCCGGTGCCCCGCTTGCCGACCTGCTGGTGCCGGAATGGGGCGGCGCACAGGCCGAGTTTCTCGCGGTCCGCCGCGCCGGCAACGCGGCGCTGACCCAGGCGGCACGGCAACGGCTCATGCTGCTCGGCATGCCGGCAGGCACGATCGCTTCGGTCGAGCGGACGGGGCGGCCGCACAATGTCATCACGATCTCCACGCCGACCGGGGGCGTGATCAAGACACTGGATGTACGCGCTGGCATGACGATGACGGCAGGGCAGACACTCGCCGAGGTCAACGGCCTCGGCACGGTCTGGCTCAATGCCGCGGTGCCCGAGGCGATCGCCGGTCCGCTCAAACCCGGACAGACCGTGCAGGCCACGCTCGCGGCGTTCCCCGGCGAAACCATCTCCGGCCGCGTGGCCGCGATCCTGCCAGAGACCCAGGCCGACAGCCGCACGCTGACCGTCCGGATCGAGTTGCCCAATCGTGGCGGGCGCCTGCGTCCCGGCATGTTCGCGACCGTGTCGTTCGGCGGAGCCACGCAACCGGCGCTGCTGGTGCCGTCCGAAGCGCTGATCCGTACCGGCAAGCGGACATTGGTGATGCTCGCGCTCGACAAGGGGCGCTACCGGCCGGCCGAGGTGCAAACCGGAAGGGAGTCCGGTGACGACACCGAGATCCTCGCGGGCCTCAACGAAGGCGAAAAGATCGTCGCCTCGGGCCAATTCCTGATCGATTCCGAGGCCAGCCTGTCGGGTCTGCAGGCGCGCCCGATCGGCGGGACGACTCCGGCAGCGGCTGCCAAGCCCGCAGCTACCGCGGCGCTCTACGAGACCGTCGGCAAGATCGAGCAGATCACCGCTAATACGGTAACGCTGAGCCACGAACCAGTGCCGGCGATCGGCTGGCCGGCAATGACGATGACCTTCCAGCTTCCCGATCCGAAGATCGCGCGCGGCCTCAAGACCGGCGATCGAGTCCGTTTCGGGTTCGATCAACCTCCGGCCGGACCGACGGTGCGCCGCATGGCGAAAGTAGCAGGCCAGTGATCGCCCATCTCATCCGCTGGTCGGTCAGGAACCGCTTCTTCGTCTTGATCGGCGTACTGGCGCTCATTGGCGTGGGCGTCTGGGCGGTGCGATCGACCGCGATCGACGCGCTCCCCGATCTCTCCGACACGCAGGTCATCATCCGCACCAGCTACCCCGGCCAAGCGCCGCAGATCGTCGAGAACCAGGTCACGTATCCGCTGACCACGACCATGTTGTCGGTGCCCGGCGCCAAGACGGTGCGCGGCTACTCCTTCTTCGGCGACAGTTTCGTCTATGTGATCTTCGAGGACGGCACCGACCTCTATTGGGCACGCAGCCGCGTGCTCGAATATCTCAACCAGGTGCAGGGACGGCTGCCGGCAAGCGCCCGCAGCGCGCTCGGACCGGACGCCACCGGGGTCGGCTGGGTCTATGAATATGCGCTGGTCGACCGCACCGGCCGCCACGACCTGTCGCAGCTCCGCGGGATTCAGGACTGGTTCCTGCGCTACGAGCTGAAGACGGTGACCGGCGTCGCCGAGGTCGCCAGCATCGGCGGCATGGTCAAGCAGTATCAGGTGCTGCTCGATCCAGTGAAGCTGGCCGCTTATGGGATCACCCATCAGCAAGCGGTCCAGGCGATCAGCCAAGCCAACCAGGAAGCGGGCGGCTCGGTGCTGGAGATGGCCGAGGCCGAATATATGGTCCGCGCCTCGGGCTATCTGAAGACGCTCGACGACTTCCGGGCGATTCCGCTCAGGACCGCCGCCGGTGGCGTGCCCGTGCGTCTGGGTGATGTCGCCACGATCCAGATCGGTCCCGAGATGCGGCGCGGCATCGCCGAGCTGAACGGCGCGGGCGAGGTCGCCGGTGGCGTGGTGATCCTGCGTTCGGGCAAGAACGCGCGAGAAACGATCGCTGCGATCAAGGACAAGCTCACCGACCTGAAAAAGAGCTTGCCACCCGGCGTCGAGGTGGTGACGGTCTATGATCGTTCGCAGCTCATTGATCGCGCAGTCGACAATCTCACTCACAAACTGATCGAGGAGTTCATCGTCGTCGCGATCGTCTGCGGCCTGTTCCTCTGGCACGTCCGCTCGGCGCTGGTCGCGATCCTCACCCTTCCGCTTGGGGTGCTGGCGGCGTTCGTCGTCATGCGGTTCCAGGGGGTCAATGCCAACATCATGTCGTTGGGCGGCATCGCCATCGCGATCGGCGCGATGGTCGATGCCGCTGTCGTCATGATCGAGAATGCCCACAAGAAGATCGAGCGCTGGGAGCAGGATCACCCGGACAAGCATCTCGAGGGCGAGATGCGCTGGATCGTCATCACCGAAGCCGCCGCGGAGGTCGGCCCGGCGCTGTTCTTCAGCCTGCTGATCATCACGCTCTCCTTCATTCCCGTGTTTACACTCGAAGGACAGGAAGGGCGGCTGTTTGCGCCGCTCGCTTTCACCAAGACCTATGCGATGGCGTCGGCGGCGATCCTGTCGGTGACGCTGGTGCCGATCCTGATGGGTTTGCTGATCCGAGGGAGGATCCCGCCCGAGCAATCCAACCCGGTCAACCGCTGGCTCACCAATATCTACCGGCCCGCGATCGACTGGACGATGCGGCGACCGAAGACAGTGCTCCTGATCGCGGCGCTGGTCTTTGCGACCACGGCCTGGCCGCTCACCCGTCTCGGCGGCGAGTTCATGCCGAATATGGACGAAGGCGACCTGCTCTACATGCCGTCGGCACTGCCCGGGTTGTCGGCGGCGAAAGCCTCGCAACTGCTCCAGCAAACCGACCGGCTGATCAAGACCGTGCCCGAGGTTGAGAGCGTATTCGGCAAAGCCGGCCGTGCCGAGACCGCCACCGATCCGGCACCGCTGGAGATGTTCGAGACTACCATCCAGTTCAAGCCGCGCGATCAATGGCGGCCGGGGATGACGCCCGACAAGCTCGTTGAAGAACTGGACCGCACGGTGAAGCTCCCCGGCCTCGCCAATGTCTGGGTGCCGCCGATCCGCAACCGCATCGACATGCTCGCGACCGGCATCAAGAGCCCGATCGGGGTCAAGGTGTCGGGTGCCGATCTCGTCCAGCTCGACCGTATCGCCCATGACGTCGAGACGGTGGCGAAGACCGTGCCCGGCGTCAGTTCGGCGCTCGCGGAGAGACTGACCGGTGGGCGCTATGTCGATGTCGACATCGATCGCGCTGCCGCCGCCCGGTTCGGGCTCAACATCACCGATGTGCAGGCGATCGTCTCGGGTGCGATCGGTGGCGAGACGATCGGCGAAACGGTCGAAGGTTTAGCCCGCTATCCAATCAGCGTGCGCTATCCGCGCGAGCTGCGCGACAGCCTAGAGGGTTTGCGGGCACTGCCGGTCCTCACCCCTTCAGGCCAGCAAATAACGCTCGGTACGGTAGCGAACATATCGATCGCTGAAGGGCCGCCCATGCTCAAGACTGAGAATGCGCGGCCCTCGACCTGGGTCTATGTCGATGTGCGCGGACGCGACCTCGCCTCAGTCGTGGGCGATCTCCAGCGCGCGGTGGCGAAACAGGTAAAGCTCTCGCCGGGCGTCAGCATCGCCTATTCCGGCCAGTTCGAATATCTTGAGCGCGCCGTCGCTAAATTGAAGCTGGTCGTGCCCGCGACGCTGCTGATCATCTTCGTGCTGCTCTACATGATCTTCGGTCGGTTCGACGAGGCGGCCCTGATCATGGGTACGCTGCCGTTCGCGCTCACCGGCGGGATCTGGACGCTCTATTTGCTCGGCTTCAACCAGTCGGTCGCGACCGGGGTCGGGTTCATCGCACTCGCCGGCGTTTCGGCGGAGTTCGGCGTGGTGATGCTGATCTATCTGAAGAACGCGCTTGAGGAGCGGGACGCCAATCCGGATGCAGCCGAGGTAAAAGCCGCGGTGCGCGAAGGCGCGCTGCTTCGCGTCCGGCCCAAGGCAATGACCGTCGCGGTGATCCTGGCCGGCCTGCTGCCGATCCTGCTCGGATCGGGGGCTGGCTCCGAGGTGATGAGCCGGATCGCCGCGCCGATGATCGGCGGGATGCTGACCGCGCCGCTGCTGTCGATGTTCGTCCTGCCCGCAGCCTATCTGCTGCTCCGCAAGCCGAAGACCAAGCCGACCCATCAACCCGTTTAATCTGCAAGGAGAAGACCATGCACTATGTACGACTGACCATTGCCCTCGGCTTCGTCGCCCTGACCGCTGCGTGCGGCAAGAAGGCGGAGACGCCCGTTGCGGCCGAGACCAACCAGGCGGCGCCTGCCGCAGCCATGAGCGGCGATATGGGCAATATGGCGATGGCAACCTCCACAACCTCGGCCATCAAGGCCAAGGGTCATGGCACGGTCACCGCGATCGACGAGACCGCAGGCACCATCACGCTCAACCATGGTCCGATCCCCGAAGCAAAATGGCCGGCGATGACGATGACGTTCAAGGCAGCACCCGCGATCACCGGTGCGGCAAAGGTAGGCGAGAAGGTCGATTTCGACGTCACACTTACCGGAAGCTCGGGAGAGGTTACCGGCGTTCACCCGCAATGACCGCTTCGGAGCCGGGATGGCTGACGCCATTCCGGCTCCGTGCTTTCAGGCCAGCGCGCCCCGCGCGATCATCGTGAGCAGGAGGATGCCGAGGGCGCCGCGATAGATGACGAAGGGCCACGCGGAGAAGCGCTCAAGGATTCGCATCAACGCCCAGATTGCCGCGAAGGCGGAGATTGAGGCCGTGAGCAAGCCCAGCCCCAGCACCGACCAGCCATGCAGGTCGAGCCCTGCCCGGTGGAGTTCCCACAGCTCCTTAAGCCCGGCAAGCGCGATCGCCGGGATACCCAGCAGGAAGGAGAAGCGCGCCGCCTCCTCGCGCTTGAAGCCGAGCGCCAAGGCAGCGGTGAGGGTCGAGCCCGACCGCGACACACCAGGAATCAAGGCACCTACCTGAGCAAGCCCGACCACAAGCGCATCGACAAGCGAGGAGTTCTCGACGGTACGCCGATGCCGTGCCGTGATCTCGGTCAGTGCCATCAGCAGCGCCATGCCAATACAGGCCCAGCCGATCACTGTGAGGCTGCGAAGCGGCGAAGCGCATTGGTTGAGGATGGTGCTGAGCGCGCCGCCGGCGATCACGATCGGAAGGGTGGCGAGCCCAATCCGCAGCGTCAGACGCAGGTCGGCGTCGTCAAAACGCCGCTGGGTGATAGCTGAGACGGAGCCACCTGCGAGCCGGATCACGTCCCTCCGAAAATAGCTGACTACCGCCACCAGGGCGGCAAGCTGCATCGCCGCCGAGAAAGCCGCGCCGGGGTCGCGCCAGCCCAGCAGTGCGGGAACGACGCGCATATGAGCTGTCGAGGATATCGGGAGCAGCTCGGTTATTCCCTGGACCAATCCCAGCCACGCGACCTTGGCATAACCAAGCGACACGAAGCCGGTATCGACGCCAGGCGAGCATGCGGCGGTCATAGGCTATCTTTCTCTGTATAGAGCGGACTGCCTCAGGACGCCCGCCGCCGATTGAACGAGAAACCGACGAATATCGCGGCGGCCATCGCAAACTGAGTCAGGATCGACTGCCAAGTCGGGAAGATGCCGAGCATCGAAAGGCGCGGCGCTGCCGCCAACGGCGCGATGTCGATGATCCCCGCCTCCTGAAGCGCCGCGACGCCCTTCCCGGCCAGGACAACCGTCAGCCCCGCCATCAACCACGAGCTGTAGGAGAAGAATTGGGCGATCGGCAACTGGCGGCTGTAGCGCAGCATGGCCCAGGCGATCACGCCTAGCAGCAATACCGCCGCGCCGGCACCCGCGAGCAACGCACCGCCATTACCCTGCGCCCAGAGCGCCGCGTAGAACAGGATCGTCTCGAACACCTCCCGGTATACGACCACGAAGGCGAGTCCGCACAAGACCCAAGCCGACCGACCGGATAGGGCATGCGCCATCTTGTCCCGGATGTAGCGTTGCCATTGATCGGCTTGCGCCTTGCCGTGCATCCAGATTCCGACCGACAGCAGCACCACGGCAGCGAACAGCGAGCCGAACCCTTCGGTCAGCTCGCGGCTCGCACCACTGATGCCGATCGCATAGGTAGCGACGAACCAGGTGAGCAGCCCTGCCGCGAGTGCGCCGGCCCAACCGCCATGGACATAGGGAAGAACCTCGGTGCGCTCAGCCTTTCGGAGAAAGGCGATCATGGCGACAATGATGAGCAGGGCTTCCAGCCCCTCGCGCAGCAGGATCGTGAACGCTCCCACAAACGTCGAGGCATTGCTGGACGCGCTTGGCGCCAAAGCCGCTTCGGCGTCGTCAAACAAGCCGTTCAGGACGAGCACACGATTCGCGAGATCCTCCACCGAAACACCCTGATCGATGGCGGCGCGATATTCGCCCATCTCACCCTCGATCCGGCTCAGCAATGTAGCGTCGCGTGCGCCTAGGGTGGGCTCGACCGGTTCGAACCCGTCGAGATAAGCGGAGAGTGCAATCTCTTTGGCGGCGCGACGATCCCCTTTGCGGAAGGCGTCGAGGCTGGCGGCGAGCTTTCCCCGAACCAGCGCCAGCGAAGCCGGGGCCTGCGCGACCTCCGCTTCCGGGTGTCGGCGCAGATAGGCCATCACCGCCAGCGCCGGCCGTTCGCCGATGCTCGACGCAAGCGCCGCCGGGGTGAGCGACACCAAAGTCTTGAGGTCAGGTATGCGCTGCCGAAGCGCCGAATCCGTCTTCCACAGGCGTTCGCCTTCGCGTGCCTGCGCATCGGTAAAGGCAAAGCTCCCGGCCCGCAGCGCGAGCGCCCAGCGATCTTCGCTTGGGAGATCGGCGAAGCTCTGCATGGCGGTCCCGTCAATGCCCTGGCCGATGACCTGATACAGCGCGAATATGCTTCGCTGGCGGGCGCGGGTCAGATCGGTGAAGGCGATCGGCGGGGTGCTGAGCTTGGCGGCATTCGGGCCATGCCCATCACCGGTCGCGCCGTGGCACACGGCGCAGGTCGTCTGGAACAATCCCTCGCCCCGTGGGAAGCTCGGCGGCGTGGCGGGGGCGAGCGGGACGGGATAGGCCTGGAGAAGGTCTGCCGCCAGTCCGTGCGCCAGTGTCGCGACTTCTTCGGGCGATCCCTTGCGGCCGATAACGGCCTGGAGGCGCGCGGCCCCCGACATCAATGCCGCGCGCTGCGGCGTGGACGGCAAGGTCCTGAGCCGCGCCGTCACGGATGCCGCGAATTCCGTCATCTCGGCATATTCAGAAGCGCTTTTTATCCGGCCTTCATCGACAGCGCCGCCATAGTCCACGGCCATATAGTCGAGCAGCCGCCAGGCGGTTTGCACGTCGTTCGGGTCGGCGGCCGGTGCCGCGCTCAGCCCGGCCGGTGTCGTGACGAGCCAAAAAAGTGCGATAACCGAGGCGAGGACGCGCCGAGCCGTTGCCGCTGAGAATCGGCGAAAAGGGAGGTAGGACATCGTTACGCCCTACAACCTCTAGTAGCTGTAGAAGCAAGAACTTTGCGAGCACGACGCAATAGCAATTATCGGGACGGTGTGATGCGCGTCATGGACGAGGATCGGTCGGCCCGGATCAATAATAGTCGACGAGCTGGATCTCGCGGACGGCACCGCCGTCGACCGTGAGCTTCACGCGTCTTCCGGCAGCTCCGAAGCGCCAGCGCCAGAGCGCCCCTCGCGTATAGGTGACATCGACCGGACGGCCGTCGACCGCAACGATCCGATCGCCGATCACCCAACCGTCGCGCGCCGCAGGACTTCCCGCCGCGACATGGACCACAACGAGGGCGTTGGTGGAAGTCGCCAGGCCGAGGCCACTATGGTCCTCCAGCATGGCCGGTCGGCGGCTTGCCGCGAGCGCGTGAAGCCACAGCCGTCCGATCGTGAAGTCGAGCACCACGTCGAATTGGGCGAACAACGGCAGGCCGATATTGCCAACCGTGCTGCCGGAAAGCCAATCATCGACGGCGAGCGCGGGGATGACATCCACCCTGAGGCCTGCAACCTCCGTGCGATCCACCATGAACGAGGTTGCGAGACGCTTGCCGTCGACACCGCCGAGAATCGCGGTTGAACGTGGCTTACCGTCCAGCAAGCCGTGTCGATCAGTATAGTCGCGCGACAGTATCAGCGCTGTGCTGCTCCCGAGGTCGACCACGAGCGGTACGGGATCGAGCCCGCCGATCGACGCATAGTCCAGCAGCTCGCGATTGCTCCCGTGCCCCATCGGCGCGGAAGCCCAATCCGGTCCGCCTGCAAAGCGCTCGGCCAAGGCGTAGCGAGCATTCGCGAAATCCAGCGCCAGGCATCGACCGGCGAGCACGTCCTGACCCAGTATCAGATCGATCTGCCTCCCGAACGCGGCCGACGCCGTATCGAGATCGGCAGTATAGGCCAGCGCAAGGTAGCGCGCCTGCTTGCCGATCACGACATCGAGGTCGCGGACGATCCCCGCAGAGGCTCGTCCGCCCAATCCGCGAATCGTGCGCTTCTCGGCACCGTCCAGTCCCAGTCGCCTCGCGAGCGAAGCGCTGATGATCGAAGCGGCGCTGCCGCTGTCGAGAACAGCCGTGACCGAAATTCCGCCAACGTCCGCGCGCACCACCAGCGTATCGCCGGTTGCCATTTCGAAGCTGTCCCAATCGGCATCGGAAGGGAGCCCGCTCCACAATCCGCCCCGACGCGCCATCATGGCGAGCAAGCGGGACGGCGTGGCAGCCATCGCCAAGCCACTGCCGGACAGAAGGCCGGCGAGTATCGATCGTCGCTGCACCGTCGAGACGTCCGAATTGCGCTTCACCACATTACTCGGTTGGTCGCTGTCTATAATCGCAGCGCTCGGTCGGCGCCTACTTCCTCCAGCCGCTGGAGGATCAAGCCTTTTCGCGAGAGATGGCATGTTTGCTAGGCGGCCGGCCGGGCAATCGCCTGGATGACGCGGCAATCGGCGATCCGCTGGCGATCGCAATTCCGGCTCATCGCCGCCAGTTCGTCGCGAAGGGCTGCGAGCTGTCCCAATCGTTCCTCGACTGCGGCGAGGTGGCGAGAGGCGATTGCCATGGCTTCCCCGCAATCGCGCCCAGGCTCGCTCGCGAGCGCAATGAGCGAGCGGATCTCCTCGATCGAGAAGCCCAACCTGCGGCCGTTGCGAACGAAGTTGAGCCGATCGACATCGCGAAGCGCATAGGTGCGCCGATTGGACTCGGTCCGCACCGGCCGGTCGAGCAACCCGATCTCCTCATAGAAGCGGATCGTCGTCACCTTGGTGGCGGTCGCGCGCGACAGCTCTCCGATCTTCATGCCGTCCTCTTTCCTGACTATCGCGAACTGCTCGCATTTTGCTTGCTCCTACAGTGACTAGAGATTGTAGGGAAGGCCGATGACCGAATCCGCTTCCAGCTCCTGCGCCTGTCATGGCGACGAGAAACGCGCGCAGCACGACCCTGCCTATCGAAGCGCGCTCACCATCGTCGTCGTCCTCAACCTCGCCTTCGGCCTGTGCGAGCTGGTCGGCGGCTTCATCGCCGACAGCCAGGCCCTGAAGGCGGATTCGCTCGACTTCCTCGGAGATGGCTCGATCAGCCTGTTGGGTCTGATGGCGCTCGCATGGTCTGCCCGCGCCCGCGCCGGGGTCGCACTCACCCAGGGGCTTTTCCTGGGCGGCCTGGGCCTGGGCGTCATCGGCTTCGCAATCTGGCGGGCGCTGCATGCGACCGTGCCGGAAGCGGAGCTGATGGGCGGGATCGGTGTGGTGGCACTTGCCGTCAACGTCACCGCGGCTTTGGTTCTCGCCCGTTTCCGCGAAGGCGACGCCAATGTGAAAGCCATCTGGCTGTTCAGCCGCAACGACGCCGTTGCGAACATCGCCGTGATCGTCGCGGCCGGGCTTGTCGCCTGGACCGGCAGCGCATGGCCCGACCTTTTGGTCGCCGGCGTGATTGCCCTCCTGTTTCTCCATTCTGCCTATGAGATCGTCCGCAATGCGCGGGGCGAACTCAGTCCCACCCTCTAAGTCCCAGGTCCCATGCCATCACGCTCGAACCCCTTGGCTTGCGCGCTCGTCGCGGTCGTCCTCGCCGCCGCATTCGGCGCCCCGGCTGCCCGTGCCCAGACGGCCGCACCCGCGAACGCCCCCGTCCTGACGCTCGCGGACGCTCTCGACCTCGCTGGTTCGGCCTCGCCCAATATCGACGCTGCCGATGCCGGCGTGCGTGCCGCGGGCGCGGCCCGCCGTGTCGCCGGTCTTCGGCCAAACCCGTCGCTGAGCGCGACATCGAGAATGTCGGTGGTTCGCGCGCTATAACGACATCGAAGCGCCCAAGCAGACCGTCTCGCTCGGCGTACCGGTCGAATTGGGCGGCAAGCGATCGGCCCGGATCGCGGTTGCCGATGCCCAGGGCAATCGCGCGCAGATCGAGCGCGTCGCGGCCGGCGCGGACCTCCGGCTGGCCGTAACGCAAGCCTATGTGGAAGCCGTCGCCGCCGATCGGCGTCTGTCGACAGCACGGGACCAGGCGGCGATCGCGGCAGAGGCGCTTCGCGCGGCCCATGTTCGGGTTGTGGCTGGTCGCGCGTCGCCGCTTGAGGAGCAGCGCGCCGAAGTGCTGCGGATCAGCGCCGACGCGGCGGTGGACCGCGCTGTCCGTCTGGCTGACCTGGCACGGGTAAATCTCGGCCGCCGGATTGGCCGGCCCGTGACGGGCGCGCTCGACCAGTCCTGGTTCGACCGGGTCGACGGCTATGGGCCGGCCCGCCGCGATGCGAACAGCAATCTCACCGTTGCGACCGCGCGGGCCGACGAAAAAGCGGCAGAGGCGCAACTTCGCCTCGCACGCTCGCAACGCCTTCCCGATGTGACGTTGAGCGCCGGAATCCGGCGCCTGCCGATCAACAATGACGTGGCGGCGGTGTTTGGCGTGTCCGTACCGCTGCCGTTCTTCAACAGCGGTGCGTCTTCGGTCGCGCAGGCAAGCGCCGAACGCGACAGAGTTGCGGCGCTCCGCCGCGCTGCCGAACTCGAAAATGAACAGGCAATCGGGCAAGCGCAGGCCGATGTCGCCAACGCCGCAGCGGCCGCTAGAACCGCCGCCGGGCCTTCCCTCGCCGCAGCGCAGGAGGCGGCGCGCATTGCCCGGATCGGCTATCGCGAAGGCAAGTTCGGCCAGCTCGATCTGCTCGAGGCGGAACGCACGCTGGCCGAAACCCGATCGGGCGCGATCGACGCACTTGCCGCTTTCCACAACGCCCAGGCCCAGCTCGACCGCCTGACCGCTTCCGCACGCAAGGACTGATCCGATGACGTCATCCCGTTTCCGGGCGGTCCCGCCGCTCCTCCTCGCCGTGCTGCTCACCGGATGTGGCGGGCATGCCGCTAAGGAGGATAGCGGCGAAAAGACCGAGGCGGCCGGGGAAGCCAAGGGCGAGAGCGGCAAGAAGGCAGATACAGTCAAGCTGTCGGCCGACCAGATCAGAACGGCCGGAATCGAGATCGTGCATCCGACCGTCGGCGGGAATGGCGGCGCGATCGAGTTGCCGGCAACCGTCGAGGGCAGCCCGCAAGGTACGCAAATCGTGTCCGCCGCGATTGCCGGGCGGGTGGTGGCGCTCAACCGCAATCTTGGCGAGGCCGTCCGGCGCGGCGAGACGCTGGCGGTGATCGAGAGCCGCGAGGCAGCCTCGCTTAAGGGCGAGGTCGAGGCGGCGCGCGCACGTCTCGCGCTCGCGCAGTCGAATTATGCCCGCGAGCAGCGCCTCTATGCCGAGCGCGTGTCGCCCGAGCAGGATCTGATTGCGGCGCGCACCGCGGCGACGGAAGCGAGTATCGCGCTTCGCCTCGCGCGCCAGCAATTGGCCGCCACCGGCGGCGGCGGTGGATCACTCAACCGCGTCGGCATCGTCGCGCCGATCTCCGGCCAGGTCATTGGCCGGAACGCCATGCTCGGCCAGACCGTGGCGGCCGATGCCGAACTGTTCCGCGTCGCCAATCTGTCGACCGTTTCCCTCTCGCTGTCGCTGTCACCGACGGACGCAAGCCGGGTGCGACCGGGCGCGGCTATCGCGGTGACGGCACCGGGGCGGACGGCGCAGGCCCGCGTCACCTTCGTCTCGCCCGCGCTCGACCCGCAGACGCGGCTCGTTCCCGTCGTGGCGACCATCGACAATCGAGCCGGTGAGTGGCGGGTCGGCGAATCCGTGACCGCCGCGATCCAGCTCGCCGGCAACGGCGACACCAGCATCCGCGTGCCGCTGACGGCGATCCAGACGATTGACGGCAAATCCGTCGTGTTCGTCCGGACCGAGGACGGCTTCAGGGCAACGCCGGTGACGCTCGGCGCCCAGTCGGGCGACACGATCGTCGTGGTCTCGGCCCTGACCGGGCGCGAACAGGTTGCGTCGGCCAACAGCTTCACCCTCAAATCCGAACTCGGCAAGAGTGCGGGCGGGGACGAGGACTGAGCCGTGATCGAACGTATCGTCACCCTTGCGGTCGCGCGGCGCTGGCTTGTCCTGCTGCTCACCGTCGTTGCTGCCATCATCGGGATTGCGTCGCTCAGGCAACTTCCGATCGACGCGGTGCCGGACGTCACCAACAATCAGGTGCAGATCAATGTGCGGGCGCCGGCGCTTGCGCCCGAGCTGATCGAGAAGCAGGTCACATTTCCCGTCGAGACCGCGCTTGCCGGCATCAAGGGCCTGGAGAGCACGCGGTCGCTGAGCCGCAATGGCTTCGCTCAGGTCACGGCGGTCTTTTCCGATACGACCGACATCTTTTTCGCGCGGGCCCAGGTGGCCGAGCGGCTCAACGACCTGAAGGAGGCGCTGCCGGCCGGGGTCACGCCCGAAATGGGCGCGATCGCGACGGGTCTGGGCGACATCTACATGTGGACGCTCCACTATCAGGAGCGTGGCCATGAGCGGCACAAGCCCGGCGAACCCGGCATCCAGCCCGATGGCAGCTATATAACGCCCGAAGGGGACCGCCTCGTCAGCGAGGCCGACCGGGCGACCTACCTCCACAGCGTCCAGGAATGGATTGTCGCACCGCAGGTGAAGTCGGTCGCGGGTGTCGCCGGCGTCGACTTACTCGGCGGCTTCGACAAGGAATATCTTGTCGTGCCCGACGTCCAGAAACTCGCCGCGCTCAAGCTCAGCCTGGCCGAACTTGGCGAGGCGCTGGAAGCGAATAACAGCGCGATCGGGGCTGGCGTGGTCGATCGCAATGGCGAGGGGTTGGCGGTGCGTGCCGACGCCCGCATCCGCAGCATCCCCCAGCTTCGCAACACCGTGATCGCCACCCGCGACGGCGTGCCGATCCTGCTTGGGCAGGTCGCCGAGGTCCGTCTCGGCCAGGGCATTCGCCTCGGCTCGGCATCGGAAAATGGCCGCGAGGTGGTGACCGGCACCGCCGTGATGCGGATCGGCGAGAACAGCCGCACCGTTTCGACCGGCGTGGGCGAACGGCTGCGCAAGATCGGCCCGTCGCTGCCGCCTGATGTCGTGATCGAGCCCGTGCTGGATCGCACCGCACTGGTGAACTCGACCATCTCGACCGTCGCCCGCAACCTGGGCGAAGGCGCGGTGCTGGTCATTGTCGTCCTGTTCCTGCTGCTCGGCAATTTTCGCGCGGCGCTGATCGCGGCAGCGGTCATCCCGGTCACGATGTTGCTGACCAGCTTCGGCATGCTCCGCGTCGGCGTCTCCGCGAACCTAATGAGCCTCGGCGCATTGGACTTTGGTCTGATCGTCGACGGCGCCGTCATCATAGTCGAGAATGCACTTCGCCGCCTCGCCGAGCGACAGCACCGCCATGGTCGGCAACTCGACCTCGGCGAGCGCCTGTCCGTGATCGCCCAGGCCGCGCGCGAGATGATCCGTCCCTCGGTCTATGGGCAGGCGATCATCATCATCGTCTATGTGCCGCTGCTGACTCTCCAGGGCGTGGAGGGGAAGACGTTCGAGCCGATGGCGCTGACCGTCATCATGGCGCTGCTATTCGCCTTCATCCTCTCGTTGACCTTCGTGCCGGCGGCGATCGCCGTCTGGCTGAGCAAACCGGTGGAGGAGAAGGAAGGGCGGATCGTCGGATGGCTGCGCCGGCGCTACGAACCGGGCCTCGACCATGCGCTCAGCCGCCCCAAGCTCACGATTGGCGTCGCCGTGGCATCGCTCGCGCTTGCGGCCGGCGGCTATCTGACGCTGGGCCAGGAGTTCCTGCCCCAGCTCGACGAGGGCAATGTTCTCGTGTCCGCTTTTCGCGTGCCGGGCACGTCGGTCGAGCAGAGCCAGAAGATGCAGTTCCAGATCGAGAAGGCCCTCGCCGGAATGCCCGAGATCAAGACGGTGTTCTCGCGGACCGGAACGGCCGAGCTGGCGTCGGATCCGATGCCGCCGAATGCGACCGACACCTTCGTCATGCTCAAGCCCCGCGATCAATGGCCCGATCCGAGCGAGGCAAAGGCAGACGTGGTCGAGCGTATCGAGAAACGGCTCGCCGGCGTTCCGGGCCATTCCTACGAGGTGACGCAGCCGATCCAGATGCGCTTCAACGAGTTGATTGCCGGCGTCCGCAGCGATGTCGCGGTCAAGGTGTTCGGCGATGACTTCGGCCAGATGAACGATGTCGCCGACAAGGTCGCCGCCGTGCTGCGCCGGGCCAAAGGCGCCGAGGACGTGAAGGTCGAGCAGACCGAAGGCCTGCCGATGCTCGATATCGCCTTCAACCGCGATGCGGCCGCCCGCCTCGGCGTCACCGCGAAGGACGTTCAGGCGGCCATTGCCGCGACGGTCGGCGGTCGCGAGGCCGGCGTCATCTTCGAGGGCGATCGCCACTTCCCCGTGGTCATCCGCCTGTCCGACGTCGATCGCGCCAATTTCGAGAGACTGGGGCAGGTGCCCGTGCCGACGCCCTCCGGCGCATCGGTGCCGTTGGCAAGCGTCGCCGATATCCGCATCGACGACGGCCCCAATCAGATCAGCCGCGAAAACGGCAAGCGGCGGGTCGTCGTCCAGGCCAACGTGCGCGGTCGCGACGTCGCGAGCGTGGTGGCGGAAGCGCAGGCGGCGATTGCGCGTGACGTGCGGTTGCCGGCGGGCATCTATCTCGAATGGGGCGGCCAGTTCGAGAATCTCGCATCGGCGCGCGCGCGGCTCGCGCTGGTCGTGCCGGGCTGTTTCGCGTTGATCCTGCTGCTGCTCTACGGCGCGCTCGGCTCGGCGCGCGATGCCGCGATCGTGTTCACCGGCGTTCCGCTGGCGCTGGTCGGCGGCGTCCTGGCGCTCGTGCTGCGCGGCATGCCCTTCTCGATCTCGGCCGCCGTGGGCTTCATCGCCTTATCCGGCATCGCGGTCCTCAACGGGCTGGTCATGGTGACTTCGATCCAGGATTTGATGCGCAACGGCGTGGATCGAGTGACGGCGAGCCGTGACGGCGCCCTGGCCCGGCTCCGGCCCGTCGCGATGACGGCACTTGTAGCGTCGCTCGGCTTCGTGCCGATGGCGCTTGGCCATGGGGCCGGCGCGAAGTTCAGAAGCCGCTGGCGACAGTGGTGATCGGCGGACTGATCTCGGCGACTCTGCTGACGCTGTTCGTGCTGCCAACGCTCTATGCGCGATATGGTCGGCGAGAATTGCCGCGGTCGCACGATGACCAGGGGGGAAACGGGCGCAGCGCCGACTGCGCACCATCCCGTCGGTCCTGTGGCTCCAAGCATATGAATGCCGCCGGGCGACCGACGCGCATGTCCAAACCGCTTGCGGCCAAAGGGGTCGGCCCATGTCTCAAGTGTGGTCTTAACGCCCGGCCCATGCGGCTTCCGCCGCACAGGCGCTTATGCTTTGCGGGACCAGCATGACAACCCGCCGTCGTGATCGGCGGCATGCCTTCAGCCAAGATAGGTGTGGAAACCGATCAGGAATTCATTCCGGTCAGGACTTGCCGAGAGCAGCGCGGATGGTCTTGAGCGCGTCTTCCAACTCCTGGGATCGGTATCCGCCCTCGTCCGCTTCGCAATCGAACAATCGTCCGTCATCGTCGCGGGTGAGCAGAAGGTTCAGCGCATCGAGCAAGTCGTCGTCCATCTTGTCTTCCTGACGCGACGTTGTCGCAAAAGGTCTTTGAGTCCGGACCTGTTGAACGGCGACGTGACGATTTCATACAATTCGAAAGACGGAAAGCCCAGCACGGGGCCGGGCTTTCGAGTTTGAACTATGGGAGGTGAGATCAGGCGGCGATCGCAAAAGGATCGACCAGCTTGTGAATCGGCTGGGCACGGCCCATCCAGGGCTCGGGCCGGATGCACCGCACCCAGTCGGCGAAGCTCGGCACGACGCCAAGATCCTCGATCACATGCTGTTCGCCGATCAGACGGACCGGGACGATACGGCCGGTCGACACGGTGATCGTCGCGCCGAAGAAGCGTTCGAGCATGAAGACGCCCTCGGCGTGATGGCGAAGTGCCCGGTGCCGAAAGTCGGCGGTGATCAGCTTCGACGGCTCGTCGAACCACTGGTGGAGCGGCAGATAATCCTCGGGTTCGCCGCCCCATTTGCGCACCGAGGAAAGCGCGTGATGATAACAATGTCCCATCGCGTGCCTCCTCAAATGTCGTAGCTGTGGTTTTCACACGTCTCGATCCGATAGTTGAAATCGAAGACGATGGTGCCCGCAGACACGTCGTAGATGAATTCGCCATAAGCACCCTCATTATTCTCCCATCCGGCATGCTTCTCCTCGAGCAGGGCGAAGCAGAAGCTCTCGATGGCGTTGGCGAGCGGCTGACTCAGGCGCGTGATTTCCTCCGAGCCGAATTCGGTCGAAGCGACCTCGACGCATGTCGCCGGCAGTTCGGCATCGGCGTCGCCGGCTTTCACCTCGATATTGTCGATCTGGCCGCTATCGCCATAGCCATTGAAACTGACGGTGACGCAGCTGATGCCGGCGTCACCGAGCGCTGCGAGCAGCACGGCCTTGTTGGCAGGATGCAATTCAGCAGCGCGCTGCTCATAGGCTTGGTAGCGGGCCATGAAATCCTCCGGGTCGAACGCCGGAGCCGGGATTTCGTCGGTCATGATGGATCTCCTTGAAACGCGAAAGCCCGGCGCTGGGCCGGGCTCGATGGGGTTCGGGAAAAGAAGGCGGGACGGCCGCAACCGCCCCGCCCGGTGCCGTTATTCGGCGGCGACGGCGTAATCGGCCGTCTGGTCGACATCGTCGGCGAGGAAGGCCGGAAGGCTGCTGGCATCGTCCGCCGGATCGTCGATCACAGGCGTGCGGAGCGGTTCGGGCAGCCAGCCGGCATCGGCGAGGAGGCGTTCGGCCTCGCGCGCCATGTCGTCCTTCTTCAGATGCTCGATCAGGCCCGCCGTCTGCGGACCCTTGGCCTCGGCGACCGCTTCGAGAATGCGCGGCTTGGTGATCCCGCCGAAATAATTCTCGACAGTTGGTGCCCAGCCCGCCGCGACCATGTCGAGTCCCACCGTGCGGGCGAGGACATGGGCATGGTCGATCCGGCGTGCGATCGTGTGCGCTGAGGTGCGGCCATTGTCGTATTTCGGGGCCGGCTCCCAGCAAGCGTTGACCGCATAGGCCGCGCAATGCGCGAACAAAGCGGCCTGCTCCGAGCCGTCGAGCAACTGAAGCGCGTCCCAGATCTCCTTGTCGGATTTGGGCAGACGGTCACGCCAGCGCGCGTGCCGCTCGGCAATCGCCTTCGCCGCCGGGCTGTCCTTGAGACCAGGCGCCTGGGCGGCGAACACCGCGCGGTTGACCGAGATGCCAAGGCAGGACTCCCGGCTAGCGAGGAAGAAGGTCGACAGGACTATGGCGTGCAGCACCGCGGCGAAGGCGATCGACGGACTCTGCGCGAAGGCGTCCTGAAGCGCGACGGTGCG
This sequence comes from Sphingomonas sp. Ant H11, assembly GCF_000797515.1. GTDB lineage: Bacteria > Pseudomonadota > Alphaproteobacteria > Sphingomonadales > Sphingomonadaceae > Sphingomonas. The sequence goes on from NZ_JSBN01000098.1 coordinate 36,476, forward strand.
CGTCGCGGTCAGCTCGCAGATGATGCGGTCGGGAAGCGGCTTGACCAACTCCTCGTCGCTGTCGTCCGATGGCGCGGGGTGTGCCGGCCTGCTGCCTTCGCCCGGCTGGCTGGGCTCGATCGCCGCATCGTTCGCCGCGACCTCGCCGGTGACCGGGTCAGGCTCCTGCTCGACCTGCGGTTCGTCATCTGGCCGCACATAGCCGCGCTCAATCAACAGGGTGCCGCGCTGGTCGAAGGTGACGAACGCACCGGCACGGGCGAGCTCGTCGGCATCGTAGGTCAGTGGACGTTCGACCAGGCTCGCGAGTTCGGTGTCGAGCGCGTCGATCTTGGCCTCGATCTCCTCGGGGAGCTCCGGCATATCCTGCCATTCGTCCTCAAGCGCCCCAGCCTCCTCATGGATTGCGTCGACACGGGCCTGCTCGGCTTCGCTGAGTTCGGGACGGGTGCCGTCGATCTCCCGCAGGCCGCGCTGGAACCCGTAGGGCAGCTCGCGCGACACCGTGACCCATTTCCAACCTTCGGTGCCGACCCGTTCGCCTTCGGCATTCAGCTTCTCGTCGACGAGCCGTTCGAGCAGGGCGACATCGGTGAGCCAGCCGCCATCATCATCCTCGAACAAGTCGCGCATCACGCTGCCGCCGGCTGCGACATAGGCGTCGAGACCGACGAAGCGCGCGCGGCGATCGGCGGCGCGAACACTGGCTTCGGTCAGGCGATCGCGAATGAACCTGGGCGCCATGGTGTAGCCATGGTTGCCCAGATCCCAGACCTGCTCCTGGCGCTCATGGTCCTCGCTGACCGCAAAAGCCATGAGTTGGTCCAGCGTCATGCCGTCGGCGGCATAGACGTCGTGCAGCGTGGGCGAGACCGAAGCCAGCTTGAGCCGCTGGGTCACGACCGCGGCGGTGGTGCCGAACACCGCGGCGATGGTCTCGGCATCGTCGCCCTTGTCGTTGAGCGTCCGCATCGCCCGGAATTCGTCGAGCGGATGAAGCCGTTCGCGCATGGCGTTTTTCAGCGTAGGAGTCCTCCTCGGCCGAGATCGGTCCATCCGCTGCCTTCACCACGCACGGCACCGGGGCGTCCTTGGCGAGCCGCTTACGCTTCACCAGGAGCTGCAGCGCCGCATAACGTCGACCGCCGGCCGCGCCTCGAACCGATCGGTCGCGTGACCGTCGGCGTCGAGCGTGGGGCGGACGTTGAGCGACTGAAGCAGGCCGCGACGGTCGATGTCGTCCGCCAGCGCCTCGATCGAGACACCATTCTTGATGCGCCGGACATTGGCCTGGGACAGGTCGATCCGGTCGAGCGGGATCGCCTGGACCGGGTCGAGGACCAGCCTGGGTTGAGATTTAGCCATGACGTTTCTCCATGGCGGGTGGGCCGGAGACTCTCTCCAGACCTTCACCCGCCACCCGCAGGCTGCCCTCCTCTCCCTCTTCCTGAGGCGGATGCGGTGCGGACAGGATGCGTCGGCACGTCCCGCCTCGTCGCGCGCCGAAGGCGGCAGATAGAAGGGGCGCCCTTGGCGAAGCGGCCG
>NZ_JSBN01000099.1 GCF_000797515.1 Sphingomonas sp. Ant H11
CCAAGCTGGGTGGCGGAGGGGGCGGTGTGGAGCAGGCCGTTGCTCGCATCGAGAATGACGCGGGTGTCGTCGGCGATATCCAGCACGTCGGGGCCGATCGCGACCAGCGCAGGTAAGCCCATGGAGGCAGCGAGGATCGCGACATGCGAGGTCGGACCACCCTTGGCGATGCACAGGCCGGCCAGGCCCTCGGCCGAGCCGATCAGATCGGACGGCATCAGGTCTTCGGCAATCAGGATCGTGCCTGCTGGGTAAAGCTGCGTGCTCGTCGCTACTCCCAAAAGGTGCGCGAGCAACTGGCGTTCGAGATCGCGCAGATCGTCGGCGCGTTCGGCGAGATGCGTGTCGCCCCCGGCGCGCAGCGCATCGGCTTGCGGGCGGATTGCCGCGCGCCAGGCAAAGCCAGCGCTCTCGCCGCGCGCAATTCCGGCGCGAGTCGCGTCGATCAGGGCCGGGTCGTCCAGCAACGCGGCGTGGGCCTCCAAAATAGCACGCGTCGGGCCGTGTGCCGTGGCGGCCTGACGTGTCATCTCGGCCGCAAGCGCGGCATGAGCGGCGGTGAAGGCGGCTTGTTCTTGCGCCACGCCGCTGCCCATCGGCAACACTTCGGGGTCGATCGCGCGGTGATGCCGCACTGGGCCGATCGCAAGACCGGGGGCCGCCGTCACGCCGACAAGTGCGCCTTCGGGCACATCGGCATTACGCGGCGCGATCGGTGGCGGCGCGGCAGGCGCGGGCGCTTCGTCCATGCCGCCGGAGATCAGCGCGACCAGCGCATCGAGCGCAGCGGTGCCGTCGCTGCCCTGCGCGGCCAGCGTGATCGTGTCGCCATGCCCAATGCCGAGTGCAAGTAGCCCGGTCGGGCTGAGCGCCGATGCAGTGCGCGCGTCCTTGCCGATCGTAATCGAGGCACCGAAGGCGCGGGCGCAGGCGGCAATGCGGGCGGCCGGGCGGGCGTGGATGCCGTGGGGCAGGTCGATGCGCAGTATGCGGCTTTCGGTGGCCGCATCGATGTCGGCGGATTCGCCCGTCGTGCCCTCAGCCGAAGCGACTTCGTGCACCATCATCAGCGGTGCACCGACGAGGATCGGGCCAACGCTCGCACGGTTGGTAATCTGATAGCCCTCGCTCTCGACGAGCAAGATCGGCGTGATCACGGCAGGGGCTTCACGCACCAGCAGATCGAGATCGAAGTCGATCAGTGCGTCGCCCGTAGCGACTCGGTCCCCGGCGCGCACATGCGGGGTGAAGCCGCGCCCGCCCAGCCCGACGGTATCGATGCCGAGGTGGATCAGGATTTGCGCGCCGTTTTCAGCTTCGATCGTCAGCGCATGGCCGGTCGACTGCACGCTGACGATGCGCCCGGCGCAAGGCGCATAGAGGCAGTCGCCCGTCGGATCGATCGCCAGCCCGTCGCCCAGCATCCGCCCGGCAAACACCGCATCGGGGACATCGTCCAGCGCAGTGACCCAGCCTTGTAACGGTGCGGACAGCACGATCGACGCCATGGTTTCTCCTCAAACGGGGCAGGGACGCGCAGGCGCGAGAGGTCAGGCAGGAACGGGCTCGGACCGCGCCGTTGCCGCAAGGTCTCCGCCAACAATGGTAGCGGTCGGGTGGAAGGCGGCGTCGAGCTGTACCCAGTCGGCGCGCTTGCCTGGTACGATCACCCCGCGATCCCGCGACAGGCCGAGGAAGGCGGCCGGATGGGTCGCCGCCATCGCCGCTGCGCGCTCGGGCGCGATGCCGAGCCGTGTGATCGTGTTGCGCACCGCGCGCGCCATGTCGAGATCCGACCCGGCCAGTGTGCCGTCGGCCCCGAGGCAGCGACCGCCCTCGACATGGATCGGGCGGCCCTGCAGCAGGAAGGTGGTTTCGGCGGTGTTGACGCACGGCATCGCGTCGGTGACCAGCATCATGCGATCCGCCGGGCGCGCGCGCAGCGCGATGCGCAGCGCGGCATCATCGACATGGAAACCATCGACGATCAACCCGCAATAGACCGACTGGTTGTCCAGTGCCGCGCCAACCGCGCCGGGCGCGCGCTGAATGAGCGGCGACATGGCGTTGAACAAATGGGTGACCCCGGTCACACCGGCGGCGAACCCCGCCGTCGCTTCGGCATAGGTCGCGTTGCTGTGACCGAGGCTGACGAGCACGTCGGCGCGTGCCAACGCCGCGATACGGTCGGCGGGCACCAGTTCGGGCGCGATCGTGACCATAACGCGACCGCGACGTGGCCGCATCAGCAACGCCATCAGCGTATCGTCGAGCGTTACGAAGCGCGCGGCATCGTGAATCCCTTTGCGCGCGACGTTGATCACCGGGCCTTCGATATGAACGCCGACGACACCCGGTACGCCCGCCGCGATCGCGGCGTCGGTCGCTTCCAGCGCCTCGCCGATGACCAATGCCGAATCGCTGATCAGCGTCGGCAGGAAGGCGGTGGTGCCATAGGGACGATGCGCCGCACCGATCGCTGCGATCCCGTCGACGGTCGGTTCGTCGTTGAACAACACGCCGCCGCCGCCGTTGACCTGGGTGTCGATGAAGCCGGGCATCACCCAGCCCCCGTCAAGATCGACCGCGCCGGGGGTGGCCCGGTCCATGATCGCGACGATGACACCAGCCTCGACGTCGATCGTTGCGGCGGACAGGATTCCGCGCGGCGTGACGATATGGCCGTTTACGAAAGCATGAGACGTCATAGCGTACGGGTAACCTTGCTGAGATGACTCGGCGCGTCGGGATTGTACCCGCGCGCGCGCGAAAGCGCATCGGCCATGCGATAGAAGCTCTGGATCATCAGGATCGGCTCGATCGCGGGGTTGGCGGCGAGCGCGGGCGGGGTGCCCGCCCCGTCGCGCGCGCGTCGGCCAGACTGACGATCGCACCGCGCGCGGCAAATTCCGCCGCAACCGCGCGGACGCATCGCCGATGACATCGGAGGTGGCGAAGGCGACGATCGGAAAGCCGCTACCGACAATTGCCATCGGGCCGTGGCGCACCTCGGCCGAGCTGAAGGCTTCAGCATGAAGCCCGCAGGTTTCCTTTAGCTTCAACGCCGCTTCCTGCGCGACCGCGAGGCCAAGCCCGCGCCCAATGACGAACAGGTTGGTCGCCTCCTGCAGGCTCGCGCCGACGCCGCTCCAGTCCAGCGCCCAGGACCGTGCCAGCGCATCGGGCAAGCCCGCTACGGCGCGGCGCAGCGTGTCGTCCTCGGTCCACTCCGCCACCAAGGCGGCAAGCGCGGCTAACGACGCGATGTAGGATTTGGTCGCAGCGACCGACCGCTCGACCCCGGCCGACAGCGCGATCACCGTATCGGCGGTTTCGGCGAGCGGGGAGGTGGCGTCGTTGACCAGGGCGACGACATGCGCGCCCGCCGCCTTTTGCGCGGCCACGGTGGCGAGCAAGTCCGGGCTGCGCCCGCTTTGCGAGATGGCAATGCACAGCGCATGGCCCTGTACGGCGGGCGCGGCATAGACCGAGGCGACCGACGGTGCGGCCGACGCCACCGGAATGCCGGTGCGCGTCTCGATCAGATATTTGCCATAGGTGGCGGCGTGATCGGATGATCCGCGCGCGCAGGTCACGATAACCGCAGGCGGGGCTGCGCGCAGCTTCGCACCGAGCGCGGCGAAGGCCGGCCCATTGGCGGCGAGCATGCGGGCGACGGCGGCACCGGCCTCCGCCGCTTCCTGGAACATCAGCGTCGGGCCCGAAACGGGCGGAACGGTCGTGGATATGGTATCGTGCATGGCTGGTCCGATTGCTATCTCAACCGGGATAGGTTTTATATTGGTATTACTCAAGCTGCAAAATGCACCAGTTGCGCGAGCGCCGCGACGCGATCGGCATCGGTATCACCGTCCTGCGCCGCGATGAAGCCGAAGCGGCGTTCCGGAACATCCGGCGCGATCTCGCGCGTGGCGCGGCAGGATGCGTGGAGTTCGGCAATGCCGGTCGCCAACAAGGCGGGCGCGGTCTCGACCGTCACGCCGCTGCCCGCGAGGATGATGATCCGCCCCGCCGCCTGCCTGTGCAAGGCGGCGAGCGTTGCCACACCGTCGATCGCGCGCGGCTGCCCGCCCGAGGTCAGGATGCGATCGAACCCCAAGGCCACCGCCTGCTCGAGCGCGGCGAGCGGATCGGGCACCAGATCGAACGCGCGGTGCAAGGTGAGCGATAGCGGCGCACCGCGTTGCTGCCCGAGCGTTCGGGCATGCTCGATCCAGCGCGCGAGCGCAGCGGTATCGAGCTGCCGGTCGGCGGCGCTCGCGCCGATCACGACACCGGCAAGCCCGGCCTCGGCGGCGGCGCGAATGTCGTCGGCAATCAGCGCTTGCTCGGCGGCATCATGGATAAAGCCGCCCGCGCGGGGCCGCGCCAGCAGATGCACGGGCAGAGGCACTGCAGCTGCCGCGCGGATCAGCGAACCCGGCGGGGTCAGCCCGCCGACCGACAGCGCCGCGCACACCTCGATCCGGTCGCTCCGCCGCGAACCGCCGCCTCCAGTCCCGCAATCGTTTCGACGCAGACTTCGAGCATTCTGCCGGTTGTGGTCACGCCTGGAATAGCGACGCTCCTTTATGTACCACAGTACGCCCTGCCATGTCGGTGACGGCATAGGTGAAGCCCGGCAACAGGCAGAACGCGCCGACATTGCCGTGCGGATCTAGCGCAAGGAACCCGACCTGTACGCCGCGAATGGCGTCGCCGCGAAGCTTGGCAATATGCTTCACCACCTCCTCGCACGCCTCCTGCGGGGAGCGTCCAGCGCGCATCGACGCGATCACGCGGGCAGTTCCCGCAATGCGCGTCACCTCCTCGCCCAATCCGGTCGACGTCGCGCCGCCAACGCCCGCTTCGACGAACAGGCCGCTGCCGACCTGCGGCGAATCGCCGACGCGGCCGCGCATCTTGAACGCCATGCCGGAGGTTGTGCAGGCACCGGCGAGCCGCCCGCTGGCGTCGCGCGCGAGCAGCCCGATCGTGTCATGGTCGAGTGCGCCGCCGGGCGTGCGGGTGGTACGGTTCTCGCTATTCGCCTCGGGTTGGTAATGCGCGGTCTTGAGCCATTCGCGCCACGCCTTTTCCGATTCGGGGGTCAGCAATTTACAATAAGGAAAGCCCTGATCCTTGGCGAAGCGGGTCGCGCCTTCGCCGACCAAAAGCGTGTGCGGGGTCTTTTCCATCACGCGGCGCGCGACCGAAATCGCATGCATGGTATCTTCGAGCGCGGCGACCGCGCCGACCCGGCCCGTATCGTCCATGATGACCGCGTCGAGCGTGACGTGCCCGTCACGATCCGGATAGCCGCTATAGCCGACCGAATGGTTGTTTGGGTCGGCTTCAGGGACCATCGCCCCGGCTTCGACCGCGTCGAGCAACGATCCGCCGCTGGCCAGCTTCGCAAAAGCAGCGTCGTTTGCGGCCGCGCCAAAGTCCCAGGTGGAGACAATTTGCGCGGCAGGGCCGGACGTTATGTCGGCCAAAGCTTTGGCGGCGGGCAATGCGCCGGCGGCAACGCCCATCATGGCGAGCAAGGATCTTCTACTGGTCATGGTCACCCCGGTTCATTCTTTATGTACGATCATGACATGGGCGCATAAAATGTCAAAATAGGTTTGGTGTGGTATCAATTAGGTATTGACGGTTTGCCAATTTGAATAGAACCTCTTGTCACGGTGCCGTAACGCAAAACGCGGGCGGCATGTGTAATTAGGGGAAATTTTTCATGATGCTCCGTCACTCTGTATCCTTTGCTGCGCTGGGCGCGGCGCTGGCTTTCGCCGCGCCTGCGATGGCGCAACAGGCCACCGCCGACGATCACGTCTCGAAACCGGATGCAGCCGATACGACGCCCGCAGACGGCGATATTCTGGTAACCGGGACGCGCATTTTGCGTCCGAACATCGCATCGGCCGCGCCGATCACCACGGTGACCGCGCAGGACATCAAGGCGCAGTCGCCAACCAATATCGAAGAAGTGCTGAACCGCCTCCCGCAGATCGCGCCTGACAGCCAGCAAAATTACCAGGATTCAGACGGTCGCCAGCGCATCAAGCTGCGCAGCCTCGGCTTTGAGCGCACGCTGGTGCTGGTCGACGGCAAGCGTTTGGGTACGCAGAATGGTGAGGATGCGGGGATTATCCCGGTCTCGCTGATCGATCGCGTCGACGTGCTGACCGGCGGTGCCTCGTCGGTCTATGGCTCGGACGCGGTTGCAGGCGTCGTGAACTTCGTTCTCAAGCCCGATTTCAAGGGCATCCGGATCGACGGCAATTACAATTTCTACAACCACCAGAACCGCGCGAACATCGTCACGCAGCAAGCGCAGGCGTCGAGCTTCCCGACCAATACCGGGATGGTCAATGACGGTGGCCGCGCCGATGTGACGTTGACCGCCGGTACTTCGCTGTTTGGCGACAAACTGAAAGTGTCCGGTTTCGTCAATTATAAGCATCAGGATCTGGTGCCGTACGACGCGCGATCGACCTCGGCCTGCCAATTGGTGCAGACCGGCACCGATGGCCCGCTCAGCTGCTCGTTGTCGTCCTATTCGGTCAGCGGTTACATCTCGCCGCGCTCGGGGGCCAATAACGGGACGGCTTATGTCAACAATCCGGACGGCACGCGCACCTTCGTTCCCTATGGCGCGGGTGCGGGCAATGCGGCCAACCCCTATGATGGCTATTCGTACCAGCGCGCCTTCACCCGGGTGAACGCCGGTGGATTCGCGACGCTGAAGCTCTCGCCCGCGGCGGAAATTTACGGGTCGGGCATCTGGTTCCGCGATAAGTCGACCAACCGCTTCCCGACCCGCGTGTTTGCTGCCGCCAATTACGGGTCGGACCCGTATCAGGTGAACTGCAACAACCCGTTCCTGTCGGCGTCGCAGGCATCCGCGATTTGCGGGGCTGCGGCCGGAACCGCGACGCTCGCGCCGATCGATGTGCGCTATCGCTTCAATGTGCCGTATCTGACCGACACCTATATCAATAGCGCCATTCGCGCGACGGGCGGTGTTCGCGGCAAGATCGGCGATGCGTGGACCTATGACGTTGGCGGCGTCTACGCGCGCAACCAGCAGGATTACATGCCCGCCTCGCTGCCGCAATTTGCCAACGTCAACCGCTCGCTCAACGTGGTCAACGTCAATGGCACGCCGACCTGCGCCTCGGTCGTCGATGGGACCGACAAGAATTGCGTACCGTTCGATGCGTTCAAGGCGGGGAACAGCAACCAGGCGCTGGTCAATTATCTGTATAGCGGTCTCGCGACCGAGAAGCAGACCACCGTTGGCATTCTGTACGATGTGCAGGCCAACGTGACCGGCGACCTCGGCAAATATGGCATCAAGTCCCCCTTCGCCGATCAGGGTCTCGCCTTTGCGGCGGGTGTGGAATATCGCGAGGATCGTCAGTTCTCGACCGCGAATGCGGCATTCCGGGCCGACAATGGCGGATCGGATTCCGACCTCCGCCAACATGTCTGGGAAGGCAATATCGAGCTTCAGGCACCCTTGGTTCAGCACAAGCCCTTCATCGAAGAGCTTCAGGTGAATGCCGCCGGGCGTCTGTCCAAATACAGCTCCAACCCCGACAAATTCACGACGTGGAAGCTGGAAGGGTTGTACGCGCCGGTTCGCGACATCGTGTTCCGCGCCTCCTTCAACAAGGCGCAGCGCGCGCCGACCGTGGTGGAAGCGTATCAGGCCAGCAACATCAGCTATTCGCGTCAGGGTGGGTCGCAGAACGATTTCTGCGCACCCGTGCCGCGTCAGATTGCTGACCCGGCCAATCCGGGCAAGACCATCACCACCACCGCGCCGCTCGCTTCGCGGGAGGTGTGCCGTGCGACTGGCCTGTCCGATTCGCTGTATGGAAGCGCAACGCTGCTGTGCCCGAACGACCAATGCACGGTCCGTTCGGGTGGCTTCACCGCAGCGCCCGAAACGGCCTATACCCAGACCTATGGCATCATCTTGAAGCCGCGCTTCGTCAAAGGCTTGGTGTTCTCGGTCGATCGCTATCGGATCAAGATCAACAACTCGCTCGGCTATAATGACGATAGCTATTACACCGATGGCTGCCTGCGTTCGAACGGGGATCCGTTCTTCTGCTCGGGCATCGTGCGCGCCGCCAACGGCACGCTCTATGCTGCGGCCGGCACCAACCCGACCAGCGGCTTCATCCGCGCCGGCACGACCAATTATTATTTCTCGATCGCGCGCGGTTGGGACTTCCAGTCGCAATATGCGCTGGGTCTGGGCAAGGTTGGCCGGATGGATCTGAGCTTCAACGGCTCGCTGACCACCTTTGCCGGTGGCCAGGATTCGCCGCTGCAGCCCGAGCGCAATTGCGCGGGCTATTACGGCAATGGCTGTGGCCAGTTGCTGCCGAAGTGGAGCCACGCCCTGCGCGCGACCTATGTCACGCCGGATGATGGCTTCAACGCCTCGTTCAACTGGCGCTATGTCGGGTCGCTCACCAGCGCCAACAATTCGGGCGATCCGGCGATCGGCGGCACGCCTGACCGGGTGCAGAAGACCTTCGGCTATATCGCCCCGGTCAGCTACTTCGATCTCGCGCTGACGTTCAACATTGCCAAGCGCTACAGCCTGCGCCTGATCGCGAACAACCTGCTCGACAAGGCCCCGCCGATCCTGGCGAATTCGTACAATATCAGCCTGGCGCGCAACAACACGATCCCGGCGCGCTATGACAGCCTGGGTCGCAACCTCGCGGTTGGCTTCACGGCGAACTTCTGAACGATCCTCGGAGGGAGCCCTGTGGTGCTCCCTCCGCTCTTTCGATCGATCACCCCAACCGCAGCGCCAGCGCCGCAAGCGTCACCAGCAGGATCGGGATGGTGAGCGTGACACCCACCCGAAAATAATAGCCCCAGCCGATCCGCACATCCTTTTGCCCAAGCACGTGCAGCCACAACAGGGTGGCGAGCGAACCGATCGGGGTAATCTTGGGCCCCAGATCGCAGCCGATAACGTTGGCGTAGATCATCGCCTGCCGGACCGCGCCGGTCGCGTGCGTGGCGTCGATCGACAACGCCCCCACCAATACGGTTGGCATGTTGTTCATAACCGAGGACAAGATTGCGGCGAGCAACCCGGTGCCGAAGGTGGCACCCCACACCCCGCCTTGCGCGGCGTGATCAAGCGCGGTGGCGATATAGCCGGTCAGTCCGGCATTCTTCAGGCCGAACACGACCAGATACATACCGAGCGAAAACACCACGACTTGCCACGGTGCACCGCGGATGACCGCGCCGGTTTGGATCACATGGCCGCGCCCGGCGATGACGATCAGCACCAGCGCGGCGAGCGCGGCGGTGGCGCTGATCGGGACACCGATCGGGTCGAGCAGAAAGAAGCCGACGAGCAGCATCGCCAGCACCACCCACCCGGCGCGAAAGGTCGCCGCGTCGCGGATCGCATCTGCGGGTTTGCGCAATTGGGTGACATCATAGTCCGCCGGAATATCGCGACGGAAGAACAGCAGCAGCGCCCCGAGCGTCGCGGCGATCGCGGCGAGATCGACCGGCACCATCACCAGCGCATAGTCCGCAAAGCCGAGCTTGAAGAAGTCGGCCGAAACGATGTTGACGAGGTTGGAAACGACCAGCGGCAGACTGGCGGTATCGGCGATGAAGCCCGCCGCCATGACGAACGCCAGCGTCGCCTTGGTTCCGTAACCCAATGCGCGCAGCATCGCGAGCACGATCGGCGTCAGGATCAGCGCCGCGCCATCGTTGGCAAAGAGCGAGGATACCGCCGCACCCAGCAGCACCACCAGCGCGAACAGCCTTTTGCCGTTGCCGCCGCCCCAGCGTGCGACGTGCAACGCCGCCCATTCGAAGAAACCGGCGGCATCGAGGATCAAGCTGATCAGGATGATCGCGACGAACGCGCCCGTCGCATTCCACACGATATTCCATACCACCGGGATGTCGGCGAGGGTGATCGCGCCTGCCAGCAACGCGACGATGGCACCGCCCATCGCGCTCCAGCCAATGCCAAGCCCGCGCGGTTGCCAGATGACGAGCGTAATCGTCGCGAGAAAGATCAGAACGGCGGTGAGCATCAGCCGACGCGCTGGCCGTGCGCGTCGATTACTTGCTCGCCATCTTCCTTGGTGAACGCCCCTTGTTGCGGCGCAGGCAGCAAATCGAGCACCAACTCGGACGGGCGGCAGAGCTTCACGCCGAGCGGCGACACCACCAGCGGGCGGTTGATCAGGATCGGATGCGCCATCATCGCATCGACCAGCGCGGCGTCGCTCAGGCTCTCATCGTCCAGGCCAAGCTCGGCATAGGGCGTGCCCTTTTCGCGCAGCAGATCGCGCGGGCGCATTCCGGCGCGGTCGATCAACTGCTCCAGCAGCGCGCGCGATGGCGGCGTCTTGAGATATTCGACGACGTGCGGCTCGATCCCTGCGTTGCGGATCATCGCCAGCGTGTTGCGCGACGTGCCGCAGGCCGGATTGTGATAGACGATGATATCGGTGGCGATCGGGTCGGTCATGCGTGTCCCTCCTTAGTACAGCGGCTGCGCAGCACGGTGTCGGCGAGCTGCCCGCAAATCTCCGGATTGCCGTCGCAGCAATCCTCCATGAGATATTCGAGTAAGCGCGCCATGCTGTCGTGCCGCGCGGAATAGATGACCGAACGCCCATCGCGGCGACTCGATACCAATTGGGCGTGCGACAGAATCTGGAGATTGGTCGACAAGCTATTGGCGGGAACGTCCAGCCGCCGCGAGATCTCGCCCGCCGCGAGCCCTTCGGGACCGGCCTGGACCAGCATGCGGAACACGCTGAGCCGCCCGGCATGGGCGAGCGCGGACAACGCGGAGACGGCGGTATATATTTCCATAGTTCTACTATAATAGAATTATGGAGTGATGCAAGGGCCTGCTATGGCGCTCCGTCATCCGGGGCGGTGCCCGGATGACGGAGCTGGTGCTCAGAAGCGGGCGCGGACGCCACCGTAAACCGCGCGGCCCGGATTGGCGAAGCTGAACACGTCCTCATAATGCGCGTTGTTGAGGTTCTCGATCCGGCCGAACAGCGCGAAGTGCTTGGTCAGCTTCACGTCGCCATTGAGGTTGAGCAGCACATAATCGTGCAGCCGTACCGTGACCGGAACATAGGATGGATCGGTAAACGCCACGTCGCTGGTATCGCCATTGTAGCGCGCGACGGCGGTAAAGCCGAAGCGATCGTGCGGCGCGCGCCACCCGAGCGCGACGCTGGCGATATGGCTCGGGCGGCGCACTTCCTCCATGCCATTCTCGCGCGCGTGGAGATAGGTATAGGCCGCGTCGATCCGCCACGCGGTGCCGATGCGGGCGTGAGGAACGCCTCGACGCCGTGTTGGCGTGATTTGGTGGTGCGGTTGGCGGGTGTGGCGACGAAATTGGGTGCCGGATAGGTGGTGTAGATCTCATCCGACAAACGGCTGTCGAAATAGGTCGCGCCGATCAGCACATGGCCGTCGACGAAACTCTGCTCGATCCCGGCTTCCCAGCCCTCGGAGCGTTCCGGCTTCAGGCCCGGATTGCCGATGAAGCGCCCGTCGCTATAGCCGTAGAGTTCATAAAACCCCGGATTTTTCACGCCCGATCCCGCCGCTGCGCGAACCCGCGTACCGCTGTCGAAGCGATAGCTGCCCTGCACGCGATAGGTGGTGGTGTCCTGGAAGCGGTTGTTGAGGTCCTGCCGCAGCGACGCGCCGAACGCCGCATGCTCGCCCAGCGTCAGGTCATATTGTCCGACGATGCCGACATTGTCGACTTGCCGCCGCCCGGTGAAGGCAAAGCCGGTCGGATCGGTATTGCGATAGCGTTCGCGTTCGATATCGACCGCGACGGTAAACTGATGGCGCAGCGCGCCCTGGTTGAGCTTGAGCGTCGATTCATACGAGCCCTTAAGCCGCTGACCCGTGTCGCCATAGGTGCGCGCGGTCGCACCATAGCCATTGCGCGTGGTATCGGCGATTTGCCCGGTCAGCGCCTGCGTCCACTTGCCGTCGAGCAAATCGAGCTCGCCGCGCAGCAGGCCGTAAACCGCTTCGTTGATGAAATGCGCGCCCGGCGTGTCGATCGTATAGCCAAAGGTCTTGCTGGCGGAGTTGCTGTCGCTGTCGTTGAAATCGGCCTGGGTACGGGCATAGCGCGCGACGGCGGTGACGCGCGCATTGGATGCGGGCGACCACGTCGATTTGAACGACACCGCGCCCGAATCATTCCCGAGATTGCGCGTTCCCCCACGCGCGTTGGGGGTACCGCCGGTGGTGTTGAGCGTTCCCGACAGGGCATAGTCGAACGTGCCCGACACACCCGCAATGCGCGCGGCGGTGTTGACCGTGCCGAAGGAGCCACCCTCGATCCGCGCACTGATGCCTGGCGCTTCGCGGCCGGTCAGCGTGATATATTGGATTACCCCGCCGATCGCATCGGAGCCATAGATCGCGCTTTGCTGGCCGCGCAGGACTTCCACGCGCGCGACCTCGTCGGCGATCAGCGTGCCGAAATCGAATTCACCGGCATAGGGGTCGGACACTTCGATCCCGTCGATCAATACGAGCGTGTGGTTGGCCTCGGCCCCGCGCAGGCGGACTTGGGTCTGGCCGGGGATGCGGCTGACCGCGACGCCGGGCACGTCGCGCAGGATGTCGGAGACGGTGCGGGTCTGGCGTTGACCGAGCGCATCGGCATCAAGCACGGTGACCGAGCCGCCAATCTGATCCGCACGCAGCGGGGTGACGGTGGAGCGGATGCCAGTGACGACGATGGACGAAGTGTCGTCGGTCGCTTGTGCGGGCACCGGATCGGGGGGCGACCTGAGCGAAGGCGGTGGCGGGGAGCAGCAGCGCGGCGAGCGCGGCCGAGGAAAGCAAAGTCTTCATGGCGTAAACGAGTCCCTTGGGCGTCGAGCGACAAGGGCCGGGGCGTCCGCTGCGAACGGTCGGGACACGCCACCGGACGGACGCATAAGCGCCCGGCACCGCCCCCGATGCGGCCCCAGCCGCACGTTCGTCGCTCAGACGAAAAGCGTTTCGCGCCTGGCCAATCCCATGAGCCGGGCAAGAGCGACCCGCGCCGGTCGGTCTCCTGGCTCACGGGTCATCGCGCGATGCGCGCCTTCCCAGGTGGTCCGCCACGGTGGCGGGCTTTCCCAGTGGCTGCGGAGCCGTTGCCGGTTCCGCCTGCGCGTCGTGCTCGCCGCTTACAGTTGCAGGGACAGCTGCAGATTTGCACGGAGCGTGCGCACTGCATTCCCGGTACCGGCGCGAAGCTGGATGGCTCCTCGAAAGGGGCCATCACGAGGCGTGGGATAGGACGGGCGTTGCGATAAGCCAACCGATTTTCGCGGTGGTCCGTTCTGGACGCGGGCGCGGTTAGGCGGCGGCAGGCCGCGTGCCGCCGGCGAAGGTGACCGGCAGCTTCAGGAAGACGGTGCCGCCAGGGCTGGGCGGTGGCAGGGCACCCGCGCGAATGTTGACCTGAAGCGATGGCAGGATCAGCGTTGGCGCGGCCAGCGTGCGATCGCGCGCCTCGCGCATAGCGACAAAGGACTGTTCGCTCACCCCCACATGCACATGGACGTTGGCGGCGGTTTCCTCCGCTACCGTGGTTTCCCAGCGATAATCGGTGCGCGTCGCGGGCAAATAATCATGGCCGACGAACAGCCGCGTGTGCGGTGGCAGCGCCAGGATCTTGCCGATCGAGCGATAGAGCGTCGCCGCATCGCCGCCCGGAAAATCGCGCGCGCGGTGCCGTAATCGGGCATGAACAGCGTGTCGCCGACAAAGGCGGCATCGCCGATCAGATAGGTGCTGCAGGCGGGGGTGTGGCCGGGCGTATGCAACACGCCGATCGACAGGTCCCCGAGCGGCAAATGATCGCCTTCCTTGAGCAACAGGTCGAACTGGCTGCCATCGGGCGCAACATCGTCAAGCTCGAACAGATCGGCAAAGACATGCTGAACCGCCGTAATGTGGGCGCCGATCGCGATCTTCGCGCCGGCGCGGTGCCGGATATGGTCGGCCGCCGACAGATGATCGGCATGGGCGTGCGTTTCCAGCACATAGACCAGATCCAGCCCCTGTTCCGCCACCGCCTGCAGCACGGCATCGGCCGACGCCGTGGACAGCGTGCCGCTCTTCGGTTCGAAATCGAGCACCGGATCCACGATCGCGGCGACGCCTGTCGCGGGGTCGCTGACCAGATGCGTCGCGGTGAAGGTCGCTGAGTCGAAAAAGGTCTGCACATGGGGATTGTGGTTGGGGCGGGGCATCGTTTTGGCTCCTTCTCGTCGCAATATAAGATATTGCTAAATTAGATTCAATGAATATATTGAGGCTATGGCTGACCCGACCACTTTCGACCCTGCGCGATTCGAGGCGAATGCGACCGCTGCGGCCAAGCTGCTGCGGGCGCTGGCGAACGAACGACGGCTGATGATCCTGTGCCAATTGACCGGCGGCGAGCGCTCGGTTGGGGAATTGCTGCCGCTGATCGGGCTGTCGCAATCCGCACTCTCGCAGCATCTCGCGGTGCTGCGCAGCGATGGGTTGGTGGCGACCCGGCGCGAGGGCGTGTCGATTCGCTATCGCATCGCCGATCCGGCGGCCGCGCAGGTGCTGGCGACGCTCGCGACCATTTTCTGTTCCGATGATGTGGAGACGTCCCATGCCGAAACCCTTGCTTCCGCTGACGCCTGAGGCGGTCGAGGCGCGCCTGCGCCAAGGTCATGCGCTGCTGATCGACATTCGCGAGGACGACGAATTCGCCCGGCGGCATATCGCCGGCTCGGTGTCGTGCCCGTTGTCGCGCTTCAGTGCAGCGGCCTTGCCCGAACGGCCCGGGATCGACGTGGTGTTCCTGTGCCGCTCGGGCATGCGGACTGCCACCAATGCCGCGCGGCTGGCGGCGCCGGTGGCGGGGCAGGGCTATGTTCTGGAAGGCGGCCTCGACGGCTGGGCGCGCGCCGGTTTGCCGGTCGAGGCGGACCGCAAGGCGCCGTTGGAGATGATGCGCCAAGTCCAGATCGTCGCTGGATCGCTGGTGCTGATCGGGGTGTGCCTGGGCTGGCTGGTGGCACCGGGCTTCTTTGCGCTGTCGGCCTTTGTCGGTGCGGGGCTGACCTTTGCAGGCATTAGCGGCTTTTGCGGGATGGCGAAGCTGCTGGCGCTCTTGCCGTGGAACCGGACGGCTGCGCTGTAATCGGAGGAGAGCGTCATGATCTCCTATCCGGCCGCGATCCTCGGTGGCGCGGTGATCGGCCTGTTGCTGTCGGTGTTCGGCGGTGGCGGGTCGGTGCTGGCAACGCCGTTGCTGCTCTATATCGTCGGCATCCGCGATCCGCATGTCGCGATCGGCACATCGGCGGCGGCGGTCGCGGTCAATGCCGCGGTCGGGCTGCTGGTGCAGGCGCGTGCCGGGCGGGTGAAATGGCCGTGCGCACTGGTCTTTGGCGGGGCCGGGCTGACCGGCTCGCTGATCGGCGCGCATATCGCCAAGCAAATCGATGGCAGCCAATTGCTGATCTGGTTCGCGCTGGCGATGGCGCTGGTCGGAGGATCGATGCTGCTGCCGCGCAAAAGGGAGGGCGATGCCGGTGTGCGGTTGAACGCCGCCATCACCCTGAAGCTTGCCCCCGCAGGCGCGGTGACCGGGTTGGCCGCGGGCTTTTTCGGGATTGGTGGTGGCTTCCTGATCGTGCCGGGTTTGATGGCGGCGACGGGCATGACGCTGGCCAATGCGGCTGCCTCTTCGCTGGTGTCGGTGGTGCTGTTCGGCGCTGCGACCAGTGCGAGTTATGCGGCGTCGGGGCTGGTCAATTGGCCGGTCTTCGCCGCGCTGGTTGGCGGCGGGGCGATCGGATCTGCTCTTGCCATTCCGGTCGGTCGCGTGCTGGCGACGCGGGTTGCGGTCGCGCGGGTCGGCTTTGCGCTGATGGTGCTGGCGACCGCCGCTTATGTTGCCTGGCGGGCGCTGCGATAGCGCATAAGAATAGGGGCCCCGATCGCTCCGAGCCCCTTCTTCCTCCGTAAGAGCCGGAGGTTTTAGTCGCGGTCACCGGTCAGGAAGGCCGGCGCGAACTCGGGCGCGGGGCCGTCGTCATTGCCGCCTGAACGCTCTGCACGGGGTGCGCGCTCGCCGCCGCCATCGCGACGCGGGCCACGGCCACCGTCGCCATCACGGCGCGGACCACGATCACCACGGCCTTCGCCACGACCACCGCCATCGCCACGCGGGCCACGGCCGCCGTCACCATCACGACGGGGACCGCGCGGACCGCGATCGCCACCTTCGCGCGGTTCACGCGCCGGGCGGGTGTCTTCGATCTCGCACCGGTTTCCTGGTCGACGACGCGCATCGACAGGCGCACCTTGCCGCGCGGATCGATCTCGAGGACCTTGACCTTGACGTCCTGGCCTTCCTTGAGGACGTCCGCGACCTTCTCGACTCGCTCGTTCTTGATTTCGGAGACGTGGACGAGACCGTCCTTGCCACCCATGAAGTTCACGAACGCACCGAAATCGACCAGGTTGACGACCTTGCCGTCATAGACCTTGCCGACTTCGGCTTCCTCGACGATGCCCTTGATCCACTTGATCGCAGCTTCGATCTGCGCGGTGTCGGACGAGCTGATCTTGATCAGGCCCTCATCGTCAATGTCGACCTTGGCGCCGGTCTGCGCGACGATCTCGCGGATCACCTTGCCGCCGGTGCCGATCACTTCACGAATCTTGCTCTTGTCGATCTGCAGCGTCTCGATGCGCGGGGCATGGGCCGAGAGTTCGGTGCGGGTCGAGGCGAGCGCCTTGTTCATCTCACCCAGGATATGCGCGCGGCCTTCCTTGGCCTGCTCCAGCGCCTTGCGCATGATCTCTTCGGTGATGCCGGCGATCTTGATGTCCATCTGCATCGTGGTGATGCCGGCTTCGGTGCCTGCGACCTTGAAGTCCATGTCGCCCAGATGATCCTCGTCGCCGAGAATGTCCGAGAGAACCGCGAACTTCTTGCCTTCCAGGATCAGGCCCATCGCGATGCCCGAAACCGGGCGCTTCAGCGGCACACCGGCATCCATCATCGACAGCGAACCGCCGCACACCGTCGCCATCGACGACGAGCCGTTCGACTCGGTGATGTCCGACAGAACGCGGATCGTGTAGGGGAACTCGTCCTTCGACGGCAGCACCGGGTGCAGCGCGCGCCAGGCGAGCTTGCCGTGGCCGACTTCACGACGGCCCGGCGCGCCGAAGCGGCCAACTTCACCGACCGAGTAAGGCGGGAAGTTATAGTGCAGCATGAAGTTTTCGTAGGACAGGCCGGTCAGGCCGTCGATCATCTGCTCGGCGTCCTTGGTGCCGAGCGTGGTGGTGCAGATCGACTGCGTCTCACCACGCGTAAACAGTGCCGAGCCGTGTGCGCGCGGCAGGAAGTGGACGATCGCCTCGATCGGACGGATCTGCGTGGTGGTGCGGCCATCGATGCGCTGGCCGTCCTTCAGGATCGCGCCACGGACGATTTCGGCTTCGAGCTTCTTGACGAGCTTCTGCGCGGCCATCTGGTCCTGCGGCGCTGCATCGGCAAAGGCTTCCTTGGCCTTGGCGCGCGCGGCGTTGAGCAGGTTCGACCGCTCGGACTTGTCGGTCACCTTATAGGCGGCGGCGATGTCCTTGCCGATCAGCTTCTTGAGCTTGTCCTTGGCAGCCGAGAGATCGGCCTGAGCGGCCATTTCCCACGGATCCTTGGCAGCCTGTTCGGCCAGATCGATGATGAGGTTGACGGCTTCGCGGCACGCCTTGTGCGCGAACTGCACGGCGCCGAGCATGACCTCTTCCGAAAGCTCCTTGGCTTCGGATTCGACCATCATCACGGCTTCGCCGGTCGCGGCGACGACGAGATCGAGATCGCCTTCCTTGACCTGGTCGAGCGTCGGGTTGAGCACATATTCGCCATCGACATAGCCGACGCGCGCTGCGCCGATCGGGCCCATGAAGGGCACGCCCGAAATGGTCAGCGCAGCCGAGGCGGCGACCATTGCGAGGATATCGGGCTCGTTTTCGCCATCATAGCTGAGCACCTGACAGATCACGTTGATCTCGTTGTAGAACCCTTCGGGGAACAACGGGCGGATCGGGCGGTCGATCAGGCGGCTGACCAGCGTTTCCTTTTCGGTCGCGCCGCGCTCACGCTTGAAGAAGCCACCGGGGATGCGGCCGGCAGCCGAATATTTTTCCTGATAGTGAACGGTCAGCGGGAAGAAATCCTGGCCTTCCTTCACCGATTTGGCGGCGGTCACGGCGCAGAGCACCACGGTTTCGCCGAGCGTTGCCATAACGGCGCCATTGGCCTGGCGCGCGACGCGGCCGGTTTCCAGCGTCAGCGTCTTGCCACCCCATTGGGTGGTCACGGTCTTGGTATCGAACATCTTTTTTCCTTCAACACCGCCGGCCGGATGCCGACGGGGCCACTGTGCGGACTAGCCGGTCCGCGCGGTTTGGAGCCTTTCGTGGCTCCCCTGCCATGCCGCCGGAGTGCGGAATGGCGAAAGAGGGACATATGAAAACGGCGCCGCGAGGGCGCCGTTTCCGTACTGGTCGAGTTACTTGCGCAACCCGAGTTTGGCGATGAGGTCGGTATATCGCGCGCCGTCCTTGTGGCGGAGATAGTCGAGCAGCGAGCGCCGCTTGTTGACCATCATCAGCAGGCCGCGCCGCGAGTGATTGTCCTTCTTGTGGCCCTTGAAGTGCTCGGTCAGGTTGCGAATACGCTCGGTGAGGATCGCGATCTGGACTTCGGGGCTGCCGGTGTCGCCTTCGACGCGGCCATGTTCCTTGACGAGCGCGTTCTTGCGCTCTGCAGTGATCGTCATGTTCTTTCCTTCGACATCGTCACAGGTTGAAACCGCGAATGACGCGGACCTCGCGGTCCTGAACCTCCACCAGGGCGACCGGACTTTCGTCCAGCATCGCGAAGTAGTGGCCATCATCTGCGGCGATCCCGATCAACACCCGCCCCTGTCGGAGCAGCCCTGCCTGATCGGGGGAGAGGGATAGAGCCGGGATGTCGTCCAGCCCCGCCCTCAACGGCAGGAGATTGTGTTCAAGGGTGCGCGCATTACCGAAATCGGCCAGTTTGTCCAGCGATATTGCGTGGTCGAGCGTGAACGGGCCGGCCTTGATGCGACGGAGCATGGTGACATGGCCGACCGTGCCGAGCGCCCGGGCGATGTCGCGCGCGAGGCTGCGGATATAGGTGCCTTTGGAGACGTGGGCGGTGAGGGTGATGGACTCGACTTCGTCACCCCGGACGTGTTCCGGGGTCCACTCTTCAGCCTGCAAGGTCGCTACGTGTTGCGGGGTGGACCCCGGAACACGTCCGGGGTGACGGACAAAGAGGTTGTGAATTATGATCGACCGTCCCGCCAGCACCACGTCCGCCCCCGCGCGCGCCAGATCGTAAGCGCGCTCACCATCGATCTTGAGCGCGGAATAAGCGGGTGGCACCTGCTCGATCGGCCCGGTGAAACGCGGTAGCACCGCTTCGATCTGGGCGAGGGTGGGGCGCACCGCGCTCTCGGCAATGACTTTGCCCTCGAGGTCGAGCGTGTCGGTCTCCACGCCGAACCCGATCGTGAAGTCATACACTTGTCGCTGTCGAGCATCCGCCCGGCGAGCTTGGTCGCTTCGCCGAGCGCGATCGGCAGGACGCCGGTCGCCAGCGGATCCAGCGTGCCGCCATGCCCGACCTTGATGCCGCGTTTGCTTGCATCATAACCGGCGGCACGCAGCGCGCGCTTTACCGCCGAGACGCCCTGGGTCGACCCAAGGCCCAAAGGCTTGTCGAGGATCAGCCAGCCATGCAGCCCGGTCATGCCGCGCCCAGATTGGCGATGCCGAAGAAAAAGTCGGTGGCGGCACCCGCAATGGGAGCGACGAAGCGGTGCACGATATCAGTCTGCGGGCTGATCATCGGCAGGACGAACAGCAGCACGAGCAGCAGCGGAAAGCCGTAGCGGGCGAGCTTCGCATAGTGGATCGCGGCGGCGCGCGGCAGCAGGCCCTGCACGACATGCCCGCCATCGAACGGCGGCAACGGGATCAGGTTGAAGATACCGAGAAACACGTTGATCTGCAGGAAATTCCCGAGATTATCGACCGCGAAGCGCGCCAGGGTGAAGGGGGGCACCGGGGCTGGAACGCCGTGCAGCACGAGCAACAGACCCGCCAGCACGAAGGCCGTCAGCGTCGCCAGCACGAAATTGGTCGCCGGGCCTGCCAGCGCCACCAGCATCATGTCGCGGCGTGGGTTGCGCATCCGTCGTGCATCGACCGGCACCGGCTTGGCCCAGCCGAAGATCGGTACGTGTGCGATCGCCAGCACCATCGGCAGCAGCACGGTGCCGATCGGATCGACATGGCGCAGCGGGTTGAGCGTCAGGCGGCCGAGTCGCTCGGCGGTGTGGTCGCCGAAAATGCGCGCGACATAGCCGTGCGCGACTTCGTGAAACACGATCGCGATGACGAGGGGAATGAGCCACACCGCGATGGTGTAGGGCAGATTGGGGTCGGTCATGGGGGTCCGTTCGAAATCAGGCGGCGGCGAGCGCTTCGCTGAAATGGCGACGGCACAGCGCAATGTACAGGTCGTTGCCGCCAATCTCGGTCTGCGCGCCCGCCGCGACCGCGCGGCCATCGGCCCCGACGCGCAAGTTCATCGTCGCCTTGCGCCCGCACGCACAGACCGATTTGATCTCGATCAGCGAATCCGCAATCGCCAGCAGGCGCGCCGAACCTTCGAACAAATTGCCGAGGAAATCGGTGCGCAGGCCATAAGCGAGCACGGGAATGCCGTGGAAATCCGCCAGCGTGGCGAGCTGGTCGACCTGGGCGGCGGTGAGAAATTGCGCTTCATCCACCAATACGCAGGCGGGTGGCGCCTCGCCTTCGCGCGTGACCACGGCGACCAGATCGGTATCGCGCTCAAACGCGATCGCATCGGCGGCCAAGCCGATGCGCGAGGTGATCGTCCCCGCGGCAAAGCGATCATCGATCGCGGCGGTCAGCAGCACGGTGCGCATGCCGCGTTCGCGATAGTTGAAATCGGCCTGCAACAGGTTGGTCGATTTGCCCGCGTTCATCGAGGCGTAGTAGAAATAGAGCTTGGCCATAACGGGCAGAAAGCCGGAAGCGAGTACGATGTCCAGCGTCGTTTGTGCTCAATCCTCGATAGGGTCGCCCAAATCCCGCGCCACCTTCGGGTCGCGCAGCAATTTATCGATGTGGCTGCCTTCGTCGAAGCTCTCGTCGGCGAGGAATTTGAGCTTGGCGGCATATTTCATTTGAACGCGCGCGGCGACTTCGCGCTGGAGATAGGCGGTGTTGGTGCGCAGCGCTTTCAGCACCGCTTCCTCATCCTTGCCGAGCAAGGGCTTCATGAACACGGTTGCGTGGCGCAAATCGGGCGACATGCGCACTTCGGTGATCGTCACCGGATGCTTGGCCAGTGTCTCGTCATGCACATCGCCGCGCGCGAGAATGTCGCTGAGCGTATGGCGGACTTGCTCGCCCACGCGGAGTAGGCGGACGGAACGGGTTTCGGGCGTTTCGGTAGGGCGCATTTCTTACTCCTCCCTCTCCCCTCCGGGGAGTGACGGGTCGAACCGTCCCCCGGACGGTTCGCGACCGTGCGGGGCACGGTCGCCCCATCACTGGCCGGGGAGAGGGGCTGTAGCGAAAACCAACGCTTCCGCTCGGCCCCTCTCCCGACTTCGCTTCGCTCGTCTGCCCTCTCCCCGGTGGGGAGAGGGAGGGTTTTACGCAAACGTCTTCGAAAACGCACCCAGCGCGGTCTTCAGCGCTTCCGTCGTCTCCTTCGACAGATCGCGCTTGTCGCGAATGTCCTTCAGGAGATCGGCGTGATCGCTGCGCATCGCCGCCAGCATCGCCTGTTCATAGCGGACGACGGCGTTGACCGGAACGGTATCGAGGAAGCCCTGCGTACCCGCGAAGATCGACACGGTCTGCTCTTCGAACGGCATAGGCGAGAACTGCGCCTGCTTCAGCAGCTCGGTCAGGCGCGCGCCGCGGTTGAGCAGCTTCTGCGTGGAAGCATCGAGGTCCGAACCGAACTGCGCGAAGGCGGCCATTTCGCGATACTGGGCGAGCTCGAGCTTGATCGAGCCCGACACCTTCTTCATCGCCTTGGTCTGGGCGGCGGAGCCGACGCGCGACACCGACAGACCGACGTTGATCGCCGGGCGGACGCCCGCGAAGAACAGGTCGGTTTCGAGGAAGATCTGGCCGTCGGTGATCGAGATCACGTTGGTCGGGATGTAGGCCGACACGTCGCCTGCCTGCGTTTCGATGATCGGGAGTGCTGTCAGCGAGCCGCCGCCATTGGCGTCGTTCATCTTCGCCGCGCGCTCGAGGAGACGCGAGTGGAGATAGAACACGTCGCCGGGATAGCTTCGCGGCCCGGCGGGCGACGCAGCAGCAGCGACATCTGGCGATACGCAACCGCCTGCTTCGACAGATCGTCATAGACGATGACGGCGTGCATACCGTTGTCACGGAAATATTCGCCCATCGCGCAGCCGGTGTAGGGCGCGAGGAACTGCAGCGGGGCGGGGTCCGACGCGGTTGCGGCGACGACGATCGAATAGTCCATCGCGCCGTTTTCGGTCAGCGTGCGGACGAGCTGCGCGACGGTCGAGCGCTTCTGGCCGACGGCGACATAGATGCAATAGAGCTTCTTGCTCTCGTCATCGCCCTGATGCGCGGCCTTCTGGTTGATGAAGGTGTCGATCGCGACCGCCGACTTGCCGGTCTGGCGATCGCCGATGATCAGCTCGCGCTGGCCACGGCCGACGGGGACGAGCGCATCGATTGCCTTGAGGCCGGTCTGCACCGGCTCGTTGACGCCCTGGCGCGGGATGATGCCCGGCGCCTTGACTTCGACGCGGCTGCGCTGGTCGGAAACGATCGGGCCCTTGCCGTCGATCGGGTTGCCGAGACCATCGACGACGCGACCCAACAGGCCCTTGCCGACGGGAACATCGACGATCGTGCCGGTGCGCTTGACGACATCGCCTTCCTTGATCTGGCTGTCCGAGCCGAAGATCACGACGCCGACGTTATCGGCCTCGAGGTTGAGCGCCATGCCCTGCACGCCGTTCGAGAACTCGACCATTTCGCCCGCCTGGACGTTGTCGAGCCCGAAGATGCGGGCGATGCCGTCACCGACGCTCAGCACCTGGCCGGTTTCCGAAACCTGCGCTTCAGTGCCGAAATTGGCGATCTGGTCCTTGATGACCTTCGAGATTTCTGCGGCGCGGATATCCATGACTTAACCTTTCATCGCGTGCGCGAGAGTATTGAGACGGGTGCGGATCGACGAGTCAATCCGTTGCGAACCGATCTGGACAACCAGACCGCCGAGGAGGGTGGGGTCAACCGCGAGATCGACCGAAACATCGGTGCCGATGCGCGTGCGCAATTGCAGCTTCAACGCGTCGACCTGATCGTCGGTCAGCGGATGTGCCGAGGTCACCTCCGCCGTGGTTTCGCCGCGATGCCGCGCGGCGAGGCCGCGAAACGCGCGGATGATTGCGGGCAATTGCGACAGCCGCCGGTTCTCGGCGAGCACGCCGAGGAATTTGGCGGTGGTGTCGTCCACGTCGATCATTTCGGCTGCCGCTGCGACCGCGCGTGCGGCGTCGGCGCGCGAAACGACCGGGCTGCCGATCAGCTGCGCGAATTCGCTCGATTGCGCGATGGCGGCGCGAACGCGGCCAAGGCTCGCCTCGACCGCATCGATGGCTTTGCTGTCACGGGCAAGCTCGAAGAGCGCGGTCGCATAGCGTCCGCTTAAGCTTGCTTGAATACCGCCGGATGTCTCCACGCGATTGGGGTCCTCTTGGGCACGAATGGTGGCCCCATGCAAATAGAGGGCGTTGGGGAATGCGCCTTCAGATGGGTTGGCGGGCGGTTAGCATTGGGTAGGGCGCGATGCAAGTCATGCGGCGGACGTCGAAAGCGCGCACCACGTCCGCGACGCATTGGCCAGCGTTTTGTTCGTATTTCACACAAGTGTAACATTGGCTTAACCATCTGTTCGCGCCTTGGCGGCCATAGCGAGATTCATGAACCGTATCGCGCTGCCCCGCTCGCTATTCGTCCTTCCGGCTCGACTGAGCCTGTTGTTTTTGCGTTGGCAAACAGGTCGCGGCAACATCCGCGTACAATTGCGGCGGATCGTCTGGGCGTTGCTGGCCATGCAGACGATGCTCGCACTCGCCTTGATCGGGACGACGCTGGCGACCAGCCACGGGGTCCGCACGCTGGTCATGGACCGGCTCTATCCGATCGGCGAACTGCAACGCGTCAACGCCAATTACGCCACAGCCTTGTTGACCGCGCACAAGGTACGCAGCGGCAATCTGTCGGCTTCGGGCGCAGTGGCGACGATCGAGGCCAATCGGGCAGAAATCGCTTCGAGCTGGGACGCCTTCGTCCATCACAACCTGGACACGCGCCGGGCCGATGAGGTGGCGAAGGTCGATTCGGCGCGGCATGACGCCGACGCGGCGCTCGACAAGCTGCTGGTCCTGCTGCGGGCAGGGCGCACCGATCAGCTCGACTTTTTTCGTCAGCGGCGCGTTGTACGCGGCGATCGATCCGCTGACAGGAACAAGCGCGACGCTGATCGCCGATCTCCGTGCGGATGCGCTGCGCGAACGCAGCGCCCTCGAAACCGGGTTTGGCCAAGTCTATATTCTGGTCGCGCTGGTGACGGTGGCGGCGATCCTCGTCGCTTTCTGGGGGATGCGAATGCTCGCCCGCCAGGTCGAGCAGCCGCTCGCCCTGATTGCGGAGGCGACTCGCAGCATCACGCTCGACCGCGCCGACGTGGCTATCCCGGCGCTCGATCGCAGCGATGAGATTGGCGAAATCGCGCGCGCGCTGGCGTTCGCCCGGCAACGCTCAGCCGATGCGCGGCGCCTGAGTGAAGAGGCGCGCCGCACCGCCGACGCCTTGAGTGCGAACGAACGGCGCGAGGATGCCGCCCGTGCCCGCCGCGCGGCGCATCTCGATGCGCTGTTCCGCGTGTTTGAAGGGGAAGCGGGCGCTTCGGTCAGTCAGTTGGTGTCGGCTGGCCCCGCGCTCCGCGAGACGGCAGCGGCGATGGCGGGCGAGGCGGGCACCACCGAAGAACAAGCGATGGCGACTGCCGCGCTGACCGAGCAAAGCGCGACCAACGCGCGCACCATCGCACATTCGGCAACGGCGCTGGCCGGCGCGATCGACCGCATCAGCCGCGCCGCCAACGAATCGCGCGCAAGCGTGGCAACGGTGCGGGCGCGCACGCTCGAGGGGCGGGATCGCGCCGAATCGCTGGGCGCGTTGGTGGTGGAAATCGCCACCGTGCTCGACATGATCACGGCGGTGGCGGGGCAGACCAATCTGCTTGCGCTCAACGCCACGATCGAGGCGGCGCGGGCGGGCGAGGCGGGGCGCGGCTTTGCCGTCGTCGCCGACGAAGTGAAGGGGCTTGCGCGCCAGACCCAGTCCGCCGCCGGCCGGATCGAGGCACGCCTCGCCGCCGTCCGTACCGCCAGCGACACTGTCCTTGCCACGATCGAATCGGTGGATTCGCTCGTGGCGGATTTGGATCAATCCTCGGCCAATGTTGCGGCGGCGGTCGACCAGCAGCGCGGCATGACGCAGGCGATCGCGCTCGCGATCGCCGAGGTCGAGGATGGCACCGCCGATGCCGCCGCCAACATGCAGACCCTACGCGACCGTGCGCAACGCTCGCGCTACACCGCCGACCATGTCACCCGCACCGCCGAGGATGTGGCGGGCGGCGTCGAACGGCTCCGCACGCAAATCAACCGCTTGATCGCGGATGTGCGCGCGGCCTGACGCGCCGCTTTCGCGCCGGTCGCAATGTTGGTAGCGATTGCGCCGCAGGGGTGTGAGGCGGAGCGATTCTATGACCGGCCAGATGCAAAAGAAGATCATGTCGGACGGTGCCGAGATCGGCGTCTATCACGCCGAGCCGACCGGGCGACGCAAGGGCGGGCTCGTGCTGGTCCAGGAGATCTTCGGCGTCACCGACCATATCCGCGATTTGTGCGAGGAATATGCCGCCGACGGTTATGAAGTGCTGGCCCCCGCGCTGTTCGACCGCGAGCATCCTGGCTTCGAGGCTGACTATACCGGCGAGGGGTTTGCCCGCAGCGTGCAACTCGCGCGTGAGCTGCACCCGTTCGATCTGACGCTTGCCGACGTGCAGACCTGCATCGACGCGCTGGCCGGGCGCGGGCCGGTGTTCGTGGTCGGCTATTGCTATGGTGGATCGGTCGCGTGGTTCGCGGCGACGCGCCTGCATAATGTGGCCGCCGCCTCGGCTTATTATGGCAGCTTGATCCCCGATGCGGCGGATGAGGAACCGAAGGTCCCGGTCATCCTGCATTTCGGCCGCCATGACGACCATATCGCGATGGATGGGGTCGAAAAGGTGATCGCCAAGGCGTGGCCCAAGGCGACGGTCTATGTGTATGAGGCAGGCCACGGCTTCAATTCGGATCGCCGCAAGGATTATCACGAGCCAAGCGCCGATCTGGCCAAGGAACGGACGCTGGAGCTGTTCGAAGCGAATGGCGGTTGAGCGCGCTGCTTTGATCGCAAGCCACGGGATGTGGGCGCATCGGGACCATGCGTATATCGTCGCATGACCGAAACCCTCCCCCTTGATCCCGACGCCGCCTGGAAAGCGTTCGAAGCGCGCGACCGGCATTCCGATGGGCGCTTTGTCGGCGCGGTGAAAACCACCGGCATCTATTGCAAGCCAAGCTGTCCGGCGCGTCACCCGAAGCGCGAGAATATCGTCTTCTACCGCACGCCCGAGGAGGCACGCGCGGCGGGGTTCCGGGCGTGCCTGCGTTGTGTCCCCGACGCGGTCGGCGCGACCGGATCGCGGTGCGCGCGCGGTCGCGCTGATCGAGGGGGCCGAGGAAGTGGTGCCGCTTGAGGATCTCGCCGCGCAGGTCGGCTATGCGCCGCATCATTTCCACCGTCTGTTCAAGCGCGCGACCGGGGTGACCCCGGCGGCCTATGCGCGCGGCCTGATGGCGCAGCGCGCGGCGCGCGCGCTGGCGCGTACCGCCAGCGTGACCGAGGCGATTTACGAGGCAGGCTATTCCGCGCCGAGCCGCTTTTATGATGGCGGGGCCAAGCGGCTGGGCATGACACCGAGCGCGTGGAAGCGCGGCGGGGCGGGGGTAACGATCCGCTGGACCGTGGCCGATACCAGTCTCGGCGCAATGCTGGTGGCCGCGACCGACAAGGGGTTGTGCCGCGTCTCGTTTGACGAGGGCGAGGCGGCGCTCCGCGCGCGCTTCCCGCATGCCGAGATCGTGCCGGGTGGTGCCGCGCTGGCCGATCTGGCGGCGCAGGTGGTGGCAAGCGTCGAATCGCCCGATCGCGACCGCGATTTGCCGCTCGACGTGCAAGGCACCGCTTTCCAGGAAGCGATCTGGCAGGCGCTGCGCGCGATCCCGTTGGGCGAGACGCGCAGCTATGCCGAGCTGGCGACGGCGGTTGGCAACCCCAAGGCGGTGCGCGCGGCGGGGACGGCGTGCGGTGCCAATCCGGTGTCGATCATCGTGCCGTGCCACCGCGCGCAGCGCACCGACGGGACGCTGGGCGGCTATGCTTATGGGATTGACCGCAAGGTCGCGCTGCGGACGCGGGAGCGGGTGAAATGAGCGGCTTCGTGATTGCGGGAATCGACCCCGCGCCCTTTCGGCACCTTTACGGACAGAGCGATGCGGCTCTGGCAGCGCAGGGAGCGATCCGCATGGTGGTGGAGGCTGCGCCCGGTTCGCCGTGCCGCGTGACGCTGGAGGATGCGGCGGTCGGGGAGACGGTGCTGTTGCTCAATTACGAGCATCTGCCGGTCGCCACGCCCTATCGCTCGTGCCACGCGATTTTCGTTCGCGAAGGGGCCGAGACTGCGGCGGTGTTCGTCAACAGCATTCCCGAGCAACTGGCGATTCGCCTGTTGTCGGTGCGCGCGTTCGATGCGGCCGGGATGATGCTGGACGCGGATGTGATCGACGGCAGCGGGCTCGCCACCGCGATCGATGGGTTCTTCTCGGATCCGCGCGTCGCGTATCTCCACGTCCACAATGCCAAACCCGGCTGCTTTGCCGCCCGGGTGGATCGCGTGTCAGCCGCCTGAGGTCGCCGCACCCGATGCTGGGGTGCAGCGGTAGACGATCTTCTCATTGGGCTGGGCGGGCAGGGCGGTGCGAATAGCGGATTGTTGGGTCGCGAGATTGGCGCGGCTTGCTTCGTCGGCGGAACAGGCCTTCACCGTCACCTGGCTGCGGATCTTGCGCACGCTGTCCATCTCGGCCGCACCCAGAAAATAGCGGGTGGTGACATAGCTGAGCGTCGCCGGGTCGAACTGCAAGATCGATACGGTCTGTTCCTCGGCGGGAACGAGGATGCGGTCCCACTTGCTGCCGTTTTCGGCATATTGGACGCGCCCGTTCATGCAGCCGGCCTTGCCCCAGTCGAGCGTAAGGTCGGTGGTGGACGAGGAGACGACGCGGCTCCGCTCGGGTACGAAACGGCACTGCAATTTGCCGAGCGGCGTGGTGGAGGACACGGTCGGGGCGAGCGGCACGACCGCCGCCGGTGTCGCGGCGGGAAGCGAGACGGTGCCGGTTGGGCGCAGCTCGAACACGACCACTGCGCCAACCATCACCAGACCACCGATTGCCCAGGCCCAGATCGCCTTGCGCCGCATCGCTTGCGCGTCGAGCAGGCCCCCTGCGCCAATGGCCATCGCGCCCAGTACCAGCATCAAGGTTGCGATTGCCATGACGTTCTCGCGGTGGCGGTCAGCGGCGTCGCGGGCGGCGGTCAGCGCTGCCTCGCGCGCCAGCACGGCTTTGCCGGCCGCGTCGCGCTTGGCCGTGTCGGCCTCGGCGGAGGCTTGTGCGTCGCTTCGCGCTCGGCCTTGTCGATCTCGGCGATGCTGGTGCAGGGCATGCCAACCGCCTGGAAGGGTTGCTTGGCCTTGGTGAGGAAGGCGGCAAGTTCGCTGTCGGCGATCGCGAAGCCAAAGCTCGAATCGCCCTCTTCACCCCGCGTGATCGCCGAGTTGACGCCGATCACGCGCCCGCACGGATCCAGCAGCGGCCCGCCCGAATTGCCGCGTGCGATGCCCGCTGTGTGCAGCAGCACGTCGGTCCCCGACATCTGCCGACGCCCGGAGAACACCCCTTCGGTGCGGATCGGCGAGAGTGGATGGATGTAATCGACCGCCGAGCGCGCGGTCGCGAGATCGACATTGCCGGGATAGCCGAGCGCGGTGACCATCCCGCCTTCGGACACCAGCCCGGTATACAGCGCCACGGGCGGAAGCGGCGTTCCGGAAAATTCGATCAGCGCGAGATCATGGACCGTGTCGATCGCGATCACTTTGCCCTGATAGCTCTTGCTGCCTTCCGACGGCACGATGCCAATTACGACATTGCCGGGATAGCGCGTCAGCAGTTCAACGACATGGGCGTTGGTGACGATGCGGTTGGGCGCGACCGCGAAGCCGCTGCCATGGCCGAAGCCGACCACTTCGTCATCGACGATCGCGATGGTGACGACGCGCACGACGCCGCGGGCGGTGGCGGAGATATCGTCCGCACGGGCTGGTCCCGCGAGCGAGCACAGCAGCAGCGCCGTGGGGAGGGCGGCCCAAAGGGGCCATGCCCTTTGCCAAAGCGACCGGGAAAGGTGGAACAGGATTGCGGCGACCATGTCCGCGCTCTGTGCCAGCCGAGGCCGCGATAAGACAGAGGAAAGTGACCGAATGACCGCAATCCGCGTCGTCCTTTCGGGCGAAGGCGGTCCTCCGATCCCCCCTCCGCCAGGCAATGCTGGCGGAGGGGGAGGGATGCGTCAGAAGGTTACGCGGCCACCAAGCGACAGGACGATCGCATGGGCATTGCGCAGCAGGCCGTTGGTAAGGATCGGCGTCTGCGCGGCGGTGCCGGCATAGGCTGCGGTCACGCGGTCGATCGTGGCGTCGTCGAACTTCACGTAATTCGCACCGGCATCGATCGTCATGTGCCGGTTCAACTGATAGCTGCCGCCCGCCGCATAGGTCCAACGGTCCGAATCGGGCACGCGGGCATCGCGCAGGCCGTCCTGCGTCGGCGTGATCGTGCGCTGAAGCCCGGCGCGCAGCGTCGCTTTGGGGCTGACGGCATAATCAAAGCCGCCCGCCACGCTGAAGCTGTCGCGATAGTTCTCGGGCAGCGCGACATTGAGCGGTGCACCGAGCCGGATCGCGTCGAACTTGCTCCAGTTATAGGCGACTGTCTGAGCATTGAGCGTCAGTGCGTTGGTGGCGCGGAAGCGGCCGGCGACGATCACCTGCCCCGGCGTGTTGAACTGCGCCTGCACGCCCGACAGCGACGTGTTGGACCCGGCGAGCGGACCGACCAACCCCGACACGTTGAGATTTCCCGTCAACGTATGCTTGATGCTCGATTTGTAGCTGATGCCGACGGTGACGACGTCGTTGTGCAACTGCACGCCTGCGGTCCAGCCGAAATCCCAGCCATGACCCTTCAGCGTCTGGCTGCCATCGGGCAGCGACGCGAGCACGTTGGGCAACGCGTTGCTGAGATAAGCATCGGTATATTCAACGTTGAGCGCGCCGCCCACGTTTAGCCAATCGGTCACCTTCACGCCGATCGAAGGCTGGATGTCGATCGTGCGCAGGCGGGTCTTGTCGGCGCTATAGCGTGCCCAGCTGTTCGCATCGTAATCGGTGGTGAAGCTGAACGGCGAGGTTACCGCGACGCCGACCGCGATGCGATCGGTGATCGGATAGGCGAATGCGCCGCTCGGCAGCACGCCATTGCTGATCGGATCACGCGACACACCATTGCCGCCGACCGGCACGAACGACTGGCCCGGACGGCGGATGAGCGTGCCATTGTCGATCACGTCGCCCTTGGGCAGGATCGCGGTGGCGCTGATCGCGGCGCTGGGATCGGTGATGCCGGCGATCGCCGCCGGGTTCCACCACAGCGACGCGGGGCCACGATCGGCCGCTTCACCCGAAAAGGCGCGACCCGCGCCAATGGCGGACTGCGCCTCCAGGTAAAAGGCATCGGCATGGGCGATGCCCTGGAAGCCGAAAGCGGAGACGAGCGCGGTCGCGCCCAGCAGCGGAGCTTTGATACGAAACGACATTGAAAATTCCTGAGTATCGTTGGGGGTAGAGAACGGGCGTGGCGTTAGCGCACGCGGGTCCAGGTTTGGGTTTTGCACAGCGGGAAGAAGACGCAGCCCCGCAGCTTCAACTGGTCCGTGCCGACAGGGGTGATCTTGCCGCTATAGGTCTTGCCGTCTTCGGCATTATAGACTTGGCCATCGCTCCACACGCCGCCTGCTTCGGACTTGAAGCCGCTCAACATCAACAGGCCCTGGAGCGGGCGGGAACGCAGCTTTTCGTTGGCGTTCTTCGCGTCTTTCAAGGCGGGATTGCTGCGGATCATATCCGAGGTGAGGATCTTGCCGCAGATCGATTCGCCGCAGCGTGTGATCTCGACGATGGCGTTGTGGGTTTCGGTCTTCCACCGTCCAAGGGCGGTATCGGCGGCGACGGGGGCACCAGCTAACAGCGCACCAAGAATCAATAGCGACATATTTCACTCTCCAACACCCGCGACCAGGCGGAAATTATTATCCAGCGCCGTATTCTTACGGTCGTGAACTGCGTGCCCAGGGTGGCCTGGGTGTCATTCCGCCTCGGTAACATTTACGTAAACGGAAAGCTGGCAGTGCGTCGTGGCATAGATGCGCGGCGTGGCAAGTCAAGCCACGTTGCAGTCCATTGGGTTAAAATCCGTCGAATCGAGGACGATAGCGACGTTACGGGTCAGAAGGGACGGGGGGCCTCATACAAAGCTGTACGGGTCAACATCGACGACGACGCGCACCTTGCTCGGCCAGTCGAGTCCGCCGAGCCAGTCGCGGATGATGTCCTGCACGTCGAGCGCGCGCTTGGCATGGACGAGCAAGCGGAAGCGGTGTCGCCCGCGCAGCATCGCCAGCGGGGCGGGTGCGGGGCCGTAGACTTCCATCGCCTCATGATGCGGCGCGCTGCGGCCGATCAGCCGGGCGGTTTCGAGCGCGGCCTTCTGGTCTTCGCTCGACACGATGATCCCGGCGAAGCGGCCGAAGGGGGGCGCGCCTGCCTCGCGGCGATGCTCGGTCTCGGCGGCGTAAAAGGCCTCGGCATCGCCCGAGACGAGCGCCTGCATCACGCTCGCTTTGGGGCTGTGCGTCTGGATATAGACATGGCCGGGCTTGGCACCGCGCCCGGCGCGCCCGGCGACCTGGCAGATTTGCTGGAAGGTGCGCTCGCTCGCGCGCAGATCGCCTCCGTCGAGGCCGAGATCGGCGTCGATCACGCCGACCAGCGTCAGATTGGGGAAGTGATAACCCTTGGTAACCAATTGTGTACCAACGATAATGTCGATGTCATGCGCCTCCATCCGCGCGACGAATTCGGCGGCCTTGGCGGGCGACCAGATCGTGTCGGAGGTGATGACGGCGGTACGCGCGTCGGGGAAGAGCGCCTTTACTTCATCGGCGATGCGTTCGACGCCGGGGCCGACGGGGACCAGGCTGTCCTCGCTCTGGCACTCTGGGCAAACTGTCGGGACTGGCTCGGTATGGCCGCAATGGTGGCAGGCGAGGCGGTGGACCAGACGATGCTCGACCATCCAGGCGGTGCAATTGGGGCATTGGAAGCGGTGACCGCAGGTGCGGCACAAGGTCAGCGGGGCATAGCCGCGCCGGTTGAGGAACAGCAAAGATTGTTCGTGCCGCGCCAGTGTTTCACGCATCGCCACCACCAGACGGGGGGCGATCCAGTGGCCGCGTTCCGGCGGCTCGGCGATCAGGTCGATCGCTTCGATCGCAGGCATTTCGGCGGCACCCCAGCGGCCGGGCAATTTCACCTCGGCATAGCGGCCGAGCGCCACTTGCTGGCGGGTTTCGATCGCGGGGGTGGCGGACGCCAGGATTACCGGAATCTGTTCGAACTTGGCGCGCATTACCGCCACGTCGCGGGCGTGATAATGCACGCCCTCTTCCTGCTTGAAACTCGTCTCGTGCGCTTCGTCGATCACGATCAGGCCGAGATTGGCGTATGGGAGGAACAGCGAGGAGCGCGCGCCGACGGTGACCAGCGCTTGCCCGCTGGAGATGGCGCGCCACGCGCGGCGGCGTTGCGATTGGCGCAATCCTGAGTGCCAAGCGACGGGCTTCACCCCGAAGCGCGCGGCGAAGCGCGTCAGGAAGGGTTCGGTCAGCGCGATTTCGGGGAGCAGCACGAGCGTCTGCCGTCCCTCGCGGATCGCGGCGGCGACCGCCTCGAAATAAACCTCGGTCTTGCCCGAGCCGGTGACGCCATCGAGCAGCGTCGGCGCGAAGGCGCGCGCGGTGACGCCCGCCACCAACGTGGCGGCGGCGGCGCGCTGGTCGGGTGACAAAGCGGGCGCTGCGAAATCGGGATCGGGCAGCGTGAACGGGCTGTCGATATCGACCTCGACCGCTTCCAGCGCGCCGACCTTGGCCAAACCGCGAATGACCGCGTCGGAGACATTGCCGATCGCCGCCAGTTCGCGGATCAGGCCCTGATGGGTGCCGATCTGTTCGAGCGCCTGCTCGCGCTGCGGCGTCACGCGGTCGGGCAACAGCCCGGTCGCGCGATATTCGGTGACGGTCTTCGCCCCCTCCAGCGCCGAACTGGAGGCGAGCGCCATCCGCGCCACGGCGGCGGGGGGCGCGAGATAATAATCGGCGGTCCATTCGATCAGCCTACGCAAAGGCGCGGTTAGCGGCGCGGCGGGGAACACGCCGATGAGGTTGCGCAAGCGATTGTCGCCGACCTCGGCATCGGACGGCATCCGCTCCGGCTCCCACACCACGCCGACCAACTGGCGCGGGCCGAGCGGTGCGATCACGATCGAGCCGGGCTCGACCTGCATTCCGTGCGGCACGCGGTAATCGAGCGGGCCGAGCGCGGAATTCATGACGAGGACGCGGGCGCGGGACATGGGGAGCATATGGCGGGTTGCGGGCGTGCGGCAAAGGGGGGCCATGCGCCGCTTGGCAGAAGGCGAGGGGCTTACCTGCCCCATTCGATGCGCTACACCGCAGCGATGAGCGAACTCCCCGGCCTTTATGCCGCCCATCTCGCGCGCGACCGGCGGCGCTCGGTGCATACCGTGCGCGCGTATGAGGCGACGGCGGTGCGGCTGTGCACGTTTCTGCAGGCGCATTGGGGCGCGGCGGTGGAGCGCGACATGCTGGCCAAGGTGAGCGCGGCCGATCTGCGCGCCTTTCTTGCCGCGCGCCGGGGCGAAGGCGGCATCGGCAATGCCTCGGCGGCGCGCGAATTGTCGGCGGTGCGCGGGTTCCTGGCGTTTGCGGTGGGCGAGGGGACGACGCCGCGCCTGAAGGGGCCGCGCGTGAAAAAGGGGGTGCCGCGCCCGGTTTCGCCCGACGAGGCGGTCGCTTTGGCCGAGGATGTCGCGGAGGACGCCGCCGAACCGTGGATCGGTGCGCGCGATCTGGCAGTGCTGTTGCTGCTGTATGGCGCGGGGCTGCGCGTGGCCGAGGCGCTGGGGCTGACGGGGGCAATTCTGCCGCTGGGCGCGACGCTGAGCGTGACGGGCAAGCGCGACAAGACGCGGATCGTGCCGCTGCTGCCGCAAGTGCGGGCGGCGATCGAATCCTATGTCGCACTCAGCCCCTATGGCACCGCGCGTGACGCGCCGCTGTTTCGCGGGGCAAAGGGCGGGCCGCTATCGCCGCGCCTCGTCCGGCTGGCGGTGCAGCGCGCGCGCGTGCGGCTCGGCTTGCCCGATTGCACCACGCCGCACGCGCTTCGCCACAGCTTCGCCACGCATTTGCTGGGGCGCGGGGCGGATTTGCGTGCGCTGCAGGAATTGCTCGGCCATGCGAGCCTCAGCTCCACGCAAATCTATACCCAGGTCGATGCGGCGCATTTGCTGGATGTGTACCGCAACGCGCATCCGCGTGCCTAGCAACGCGGCTGCCAGCGCAGCAGACGCCAGACGTAAAACACGCCGACCGCCCCGATCGTCGCCATCGTCGCGGGGCCGATGAACGCATCCAGCTCGCGGAAGTTGGTGCCGAGATAATAGCCTGCACTCGCCAGAAAGGTGTCCCAGATCGCCGCGCCGCCCGCCGTCCAGGCCAGGAAGCGTGCGCGCGGCATCCGCGTCATGCCCGCGGGCAGCGACACCATTGTGCGAAAGGCGGGCATGAAGCGGAACACGAACACCACCCATTGTCCGTGACGCTGAAAAAAGCGTTCGAGCTGCAGGACGTGCTCCCAATCGAGCGTGAGCCAGCGGCCATAGCGATCGACGAACGGGCGCAGCCGCTGATAGCCGAGGTGCCAGCCGATCCAGTACCAGAAATAATTGCCGACCACCGTCCCCGCCGTGCCCGCGACGATCAGCGGAACCATCTCCATTTGCCCGCGTGCGACCGCGATACCGCCCAGCCCCATGATCACTTCGGACGGGATGGGCGGGAACACGTTCTCCAGCACCATCAGCAGGAAAATGCCGAAATAGCCGCCCCACGCCGTGAGGTTGATGATGAATTCGGTCACGCATCACTCCGTCATGCCGGCTCGTCCCGGCATCCACCGTGCCGCGCGCTC
This sequence comes from Sphingomonas sp. Ant H11, assembly GCF_000797515.1. GTDB lineage: Bacteria > Pseudomonadota > Alphaproteobacteria > Sphingomonadales > Sphingomonadaceae > Sphingomonas. The sequence goes on from NZ_JSBN01000099.1 coordinate 35,834, forward strand.
CGGCCGGTGGCTGATACCATGGTGGACCCCGGGACAAGCCCGGGGTGACGATGGCTATGCCGCAACTTTCCGCTCGATCGCATCCCAGATCAGGGCGGCGACATCGGTGCCGTCGAAGCGTTCGATCGCGACGATGCCGGTGGGGGAGGTGACGTTGATTTCGGTCAGCCACTCGCCGCCGATCACATCGATGCCGACGAACAGCAGCCCGCGCCTTTTGAGTTCCGGCCCGAGCACCGCGCAAATTTCGCGCTCTTTCTCGGTCAGTTCGGTCTTCACCGCCGACCCGCCGACCGCGAGGTTGGAGCGGATCTCGCCTTCGCCAGGTAAGCGGTTGATCGCGCCCGCGACGTCTCCATCGACCAGCACGATGCGCTTGTCGCCCTTGGCAACGGCGGGGAGGAACGCCTGGATCATGTGCGGTTCCCGCCACATGGTGTTGAACACCTCGATCAGCGCCGACAGGTTCGCGCCATCCTGCCCGACCTTGAAGATCGCCTTGCCGCCATTGCCATGCAGCGGCTTGATGACGATTTCGCCGTGCTGCGCGAGAAAGGCGCGCGCTTCGTCAAGGCTGCGCGTCACCAGCGTCGGCGGCATGAACTGCGGGAAATCGAGCACGAACACCTTTTCGGGTGCGTTGCGCACGCTGGCCGGGTCATTCACCACCAGCGTCTTGTGCGCGATGCGTTCCAGCAGATGCGTCGCGGTGATATAGCCGAGGTCGAAGGGCGGATCCTGCCGCATCAGCACGACATCGGCGTCCTCGCCCAGATCGAGGTTGATGGCTTCGCCGAAGCTGTAATGATTGCCGACGACGCGCTGCACGGTGACCGGATCAGCCTTGGTCCACACCCGGCCATCGGCATAATTCAGGTCTTCGGCATTATAGTGGAACAGCCTGTGCCCGCGCTGCTGCGCGGTGAGCATCAACGCGAAGGTCGAATCCCCGGCAATGTTGATATGCGCGATCGGGTCCATCTGGACGGCAACGGTGAGCGACATGAGATTCTCCGTCTCGATACCCGATCGCTGGCGACGGGTTTGGATGCGAGCGACCTCTAGGGGCGTCCGCCGCCAAAGTCACCCGATCCAGGCATTCTCGATATGGCGGGGCCGCGTGCCCGGCGCGAGCAGGATGACATCGACGCGAATGTCGTCGCCCGGATCGGCATAGCTTGGCATCAGATATTCGGCCGCCGCCGCGACGCGGGCGAGGCGGCGCTCGTCGATCGCGAAATCGAGCTCGGCGGCGGTGGCGCGCAGCTTGACCTCGACAAAGGCGACGAGGGTACCTTTCTTGGCGATCAGATCGACTTCGCCTGCGGGGGTACGGACGCGGCGGGCGAGGATGCGCCAGCCTTTGAGGCGGAGCCACCAGCCGGCGAGGCGCTCGCCGCGGCGGCCGGAGGCTTCGGCGAGGCGGCGCTTTTATATTCCCCTCCGTTTACGGGAGGGGTTAGGGGAGGGGCTTTCGAAGCGCG